>NZ_BQXQ01000018.1 GCF_030159055.1 Acidovorax sp. SUPP3334
GCGACCTTCCAATGTCAATCTGGCATTCTTATGGCTGTTCATCCGGTGGGATCCCTCTGTGACTCTGAAGCGTGTTAACTCCAGTTTCCCAGACCCATTCGGGTGAACAACCTATTGAGACATCACAGCTAGCTCCTTTCTACGATCTGGTTTGTGTGCGCGCCTATGGCGATACAGGGCTGGCGCTTTTCATCGGCGACGAGGACACGTTCGACGCCGTGGGTCTGCATTCCTGGGAAGCCTTTTGCAAGGACTGCGGCTTTGCCCTCAAGGAGACGCTGATGGAATTGAAGGCCATGGCCAACGCCCTTCTCCCGGCCTGGGACAAGGTTCGCACGCGCGTCGCCCAGCAGAACAAGCCCACAGACGCCGAACGCGCCGTGTTGGAAAAGATGACCGAGGTGTTCAAACTGCACCAGGGTCATGTGATGTCGATGCTGGGAGACGTGTGATGACCGACAGTAACTTCGCATTCCAGCAACCCGACTGGCCTGCCCTGCTGCTGGAGGCCCGCCGTGCCGAGGCAGCCGCGCATGCCGGCCCGCGCACTGCATGCTTCTACGCCCGCCGCACGCTGGAGCTTGCCGTGGCCTGGCTGTACCAGGCCGAGGGGGGCCGGGGCGGTTGCCCGCCCATGCCCTACAAGGCAGATCTGTCGGCCCTTTTGTTCGAACCCAGCTTTCAGCAACTGGTAGCCCCATCCGTCCCCACAAGATGGATGTGATCCGCCGCCTGGGCAACCAGGCAGTGCACCAAGCCAGGCCGGTGCCGCAGCAAGACGCACTGGCCGCGCTGCGCGAACTGTTCCACGTGGCCTTCTGGCTGGCGCAGCACTATGCGCGCCGAGTGGCCGACCGGCCCGCTGCGGGGCTGCAGTTTCGCGCTGACCGGTTGCCCCGGCCTGCCGCTATCGATTTGGCCGCTGAGCAAGCCGCCAGCCGGGCCGAGGGCGTTTTCGATCCGCAAAACGTGGAGCAACTGTTCTACGCACTGGAAGAGCCACCTTGCGCGAAGACCCCGTCCAGGGTGCCGCCGACCTGCTGGGCCCGCTGAACGAAGCCGCCACCTTGCTCGCGAACATCGATGCGCCCGTGATCGCCAAGGTGCACGGCGTGGCGGCGGGCGCGGGCATGAGCCTGATGCTGCTGGCCGACTTCATCCTCGCCGCCGAGGGCACGCGCTTCAACCTGGCGTACATCAACCTGGGGGCCTGCTGCGACGTGGGCGCCTCGTGGTCGCTGCCGCGCCAGGTGGGCCTTCGCAGGGCGCTCGAAATCGCGCTGCTGGGCGACACGCTCACCAGTGCCGACACCGAGCGCCTGGGCCTGGTCAACCGGGTGGTGCCCTCCGATCAGCTCGATGCCGCCGTCAGCGAACTGGCCGCACGCCTGGCCGCCGGCCCCACCGTGGCGCTGGGCCACATGCGCCGGCTGATGCGCGCCTCTTTCGACCGCGAACTGCCCGAGCAGTTGGCCGCCGAAGCCCGCGCCTTCGACGACTGCGCCCGCACGGCCGATCTGCCTGCGGGCATCGCCGCTTTCTACGCCAAGGAAAAGCCACGCTTCGAGGGCCGCTGAATCCGGCGAACCGCCAATCACCGGCACGCCCGGGCTGACACCCGCGCGGCATCCGCCAGCGGCCCGCACGCCTACCATTCAGCCCGTGCGCGGCGCGCGCGCCCGCCGGCCGCTTGCCCCGCCTTCACCGCTGTCTGCCATCCCTTTCGTCCATTCGCCCATCCGTCCATTCCTTGAGGAGACCCTTGCCATGAACCACCGCGACGTCTTCATCGTCAGCACCGCCCGCACCGCCATCGGCACCTTCGGCGGCACGCTCAAGGACGTGCCCAACAGCCAGCTGGCCACCACCGTCACGCGCGCCGCCATCGAACGCAGCGGCCTCGCGCCCGACACGGTGGGCCACATGGTCATGGGCAACGTCATCCCCACCGACACCAAGGACGCCTACCTGGCCCGCGTGGCCGCCATCGATGCGGGCTGCCCCATCGAGACGCCGGCCTTCAACGTGAACCGCCTGTGCGGCTCGGGCCTGCAGGCCATCGTTTCGGCGGCGCAGGCCATCATGCTGGGCGACTGCGACGTGGCCATCGGCGGCGGCAGCGAATCCATGAGCCGCGGCCCCTACTTCGACACCGCCGCGCGCTACGGCCAGCGCATGGGCGATGCCAAGAGCATCGACTACATGCTGGGCATCCTTCACGACCCCTGGCAGAAGATGCACATGGGCATCACCGCCGAGAACGTGGCCGAGCGCTACCGCATCAGCCGCGACATGCAGGACGAACTGGCCGCCGCCAGCCAACACCGCGCCGCCGCGGCCATCGCCGCCGGGTACTTCAAGGAACAGATCGTTCCCGTGGAGATCGCCACGCGCAAGGGCACCGTGCTGTTCGACACCGACGAGCACGTGCGCGGCAACACCACGCTCGAAGTGCTGGCCGGCATGAAGCCCGCGTTCAAGAAAGACGGCGGCAGCGTCACCGCCGGCAATGCCTCGGGCATCAACGACGGTGCCGCCGCCGTGGTGCTGGTGGGCGGCGACCGCGTCGCGGCCCTGGGTGCCAGGCCGCTCGCGCGCCTCGTCGGCTACGCGCACGCGGGCGTGGACCCGGCCTACATGGGCATCGGCCCGGTGCCTGCCACGCGCCAGGTGCTGCAGCGCACCGGCCTGCAGATCGAGGACATGGACGTCATCGAAGCCAACGAAGCCTTCGCCGCCCAGGCCTGCGCCGTCATCCAGGAACTCGGCCTGGACCCCGCCAAGGTCAACCCCAACGGCTCGGGCATCTCACTGGGCCACCCGGTGGGCGCCACCGGCGCGATCATCACGACCAAGGCCATTGCCGAGCTGCACCGCACGGGCGGGCGCTATGCGCTGGTGACGATGTGCATCGGCGGCGGGCAGGGCATCGCGGCCATCTTCGAGCGGGTTTGAAACGGTTGGAAACAGCCGGGGCAAAAGGCATGCGACCGACTAGGATCGCTGCTTTTGTCTCGCCCACTCGACGATGCCTTACATCTACCAGAATGCCGAAGCCCTGGAGGGAACCAGCAAGGTCGGCAGCAAGCACTGCGTCGCCCTGCTGCAGCACTATGCGCAACTGCCCCACACCAGTTCCTGGAAACCGGGCGAGACCGTCTTCGGCAACGCCAACATCAAGAAGGGCACGGCGATCGCCACCTTCAACGGCAAGGGCCGCTATGGCAGCCTGCCCACGGGCAACCACGCGGCGTTCTTCATCTCGCAGGACCCCGGCGGCATCTGGGTCATGGACCAGTGGCTGAGCGATTCGCAAAAGCCCAAGGTGTCCATGCGCTACATCCGCCCCCAGGTCCAGCGCAAGAACGGGGATTTCGTCGATCCCAGCAACAACGCCGCCGCGTATTCCGTCATCGAGTGACCGACCGAGAAAAGGCCCACATGCGCTCCACCCCCCTTTTGCGCCGCCCTGCAGCCCGAGCGGCGGCGCTGGTTGCCCTCACCGCAGCGCTCTTGTCTGGCGTGTCCGCTCCAGCGACTGCCGCCACGGCATCGCTGGAATGCCCCGCCACCGTGCGCCTCACCTCGCCCCGCGCTGAGGCTGCCGGCCTGCCGGCGGGCACCGAGATCGTGCTCGACCAGAGCCCCCTGCGCCTGACCGGCCACAACGTCTTCGACGGCCCGCCAGCGCAGGGCGCAGCCCTCATGCCGCAGTCGGACAAGCCGGCCAAAGGGGGCAAGGGCCAGGGCGGTTCCACGGCGGTGTGGGCCTTCGAGGGCGACTACCCCCAAGGCAAGTTTCTCGCATGCGACTACGCCGGCGGTGCCGTGCGCGTGGTGCAGCGTGTGGACGATGCAGTGAAGCGCTGTACCGCCCAATCGAGCACCTCCAAGAATCCGGCCACGCTGCAGACACGGTTCCAGTGCGATTGAGCCGCGCCTGACAGCGCGCGGCGGATGGCCTCGGCTCAGGGCGCCTACCGCCCCGGCCATGGTCACTGCCACCATGCGTTTGCTACGTTTTTAATAGCAAACCAGGCAATCAATCCGCCGGCGTGGCGTATTTTTTATTTGTAGAACGCTTCCACCGCGCCCTTGAGCGTAATCATCAGCGGCCGGCCCTTGCGGTCCACCGTCTTGCCGGCAGGCACCTTCACCCAGCCGCCGCTCACACAGTATTCCTCCACGTCGAACCGCTCCTTGCCATTGAAGCGGATGCCGATGTCGTGCTCGAACACGGCCGCGACATGGTGCGGGCTGCGCGGGTCGATGGAGAGGTGGTCAGGCAGGGCGGGGCGTTGGGATGCGTCGGTCATAAGGTTATTGGGAACCTCTCAAAATCTCCGAATTTGCAAGTTCGAGCGCCGTAACTCTTTGATTGATAAGGGTTTCAATTGGCTGGGATCGGGGTTTTGAGAGGTTTCCTATTGATTGAATTCAAGTTTCGAAAGGTTTTTTATATATTTAAAAACTAGTCATCATGCTGGTTCACCTAAATAATTTAAATCACTGCCTATAACGCCCTTGCCATGAAAGAAGATCGCATATGGTAATCGCCTCTTCAGAAATCTGGAAAGATTTGGTTCAGCTTGCCTCGAATGTCGATACGGTGGGATTCAGGCAATTGGGTCAAAAAATCGAGTACACGCCGAATACGGATTTGGTCAAAGACCTGGGCCTGACCGGTGACGATGCCTTTCAATTCATGGAGGCCTTCGCTTTGAAATTCAACGTGGACAAGGGCGATTATCGGTCATCGGACTACTTCGGCTCGGAAGGTTTGTGGCTGCTTTCCATGTTCAAGAAACCTGCGCCAACGCTGCCCATCACACTGGGCATGCTTCTCGTGGCAGCGCGCGAGGGAACCTGGGACACGCAGCGGCTACGGCAGGCGCATGAAAGACAGCAATATGATTGAATTCATCATGCAGACCGTCAGCAAATAACCCCGATTTTACTTTTACCCGATTTCAAGTCGATTCCTACGTAGCAGATGTATTGCGCCGATCTTTTTTTATAACAGACCAAATCATTGTTCTTGCGCATTCTTTCACCAGCTTCCGATGGGCACGCATTGGGAAGATCGCTACCCATCTGATCGAATATCTCCTTGGCCGCTTGTTTCTCTATTTTGATGGAAATGCTGGAGCCGGATTTTTCAGCAGGCCGGGGGTCGCTCAGTTCTCCTGAATACAATCCATACCCCGCATCCAGTGGCTTGTAATCAAACCGCCAATCACTTTCTTGAGAAAAACATTTTGCCGAGGCCAGGAGAAAAATAAAACAGCCAAGCACTTTCCCAATGATTATTTTCATTGATCAAAATCCCGTTTAATTTTTCACATCGATTACCGCAGCATCGCATACCCCACCCCGATCGCCGCCGCCAGACCCACCGCATCCGCCACCAGCGCACACGCCAGCGCATGGCGCGCGTGCCTAATGCCCACGCTGCCGAAATACACCGCCAGCACGTAGAAGGTCGTTTCCGTTGATCCCTGCACGATGGCGGCCAGGCGGCCGGCGAAGGAATCCACACCGTGGGTCTGCATGACGTCGATCATCAAGCCCCGCGCACCCGCGCCGGAAAGCACCTTCATCAGCCCCACGGGCAAGGCCGGCAGGAAATCGGTGTTCCAGCCCATGGCGGCCACGCCCGCCCCGATGGCGCCCAGCAGCGCGTCCATGCAGCCGGCCGCGCGGAACACGCCGATGGCCGCGAGGATGGAGATGAGGTAGGGCACGATCTGCACCGCAACGCCGAAGCCTTCCTTGGCGCCTTCGATGAAGGCGTCGTACACGTTGATTCGCCGCACGGCGCCGGCCACGACGAAGAGCATGACCACGCCCAGGATGACGGCCGCCCCCGTGGTGCCGGCCACGCTCGCGGCCTGCTCGGCCGGCAGCCGGGCCAGCGCCGTCACCGCCGCTGCCAGCAGCCCGGCCACGGTCAGCACGGGCAGCAGAAAACGCCAGCGCCACAAGGGCAGGCGCTGGCACACGGCCACGGCCAGCACGCCCGCCAATAGCGAGGCGAAGGTGACGAGCAGCGTCGGCAGGAAGATGTCCGCCGCGTTGAAGCCCGCGCCCAGCCCCTGCTTGAGGGCCAGGCTCTGGCGAATGGCGATGACCGAAGTGGGAATGAGCGTAAGGCCCGCGGTGTTCAGCACCACGAACATGATCTGCGCGTTGCTGGCGGTGCCGGGCGGGCCGGTGTTGAGCGCCTGCAATTCGCGCATGGCGGTGAGGCCCAGGGGCGTGGCGGCGTTGTCCAGGCCCAGCAGGTTGGCCGAGAGGTTCATCGTCATCGCGCCCTGTGCGGGGTGGCCGTCCGGCACGCCGGGAAACAGCCGCCGCAGCAGCGGAGAGGCCGCCCGGGCGAGCAGTTCGATCATGCCGGCGCGTTCGCCCACGCGCAGCAGTCCCAGCCAGAGCGCCATCACGCCCGCCAGGCCCAGCGAGATCTCGAAGCCCGAACGCGCGGCATCGAAGAGCGCCGCCAGCAGGGCCTGGAAGATGCCGTCCGCACCCAGCACCCATCGCACGACCGCCGTGGCGAAGGCCACGGTGAAGAACCCGATCCAGACCCAGTTGAGCGCCATGGACGGGAATGGTAGCCGCAGGGGGCGCTACAAAAATCCGATCCAGCGCCCGGCCAGCACGGCGCCCAGCCACAGCGTGAGCGACACCGCGGCCTGCGCGCGCACGAGGCCGCCGGCTTGCCCCTCGCGCAGCGCGCGGCCCCAGTGGCCGCTGGCGTGCAGCGCCAGCGCGTTACCCAGCGCCAGGGCGATGACGCCGACCTTCACCACGAAGGCCGGGTTGGCCAGATAGTCCACCGGGCGGGTGGCGAAGAGCCACAGCCCGGTGGCCAGGGCCAGCGTGAGCCCGGCCGCCGCCGCGCGCGACAGGAACGGGCCGAGCAGCGCGAGCGGAATGCGGCGGCCGACGATTCCCAGAAGGCGCAGGTCCAGCAGCAACGCCGCACCCACGCCCAGGCCCAGCGCGGCGATGTGCGAGGCATTGACCACCAGGTAGGCCGTGCCGGAACGCCGCAGCCAGGCGGCCGGTGCCGACGCGGCCAGGGTGTCCAGCAGGGGCGAGAGCCAGGCGAGATCCACGCGCTTTCAGTTTTTGGGTTTCTGAATGCGCTCGGGGTACAGGTCGTAGGTCTTGCCGCCCACCTTGATCTGCACGGCCTTCATGCGCAACTGGGAGGCGTCCCGGTCGCGGTTGCCGGTGGCAGTGATGGCATCGCCCGGCTTGGCGGACGCTTCGCTGAAACCCGATCGCTCGGTTTGCGACGGATTGCCCAGTTCCACGCGCCAGACGGCGCCCTCGGCGGTTTTCACCTCCAGTGTCGGATGGGGCGGCGCCATCTGCACGCGCTGCACCGTGCCGGCGAGTTCGGACTGGGCTTCTTCCGCCCAGGACCAGCCGTGGTGCGCCTGCGCGGGGCCCGCGAACAGGGCGGCAACGGCGATGGCGCCGCTGCTGACAACGGAACGGGTGATGACGGTCATGGGATACCTCCAGGCAACGTTGTTTTCACGGGATGGCGCGATGCGCAGAGCCTGCGCGCCGCGCCCATGGGCGGCAGCCATCCTGCACGCAGCGGGGCCTGTCGCCAAACGAAGGCCCTACGGCCATGCGGGTTCGCGCGCCGGCACGCCGATGGTTCCGCCGATGGTTCAGAACGGCGCGTCGTCGTCCTCGGCTCCGTCGGCCGCCACGGCTGCGGAGCTGCCGGAGGGCGCGGAAGCGGAGGCGTCGGCCACCGGTGCCGCAGGGGGCGTGCCACCCAGTTCGGTGCGGCCTTCGCCACCCAGCGCTTCGATCAGATCGGGAATCAGCTTCGCCAATTCGCCCGTGGCGATGGCCACATCGGTGTCGAAGCCGCCATCGTCCGCCTTGGTGCCCTCGAACACGGTATCGAGGAACGAAATCTTGCGCACTTGCAGGCCCTCGCTCAGTACGAACGAGACACGGTCGTCCCAGGTCATCGCGAGCTTGGTGGGCAGCTTGCCGGCGGCGATGTGCTCGCGCACTTCGTCGATGTCCAGCGGATGGCGGGCATAGCGCACCACGGCCTTGGCCTCGTCGGCGCTCTTCAATTCGCACTCGCGGTCCACGCTGAAGCCGACGGGCGGCTCCTGGGTGCTGAGCCAGTGCGACATGGCGGCCTGGGGCGAGGTCTGCGTATCGAGCAGCGCCACCGACAGACCGGGAAGCGCCTCGACCAGCAGGGTGACGACCTCGTCGGCCCGGCCCTGGCTGCTGGTGTCCAGCACGAGCCAGTGGGCCTGCGGGTCGATCCATACCCACATCGACCCCTGCTTGGTGAAAGCCATGGGCAGCAGGTCGAGCTTGGCTTCTTCCTTCAGCTCCTTGGATTCCTTCTTGCCGGGCTTGCGGCCGGTTTCCTGCTCGATGCGCGCGGCCTTTTCCTTGACCTTGCGGTTGAGTACCGAGCCTGGAAGCATCTTGGACTCGACCATGAAGCGCAGCACCCATTGCCCGCCCACGGATTCGGCCATCAGGCCATGCGCATCGCCGCGCGGGGGCACCCAGCCCAGCGATTTTTCCTGCGAGGCGCCGCACTCCACGAACGGCGTCTTGGCCAGCGCCTCTTCGACCTGCGACAGGTCCACCTGCCACTGCGGCGCGATGCGGTACACGATCATGTTCTTGAACACGGAAATCCTTCAGCTCTGACGTTCATTCATTGGCAACCCTTCGCCGCAAGCCGCGCAGGCGGCGCGGTGCAGCGGGGTCGCCATTGTCGGCGGTGCCGTCGGCGGCGCGGTCGGCCCATCCATCGCCGCACGGCAGGGCCGATAGGGCATTTTTCTGTCTTGCTATGTTTTCAATAGCTGTCCGCGCCATCGATACGGCGGTGGCGGCCGATTCGATGCCCAAAGCACCCTGCCCGGTCAACCAACCCTTGTCACAACTTTACACAGCCACATGAACCCCTCACGCCGGCGATACACGGCGGGAAGAGACTAGCCATCAACCGCTGCAACGGGCGTTGCGGCGGACCCACTCGCCCCCTGGGGCAAGAAAGGAATCACCATGGCTATCTTCTTCCAACGACGCATCGCCGGCGCTGCAGCCGCCACCGCCCTGCTGGCTGCCCTGGCCGCACCTGCCTTTGCACAAACCCCAGCACCTTCCGCACCGCCTGCGGCCGGCCAGTCGCAAGAGGGCCCGCGCCACCGCATGCCCAGCCCCGAACAACGCCAAGCCCGCATGGAGCAACGCGCCAATGCCCTGCAGCAGAAACTGCAGCTCACAGCGGCCCAGCAACCCGCCTGGGAAACCTTCAAGGCGGCGATGCAACCGGCCGAACGCGGCGCGCGCCTGGACCCCAAGGGCCTGGACCAGCTGACGACCCCTGAGCGCATCGACCGCATGCGCGCCATGCGTGCCCAGCACAGCGCCGAGGCCGACCGCCGCGGTGAAGCCACCAAGGCCTTCTACGCCGCGCTGACCCCGGCGCAGCAAAAGACCTTCGACGAGGAAAGCCGCCGCATGCACCGCCACCACCCCGGCATGGGCGGTCCCAAGGACGGCGAACCCGGCAAGCATGGCCGCCACGGCGGACCGCGCGGCAAGCGTCCGGCCACGCCGCCCGTGCCTGCTCCAGCGACTCAGTAAGCGGCCGGTTTCCGGGGAGGTTTATGCACAGTCTCGGAATCCCTGCATACCCCCCGGTCAGATCCCGACCGGCCAGTACGGTTGAGGCGACTGCCTACAACGCACCCCCCGATGGGCGGCATACAGTGGGTTACACACTTTGTGCAACTCCACAGTATTTCCATCGAGGGAATTTCCATGCCGATCACACACCTCCTGCGTTCCCGCGCCCTGCTGCACGGGAACGCTTTTTTTGTGGCGCTGGCCTGTGCCGCCGGCGCAGGCGCCGTCCAGGCCGAGCCTTCGGGCACCAGCCCTTCCGTCTACGTGCAAGGCGGCTGGGCCCGCCACCAGACCAACAGCGCCACCGTCGGCGTGACCCTGCCGTGGGACTGGCAAAGTTCCTTCTGGGGCAATGAAGTCCGGGGCTACTGGGACATCTATGCCAGCCGATGGTCGTTCAACGGCGTCGACGGTTCGAGCGACAGCACGCTGATCGGCTTCACCCCCACCTTCCGCATGCGCCCAGACAACGGCCGCGCCAACTGGTTCTGGGAAGGCGGCGTGGGCATCACGTATGCGGACACCAAGTACCACATCACCGACAAGGAGTTCAGCACACGCTACAACTTCGCCTCCCACCTGGGCCTGGGCTACAGCCTGGGCGCGCAGCGCCAGCACGAGATCGTGGTGCGGGTACAGCACTTGTCCAACGCCGGCATCAAGAAGCCCAACCCGGGCGAGAACTTCGTGCAGCTGCGCTACGCGTACCACTTCTGAGGGTTTGAGCGCTTGCCTGCCGCCAGCCATCTGCCGGCGCATGCACAGGAAATACCAAGGCCCTTCGGGGCCTTTTTTCATGGGCGTTCCGGACCTCTGCAGAGCAGGCGCGGGCCGCTTCCCGGCGTTCGATCAGGCATTGTGGATAAGCCTGGGGACATCAAAAGCACAACCCATGGGTTATCCACAGCGAAACCCGAAGTGCCGAAGTTGTTGTCGCCCGGCGTGGCGGTTCACCGGGCCCGCGCCACAGGGTTTGCCGGCACCCAAGTGCTTGGCAGCATTGAGGAAATGTCCCTTGTCCACAGAAAAGGGGCTGCTCTACTACTACTGCTATGTATTGATAGAACCATTAATGGGATAACCAGGAACAACCGCGCCCCGCGTTTTGTTGCGCTGTGGCGTGGTGGAATCGCCCGGCCGCAGGGCCACCGTTTCCGAACGGCGTGTTCAGCTTCGAGGCCACGGGCTGCCCTGCCGCTGGCCTCGGGCGTTCAGTTGCGCAAGTACGGCCCGCAGGCGTTCGGTGCGGCGCCCACCTGGTTAACCCCGTCCAGCGCATCGATCAGCCCTGACCGGGATGCCGCCGCCGGCGTCGTCCGCGACCCGTTCGCACCCATGCTGCTGGCAGCGGCCATGCCCGTGGGCGCCTCGCCCATTCCCACCCTGAGCGAATGGGGCCTGGTGCTGATGTCGCTGCTGGCGGCCGCCTTCGGCATGCGGTCCCTGCGGCGCAAGAACAGCCAGGCTATTGGCTATTGAATCAAAAAGGGGATTGCTAAATTGGTATTTCAATGTTGCTATCCCACAGCCGTTGGCTCAGGATGCAGCCGGTCTGTGGCCGTAGTTCAGTTGCGAATTTACGCCCCCAGATGAACAGCAGCGAGTGCAAGAGCGCCGTAGCGCTCTTGCTGTACGCATGTGTCTTCCTTCTCAGCCTGGCCAGGTAACACCTGAGCTTGTTGTTCATGCTCTCGATGTGATGCGTATGCGCCTTGCCCACCGTGTGCTGCCCCTTCGGCACGATCGCTCGGTAGGGCTTGTGATGGTCGGTGCAGTACTGGATGTGCGCAGCCTGCTGCAACTGCTGGCCCAGCACCCGCGCCGTGCACGTACCCCGGTCACCCAACGCCCAAGCCACGATCCGGTGCGTACTGCGCTCTATCGCCCACCACAGCCAGATGGGTTTTTTTTGAACCCGCGTAGCTCCACATCTCGTCCATCTCGACGATCTGCTGGTGCCCAGATACTGGCGGCTGCACCGCCTTGCCCTCTACCTCCTTGCGCACCCAGCCCAGCACGGAGTTGTGACTCACGCCGATCACCCGCTCTATCGCCCGTGCAGACATGCCCTGTGCATACAGCGCCAGCGCTTTTTCTCGCGTCTCTGTGTCGATTGCCCAGTGGTTCTTCTCGCCAAACGTGCGCCCGCAAGCCTTGCACATCCATCTTTGGTGACCATGGCGGCTGATGCCGAATTTGCGAACCTCTTGGCTTTGGCAGTGTGTGCATTGCAGTGTCATGTTCCGAAGCATCTCTCTTTTGCAGCAGGCACGCAAGACTTCTTTAGCAATCCCTCAAAAAGCCCTACAGCGCATATGGTACTAGGGCATATAGCTATCAATTCAATAGCATTCGCTCTGCTCCCGCATCGGCGCTGTCGTTGGCGGCACCCGCCCCGCCTGGGGTGGCTGAAGGACAAGTCTGGGGATAGTTCTGGCACAACCGGGCACTTGTCCACAGCCTGGCGCCCTTCGCGGGTTTTGTCCCCGTTGGAGCGACAGCGGGAGCAGGGCTCGGCGCACAGGGTTGGCGCCGCAGCAAGTGCCTTGATGCGCAACGGAAAAAAGGGGTTATCCACAAAAAGGGCCGTTGCTTACTACTACGACTATGGATTGATAAAGACATTAAGGGAAAGACAGGAAAACAGCCGCCGCCCGGGAAGGCGCTGAGGGCGGTCGATGGAGGAGGTGCGCGCAGCAGACAGCGCAGGAGACCGCCAGGTCTTCGGCAAGGGGGAGCCCACGCCCGGACGCGCATCGGGCCTCTGGGGCATCGTCAGGGGCTTCGTGGCCCTATCGGGATCGGCGGGACCGGAGGAGTGAAACGGGGTAGCAATGAAACAGGGGTCGGTGCGGCAGCAGCCGCCGCCGCAGGTCAGACCGGCGCTTGCCGCAGGAACCGTTCGAGCACGTCCGCTGGCAGCGGCCGGCTGAAAAAGTAGCCCTGGTAGAGCTGGCAGCCGGCCTGCGCCAGGCGGTTGCGCTGGGCGCTGGTTTCGACACCTTCGGCGATCACGTCCAGGCCCAGGCTGCGCGACAGCGCGATGATGGTGTCCACGATGGCCGCGTCGTTGGGATCGCTGAGCAGGTCGCGCACGAAGCTCTGGTCGATCTTGAGCTGGTCCAGCGGCATGCGCTTGAGGTAGCTCAGGGAGGAATAGCCTGTGCCGAAGTCGTCCAGCGAGAAACCCACGCCGTGGGCGCGCAGCGCCGACATGGTGGCGATGGTCGTTTCCATGTCTTCCACGAAGAGGCTTTCGGTCAGCTCCAGCTTGAGCTGGTCGGCCGGCGCCCCGGTGAACACCAGCGCGCGGACCACGTCGTCCACGAAACCGGCGTGGTGGAACTGGCGCGAGCTCACGTTCACCGCCATGGTGAGGTGCGACAGCGAAGGCTCGTCCTGCCAGCTGGCCAGCAAGGTGCAGGCGGTGTGCAGCACCCAGCGGCCCAGGGCCAGCACCATGCCGGTTTCCTCGGCCAGCGGAATGAAGTCGCCCGGCGGCACCATGCCCCGCTTGGCATGGGGCCAGCGCACCAGGGCTTCCACCCCGACCACGCGGTTCAGCGTGTCCACCTGGGGCTGGTAGTGCAGCAGGAACTCTTCCTTGGCGAGCGCGGCGCGCAGATCGTCTTCCAGCGCTGCCCGGGCCGTGACCACGGCCTGCATGCCCGGGTCGAAAAACCGCAGGGTGTTGCGCCCGGCGGTCTTGGCCTGGTACATGGCCAGGTCCGCCTGCTTGAGCAGTTCGCCCACGGTGGACTGGCCGTCGGTGAACGGAGCGACACCGATGCTGGGCGTGCTGCGGTACTGGTAGCCTTCCAGCGCATAGGGGGCGCTGAGCACCGAAAGGATCTTCTCGCCCACCACCCGCGCGCTCAGGGCCAGTTCGTCGGGCCGGGGGCTGAGCGCCTCGATCATCACCACGAACTCGTCGCCGCCCAGCCGGGCCACGGTATCGACCGTGCGCACGCAGGTATTCAGGCGCTGCGCCACCTGCTGCAGCAGCAGGTCGCCCTTGTCGTGGCCGAGCGTGTCGTTCAGCGTCTTGAAGTTGTCCAGGTCGATGAACAGCAGCGCCCCGCCCTGGTGGCGGCGCTGGGCCGTGGCCAGCGCCTGGTGCATGCGGTCCATGAGCAGCATGCGGTTGGGCAGGCCGGTGAGCGAGTCGAAGAACGCCAGGCGCTGGATTTCGCGCTCGGTGGCCTTGCGGTGCCCGATGTCGGTGTGGATGGCCAGGATGGATTCGGCCTGGCCGCTTTCGTCGCGCACCAGGGTCCATCGGCCTTCCACGTCGATCGCATGCCCGTCCTGGTGGAACTGCACGATCTCGCCCGTCCACTCGCCCTGCTCCAGCGTCGTCTCGGTGGCGCGCAGGAATTCGGTGGCGTTCTGGTAGAGCAGCATGTCGATGGTGCGGCCCAGCACCTGTTCCTGCGACCAGCCGTACATGCGTTCGGCGCCCTGGTTCCAGAAGGTGATGCGGTGCTCCAGGTCGCGCACGATGATCGCGTCGCGGGCCTTGTCCAGCAGCGATGCCTGGCGCCGGATGTGGGCGTCGGAGGCCTGGCGGGCGATCTCGGCCGTGGCACGGGCCGCGAAGATGCGCAGCGTCGATGAGACCAGTGCAGGCCGCTCCAGCGGCTCGCGGAAGATCACGAAGATCAGCCCGATCGGCCGCCCCTCGGCGTCACGCAGTTGCTGGCCCACATAGCTCTCGGCCCCGAGCGCCGCGATGGGCGAGCGCGGGTACAGCTGCGAGACCCCGGAGGTGACGACGTATTCCGCTTGCGTCGCGAGCCGCAGGCTGGGCGTGCCTTCGAGCGAATATTCGGCATTGGGCTGGACGACGCCGTCCTGCACGCGCGAGAGCGTGACCGCACGCAGCGGCTGTCCTTCCACGGGCGGCAGCAGCCGGGTCACGCAGCTTGCCTGGGCCCCCAGGGCATCGGCCATGTTGCTGGCCAGCTGCTTGAAAAATTCGGTGCCGGTGCTGGCCGGAATGGCAGCGGCTGCCTTGAGCACCACGCTTTGCAGGCGCTGCTGGTCCTGGCGGGTGCGCAGGCTCTCGATGCCGAAGGCGAGGTCGTTGGCCAGTTGCTGCAGCAGCTCGGTTTCTTCGGCGCCGATCTCCAGCACTTCGGGCGGATAGAGGTACAGCAGGCCGAAAGAGCGCTCGGCATTGCGCAGCGGCAGGCTGATCAACGAGTAGAGGCCCTGGCGCAGCATGCGCTCGGTCCAGATGGCAAACATCGGGTCGAGCCGGATGTCGCGCGCGATCACCGGGCGGCCGCTGCGCACCGCCAGTCCGGCCGGGCCCTGGCCGCCCGGCTGGTCGGCCGACCAGCTCAACTGCATTCTTTCGACATAGCGCTCGCTGTCGTGCCCGCTCCAGGCCACGGGTTCGATGCTCTGGCGCGCATCGTCGCGCACCATGCCGACCCAGGCCATCCGGTAACCGCCCACCTCGGTGGCGATACGGCACACCTCGCGCAGCAGGTCGGCCTCGGACGTCGCGCGCACCAGGGATTCGTTGCAGGCGGCCAGCATGCGCTGGATGCTGCCCACGCGCGCCAGTTCCCGCTCCACGCGCATGCGCTGGGTAACGTCGGTGGCCAGCACCTGCCGCGCCGGCACGCCGTTGAATTCGATGCCGCCGGCATACACCTCGGTGTCGATCACCGTGCCGTCCTTCTTGCGGTGACGGCGGTGCACCCCGTCGCTGTGGGCATCGGGGGCCATGCTGCGCGCCTGTTCGGCGCGCGCTTCCCGTTCTTCCTCGGGCCAGAGGGCGGGCGTGGTCATGCACAGCAGCTCGGCCTCGCTGTACCCGTAGTAGCGCACCATGGCGCGGTTGACGGCAAGGATGCGCAGCGTGCGCAGCTCGTACACCCACATGGGCTGGGGATGCGCATCGAACAGAAGGCGGTATTGCTGCTCGGAGGCATGCAGCTGCGAGGCATAGCGCCGCAGCTGCACCACGGCGCCCAGCGATTCGGCCAGGATCTGCACGTGCGCCACATGGCGCTGCGAGAACGAACCGAGCGGGTCGCCGTTCACCTTGAGCATGCCCACCACCGCATCGCCCGCGCGCACCGGCGCCGCGATGAAGGCGACCGGCCCCGGCTCGAAGATCGCGAGCGATGCCGTGGCCTGTGGCACGGCCGGCTGGCTGCACACGGTTTCTCCGGCATCGATGCGCAGCCACAGCTCGTAGCCTTCGATGGCGCGCACGTCGTTCACCGGAACCGCCCGCGCACCGATACTGGCCTGCACGCGGGCCTGGTCGCCCTCGCGCATCACCACCATGGCGCCGCCCGCATCGGCCAGTTCCATGGCGGTGCGTGCCACCAGCTGCAGCACCTCGTCCATGGACAGTTCTAGCGACGAGATCTTCTGCTGCACGCGCACCAGTTCGGCGTGGGTGCGGGCCTCGTCCTTGGCCCGCAGCGCGCTGTCCTTTTGCGCGCTGATGTCGGTCATGCCGCCCACCATGCGGATGGCGCGGCCCTCGGCGTTGCGGATCACGAAGCCGCGGTCCTGCACCCAGGCGTAGCTGCCGTCGTAGCGGCGAAAACGGTATTCCTCGGCCCAGTGCTTGGCCGAGCCTTCGATGGCCGCGTGGATGCTCTCCAGCACCGCATCGCTGTCCTCGGGGTGAAGGCGCAGGGTCCAGGAAGTGCTGTCGTGCGGCAGCGTCTGCATGGGCACGCCGAACAGCGTCTGCATGCCCTCGTTCCACCACATGGAGTCGTCGTGCAGGTTCCAGTCCCAGATCGCGTCGGCCGTGGCGCGGGCCACCAGGTTGAAGCGCTCGTCGCTGGCGGCGCGCTCGGTGGCCATGCGTGCCTGGTTGCGCTGGCTGCGGCGCAGCTCCAGCAGGGCCACCGCCTGCCCGGCCACCGCGCGCAGCGATTCGAGCTGGGGCGGCTGCAGCGTGCCGGGTTCGGTGGACATCACCACCACGGCGCCCAGCACCCATTTTTCGGCCGTCACCAGCGGCATGCAGACGATGGAACGCGCCCGGGGATCGGCAATGACCAGCGGATGGCGGCGCAGCGAGGCATGCGCATGCGTGTCCGGCACCTGCACCACCCGGCCGTCCACTGCCAGGCCGCACAGCGGATGCGCCGAATCCAGCGCCTTCAGTTCGACGCCGGTGCTGGCCTTGAACCATTCGCGGCCCTGGTCGATGAAGCCGATCGCCGCCATGGGCATTCCGCAAAGGCGTGCCGCCAGCCGCGCCAGTTGATCGAAGGCCTCTTCCGCCGGGGTGTCCAGGACAGCGCAGGAACGCAGCGCTTCCAGGCGTTTTCCCACGGGAGCGGCCTTCAGCGTCATGCCCAAGAGGCCTGCAGCCCGGGAAGCGGCCGGTGGCATGGATCGGTTGGCGGCAACACCTGCATGGACATTCGGGGTCGAAGGCTTCAGCGAAATTGAATACAAATCGTAACGGGCAATGCTACACCGGCAACGCGGCAGCCGGTGTTGCTTCCTGGCCTATCGCCGGGTCTATCTATCTCATGGCGCGCCGGGCCTGCACGGCCTGCGCCAGGCCCTGCAGCACCGGCACCGTCTGCGCCAGGCTGATGCAGGCATCGGTCACGGACACCCCGTGCGCCAGGGGTTGGCCGGCCACGATGTCCTGCCGGCCTTCCTGCAGATGGCTTTCGACCATCACGCCCATGATGCGCAGGTCGCCTGCCGCAACCTGCCCGGCCACGTCGGCGGCCACATCGATCTGCCGGCTGTGCTGCTTGCTGCTGTTGGCATGCGAGACATCCACCATCACCTGCGCGCGCAGGCCCGCCGCCTGGAGCAACTGGCAGGCGGCTTCCACCGAAGGGGCTGCGTAGTTGGGCTGCTTGCCTCCGCGCAGGATCACGTGGCAGTCGTTGTTGCCCCGCGTCTCGAAGATCGCGGACTGGCCCATCTTGGTCATGCCCATGAAGGCGTGCGGGGCCTTTGCCGCCAGGATGGCGTCGCTGGCCACCTTCACGCCGCCGTCGGTGCCGTTCTTGAAGCCCACCGGGCACGACAGGCCGCTGGCCAGCTGCCGGTGGCTCTGGCTTTCGGTCGTGCGCGCGCCGATGGCGCCCCAGCTCACCAGGTCGCTGATGAACTGCGGGCTGAGCAGGTCGAGAAATTCCGTGCCGACCGGCAGGCCCAGGGCCAGCACGTCCAGCAGCAGCGCGCGCGCCATCTCCAGCCCCTCGTTGATGGCAAAGCTGCCATCCAGGTGCGGGTCGTTGATGTAACCCTTCCAGCCCACGGTGGTGCGGGGCTTTTCGAAATACACGCGCATGACCACGAGCAGATCCTGCGCGAACGCATCGGCGTGCGCCTTGAGCTGGCGGGCGTATTCCATGGCCTGGCCATGGTCGTGGATCGAACAGGGCCCGACCACCACGACCAGCCGGTCGTCCTGCCCGTGCAGCACGCGCGAGATCGCCGCGCGGCTGGTCTCGACCAGCTGCAGCGCGGCAGGGGGCGTGGGCAGCCATTCCTGCAGCAGCGCGGGCGTGATCAGCGGGCGCACGGCCTTGATGCGCGTGTCGTCGATGCGCGTCGTGTCGTGGGTGGAAAGCGGGGTGGCCGTGCGGTGCACGTGGGGGGTTGCGGTGGTCGTCATGGCCGCGATTGTCGCGCGGGCCTGCCAGGGGCTTTCGCGCGGCCGCAGCGGGTTTGGGGCCTCAGGGCCGGCGAAACGCCGTCTTCTGCCGGGACCAGTAGCGGGAATCGAGCCGGTCCATCCGCACCTCGCCGCCGGTGGAGGGGGCATGCACGAACCGGTTGTCGCCCACGTAGATCCCGGCATGGGTCGGCCGGCCCGCGCCGAAGACCACCAGGTCGCCGGTGCGAAGTTCGCTGCCATCCACCGGCTGCCCGAAATCGCTCAGCTGCGCCATGGTGCGCGGCGGCGCGATGCCTGCGCGGCTCTTGTACACATAGCCGATCAGTCCGCTGCAGTCGAAACCGCCTTCGGGCGTATTGCCGCCGTAGCGGTAAGGCGTGCCGACCAGGCCCAGCGCATGGATGGCGATGTCGCTCGACTGATCGGGCGACAGCTGCGAATACTGGACGCTGCCGCGCGAAGCCTGCGGCTGGGGCGTGGTGCCGCAGCCGGCCAGCACCAGCGCGGTGGACAACAGGGCAAGGCAGACTGATGCGCGCATGCGCCGAGGGTAACGGATGTGCTGCAAAAACCCTTCGGCGAAGCCTCAGCGCGGTGGCGCCGGCGGTGCCTGCGCCGCAGAGGCCTGGTGGGCTGCACCGACCTTGTCCAGCAGGTGCATGGCCAGGGTTTCATACAGCGGCCGCACCAGCATGCGCGACACCAGGCTGGCCAGCATGGCCGAGGCCATGAGGCTGAGCACCATGGCGTGGCCGTCCACCATTTCCATCACGATGATGAAAGCCGTCAAAGGGGCCTGGGTCACCGCCGCCAGGAAAGCCGCCATGCCCATGGCGATCAGGGCCGGTGCGATGTCCGGGCTCGCCAGCAGCGAAACGTTGTGTCCCACGCCCGCGCCGATCGACAGGGCCGGCGCGAAGAAGCCGCCCGGCACGCCGCACCATGCGGTGAGCCACGTGGCGATGAATTTCAGCGTGACGTAGAACGCCGGCACATCGGCCTGCCCCATCAGCATGTGCTTGACCGCCTCCGAGCCCGCGCCGAAGGTGGCGCCGCCGGTGGCCAGGCCGATCACCGCGACCCCCAGGCCGCCCGCAGCGGCGAACCGCACGGGGAACCGGGCCCGCAGCGCGTTCAGCCGGCTGGGCGCACCGGTGAGCGAGGCCGTGATGAGCTTCGCGAACAGGCCGCCGAGCACGCCGCACACCAGTGCCACGCACAGGCCCGGCAGCAACGCGTCCCAGCCCAGCCGGGGCACGCGGATCACGCCGAAGTAGCTCAGGTTGCCGAAGAACGACACGCCCATCAGCCCGGCCAGCACGATGGCCGCGATGATGAGGCCGCTGCTGCGCGACTCGAGCTTGCGCGACAGCTCCTCGATGGCGAACACCACGCCCGCCAGCGGCGCATTGAACGCCGCCGCGATGCCGGCCGCCCCGCCGGCCACCAGCAGCGCATGGCTGGTGATGCCCGAGCGCGGCCCCAGCCACCGCTGTGCATGCTGCATCACGCCGGCCGCCACCTGCACCGACGGGCCTTCGCGCCCCATGGAAAGCCCGGCCAGAAAGCCCGCGCTGCCCAGCACGATCTTGGCCAGCGACATGCGCAGCGAGACGAAGTAGCCGCGCTGGCTGGGCTGCAGACCGGGTTCGAGCGCCGCCATCACCTGCGGAATGCCCGAGCCCGCGGCCCCCGGCATGAAACGGCGGGTGGCCCACACGATGCCGGCCGTGAGCGCGGGGGTCCACAGCAGCACGGCCCAGCCGCCCTGCCAATGCAGCACCTGCTCGAAGCGCTCGAACGCCCATTCCGCCATGAGCGTGAACGCCACCACGAAAAGCCCGGCCACCGCCGCGTAGGCCAGCACGATCGCGCGTTCCACCCACCGCCAGCCATCCGCGAATTCCTGCCGCAGGTTGTGAAGAAAATCGGGTTGGCGGTGCATGGGCAGGAAGGCCGGGGCCGGCGTTGGGGCGTTGGAAAAGGCGTTTTTATTGTGGCACGGGCTTGCGGGCGGGGTGCTTCGCGCCCGGGGCGAATCGGGCACAATCGACGCCTCTCTTCGCAGGCTGCTCCGGCAGAGCTGCGCAGGCCGTAGTGCCTTTCTTCCACCATTCTCTACAGGCCCTTACGCACCATGGCATCCGTCAACAAAGTCATCATCGTGGGCAATCTCGGGCGCGACCCCGAAATGCGCACGTTCCCCAGCGGCGACCAGGTCGCCAACGTCACCATCGCCACGACCGACCGCTGGCGCGACAAGAACACCGGCGAAAACAAGGAATCCACCGAGTGGCACCGCGTGGTGTTCAACGGCCGCCTGGCGGAAATCGTGGGCCAGTACCTTCGCAAGGGATCGCAGGTTTACGTGGAAGGCAGCTTGCGCACCCGCAAGTGGACCGACCAAACCGGCCAGGAAAAATTCACCACCGAAATCCGGGCCGACAGCATGCAGATGCTGGGCAGCCGCCAGGGCATGGGCGGTGGCGGCCAGGGCGGTGGTGGCGGCTACGAAGACAGCGGCTACGGCGGCGGTGGCAACGACGGCGGCTACGACAACAGCGCAGCCCCCGCACCGGCACGCCGCCCGGCCCCGGCCCCTGCGCAGCGGCCTGCAGCCCCCGCGCCCCGTCCGGCACCGGCACCCGTCGCCCAGGCCCCGCGTGCGGCCTCGGGCTTCGACGACATGGACGACGACATTCCGTTTTGAGGATGGGGCCGCTGCGGCGGCTTGGTACGGTGCAATGGCCCGGCTTCGGAAGAAGTCGGGCTTTTTTATGGCGGCGTACCGTTGCCCTGCGCTCTCAGGCGCCCACGCTGAACCCCGGAATATCGTCGGGCTTGCGGCTGCTGACCCAGTGCGCTTCGACGTGCACGGTTTCGTCCACCCAGGTGGCGCCGGCGTTGCGCAGGTCGGTGGCCAGGCTGGGCCAGCTCGTGAGCGTCTTGCCGCGCACGAGGCCCGCGTCCACCAGCAGCCAGGCGCCATGGCAGATCACGGTGGATGGGTTTGCCGGCCTGATCGATCGCCTTCACGAAGGCCTGGGCCTTGGCGTCGGTGCGCAGGGCATCGGCATTGACCACGCCGCGAGGCAGCAGCACGGCATCGAACTAGGGGCCGCACCGGCAGCGGCGTATCGGCCAAACGCCATCGCGGCGCAGGACATCGGCCCGCATTCCATGGCTTCGGGCCGCGGCGAGGTGCCGCAATGCCGAGTGGCCACGTGGCTGGTTCGGCGCTTCAGTGGCGCCCGCGCCAGCGCTCGATGCCTTCGAACACCGCCATGCCCGCCAGCATGGCAGCGCCGAACAGCCAGGCCTCAGGCGCACCCATGCCCAGCAGAACCAGGGCTGGGCCAGGGCACAGGCCTGCCAGGCCCCAGCCGATGCCGAAGAGCACGCTGCCGCCCACCAGCCGCGCATCGATGCCCCGAGCGGTGGGCCATTGCAGCGGCGTGCCGCGCAGCGTGGTGCCCCGCCGGCGCGCCAGCTCGAACGCCAGCAGGGCCACGCCCACCGCCCCGCCCATCACCAGGGCGAGCGAAGGGTCCCAGGGGCCGGCGATGTCCAGGAACCCCAGCACCTTGGCCGGGTCGGCCATGCCGGAGACGAGCAGCCCCAGCCCGAAGACCAGGCCCGCGCCGAAAGCGATCAGGACAGCCATGAAAGCGCTCCTTTGCCTGGCGTCAGACAAGGTGCCGCAGCACGAAGACCGTGGCCATGCCGGCCGCCATGAAGACCAGCGTGGCGACCAGGGAGCGCCCCGAAAAGCGCGAGAGGCCGCACACGCCGTGGCCGCTGGTGCAGCCGGCCCCGTAGCGCGTGCCCACGCCCACCAGCAGCCCCGCCGCGACGAGCAGGCCCGGCCCCGCATCGATGCGCACGGGCGGCAGCGGTGCGGCCAGCGCGTACGCCAGCGGCGCGGCCACCAGGCCCGCCACGAAGGCCAGGCGCCACGCGGCATCGCCGCGCCGGGGCCGCAGCAGGCCACCCACCACGCCGCTGATGCCGGCGATGCGCCCCGCCAGCAGGAAGAAGCCCCCGGCCGCCAGGCCGATGAGCGCGCCGCCCGCCAACGCGGTGCCGGGAGTGAAGACGTTCCAGTCGATGGCCATGCGGCTCACTCCTTGGGGCAGTAAAGGCGGTACAGCACCGCCAGGATTTCGAGCAGCGAGGCGTCGGCCACGCGGTAGTGGATGTTCTTGCCCTCGCGGCGGGTTTCCACCACGCCCTGCGTGCGCAGGACGCCCAACTGCTGCGACAGCGTGGGCTGCTGGATCCCCAGGCGCGCCTGCAGCTCGCTCACGCACTGCTCGCCTTGCGACAGCTGGCACAGCAGCAGCAGGCGGTCTTCGTTGGCCAGGGCCTTGAGGGCCGCCACGGCCTGGGTGGCGGCCTGGCGAAGCCGTTCGGGGTCGATGGGGGTGGCCTGGGGGTCCATGAATGAATGGAGATTCGGTAAAAACCGCGAAGAACCGGAGAACCGTGCAGAAACGGTGCAAAACCGATGGGATGGGCGGCGTTGACTTCAATATATCAAATTACATAATATCTGTCGCTAGATTGTTGCCCTGATCCCTGATGAAAGCCGCTTCCATGTCCCGCTCCACCGCTCTCCAGTCGTTCTTCGACCCCGCCACCGGCACGGTGACCCACCTCGTTTGGGACCTGGCGACCCGCTGCGCGGCTGTGATCGATCCGGTGCTCGACTTCGATGCGGCGGCGGGGCGCACATCCACCCGTTCGGCCGATGCGGTGCTGGCCCATGTGCGCACGCAGGGGCTGGCGGTGCAGTGGATTCTGGAAACCCACGTGCATGCCGACCACCTGTCGGCCGCGCCCTATGTGCAGGCGCAGGCGGGCGGCCGCATCGCCGTGGGCGAGCACATCCGCACCGTGCAGGCCGCCTTCGGCCGGTTGTTTCCCGCGCAGGCCGGCGCCGCAGACGGCAGCCCCTTCGACCACCTGCTGCGCGATGGCGAAACGATTCACCTCGGCCGGACGCCGCTCACCGCGCTGTGGGTGCCCGGGCACACGCCGGCCGACATGGCGTACCTGGTGGATGGCGCGGCGTTCGTGGGCGACACGCTCTTCATGCCCGATGTGGGCACGGCGCGCGCCGACTTTCCCGGGGGCGATGCGGCCACGCTCTACCGCTCGATCCAGCGGTTGCTGGCGCTGCCGGGCGACACGCGCCTGCTCGTCTGCCACGACTACCCGCCGGCCAGCCGCGCACCGCAGTGGGAAACGACCGTGGACGCCCAGCGCCGGCACAACCTCCACGTGGGCGGCGGCGTGACCGAGGCGGCCTTCGTGGCGCTGCGCCGCGCCCGCGATGCCACCCTGGGCGTGCCGGCGCTGCTGCTGCCGTCGCTGCAGGTCAACGTGCGGGCCGTGCAACTGCCGCCGCCCGAGGCGAACGGCATCGCCTACCTGCGCATTCCGCTGAACGCCTTCGCCACCCCGGCTTGAACGGTGCCGGCGTGCGGGATCGCTCCTACCCGGGGACAGGTGCCGCGCCCACCGCCCCGCCGCGCGGGTTGGGTGAAGCTGTGACCACACGGCGCTCCCGTTCCGGACCGCGCCCGCGACACCCCGCAACATCCCCAGCCCAAGGAGCTTTCCATGCGCACACCCACCTTGCCCGATACCGCCATCGACCCGACCGACGACCCCACGGCCGAAATGCCGGAAGGCGATGACATCAACGACCATCTGGAGGCCGAGCAGGACGTCTCGGACGGCCTGGCCGAGATTTCCGTGCAGCCGTTCGACGACCCGCGCAGCGGCGGCCCGCTGAACTTCGACGACGGCACCGACATGGCCCACCCCCGTGGCAAGACCGGCCGCGATGGCGGCACCTGGGAGGCCGAAGGCAGCGACAGCGGCGACCTGGAGCCACCGGCCGAACTGCTGTCCGACCGCAACGGCCCGAGCGATCCGGACGCCAAGCGCACCGAATGATTTCCGCGCTGCAGCGCGCCTTCGAGGAGAAGGCCCTGCCGCCAGCGACGACCGCAAAAGCGAAGGGCGCCGAGGCGCCCTTTTTCAATTGCTATGATTTTAATAGCTATGTCCCCTAGGGGAATATGCGCTGGAGGCCGAAAAGACCATTGGCCTCCTCAGGCCCCGCATCAATGCACCACCATCAAGTGGAACGGCCACACGTAGGCCTGCAGCGTCACGTACAGCCCCACCAGGCACGCGAGCGCAATGGAGTGGAAGAACACGTAGCGCAGGATGTCGCCCTCGTGGTTGAACCAGCGGGTGGCGGTGGAGGCCACCACGATCGATTGCGCATCGATCATCTTGCCCATCACCCCGCCCGAGCTGTTGGCCGCGCCCATCAGGTTGGGTGACAGCCCCAGCTGCTCGGCCGCCACCTTCTGCATGCCGCCGAAGAGCACGTTCGAGGCCGTGTCCGACCCCGTGAGCGCCACCCCCAGCCAGCCCATCAGCGTGCCGAAGAACGGGTAGAACACGCCCGTGTTGGCGAACGCCAGGCCCAGCGTGGTGTCGGTGCCCGAATAGCGCGTGAGCGTGCCCAGGGCCAGCATGAGCACGATGGTCAGCAGCGAAAAGCGCACCAGCCAGATCGTCTTGAAGAACGTGCGCACGATGGCGACGGGGTTGTACTTCATGAAGATGGCGCTCACCACCGCCGACAGCAGGATGGCGGTGCCGGTGGCCGACAGCAGGTTCAGGGTGTACACCGCGCCTTCCTTGGTGGGCACGGGCACCACGGGCGGCACTTTCTCGATCAGGTCGTGCAGGCCGGCCATGGGGAAGGCGGGCGCGAACAGGCCGTTGAGCCAGGCCTTGACCGGCGGCAGGCCCCAGACGAAGACGAAGACCGACAGAATCACCCAGGGCATCCATGCGGCGATCAGCGCACTGCGGCTGTGCTGCGCCACGGGCTGGGGCGGCTTGGCCTCCGAGGCGCTCACGTCGCGCCCGCGCAGCGAGGCGGAGGTCCACACCGTCCTGGGCTTCCACACGCGCAGGAACGCCACCAGCGAGGCCATGGAGACGATGGCCGCGATGATGTCCACCAGCTCCGGCCCGATGAAGTTGGACACCAGGTACTGCGGCACGGCGAACGCCACCGCCGTCACCAGGATGGCCGGCCAGATCTCCCACATGCCCTTGCGCCCCGCGAACGCCCAGATCAGCCAGAACGGCACCAGCAGCGAGAAGAACGGCAGTTGCCGCCCCACCATCGCCGTCACCTCCATCAGGTCGTAGCCGTGCACCTTGGCCAGCGTGATGACCGGCGTGCCCAGCGCGCCGAACGCCACCGGGGCCGTGTTGGCGATGAGGGACAGGCCCGAGGCGGCCAGCGGCGAGAACCCCAGCCCGATCAGGATCGCCGCCGTCACCGCCACCGGGGTGCCGAAGCCCGCCGCGCCCTCGAAGAACGCCCCGAAGCTGAAGGCGATCAGCAGCAGCTGGATGCGCCGGTCGCCGGTGATGCCCGACAGCGAATCCTGCAGCACCTTGAAGCTGCCGTTCTGCTCGGTCAACTGGTGCAGGAAGATGATGTTCAGCACGATCCAGCCGATCGGCAGCAGGCCGGTGAAGCCGCCGTACAGCGCCGCCCGGCCGGCCATGTCGGCCGGCATGCCGTAGGCGAAGATGGCCACCAGCAGCGCCGCGATCAGGCCCAGCCCGGCAGCGATGTGCGCCTTGATGTGAAAGAAGCCCAGCGCGGCGAGCATCACGACCACCGGAATCGCGGCCAGCGCGGTGGAAAAGACCATGTTGCCGAACGGATCGTAGATTTGCTGCCAGGTCATTGGTTTGTCTCCAGTGATGTCGGGAAGGAGTGCGCAGCGATCCGTTCTTTATCGTTCTGTGCGTGCCCTGACGGTTCGGCTGACACGGGTCAGCACGACCGTAGGAACAAAGTTCCGCGCCGTGCGTGAAATTCAGTCTACGAAGGATTGAGCCGATTTCAAAACCCGCAGCGCTGCAGGCGCGCGCCTGCGGGACAGTGCCCCGCCCGCCCGCCCGCCCGCCCGCTTCGCTCAGCGGCAGGCCGCGATCACGCCGCCGCCCAGGCAGACCTCGCCGTCGTACAGCACCGCGCTCTGCCCGGGCGTGACGGCCCACTGCGCGCCGGGAAACTGCAGCGCGAAATCGGTGCCTGCGGCCTGGGTCACCGCGCAGGCGGCGTCCTGCTGGCGGTAACGCGTCTTGGCGGCGAGGACGCCCGGTGCCGGGGGCTCGCCCGCGACCCAGCTGGCATCGGCCGCTTGCAGGGTGTGCGACAGCAGCCACGGGTGGTCGTGCCCCTGCACCACGCGCAGGGTGTTGGTGTCCAGCTCCTTGCGGGCCACGAACCAGGGCGCATGGTCGCCCGCGCCGCGCTGCGCGCCCTTTTCCTTGACCCCGCCGATGCCCAGCCCCTGCCGCTGGCCCAGCGTGTAGAACGACAGGCCCTGGTGGCGGCCCAGCGCGCGCCCCTTGTCGTCGCGGATCGCGCCGGGTTCCTTCTGGATGTAGCGGTTGAGAAAGTCGCGGAACGGCCGCTCGCCGATGAAGCAGATGCCGGTGGAATCCTTCTTCCTCGCGTTGGGCAGGCCGATCGCCTCGGCGATGCGGCGCACTTCGGTCTTGTGCAGCTCACCCACGGGAAACAGCGTCTTGGACAGCTGCGCCTGGTTCAAGCGGTGCAGAAAATAGCTCTGGTCCTTGGCGGGGTCGAGCCCCTTGAGGAGTTCGAACCGTCCCGACGACGCGTTCTGCCGCACCCGGGCGTAGTGGCCCGTGGCGATTTTCTCGGCGCCCAGCCGCATGGCGTGGTCCAGGAAGGCCTTGAACTTGATCTCGGCATTGCACAGCACGTCGGGGTTGGGCGTGCGGCCCGCCTGGTATTCGCGCAGGAACTCGGCGAACACCCGGTCCTTGTACTCGGCGGCGAAATTGACGTGCTCGATCTCGATGCCGAGCACGTCGGCCACGGCGGCCGCATCCACGAAGTCGATGTTGGAGGAGCAGTATTCGCTGTCGTCGTCGTCTTCCCAGTTCTTCATGAAGATGCCGACGACCTCATGGCCCATGGCTTTCAGCAGATGGGCGGTGACCGCGGAATCCACGCCGCCGGACAGGCCGACGACGATGCGGTGCTTGGGGGTTGCTGTCATGCCCGGGATTGTATTTTTTATGCCGCCGCGGCCGTGCTTCAGGGGCGGGTATTGGGGCAGCCCGGTATTTGCGCGGTCTCCGTGCATTCCGATGGGATGTTTTCAAACATGACATCCAGGCCAACATAGACTTTGTTGGCTTGCACGGGCGGGTCGAGCTGCCAGTCGATCGAACTGCCGCCTGAAAGATCGACCACCTCGCTTTCGCCCAGCAGTTCCCTGGGGTCCACCCGGTACAGGCGGACGACGGCCGGATCCTTCTGGTCGTAATGCACGATGCGCTGCCACAGCGATGCGTTGTAGATTTCCAGCCGATAGACATAGTGGGGGCTGTTGTAGCTGTTGAAGAGCGTGGGCGTGGTCGCACGCCAGCCCAGCAGCACGCAGGCATTCAAGGCCAGGCACCAGACGATGCAGGGAACCTTTTTGAGATTGGACAGCTTCATCACCACTCCAGCGTGACGGGAAACGGAAGGCGCACGCGGTGCACGTCGGAGACGATCACTCCGGCGGCTTGGTATTAGGGCAGCCCGGTATTTGCGCGGCCTCCGTGCATTCCGATGGGATGTTTTCAAAGACGACCCCAGGGCTAGCATAGACTTTGTTGGCTTGCACGGGTGGGTCGAGCTGCCAGTCGATCGAACTGCCGCCTGAAAGATCGACCACCTCGCTTTCGCCCAGCAGTTCCCTGGGGTCCACCCGGTACAGGCGGAAGAGGGCGGGGTCCTTCTGGTCGTAATGCACGATGCGCTGCCACAGCGATGCGTTGTACATCTCCAGCCGATAGACATAGTGGGGGCTGTTGTAGCTGTTGAAGAGCGTGGGCGTGGTCGCACGCCAGCCCAGCAGCACGCAGGCATTCAAGGCCAGGCACCAGACGATGCAGGGAACCTTTTTGAGATTGGACAGCTTCATCACCACTCCAGCGTGACGGGAAACGGAAGGCGCACGCGGTGCACGTCGGAGACGATCATGAAGTCCCCACCCCGGCCATGCAGGGCGCGCCATTGCCTGAAATGCTTGTTCTGCACCAGATAGCTCTGGCGGCCTGCCTCGTCGGCATCGGCGTACATCCATTGCTCGTCAAGGGGAATGTCCATGGCGGACCGGGGTGTGCGCTCCACGCCACCGGGCCCCCAGAAGCCCAGCGGCTGCGACAGGAAGGAATCGTCGTTGAAGTCATAGGCGTCGCGCAGGTAGAAGGCCAGTTCGTTGACCGCAATGGCAACCTTGCCTGGCCCCTTGGGCGTCACCAGGCCCGACACCGCGATCTTGAGCGTGGCCTCGCCCATGGCGCCGTAGAAGTCGTCCACGGGGTCGCTGAATCGGCCTACTTTTAGGAAATTCACCTGGCAGGTGTCGTCCAGGATCTTGGCCGGCTGGTTCAGATCGCCGAAACGCCAGGGCCGGGTCTGTCCCAATGTTTGTCGTGTGACCTGCCTTTGTAGCCGCTGTATTCCGGCAGGACTATTCCATCGCACCTGCAACTGGGACACCACCGCCCGCACCCGGGCAAAGCCCAAGGCCCATTGCATGGTGACCGCGTTTTCTTCCAGTTGCGAGGCGGGTAGCTGGTGTAGCTGATTGGGTTGCTCGCTGCGCTTGATCGGCAGACCGATCGCAAACCCCGTCCCCCCCTGAACCACCGCTCCATCAGCGCCGCCGCCGCCGGCCACCCCAGGCGCGAGCGCATCACGCCGGGAATGTCCTCGAGCCGGAAGCGCCGGACCTTGGGCGGCAGTTTCTTCTCGAGTTGCGAGCGCAGGCGCTCCCCATCGATAGGGACGATGTCGTTCATGGGCTTTTTCTCCCCCCTGGTGTTCCCTTGTTTTTCAAGGGCCGTATTCTCGGGGAAAGGGCGTTTCGGGCCGAGGGATGGAGCGGTTTTGTGGTGACGGCACGTAACCACCCGGCCGATGGGCTGGCGCCTGCGGCGGGCAGGCGGCGTGTGACGGCGCAGTTTTCATCGCAGGCGATTCAGCATTTCCTGGGGCATGGAGGCCCCAATGGGGAATGGAATCCGGCACCGCGCGACCCGCCGGGGTCAGCGCGGCTGCAGCACGCTCGGGTCGGTGTGGATCAACTCCAGCGGGTAGCGCTTGCCGGCCAGGTAGTCCTCGATGCACTGCAGCACCAGCGGGCTGCGGTGCCGGTCGGCGCAGCAGCGGATCTCGTCCAGCGTCATCCACACCGTGCGCACGATGCCGTCGTCCAGCGTGCGCCAGGCATGCACCGGGCCGACCGAGCCGGTGAAGGCAAAGCGCAGGTAGGTGATGTCGTCGCCCGTGCGGGTGCGGGTGAAGCGGTTGAGGTACACGCCCACCAGCGCCACGGGCGTGAAGTCGCAGGCGGTTTCCTCCAGCACCTCTCGCACGCAGCCGTCGATGGGCGATTCGCCCGGGTCCAGGTGGCCCGCCGGGTTGTTGAGCCGCAGCCCGTCGGCCGTGTCTTCTTCCACAAGCAGGAAGCGGCCGTCCTGTTCGATGATGGCGGCCACGGTGGCGTTGGGTTTCCAGCGGTTCGGCATGGCGGCCATTATGACGACGGGGCATGGCGTGCCATAGGGCGCGATGCAGGCAAATGCGTGGGTGTGGCGCGAAAAGCCACAGCCGGCCGCAGCGGAGCCCGTCAGCCCTGCTGCGCCAGCGGCAGCCAGCCGGGCCGCCTGCACCCCGTGGCGCGCTACCCGTTCGGGTGCGGCGAACAGGGCATGCCGGTCACGCAAGAAGCTCTGCCTGCTGGTGTCGCCCTTCATCGGCGGCGGCTTCGGCGGCAAGCTCTTCCTGCGGGCCGACACCGTGCTGGCGGCACTGGGCGCGCGGGCGGCCGGCCGGCCGGTCAAGGTGGCCATGCAGCGCCCGCTGATGGCCAACAACGGCACGCACCGGCCCGCCACCATGCAGCGCATCCGCATCGGGGCGGGCAAGGACGGCCGCATCACCGCCATCGGCCACGAGAGCTGGTCGGGCAACCTGCCAGGCGGCGATCCCGAGGACGCCATCGCGCAGACGCGGCTGCTGTATGCCGGGGCCCACCGCTACACGGCGCTGCGCATCTCGCAACTGGACCTGACCGAGGATGAGCTGGCGCGCCTCAGGGGGCCGATCGGCCTGTTCATCGGAAGCAAGACCCCTGCCGAAATCGCCGTGAGCGTGATGGCGGAGGTATTGAGCGTGAGAAACGGGGTGGCGATTCCACGGCAGATGCAGGTCGCGCCAGCCAAGGAAACGCTGGCGGGTTGATGCCTGCGCTGCAGCGCGGGTGAATCACTTGCGGTCCGCGGCCCTCTGGACAAAAGGATCATTCCGGTCATCTTTCCCACCGGGTTGCTGAAGCGGGGTTCTTTGTTCCCGATCAGGTGGGTGATGGTCTGAATGACGGCATCGGGTGCCTCCGCTTCGTCGATGCCCTTTTGCGTCGCCGCGTCGGCCTGCTTGCGGTAGGCGTTGTAGTCCGCGATGCGGCCGGTGGTGGCCGAAACGGCGTTGTGGGCCAGATGGGTCTTGAACCACGAGGGCTCCACCATGCTCACCTTGATATTGAAGGGGGCCAACTCGAATCGCAGGGATTTGAAGAACCCCTGGACGGCATGCTTGGAGGCGGTGTGGTAAGACAGATTGGGGGGGCCGATCAAGCCGACGATCGAACTCACCGTGATGATCTGGCCGTGCTTTTGGCGGTGGAAATGCGGAAGCAAGGCATTCGTGACTTTGACCGTGCCCCAGAAGTTGGTCTCGAACTGCTCCCGTCCCACGTCCACGGAGGTTTCTTCGGCAAGGCCGGTCACCATGTATCCCGCGTTGTTGAGCAGCACGTCCAGCTGCTGGGTCTGGGCGAACAGCGCTTCGGTGAAATGTTGAATGGACTCGTCGTCATCGATGTCCAGGCGCAGCATCTTGACCAGTTCAAGAAGAGTCTCGGGATCCCGCCCACCATGCTGACCAAGCGCCTGGCCGCCCTGACCGAGGAAAAGCTGTTGGAAAAGCGGCAGTACTCCGAGCGCCCTCCGCGCGAGGAATACGTGCTGACCGCTGCGGGGCTGGACTACCTGCCGGTGCTCTTCATGATCGGCGCGTGGGGCCGCAAGCACCGCGGCACGGGCCGGCTGGTGCGCTTCGTGGACGTCGAAAACGGCACCGACATCGAGCCCGTGGCGATCGATGCGGTAACGGGCGCGGCGCTCGGAACGCGGGCCATCAAGCTGGTGAACCCCGACTGAGTCGGGCGCCGCCGACGCGGGTCAGAGCCCTGCCCATCTGCGTCGGCACCGCATTCCAGCCGAACAGGGCCCAGAGACTCCCCAGCGCGACGAGCCACAGGCCGAGGCCGATGGCCACGACTTTGCAAAGCCGTGCCCACGAAAACAGCGCATGGGCCGGCGCGGGCGTGTCGTCGTCGATGAGCGCGCCTGGGCGCTGCGGCGCCGCCGACTCGCCATGGCCGCCGCCGGTAAACGCCTGCGGTGCCACCTTGCCGCCGACATGGCCGACCGCGGCGGCCAGCAGCACGATGGCGGGGAACGGCACCTGCAACGCGAAGATGGCCACGAACGCCGCCATGGCGATGCCCCACAGCCAGCGGTTCTTCAGCGTGTGGGACCCGACCCGGTAGGCCGCCTGCACCACCAGCTTTGCCCCTTGATGCAGGCCGCTCCGTCGGAGGCCAGGAAGGCGATGGCCGCGGCGACTTCCTCCACGGTGCCGCTGCGCTGCAGCGGCACGGCGGCGCGCCGCCTGGCTAACGCCCCTTCGGGGCCACTGCCGGGGCCGCCGGCCGAAGCACCAGCCACAGCGCCGCCGCGATCAGCGCGCCGCCGGCCGCGTGCGCGCCCGTGGCCGCCTCGCCCAGGATCAGCCAGCCCCAGGCCACGCCGAACAGCGGCACGAGGAACGTGACCGACAGCGCCTTGAGCGGTCCCACGTCGGCGATGAGCCGGAAATACAGCACATAGGCCAGGGCCGTGCACAGCAGGCCCATGGCGAGCATGGCGGCCCACACCACGGGCGGCGCGGCCAGCCAGGTGGCGGGCAGGCCGGGCTGGCGCCACACCTCCCAGGCCGCGAAGGGGGTCAGCACCAGCACGGCGCCCCATTGGCTGCCCACGGCGACGAGGCGGCTGTCCAGCCCGCCGCGCGACGTGATCCACCGCCGCGTGAGAAACCCTGCCACGCCATAGCACGCGGTGGCCACCAGGCACGCACCCATGCCGGCCAGCACCTGCGGCGACAGGGCCACGGGGCCGGTCTGCGCCAGCACCGCGACCCCGGCCATGCCGAGCAATACGCCCGCCGTGCGCGCCGCCGTGATGCGTTCGCCGAACGCGGCCGCGCCGATCAGCACGCCCATGAGCGGGGTGGTCGCATTCAGGATGGCGCTGTAGCCCGCGGGCAGCGAGCGTGCGGCCAACGCGAACATCAAAAAGGGCACGCCCGAATTGACCACGCCCAGCACCAACGCCGCGGTGAGCTTGCCCTGAAAGGCCGGCCGCAGCCGCGCGAACGCCAGCAATGCCATCAGGCCCGCCGCCGCCAGCGCCACGCGCCCGAAAGCCGTGGGCACTGCGCCCAGCACCGGCACGGCGATGCGCATGAACAGAAAACTGCCGCCCCACAGGGCGGCCAGGGCGAACAGGCGGATCAGGCTGGCGAGGGACATGGGCGGGGCGGGCGGGGCGCGGACCCCGCCGAATCGGCAACGACGAAAAGAAAAAACGAAACCGGAGGCCTTCGGCAAGGCCCCTGGCAGGGCCCGGCGCTGGAGTGCCATTCTTCGAAATCCGGCGGGGCCGTGCAAACCATTTATGCTGCGCGACTGTTTATTTCTACTGAACGGTCATGCGCTTGCCTCCCCTGATCGCCGTGCGCTTCTTCGAAGCCACCGCGCGCCACCTGAGCGTGCGGCGTGCTGCCATCGAGCTGCACGTCACGCCCGGCGCCGTCTCGCAGCAGGTGCGCAAGCTGGAAGAGTTTCTGGGCTGCGCATTGTTCGAACGCCTGCCACGCGGCCTGGCGCTCACCCGCGCAGGCGCCGAATACCAGGCCGCCTGCAGCGATGCGCTCGCCGTGATCGGCCATGCCACCTCGCGGGTCGCCATGGGCGCGCGGCGCGTGGTGCTGGTGAGTTGCACGCCGGGCTTTGCGGTGCAGTGGCTGGTGCCGCGCCTGCAGGACTTCCAGCAGCACGCCGCGGGCCTCGACGTGCATGTGAGCACGACCAACCGCACCGTCGATCTGGCCGAAGAAGGCGTGCATTTCGCGGTGCGCCACGGCATGGGCCGCTATCCCGGGTTGCGCGCCGAAGCGCTGCTGGCCGACGACCTGGTGCCCGTGTGCAGCCCGCGCCTGGTGGCGCCGCGCCGCATCGCACGGGCGCGCGACATCGACGGACCGCGCCTGCTGCACGACGAGCACCGCGGCGATTGGCGGCTGTGGTGTGAAGCGCACCGTATGCCACGGGTAAACACCGAACAGGGCGTGGTGTTCGCCGATTCCAACGGCGCGATCGAAGCTGCGGTGGCGGGCCGGGGCTTTGCGCTGGTGCGCCGCGCCCTCATCGCGCGCGAACTGGCCACGCGGGCCTTGATGGGCGTGCAGGCCGGCACCCTCGCCACGCCGCTGGCCTATCACCTGGTGTACGCGGCACCGGCGCTGATCGATCCCGAATTGCGCCGCTTTCGCGACTGGATCGTGGCCCAGGCGGGAGCGGAGCGCGGCGGCGGCGCGGGGTAGCGTAGCGCTCTACGCTGCTGGCAGCGTGCGCACCATGTACACGGCCCCCTCGCCGTAGCTGGCAAGGCGCTGCTGCTGCGCGGCATCCGCGAGCGGCATCGGTGCATAGCCGTGCCGTGCCGTGCCCAGTAGCCTTGCGATCCCTGCACGGACACGAGCGCGCTGTGCCGCAGCCCTTGCGCGCTCGCCGTCGCCCAGGCGGCTGCCAGCAGCGCCTGCGCCAGGCCCTGTCCGGCCAAGGCGGGCCACACCGCCATGTCGTGCAGGTACAGCGCGTCGGGCCCGTTCCCGCTGGCCACGGCCTCGAAGTCGCCGTGCAGCGGCGTCACCTTGCCGAGCACCGAGCGGTAGGCCGCGAGATAGGAGCACAGCTGGCTGCCCTGCTCCAGGGCCAGCGAGCACTGGGCCGGGCTCGTCAGGCGGCGCAGGAACACCGCGTGGCTTTCTTCGAAGCCCTCGCCATAGCAGGCGCGCTGCACCTGCAGCAACCCGGGCAGGTCCGCCACGGCGAGCGGGCGCGGGATGGGCCGGGAGACCGGTGACGGGCGATCAGAAGCGGGTGTGCGGGTCGGCATGGAGAGCAGGGAGGCAGGCGAAGGGGTGGGCGATGGTCCGGACTGCGATAAGCGAATGGAGCGCATGAAGCCCATGGAGGGCCCAAGGCGCATTTGAGCGCGAAACCTTGCGCATCGGAGGGCGGGGCCCCCTGGCGACACCCGGGATGTTCATACTACGGTTGAGTTGGCAGATCCTGGCCCGGGCGCATTTCTTGCACGGATCAGGGCGGGTCGCCAGGGCGTACCGTCGGCAATTGGTGCATTCGTTCGCCACCGCAGGCCGCCGGATGCGCCGCTGATGAGACAATTTTTGCACTGTTGCTTCGCCGTACTGATGTCAGACCACCATGTCCTTGAGCCGATTACTTCGCCTTTTCGGTGCCCTCGTGGTGCTGGCCACGATGCTGCTGGTCGGCCGCATCGCGACGACGGAGTACCAATCGGTGCACGCATCGGCCGCCAGCGTGGAGGCCATCGACCAACTGCGCGCGGGCTTGCTGGCCGCCGAGATGGTGTCGCGCGAGCGCGGCCCCACCAATGGAGCGCTGGGCGGCGCTTCGCCCCTGCCGGCTGAACTGCAGCAGGCGCTGGCCCAGGCCCGCACCCGCACCGACCGTGCCTTCGATGCGTTGCACGGCGTGCTGTCGTCGCGCACGGGCGATGCCACGCTGGCCGATGCCACGCGCCGCGTGGCGGCCGCCAAGCTGGCGCTGGCCATCGCCCGCGCCGCCGTGGACGAGGTGGTGGCCCACCCGAAGGCGGAGCGCGCGCCCGAATCGATCCGTTCGGCCGTCTACGGCATGGTGGCCATCGTGCCGCTGCTCGCCCCGGTCACCAGCAGCCTGGCCAATGCCGCGCGGCAGAACTACCCTGCCCTGGCCGACGACGTGCAGGTGGCGCGCCTCACGGCCGAACTGCGGGAGTTCGCGGGCCTGCTGGGCTCGCATTTCACGGCCGCGCTTGCGCGCCAGCAGCCTTTTTCGGCCGAAGAGCGCCGGGCCATCGAGCAAACGCGCGGGCGCATCGCGCAGCTGCGCTTCCTGATCGAGCTGCGGCTGTCGGTGCCCGAGCAGCCGCGCCCCATCGCGCAGGCATGGCAGACGGTGCAGCAGCGCTACTTTCGCGACACCGGCCCGCTCATCGACCGGATGATCACCGCCGGCGAAAGCGATGGCAGCTACGGGATGGACGCTGCGGGCTTTGCCGCGCTGTACGTGCCCGACATGAACACCATTTTCGAGGTGCGCGACACGCTGCTCACTCAACTGCGCGAACGCGCCAGCACCGAATACGCCCGCGCCGTGCGCATGCTGGGCCTGGTGGCGGCGGGCTCCGTGGTGCTGCTGGCCCTGCTGGCCGCGGCGCTGTCGATGGTGCATCGCCGCGTTCTCAGCCCGCTGGTGCAGACCGCGCGGGCCCTGAAGGCGCTGGCCGCCAACGACCTGGATGCACCGCTGCCACAGCCCGCCGCCAACGACGAGATGGCGGCGGTGATCCGCGCCGCGCGCGAGTTGCAGCTGCAAACCCGCCAGCGCGAATCGCTGGAGCGCGAGCGCAACAGCCTGATCGCGCAGTTGCGCGAGCAGTCCAACACCGATTTCCTCACCGGCCTGTCCAACCGGCGCGCCTTCTTCGATGCGGCCGAGAGCGTGCTCGCGCAGGCCCGGCGCCACGGCTTCGGCGTGGTCATCGTCATCCTGGACGTGGACCGTTTCAAGCTGCTCAACGACCAGTGGGGCCATGCGGTGGGCGACCAGGCGCTGGTGGCGGTGGCGCGCACGCTGCGGTCCGAGCTGCGCCTGGGCGATCTGGTCGGCCGCTTCGGCGGCGAGGAATTCGTGGTGCTGCTCAGCCACTGCGATCCCGCGCACGGGGTGCGCCTGGCCGAGCGCCTGCGCGAGACCGTGGCCGACCTGCAGCTGCTGCTGCCCGCCTCCCCGCAGCCGCTGCGCCTGACGGCGAGCTTCGGCGTGGCGGATTCAGGCCGCCACGGCCTGGTGCTGGACCAGCTGCTGTCCGAGGCCGACGCGGCGATGTACCGCGCCAAGGAAACCGGGCGCAACCGGGTGGTGCTGGCCGAGCCCAAGGTGGATACCGGTGCCGGGACGCTGGCCGTGGTTTGATGGCCGAGGTGATGGCCGAGGGCTGTTTGCTATATTTTTAATAGCTATATCCCCTAGTGGATATTGCGCTGGAGGCCTTTTTGGCTCAAGGCTCCATCGTGCCGGGGAGCATGGAGCCCGGCCCGGTGGTCAGTCTGCCCAGACCGTCCAGACCGGGCGGAGCGATCAGCGCGGCAGCACCGGAGGCTGAACGAAGTCTTCCAGCGACAGGCCCTTGTCGCGCAGCAGCGCTTCCAGCACCGGCTGCAGGCGCCCCAGGCTTTCGTGCACGGCTTCGCGCACGGTGTCCACCACCACCTGGGTGCTGCGTTCGATCTCGATGTTGAGCCGGTCGCCCGCCTGTTTGTGCTCGAACACCGTGGCGCGGCGCGTCTCGGGAATGAGCCAGACCTCGAACCAGCCCTCGGCGCGGTTCACTTCCGACACGGTGAGGCTCGCGCCATGGATGGCGATGTAGCCCTTGGCGAAGACGTATTTGCGAAAGGCGGGCGGAATGTCCACGCGCCACACCCGGTTGTTGTCCGACTCGCGCACGCTTTGCAGCGTGGTGGCGAAGTCGATGTGGCCCGACAGCGGGTGCCCGCCGATCTCGGCACCGTCCTTGGCCGCGCGCTCCACGTTCACGCGGTCGCCCACGGCGTAGCTGCCCAGGGTCGTCACGTTCAGGCTCTGCAGCACCACGTCGAACGCCGCCGCGTTGGGCGGCAGCAGCTCGGTCACCGTGAGGCACACGCCATCCACCGCCACGCTCGCGCCCACGGCGAGGTCCTGGCAGAAGCCGGGCGGAAAATCGATGATGAAGGTCCGCAGGCCTTCGCGGTCATGGATGGCGGCGAGGGCCGCCGTGGCTTGGACGATGCCAGTGAACATGCGAGTGGATTCCCGGTGCGTGGAAAGAAGGCCCCCGACAGGAGCGCCGCGCAACCGGGGCGCTCCGGGGTGGCGGCAATTTTGCCACCCGGGCTCCGGCCCTCGCACCGCGGGGTTTCCGCGGCCTGGTCAGCGCGCGCGCAGCAGCTCGCCCACTTCCAGCAGCACGAGTTCGTTGTCGTCCGCCTGGTTGGGCTCGCGGCTGCTGCTGACCGGCAGGTTGTTGTCGCTGCCGACCACGATGTGCCTGCTGTCCACCACGTCCACGTTCTCGATGGTGAAGAACGGGAAGGTGAGCACGCCGTTGTCCAGCGGCTTCTTCGCCAGGCGCTGCGGGTCCTGGATGTTCAGCAGGTCGATGTAGCCCACCTTGCGCAGCTCGGCACCTGTGTTGGCGTCGGTCAGCTCGACCTTGTACACGCGCTTGAATTTCGCCAGGTCATGGAAGCAGTCCGTGCGTTTCTGGCACTCGGGGCAGGCCTTGGCGGCCGTGCCCTCGCCGTTGTCGCGCTCGATGATGAGACCCATGGCGCTGGTGCCGTTCGCCGAGGCCGTCTCGTCGATCATGTTGAAGTCGCCGATGGCGTGGTGGTTGGCCTCCAGCACGTACTTCCAGTGGCGGCCTGTCCACTTTGCGCCACAATTTCGTCGTACGTGCGACCCGCCTTGCGCAGGCGAATCACTTGCACGCGTCTTTCATGCCGCGCTTCGCGCGACAGCGATCTCATGTCGGTTGCTTCCAACATCCATACATGATGGCGCATTCAAAAACTTCAAGATTATTATTGCCGGATCAATAACGGGAACTGTTAGGTTTTTGGAAAGGCTCTGGTGCAACTATCGCAACGCAATTGTGACTATCCGGCAAATCGGGAAGCCCAACAGGCCTTTGACACATCAATCCTCCGGGGCGATTTGATTCAAGACCAAACCCTCTGAAGCGTCGTGTTTGCGTTTACAGTCCGGCGCTCTTGTACCCTTCGCTCTTGCAACTGCCCGCTTCCACCTGTCAGGGCCCTTTTGATGAACTCTCCCAACAACGATTCGCGCTTTGTGGCCGGTGACGGTCCTGTCAACCGGCGCACGGCGCTGCTGCAGGAGCGCCAAGCCCGCGCCACCGACGAGCCCCAAGCCGACACCCAACTGACCGAGCGGCTGCACAGAGCGCATACCCGCACCCAATTGGGCACGACACTGGCTGAGTACTTTGCCACGCCACCACAGGCGCATGTGGCGCCATCGTCGCTGCATATCGCCACAAGCGTGCTGGCAGCAGGCGGTGCGATCGTGGCCTTGTTGGGCTTGATCCAATCCGCGTTACTGCCACTGGCGGCGGGTACGGGCGTCACCCTGCTGGGTGCCGTGGGCTGGTGGCGTACACGCCCCGCTCAACCCGCCCGTAATTCCCCACCAGCGGCTGCGTTGTTCGATACGGAAGCCCTGCAAACCTTTGATCGCTGCCTGGAGGCCGCCGCGCCCGAGTTGGACGAGAAAGCCACGCAGCGCATGCTGGAGATCAAGATGGCTTTCAAACGCATGGGCCACGAGCGTCCCACGCACGACGAGCACTTCACGGTGGAGGACCGCCTGTTTCTGCGCGAATGCTTGCGCCGCTACCTTCCCGACACCCTGCAGGCTTATCTTCGTGTGCCCCCCGCGCAACGCCGCCAAACGTTGCACGACGGCCAGCTTTCGGCCGACGACGGGTTGCTACAGCAACTGGCACTGTTGCAAACTGAAATTCAGGTCCGGGAAAACAAAATCGGCCGAAGTGCAGCCGAGGTGCTGACAAGGCAGCAGCGGTTTCTCGAATCCAAGAAATCGCGCTGAGAGCAGCGCCCGCCTATTCACTGAAGACTGGCTGCACTGTGGTTCAGGACGCGTCGCTTCCTTCACGGGCGCGCGCGGCGCGGCGCTCCAGCAGATCGGCTTCTTGTCCGTCACGCACGGTCTTGGATAGCGTGAAGGTAGAGCTGACCAAGAACAGCCAACTCACCAGCATGTAATACCGCTGCCACTCCTCGATCTTCATGCGCCACAGGCCCCAGCCAGTCAGCAAAATAGCGGCCGCAAACGCCACCCACACGGTGATGATCCACTGCGAAGTGTCCACGACTCCATCGCGGTTGTCGCGCTGAGTCTTGGCCACGGAAAAGGTGCTGAACAGACAGAAGAACATGCCGATGGCGAGAAAGGCACGGTCTAGCTCCTGGCCGGGAAGGTTGATCACGCCAATGGCAGTGCAAAGCACAGACAGGGCAAAAGAGATTCGTACTTGCAGACGCCACGCGGTGGTGTCGCGTTGAACCATGTAACGGGATGCCATTTCAGTTTTCCTTCATCAAGTTAAAAGCCAAGGTACGCAGGATGACTAGCATGCTCACAGCTTCACGGGGCCGCTGAGCTCCATAGAAGTGGCCTTCTTGACCTGCTCCATGCGCACCTTGTCGATATATTGCCCGGCCCGCTGAATTTCGGACGCGATCATGGCGTTGTTCTGCCCCATGACCACAATGGCCTTGGAGCGGAAGTCGTCCATCGCATCCATGGCCTTGAAGGTCTGTTCGAACATTTCCTTGAGCTTGTCGATGCCAACCATGGGGTTTTGCGCAAACTGCGTAGTCTTGTCCACATGGCTGTTGAGCTGGCGGCCGGTTTCGGCAATCAGATTTTCGATGGTGCTGTTCACGCCCGTGAGCATGTCCATCACCTTGATCTGGTTGCCCGTGGCGCGGGCCACGGTTTGGGCCACGGTCAGGGCGCTCATGCCGGTGGTAGCAACGCGTGAACAACCGTTCATGATCTCTCGCCCAGTCTTCTTGAGCACGTCCAACGCCAGGTAGCCATTGGTGCAAACGGCCTGCTGGGTCAGCATGTCTTGCAGGTTCTGACGCGCGTAAAACAGCACCTCTTGCTCCAGTGCCTTGGCGCGTTGCGGGTCGCTGGCCTTGAGGGCATCCACCTTGGCCATGAGCCGCTCATCCAGCAATTGCGCAAAGTGCATGGCGCCAGTGAGCTTTTGCATGGCATCCCACAGCTTGGTCCGGGTGGCCTCGATCTCGACGACATCGCGCTGCATGTCGTCGCGCGCGGCGTAGAGTTGCTCCATGCTTTTTTGCAGCTGGCTACCTGCGCCCTCAAAGCGGCGGAAGTAGTTCTGCAGCCGATTGCCAAACGGGATGAAGCCCAGCAACTTTTGCGGCTGGAACAGGTCGCCCTCTTTGCCAGGGTTCAGCGCATCGAGCTGGCGGCGCATGTCCTGGATGGCCCGAAAAGCGGTGCCGTCTTCCACGCCCACAAAATTTCGCTCCATGAAGCGCCCTTGCATCAGGCTGGCCGCCACCGAAATTTCTTCACGCCCCAGGGCAAAGGCGCTGTCGAGCTTGGCGCGAAAGCCTTCGCTCTGCACGTCCTCGGCCATAAGGCTGTCAACAAAACGGCTCACCTGGTCCTCTACAGCGCGCGCTACTTCGGGGGGCAGGGGTACGGCCGTGCTGGCCACCTCGTTGCTGACGGGCTGCACCACCTCGGGTGGGGTTAGCTGAAAGGTGCTTGCCGCGGCGGCACCGGGCGCAGGCTGTGCGGTCTGCACGGGTGTCAGATTGGACATGCTTCTCCTCCATTTCTCGTGATTCTAAGATTCATCCATGTTGCCGGCGGCAAGAAGCGACCTCTGCGTTCTAAAGAGCAAGGGGAAGGCCTACGGATGTGGAAAGATTGCCGGAGCGCTTTGAGAGTCAAGCGCCAGTGAGCGTGATGGTGCGACTGGCCATGTCATGTCGCGCAGTTTCGAAATGGTCAAGCAGGTCCCAAAAGGACCGTCCCGAGGGCTATGTGGCAGCTATCTAGAAATCAGTCATCCACGGCTGGATGCTGCGCTCGCGCTCTGCGAAAGCACCTGAAAGCGGCACCTCCTGGGACCATGCATCAAACAGGAATACAGCCCATATTCTGCCCAGACAGGCGGCCCATGCTTCGCCGCACCGGTGGGCGCCACCGCCGACATCCGACAGACTCCAAACAGTCGAGCAGGCCACCACAGACAGCGCTGCCTGTTGGTAGCTTGCCATGAGGACCGGCTGGCTTACTTGTTCACGAACGCGTTGCGCGCCGCCACTGCCAGGTCGGGGTAGTTGGCGAACATGCCGTCCATGCCCATGTCCAGGTAGCTGCGGAACTCGGTGGCGGCCGTGGTGGCGCTCGCCTGGGCGAAGGTCCAGCCGTGCACCTTGAGGCCGGCGGCGTGGGCCTGGTCGATGTAGTCCTTGGTGATCGGGTAGGCGGCGGTGCTGATGACCACGCCGATGCCTTCGGTGAAGCCGGCCACTTCCCTGAAAGTGAGCTGCGTGACGGTGCTGCCGGAGATGACGCCCATGCGCGGCGTGCCGTCGGCGGCCTTGGCGGCGACGCCCAGCAGGATGAGGGGCATCTTGCTGTTCTGCGCGTTCTGCTTGGTGCGCAGGCTGCGCAGCGTGGCGTCGCTGAACGACTGGATGAAGACCTTGCTGTCGGCGTTGTAGCCGTTGTCTTTCAGGGTCTTGAGGATGCCGTCTTCCATCACCGGGTCGGCCTGCTTGGCCTCGGGGTACAGGCCCACTTCGCGGCCCACGGCGGTGGATTGCTTCTTGGCGAAGTCCACCACTTCCTGGAAGGTGGGCACCTGGAAGGGGTTGGCGGCGCTGGGCGCGAAGCCGGGGTAGCTGGTCTTGCCGGTGCCGGTGGGCACCACGGTCAGCGTGCGGATTTCGGCCAGGGTGAAGTCGGCCACCTTGTAGCCGCCGTTGCGCTGTGCGAACAGCGTGGCGATGTTGGTGGTGCGGTTGAGCGTGTCGTCGTGGATGGCGACGAGGGCGCCGTCCTTGGTGATCTGCAGGTCGGGCTCGATGAAGTCGGCGCCCATGCGAATCGCCAGTTCATAGCCGGCCAGGGTGTGCTCGGGCAGGTAGCCGCTGGCGCCGCGGTGGGCGATCACCTGGGGCTGGGCGGGTGGCGCGTCGTCGTTGCCGCCGCAGGCCGTGAGGGACAGGGCGGACAGGGCGGACAGGCACAGGGCGGAGGCCAGCAGGGAGATTCGTTTCATGGGGGCGTCTTCTTTCTTGTGTCGACAACAGCGTCGATGGAGCGAAGGCCGCACTCTAGAAGTGGCGCATGGCAAACCCGTGGCAAGTGCGTGACAGGCCGGCGACACGGGGCCGCCCGGGGCCGGCGCCCCGCCCCGAATGAAGCCGCAGCGCCTTGCCCCGCGCGGGTTACCCGCGCTGCGGAATCTCCAGTCCGCGCGCCACGGCGGGGCGGGCCACGAAGGCATCCAGCACGCGCTGCACCTGCGGAAAGTCACCGAAGCCCACCAGATCGCGCGCCTCACCGAAGCCGATGAGGTTGCTCACCCAGGGGAAGACGGCGATGTCGGCGATGGAATAGTCGTCGCCCATGATCCATGCGCGCCCGGACAGGCGCTGCTCCAGCACGCCCAGCAGGCGCTTGGATTCGGCCACGTAGCGGTCGCGCGGGCGCTTGTCCTCGTAGTCCTTGCCGGCGAACTTGTGGAAGAACCCGAGCTGGCCGAACATGGGCCCGACGCCGCCCATCTGCCACATGACCCACTGCAGCGTTTCATACCGCGCAGCGGGGTCCTTCGGCAGGAAGCGGCCGGTCTTCTCGGCCAGGTAGAACAGGATGGCGCCCGATTCAAACAGCGCCAGCGGTTGCCCGCCCGGGCCGTCGGGGTCGAGGATGGCGGGGATCTTGTTGTTGGGGTTGAGCGAGAGAAACTCGGGCGAGAGCTGGTCGTTGGTGTCGAAACGCACCAGGTGCGGCTCGTACGGCAGGCCCAGTTCCTCCAGCAGGATGGAGACCTTCACGCCGTTGGGCGTGGGCAGCGAGTACAGCTGCAGCCGCTCGGGGTGGCTCGCCGGCCACTTGGCGGCGATGGGGTGGGTGATAGGGCGGGTGATGGCTAAAGCGGCGGCAGGAGCGGAGGCGGGGTTTTGCGGGGTCATGGTCTTTGGGCCGCAGGCGAACGGCCGGGGGGAAGCGAAAGGGGTTTTGATTAAACCCCCTGGCTCCACGGGACGCAGCCCGGCGGGCAGTAACCCCTGCGCGATTCGGCCCATCCGGCGCCGACCGTTCGCAGCGCGGCATCTGCGGCTAGGGATTTTTCGGTTCAGCCCCTCAACCCTTCACCAGGCCGCTGTCCACGATCAGGTTCTGCCCGGTCACCGCGCGCGACCAGGGCGAGAGGAAGAACAGCACCGCGTCGGCGAACTCGGCCGGCGTGGTCACGCGGCGCAGCGGGGTCATGCCGGCGATGAGGTCGAACACGGCCTCGGGCGTGGCGCGGCTGGCGTCGGTGGTGCGCAGCAGGCCGCCGGACACCATGTTCACGGTGATGCCGTGCGGCCCCAGGTCGTTGGCCGCCGTGCGGGTGAGCGACAGCAGCGCGGCCTTGGCGGCGGTGTAGTCGTGGTAGGGCACCACGGGGTTCTGGAACAGGTTGGTGCCCACGTTCACGATGCGCCCGAAGCCCTGGGCCTGCATGGCGGGCAGCGCGGCCTGCAGGGTGTTCAGCGCGCCCTTCACCGCACCGTCGATCTGCTGCTGAAAGCGCTCCCACGCGATGGTGCCGATCTGCGGGCGCGCGTCGCCGTCGAAGCGGAACTGCGCCAGCGCGTTGTTAACCACCGCGCTGATGGGCTGGCCGGTGCGCTCGTGCGCCTGCGCGAAGAGGCGCTGCACGGTGGCGGCGTCGGTCACGTCGGCCTGCAACGCGATGGCGCGCGGGCCCAACTCTTGCGCCAGGGCCTGCGCGGCGGTGTCGCTGGTGAGGTAGTTGATGACCACGCCGGCGCCTTCGCGCGCCAGCGCACGGGTGATCGATTCGCCCAGGCCCCGGGCGCCGCCGGTGACCAGGACCCATTGTTCGGACAGTTGCATGGTGGTGTCGCTCGCTGAAGGGATGGGATTGGATGGATGAGTGGATGGATAGGGGACGGACGGATCGGTGGCATCGAGGGCCGTGCGCGGGCACGAAGGCCGCCCCTTCAGGCCGAAGGCGCGTACCCCAGCTGCCCCGGAAACACGCCCGGCCGCGAGCGGTGGCACAGCAGGGTGAGCTGCTGGCGCGCCCGTGTCATGCCGACGTAGAGCGTGTTCTTTTCCTGCGCGTAGGGCGCCTGGGGCACGGGGAACACGCCCTGCTCCAGGAACGGGATGACCACGTGGTCGAACTCCAGCCCTTTCACGTCTTCGATGTTGGCCAGCACCAGGCTGGCGGTGCTGCGCAGTTCGCGCTGGCGCTGCTCGGCGCGGTTCAGGTGCAGGAAGTAATCGCGCGCGCTGGCAAAGCCTTCGGCCGCGCTGCACAGGCCGGCGAGATTGGCGAGGGCGTCTTCGCGCCGCTGGCGCGATACGAACACCTCGCGGATCACGGCGTCGATCTGCAGCGCCTCCAGCAGGCGCGCCAGGGTGCCCTGGCCGCCGGCCTCGCGCGCCACCTCCAGCGCGTTGCGCAGACGCCGCTGCATCGCGGGCTCGACGTTGGCGACGATCTGGTGGGTGAAGAAGTTCTGCAGAAACAGCGGGTTGTCGGTCACGCTGCGGATGGCGTCTTCCAGCAGGGCCTGCTGCGATTCGTGCTCGCGCCCGGCCACGACGATGCGCGCGCCGCAGAAGAACACCAGCGCCCGCATGAGCTTTTCGCGGGTGCGGGGCTCGGCCACGCTGTCGAAGTTGTCGGTGGCCACGGCCAGCAGGCCGCGCACCAGCAGCACTTCGGGGCGCAGCAGGTAGCTGTCGAAGCCGCTCACGGTGTAGGGCACGTTGTCGGCCAGCAGCCGGTTCTCGATGCCCACCGACTGGTTGGAGTGGCGCAGCAGCACGGCGAAGCCGGCCATCTTGGCGCGCGGCCGGGCGCGCCACTGCGCGGCGGCCTGCGCGACCTGGTCCACGCAGTCGGCGGCATCGGCATACGAGAGCAGTTCCACCGCGGTGTCGTGCCCGGCGAGCGAGTCGTAGGGCTTGGCGGCCAGCCGACCGGCCTTGGCGGCGAGCTTCTTGCCGAAGCGGTGGCTGGGCGTGAGCCGCAGCCGCGCCACGGGGCGGCCGGTGTGCGCGGCGATGGCATCGCCCATGAAGGCCGCGTCGGCCCCGTGGGCGCCGTAGATGACCTGGTCGCGGTCGCCCACGCCGCAGAAGGTGCATTGCGTGGTGTCCAGCAGTTCGCGCAGCACGCGAAAGGCGGCCTCGTTCATGTCGTGCATCTCATCGACCAGCACGGCCTGCACGGCGCGCGGCCAGCGCGGCAGGCTGGCCGCTGTGTCGCCGCCGTGCAGGCGCCGCGCGAGGTCGTAGGTGGCGTCGAACGGGCCACGGAACAGCGGTTCGTCGGCCAGTTCGCGCCGGCGGATGCGTTCGTAGGCCAGAAACACCTTGAGCGGCGTGTAGCCCACGCCGATGTTGCCGGCATGGTCGGGCGATGCAGGGCTGCCGTCGCGCTCCAGGTCGTCTTTCATCGTGCCCTTGAGCCACACGCTGGTGGACAGGAATTCCTCGACGAAGCCGGCATCGCCCAGCGTGGGCAGCAGCAGCTCGTCGCGCCAGCGCTCGTGCTCGTTGTCTTCCACGCGCTGCACGGCCTGCCAGACGAAGGGGCGCAGCTCTTCCAGGTGGCGGTAGTGCGGCACGGCGGCTTCGTACTGGTCGGCCAGCATTTCGGCGCAGAAGGCGTCGAACGTGGCGATGCGAAATCGCTGCGCCACGGGCGCGGGCACGCCGATCTTGCGCAGCGCGGCCTGCAGCGCCTGGCAGGCGGTGGCCGTGTGCATGAGGGCCAGGCAGCGCTCGGGCGCCACGCCGCGCGCCCAGGCCTCTGCCATGCGCAGGGCGAGCGTGGTGGTCTTGGCCGCACCGGCGTTGGCCTCGATGACGAGCGTGCGCGCGGCGGATTGCTGGATCGCCTGCTGCTCGGCCGTGGGCACGATCTGCTTGGCCTGGAACAGGGGAGCGGGGGTGGTCGCCAAGGGATTCTTTTCAGGCGTGGCCCGCGCCCCGGCCCCGGCCGAAAGGCCCCGGGGCGCGCAGCGCAGGCGCAAAGCGAAGGAAAGGGGCGGGCCTCAGCGCCGGCGCTCGGCGCTCACGTCGATCTCGCCGAAGACGGTGACGCCGTTCGCGCCCTGGCCGCCGATGCCGTGCGTGCCGCGTGCTGGCGCTTCGGACGGCGCACCGCCCGCGCAGCCGGCCAGGCCACCCAGCAGCGCCAGGGCCACCACCGCCGCCAGACGGCGGCCGATGCGGGCGAGCGCGCTCATGCCTCGCCCCCCAGGTGCTTGCCCAGGATGCCGGCCAGCTCGAACATGGTGACCTGGTCCTTGCCGAACACGGGGCGCAGCTTGGCGTCGGCGTTGATGGCGCGCTTGTTGGTCGCGTCCTGCAGGCCGTTGGCCTTGATGTAGTCCCACATCTTCTTCACGGCCTCGGGCCGGGAGACCGGTTCCGGCCCGATCACCGCGGCCAGCGCGGCGCTGGGCGCCTTGCCGGCAGCGGGCTTGCGCGGCGCCTTGGGCGCGGCCGGGGCCTTCTTGGCCGCAGCCGACTTGGGCGCGGCCGTGGTCTTGGCGGCGGGCTTTGCGGTCTTTTTGGCCGCTGCCGCCGTCTTCGCTGCGCCGGCTGCTCCTGTTTTTGCAGCGAACGTCTTGCGCGGCGGGAACTTGCTGTCGCGCTGCTCGAACTCGAAGTTCACCTTGCCGGCCTCCTTGTCCCAGGCGAGGAACGCCTTGAACGCGCGGCGCGTTCGCATGCTCACGAACTTGTCGAGCAGGTCGGTCTTGCCGGTGGCGAGCAGCTTGCTCATCTGCGCGCGCTCCACGGGCTGCTGCAGGATGATCTTGCCGCTCTTGAAGGTGCAGCTGGGCGTGGGCTGCGCCGCCGTGGGCACGGCCTTGCTGCACACGTAGTTGCTGCCGTGCTCGTACACGGGCGCGCCGCACACGGGGCAGGCGCCCAGGCTTTCCTGATCCGAAAAATCGACCAGTTCGCCCGACTCTTCAGCGTTCTTGTCGTCGCCGAAATCGAACTCCAGCTTGTAGTTGTGCGCCTCGTCGTCATAGACGATGCCCACCTCGGCCGTGAACGGCCAGCCGGCCTTGGAGCGAAAGCCTTCCAGCGGGCCGATCTTCTTGTCGCGCAGCAGCCGGTCGGCCTCGGCGGTTTCGAAGGTGCGGCCGGCGGGCGACTTGCCGAACGAGAACCCGCAGGCGTCCGAGCCGTCGCCGGCCTTGCCCACGCAGGCGTAGCGGCGGTAGTTTTCCTTCACCACGCCGCCGCAGTTGGGGCACGGCGCGGAGAGCGTGGCGTAGTCGCCGGGAATGGTGTCGCGGTCGTATTCCTTGGCCTTCTTGACCATGCGCTCGGTCATCTTGGCGATGTCGGCCATGAAGGCCTCGCGGCTGAGCAGGCCCTTTTCCATCTGCGAGAGCTTGAACTCCCAGTCGCCCGTGAGGTCGGCGCGGCACAGCTCTTCCACTTCGAGCCCGCGCAGCAGCGTCATGAGCTGGAAGGCCTTGGCGGTGGGGATCAGCTCGCGGCCTTCGCGCAGCATGTACTTTTCGGTCAGCAGCCCTTCGATGATGGCCGCGCGCGTGGCAGGCGTGCCCAGGCCCTTTTCCTGCATGGCAGAGCGCAGCTCTTCATCGTCGATCTGCTTGCCGGCGCTTTCCATGGCGCCCAGCAGCGTGGCTTCGGAGTAGCGCGCGGGCGGCTTGGTCTTGAGGCCCTTGGGCTCGGCGTATTCGGTGCGCACCATCTCGCCGGGCTTGACGGGCACGAGGTTCTGGCCCTTGTCGCCGTCCTTGGCGCCTTCGACCTCGTCGGCCGCTTCCTTGCCGTAGATGGCCAGCCAGCCCGGGCGCACCAGCACCTTGCCTTCGGTCTTGAAGCTGTGGTTCAGCACCTGGCTCACCCGCGTGGTGACCATGTATTCCGCGCTCGGGAAGAACACGGCCATGAAGCGGCGCACCACCAGGTCGTACAGCTTCTGCTCGGCCTCGGACAGGCCGCTCGGCGCCTGCAGCGTGGGGATGATGGCAAAGTGGTCGCTCACCTTGCTGTTGTCGAAGATGCGCTTGGTCGGCTTCACGTAGTTGCCGTCCAGCGCCTGCCGGGCGAACGGCGCCAGGTGGCCCATGCCGCTCGTGGCCAGCATGCCGAAGGTGTCGCGCGCCACGGGCAGGTAGTCCTCGGGCAGCGCGCGGGAGTCGGTCCGCGGGTAGGTCAGGGCCTTGTGGCGCTCGTACAGGCTTTGCGCCAGGGCCAGCGTGGTCTTCGCGCTGAAGCCGAACTTGCCGTTGGCCTCGCGCTGCAGGCTGGTCAGGTCGAACAGCAGGGGCGATGCCTGCGAGGTGGGCTTGGATTCCTCGGTGACGCTCGCCGCCTTGCCGCGCACGGCCTCGGCGATGGCCAGCGCATCGGCGTGGTTCCACAGGCGGTCGGCCTTGGCCTCGGGGTCTTCGCTTTTCTTCCACTGGGGATTGAACCACTTGCCCAGGTACTCGCCCGCCTCGGCATGGAAGCCCGCGTGCACTTCCCAATAGTCGCGGCTCACGAACTTGCGGATCTTTTCCTCGCGCTCGACCACCAGCGACAGGGTGGGCGTCTGCACCCGGCCCACGGTGGTGAGAAAGAACCCGCCGTCGCGCGAGTTGAAGGCCGTCATGGCCCGCGTGCCGTTGATGCCCACCAGCCAGTCGGCCTCGGAGCGGCTGCGCGCGGCGTGGGCCAGGCCCTGCATCTGCTGCTCGGAGCGCAGCGATTCGAAGCCGTCGCGGATGGCCTGCGGCGTCATCGACTGCAGCCACAGCCGCTTGACCGGCTTGCCCAGGCCCTTGCCGTCGGGCTTGGAGCCCCCGGCGTACTGCTCGATCAGGCGGAAGATCAGCTCGCCCTCGCGGCCCGCGTCGCAGGCGTTGATGAGTTCGGTCACATCCTTGCGCTTGGCCTGGCGCACCACGGCCGACAGGCGGCTCTTGGTCTTGTCCACGGGCTTCAGGTCGAAATACGGCGGGATCACGGGCAGGTGGGCGAAGCTCCACTTGCCGCGCTTGACGTCGAATTCCTCGGGCGCCTGGATCTCCACCAGGTGGCCCACCGCGCTGGTGACCACGTAGCGGTCGTTCTCGAAGTGGTCCTCGTGCTTGTCGAACTTGCCCGCCACGGGAGTGAGCGCGCGCACGATGTCCTGGGCCACCGAGGGTTTTTCTGCAATTACCAGTGTCTTGGTCATGTTGTGGGTTTCGCCATTGAAAGGCGCTTCTACAATCCGCTTCTTCACACGCGTACACGCGCATGCGCCTGTGTGCCTATTCAAACTAACAGAGTTTTGCCATGCCCCGCACCGCATCGCCCGCAGCCCCCCCGTCCGCACCGGGGCGCCGCCTCCAGACCCGGCGCTCGGGCGTGCATGGCAAGGGCGTCTTCGCCGTGCAGGATATCGCCGAAGGCGAGGTGCTGATCGAATACACCGGCGAGGTCATCACCTGGCAGGAGGCCCAGGACCGGCACCCGCACGATCCCGCACAGCCCAACCATACCTTTTACTTCCACGTGGATGAAGACCACGTGATCGACGCAAAGTTCGCCGGCAACTCTTCGCGCTGGATCAACCACAGCTGCGCCCCCAACTGTTTCGCCGACGAGCAGGACGGCCGCATTTTCATCACCGCCCTGCGCGACATCGCCGCAGGCGACGAGCTGAACTACGACTACGGCCTGATCATCGAAGAGCGCTACACCCCCAAGCTTAAGGCCGAATACCCCTGCTGGTGCGGCAGCGCCAACTGCCGCGGCACGCTGCTGGCACCCAAGCGCGGCTGGGCGCCGCCGGGCCTGGTGCCTGAAAAACCGGCCAGGGCAGGCAAGGCAGGCAAGACGGCCAAGGACGCGAAGCGCGGCCAGTCCGCCCGCAGGGCCAAGGCATCGCCCGCCACCGAAACCGCCTTGCCGCCCCCGCCGGCCCGAAAGGCGCGGAGCCCCCGCCGGTGAACGGCCACGCCCCCGCCGCCCCCATCCGCTGGCCCGCCGAGGCCATCTGGGAGGCCGTGGCCCCGGTGCTGCCGGGCTTCACCGTCGAGGTGCTGCCGAGCGTGGACTCCACCAACACCGAACTCATGCGCCGTGCCCGTGCGGGCCTGGCCGAGCCCACGCTGCTCGTGGCCGAGCTGCAGACCGCCGGGCGCGGTCGGCTGGGCCGGCCCTGGCGTGGCGCAGTGGGCGATGCGCTCATGTTCTCGCTGGGCATGCCGCTGGCGCCGGCCGACTGGTCGGGCCTGTCGCTCGCCGTGGGGGTGAGCGTGGCCGAAAGCCTGCAGCCTGCGGTGCACCCCGGTGCCGCGCGCATCGGCCTCAAATGGCCCAACGACCTGTGGCTGGATGGCGACCGCAAGCTGGGCGGCATCCTGGTGGAGACCGCCAGCCTCGTTGCGCCGGGCGGTGACGTCCCGGCCGCCACGCGCTATGTGGTGGCGGGCATCGGCATCAACGTGCAGCCGCCGCAGGCGGACGGCATGAACACCCCGCCCGGCAGCCTGCAGGACGTGGAGCCGGGCCTGGATGCGCCCGCCGCGCTGCTGCGCATCGCCGCCCCGCTGATCGCCATGCTCCAGAACTTCGAGGCGTATGGCTTCGCGCCGGTGCAGGCGCGCTTTCACCAGCGCGACGTGCTCAGCGGCCGCGCGGTGGTCTTGACCGACGGCACCACGGGCACGGCCCATGGCGTGGGCGAAGACGGCGCACTGCTGGTGCACACCGCGCACGGCATGCAGGCCGTGACCAGCTCCGAAGTCAGCGTGCGGCCCGCCGGCCAGCCGCTGCCGCGCTGAACGAGAAAGCCCACCGCCATGCTGCGCGCCGCCGTTCTGGTTCTATTGCTCGCCAATGCCGGGTACTACGCGTGGGCGCAGGGGCTGCTGCGCTCGTGGGGCTGGGCGCCGCCCGAGCAGACCGAGCCGCATCGCCTGGAGCAGCAGATCCAGCCCGAAAACCTGCGCGTGGGGCGTGCCAGCGGCACCGCCAGCAATGGCCCCGGCAACGGCGGCGCGAGTGGCGCAGGCGGTGCCGGCGCGGCCAGCGCGGGCAGCGAGATCGCCGCATCGGGTGCGTCACCCGCCGCGCCGGTGGCAGCGCCCGCGCCCGCCACCAGCGAGCCCGCTTCCGTGGCGGCGGCACCGGCCGAGCCGGCCGCGTGCCTGCAGGCCGGCACGTTCGACAGAGGCCAGCTCGACGCGCTGCGCATGGCGGCTGCCAGCCTGCCGCAGGGCAGCTGGGTGCTGGAGCCTGTTTCGCTCACCGGCCGTTGGATGGTCTATATGGGCCGCTTCGCCGACGAGGAGGCGCTGGAGAAAAAACGCACCGAACTGCGCGCCCGCAAGGTGCCTTACGACCGGCCGGGCACCGCGCTGGAGCCGGGCCTGTCGCTGGGCCGCTTCTCGACCGAGGAGGCCGCCGAGCGCGCGCTGGCCACGCTGGGCACGCAAGGCGTTCGCACCGCGCGGGTGGTGCAAGAGCGCACCGACGCCACGGGCTATGTGCTGCGGCTGCCAGCCGCGACCCCGGCGCTGCGCACGCAGGCCGAGACGCAGATGCGCGCCCTGCTGGCGAGCCGGCCGCTGCGCGCCTGCGGCTGAGCGGGCAACGCACCGGCCCGTCGAAGCATTGCAGGGCCAAAAAGCCCTCCAGTGCATATTCCCCTAGGGGACATTGCTATTCATTCAATAGCACTCGCGTGGCATGCGATGCAGCGCCCGGTCAGGCGAGCAGCCGCAGGCTGCCGGGGCACAGGGTGTTCACCAGTTCTTCCATGCCTTCCACCAGCGCGGTGACGAGGGCATTCGGGCCTTGGTGGGGCAGCTCTTCGGCAAATACCACGGCCTGGCTCAGCACCGATTCCTCCAGCACGACAGGCGGCAGGCCATGCTGCTGCAGGGCCCAGTCCATGGCCATGAGGGCGGCAGGTGCGTTGCCTTCGTCGAGCGGGCGCAGGCTGACCAGGGCCTGGTACAGGCGCGCGGCGCGCTCCACGGCTTCCAGCCGGGTGAGTGCGGGATAGACGGCCGTGGCCGGCGAAAGCCAGGCCGCGAGCGTTTCCAGATGGCGCGGCAGCGATGCCGCCATGGGATAGCTGCGCTGCTCGCCCGGGCCGGGCAGGAAGGAGCTGGGCGTGGGCACGCCGGGGTCGCCGAAGACCGTGGCCCCGGCCGTGCCGGCAGCCAGCCGCTGGAATTCGCGCGTGCGCGCCCGTGGCCCGCCGGCGGGGCAGCCATTCAGGCGCCAGCCGATTTCCAGCAGGCGTTCGGGCGTGATGGGCTGGCCCGCGTGCAGCCAGGTGCCCACGGCCTGCATGGCATCGGACCAGGCGTCTTCCGTGCCCACGCCGTCGGTGCGCAGCACGAGCGACAGGCCGCTGCGCCAGGCATTCACTTCGGTGCGCAGGCCGGCATTCTTGCGCAGCACGCCCAGGCATTCCTGCCAGCCGACGACCACGCCGTCCAGCCGCGCGGCCAGGCGGGCCTGCTGCGGCGGGTTCCAGCGGGGCGCCTGCAGCAGGTTCGACAGCAGCGCTACGGGCGTGCCGGCCAGGTCCACCGCGGGGTGGTCCCGCACCAGGGCGGGCACCGAGTGCAGCTGCAGGTTGTGCGACAGGTCCAGCAGTTGCAGCACGGGCATGCGGGCCATGGCCTCGGGCACGGATTGCAGGCCGCAGTGCGTGAGGATCACCGTGGCCAGCCGGGGTGCCTGCGCCAGCGAATCGGGCAGTTCGCGCAGGCCGAAGTTGGCCGACAGGTCCAGCAGCTCCAGGTGCTGCAGCCACGCCAGCGCCTGCGGCACTTCGGTGACGAAGCAGTTGCGCGCCGTGAGGGTGCGCAGCCCCCGGCACAGCGCCAGGGTTTCGGGCAGGCGGTGAAAGCCCGTGTTGTCGGAGATGTCCAGGTGCTTGAGGAACCGCAGCCGGTCCAGGCCCGGCGGCAGGGAGGTGAGGCGCAGCACCCGAAGGTCGAGCTGCCACCCTTCTTCGCCCATCGAATGGCAGGCGAGCACGCGGTTCACGGCTTCGCGCCGGCGCTCCACGAACGTGGCGGCGCTTTCGGTGTCGTCATCCAGGTCGGCGGCGGCGGGGCGCAGGCGGCCCAGCATGCGCCTCCACAGGCCTTCCTTGCGGGGCGCGGGCAGGTTGGGGTCCGCGTCGCACCAGTCCTGCAGCTCGCGCAGCCAGCGGTCCATGTCGGGGGTGTCCGCCGTGGACGCGGCCGGCCGGGCAGCGCCGGGGGCGGAATAGTGGCGGCGCAGAAAGCGGAACGCCGAGTCGTCGTCCCTGGCCGAGCCGCCGGCTTCGGGGCCGGGGCCGTGGGATACGCGGGCATGGAAGTCGGTGGTCGTGGTCATGGCAGGGACACGCGGGCAGCGTGGGTCAGGGGTTGGTGACAAAAACCCGCCATGCGTGACGGGGTGTTTCCAATCTACAAACCCCGCACCGCGCCGATGGCCCGGGATGCGACGCCATGGCCGCGCGTGCGAAATTTCCGCCACCATTCAAGGCGGCAAAGGCGACGTCAACCGCCCGATGCGGTGCGCTGGGTTTCTTTCATGCCCTGCACCACGGCCGCAAAAAGCGCCTGCGGCGCCTCGGAAGGGCCCGCTGAAGGGAAGACCGCGGCATCGGCGAGCGCGGCGGCCACCTGCGCGCCGCCGCCGTCCGCCACGGGCGGCAGGCCTTGCCGCTGCAGCGCCCAGTCCATGGCCATGAGCGCGGCCGGGGCGTTGCCTTCGTCGAACGGCCGCAGGCTCACCAGAGCGCGATACAGCAGCGCGGATCGCTCCACGGCAGCCGGGGCCGACGCTGCCGTCGAACTGCCGGCGCCGAGCCACTGCGCCAGGGCGTCCAGATGGCCGGGCAGCGAACCGGCGCGGGGGTAGTCGAGGTGCTCGGCGACCGCAGGCTCCATGCCGTTTTTGCCGGCCGGGATGGCCTGGACCTCCGTCGCCCGCAACTGCGCCCCCCCGGCAGGCTGGCCATTCAGACGCCAGCCGATCTCCATCAGGCGCTCGCCCGTGATCGGCAGGCCCTCGCTCAGCCAGCCTTGCACCGCCGCGTCGGCATCGGCCCAGGCGGCTTCGGAGCCGGCACGGTCGGTGCGCAGGTGGAGCGAGAGCGCGCTGCGGGCCTGGTCCATGGCCGCGCGCCCCGGGCTGCCAGGCTGCAACGCGGGTCGGGATTTCTGCCAGTTGTCCGACAGCGCGGTCAGGGTGGCTTGCCACCCGGCGCGCTGCGCGGGGCTTGAGAGCAGCGGCTGCAGCAAGCTGTCCATCAGCGCTGCCGGCGTGCCCTTCAGCGACAGCGCGACCTTGCCGCCGAGCAGGCCGGGCGGCAGGGCATGCAGTTCGAGGTTGTGCGACACGTCCAGCGCCTGCAGCGCCGGCATGTCGGCAATGCCCTGGGGCAAACGGCCCAGGTTGCAATGGGACAGTTGCAGCGTCCGAAGGCGGGGCGACTGCGCCACAGCATCCGGCAACGCCGTCAGGTGCGGGTTGGCCGACAGGTCGAGGGTTTCCAGGTTCGGCAACTGAAAGAGCGACGCCGGCACCTGGGCCACCAGGCCATTGCGCACCGAAAGGCTGCACAGGTTCTGGCACCGGGCCAGTTCCTCGGGCACGGTGAACAGGCCGATGTTGTTCGAAAGGTCCAGCTTTTCCAGGTGCGGGAGCCGGTCCAGCCCCGGTGGCAGGGAGGACAGCGACAGCCATTGCAGGTCGAGCTCGCGCCCGTCTGCGCCCTGGGCGTGGCATTCGAGCACCCGCTGCATCGCCGTTTCGCGCTGTTCGGCGAGCAGGGGCAGTTCGTGACCGGGCTTGCCGGCACCCGATCGGCGCCCCCAGGCCGGCAGGCCGGCGAACCGCCTCGAATGGCTCTGCTGGGCGCGGTGCGGATCGGCATCGCACCAGCGCTGCAGCTCCTGCTTCCATCGCGCCACGCCGAGGGCGGCGTCCCGTGGCGACAGGGCGCTTGCCGGGTGGGTGCCGCTGGACGAGCGTGGCGGCAGGGCCTGGGCCTGGGGAGAGGCCGACAGGGAGCGGGAGGCGGGCTTCGGCCCGGCAGCCGTGGTGGCAGGCGATGCGGACGGAGAGACTGCGGAGGAAGACGCTTCGGAACGGGGCGGGTGCGGGTCCCGTGCGAACAAGGTAGAAAGCGATGTCATGGCGGGGGCGGGGCACGCGGCCCAGCGTATCGTGAAGGGAGGGTTAGCAATCTACGAAGCCCGCCGCCCTGCCTGCGCCGCCCGCCCGAAGCCGAGGCCCGCATTGCGAAGTTTCCGCAGCCGGCCCGAGCTGCGGCGGTTCGCTGGGGCCGGCCCTCGTGCTAGCCCCGCGGGTCGGTCGCCAGCAGCCAGTCCACCAGCGCGCGCAGGTCGCCCTGCAGCCGGGCGAACCCGGCCGGCTCGATGGCCAGCGTCTGCTCGTCCATGTAGAGCTTGCGGTTGATCTCCACCTGGATGCTGTGGCGGTGGGCCGCCGGGTCGCCGTAGCGGCGCACCAGCTCCACGCCCTTGTAGGGGTGGTTGTAGTCCACGCTGTAGCCGCGCTCCCGCAAGAAGGCGCAGACCGCCTGCGACAGCGCCGGGCTGGCGGTGGTGCCGTCGCGGTCGCCGATCACGAAGTCGGCATGGTGCAAGCCGGGGTGCAGCGTCGCGTGGCTGGCGGCCACGGCGGGCATGGAGTGGCAATTGATGTGGATGCTGTAGCCATGCCGGGCATGGGCCTCGTCGATCGCCCGGGCCACGGCCGCGTGGTAGGGGCGCCAGCAGCGGTCGATGCGGGCGCGCACCTCGGCCACGGCCAGCGGCCGGTCGTAGATGGGCACGCCCTCGTCGGTGAACTTCCAGATGAGCCCCTTGCCCAGCCGCACCTTCTGCAGCACGACGGGATCGGTGGTGACGGGATCGGTCCACTCGCCCTCGAACATGCTCACGTCCACTTCGGTGGTGTCGCGGTTGGCGTCCAGGTAGATGCGCGGAAAGTGCGCCTCGACCCAGGCCACGCCCAGCGCGGGCGCGAAGCCGTAGAGCTTCTCCACATGGGTGTCTTCGGCGCGGCGCAGGGTGGGCAGGTCGATGGCGGCGCGAAAGTCGTCGGGATAGACGGTGCCGCTGTGGGGCGAGTCGAGCACCAGGGCCGTGCGGCCGGGCGCGGTGGACAGCATGGCCGCCGGCGCCGAGGGCGCGCCCGCCGCACCGGGCTGGGCCGCCTCCAGGCGATGGCGTCGTTGGATCAGTTGCAGCGCTGCATGCATCGGCGCACTCCTGCGAAATCAGTCGAGCTGGATCTTGGCATAGGCGGCCACTTTCTTCATCTTGTCGATCTCCCGGACGATCTGCTGCGTGAAGTCCGCTGGCGAGGTGCCCGAAGCATAGAGCCCCTGGCCGGCGAGCCGGTCGCGCACCGCGGCCTCCTTGAGCGCCGCTGCCACGGCCTGCTGCACGCGCAGCACGGCGGCGGCGGGGGTGGACACCGGCGCCACCAGGCCGAACCACGACGGCTCGTTGGCCTGCGGAAAACCCAGCTGCGCATAGGTGGGCACCTCGGGCAGCACGTCCAGCCGCTCGGGCCAGGACACGGCCAGGGCCTTGAGCTTGCCGGACTTCACATGCGGCAGCGACGAGGCCACCTGGTCGAAATACACCGGCACCTGGCCGCCCACCACGTCGTTGATGGCCGGGCCGGCACCCCGGTAGGGAATGTGCACCATCGAAGTGCCCGTGCTGCTCTTGAACAACTCGCCCCACATGTGGCCGATGGTGCCGTTGCCCGGCGTGGCGTAGGACACCTTGCCGGGGTTGGCCTTGAGGTACTTCACCAGCTCGGCGAAGTCCTTCACCGGCAGCACCTTGGGGTTGACCACGATGACGCCGGGCGCCTTCACGATCTCGGTCACGCCGGCGAAGTCCTTGACGGGGTCGTAGGGCAGCCTGGAGAACACGGCCGGGTTCACGCCGTGGGTGGACAGCGTGGCCACGCCCAGCGTGAGGCCGTCGCCCGCGGCGCGCGCCACCTCGGCCATGCCGATGGAGCCGCCGGCGCCCGCGCGGTTTTCGATCACCACCGGCTGGCCCAGCAGGCGCTGCAGCGGCTCCTGCAGGGCGCGGCCGGCGATGTCGGTGGCGCCGCCGGGCGGGAACGGAACGATGATGCGCAGGGGCTTGTCTTGCGCGTAAGACATTCCAGGAAGGACAGTTGCGGCAGCCACGGCTGCGATCCATTGACGGCGTTGCATGGAATTCTCCTTGGTGATGGGGCGGAGATTACCGAATTCGGTGGGTGTTTAAAAGCAATTGGTGTGCCTGTTAACATTCCATTCAAGAATGTTTTGAGAAGCAGCGCGCCATGTCCTTGCGACGACTCAATCCCCCCTTGCACCTGCTGCGGGCCTTCTGCACGGTCGCGCGTTTCGGCGGCGTGTCGCGGGCGGCCGAAGCGCTGCACCTGACCCAGAGCGCGGTCAGCAAGCAGATGCAGGAGCTGGAGCGCTGGGTGGGCATCGCCCTCTTCGAGCGCAGCCGCAAGCGCCTGACCCTCACCCCCGCCGGCGAGCGCTACGAAAAGGCGGTGCGGGCCCTGCTCGCCAGGCTGGAGGCCGCCACGCTGGAGCTGATCACCAGCAGCGACGGCGGCGGCGCGCTGCACCTGTCCGCCCTGCCCACCTTCGCCGCCAAATGGCTCATTCCGCGGTTGCCGCAGTTCCAGCAGCAGCACCCGCAGATCACGCTGCACTTCGTGCCTTTCGTGCATGGCTACGACTTCGCCGACCCCGAGCTGGACTGCTCCATTCTCTTCGGCGACGGCCACTGGCCCGGTGCGCGGGCGCACTGCCTGGCGGGCAACGATGTGGCGCTGATCGCCCCCCCGGCCAGCGCGGGAGAGGCCGGCAGCCCACTGCGCGAGCCGCGCGACGTGGTGCGCAGCGCACTGCTGCGCCACGTCTCGGTGCCCGATGCCTGGGAGCGCTGGAGCGAGGTGCATGGCGTGTCCGGCCTGGACACGCTGGCCGGCCCGCAGTTCGACCAGTTCGAGAGCATGATCCGCGCCGTCTCGGTGGGCATGGGCGTGGCCCTGGTGCCGCGCTGCCTGGTGCAGGACGAAATCGCCGCGGGCGTGGTGGCCGAGCCCCTGGCGCAGGGCGGCTACACGAGCGAGCTGGGCTACTGGTTCTGCTACCCCGAGGCACGCGCCCAGCTGGCCACGCTGGACCGGTTCCGCCACTGGCTGCTGGGCGCCGCAGCGGCAGGGACGGAGGCGGAGGCGGCGGCAGCCAGCCGCTGAATCGAGGCCTTTTCGAGGCGATTCAAGCCAAAAGTGCCCGGCGCCCTAGTCAATCATGCACTGGCAGCTATTAAAACAATAGCAATCTCGCTGCTTGCCGTCGTTTTTGCCCGCGGACTGCGACGCCGATCACTCTCCGCGCACTTCGGCCACCATGCGTTCGAGCCGCTGCGCATCGGTCACCACCAGCGCCCGGCCGTCCTTTTGCAGCACGCCGGCCTTCACCAGCGCGCCCAGCTCGCGCGTGACCTGTTCGCGGTTCGTGCTGATCCGGCTGGCCAGGTCCGCATGCGCGGGCGCGGGCTCGATGCGGGCCTGGTTGGCCTGCACGCCGGCCAGGCGGGCCAGCCGCAGCAGTTCGGCATGCACGCGGTGGTGCACGCCCAGCGTGCTCAGGTCGATCACGCGGTCCGACAACTGGCGCACCAGCGTAGTGAGGTAGTGCATCACCCGTTGCGCGACCCGCGGCTCGTCGCGCAGCAGCGCCAGGAAACCCTCGCGCGACAGGCTGGCCACCAGGGTGTCGTCCACCGCCACCACGTCGGCCGAGCGCGGGCCGCCGTCGATGGCGGCGAGGCTTTGTTGCACAAACCCCATTCAGACCGAGATAACCCAAACCCCGGACGCAGCTACGCCACAGCGGGCACCGACACAGGCACCGTTGTCGGGCACCCAAGCTGCGTGAAGCGGTTGAGCAAAGCCACCCGCACATGCAACTCCACCACCTGGCGCTCAAACGTTCTGGCCATCACCCGCTCGCCCAGCCTTTTGAAGCAGTGCATCTTGGTCTCCACCAGGCTTCGGCGGTGGTAGCCGCTGCATTGCTTGCAAATCCCGCGCCCCAGCCTTTTGCACGCCCGTAGCGCTTCGTTGCGCACTGCCGCCCCCTGCCTGGTTTCCTTCCAAGGCTTGCCGTTCTTGCGCGGGGGTATTACCGCCTGCGCGCCTCTTTGCGCTATCGCTGCATGGCAGTCTTTGGTGTCATAGGCACCGTCGGTACTCACACTGGCTATCGGTTCATCCGGCGGTATCTGCGCCAGCAGTCCGGGCAGCATGGGCGCCTCGCCCACGCTGTTGTCTGTGACTTCAATGGCCCGTATCTCCAGCGTGCTGGCATCAATGCCCAAGTGCACCTTGCGCCACTGCCGTCGGTATTCAGCCCCGTGTTTCTTGCACTTCCATTCCCCTTCGCCCAGGAATTTGATGCCCGTGCTGTCCACCAGCAAATCCAGCGCTGTGCTGCTGCGCCGGTAAGGCAGTTGCACTTGCAGTGTTCTCTGGCGGCGGCTTAAGGTGCTGAAGTCGGGAACCCGCCAATTGAGCTTGGCCAACTCCAGCAGGCTTTGAATCAGCCCCAGGCTCTGGCGCAGTGCCAAGCCAAACAAGCACTTGATGCTCAGGCAAAACTGAATGGCTGCGTCAGTGAACGTGTGATGGCGACCCCGCTTGCCACTGGCGGATGCATACCACTGCATGTCTTTGTCCAGCCAGATCGTGAGCGATCCACGCGCTTTGAGTGCTGCGTTGTACTCAGTCCAATTGGTGGTCTTGTAGCGGGTCTTTGGCTGCACGGGTTCACTCATGCGTGCAGGCTACCAGCGCAAAGGGGCGGTTTGTGCAACAAAGCCTCCCTGGAGCCGATGAAGTCTGGATCAACACGGACCCGGACATCGGGATGAAGTTTTCATCCGAGGCTTCGGACGATTACGAGTTGAGCGCGGACCATTACGTCGCAACGCTCGGCCACGAAATGATCCATGCGCGGGACAGCCTGCACGGCATCCAGCCACGCCGCTCGCAAGACACTTCGACCTCTGGTCACCAGGGTTCGGACCGTCCTTTGGAAAAAGCGCTGCTGCCGGTGGAACTGCGCACGATCGGCGTAGGGCCCTATGCCGACGAGGTCCCTTCGGAAAACTCCATTCGCAGAGAGCATGGGCTGACACCGCGCAGGAGCTACCACGGCTTCACCGATGACCATTGACGGCAACCGGCGACAAATGCCTCTCAGGCCAATGCCGCCGCGTGCCCGCGCGTGAACGCCTCTTCGAACACCGAATAGCCCGACCAGTCCGCATGCGCGAACGCCAGCCGGGCGGTGCCAGGCGTGGGCGGCACGGGCACGCGATCTCCATTCGATAGCGCGTAGCGCTTGCCGGACGGGCGCTGGGGGGCGATTTTGCTCAGGAACGCCTGCGTGCCCGGCACGGGAACGGACATGGCGTGGCCATAGCGCGTGATCTCCATGCGCTTGGCGCGCTGGGCCAGGTCGGGGTGGGGCGCGGCCAGTCCGGTGAGGATGGCGTCGCGCCATTGCGCCCAGGGCTTTTCGGCCAGTTGCTGGCGGCCATCGGCCACGTCGCCCAGCGCCTGGTAGTAGGTGAGCACGGTGGCGGCCGGGCGCGGGTCCAGCCGCTGGTGGCCGGCGTTCACGTAGCCCAGGCCCCCGGGCGTGGGGTCGGCGTAGAGCACGTTGTCCCAGGCCGGGGCGGCACCCTCGCGGTCGGCCAGCGGGGCGTCGATGTGGATGTTGGCCACCAGCCAGGGCGACCACGACAGGCGCTGCGCCGCCTGTTGCAGAAAGCCCGGCGGGTTGCGCACCACGCGCGCCGCGATGAAGACCGGTAGCGCCACGATGCAGCGGCGTGCCTGCCAGCGCTCCACGCTCTCGCTGGCGTGGTGGAACACGTCCACCTCCACGCCCTGGCGGGTTTCCTCGATGCGCAGCACCGAGCTGCCGGTGCGCAGCTGGCCGCCGGCCTGCAGCGGCGCGGCCAGGCGCTGGGTGAGCCATCCGTTGCCCTCGGGCCAGGTGAGCACGCCCTCGCGGTCTTCGGTGGCCGCATCGCCGGGGGCATGGAAGCCGTGGCGGCTGGCGAAGTAGTGGATGCCCGCCCAGGCCGACACGCGCGCCGTGCCGGCGCCGTAGTCGTCGCGGCAGCAATAGTCCAGGTACCAGCGCAGGTGCGTGTCGTCGAAGCCCTCCTGCTCCAGCCATGCTATGAAAGTAATAGCGTCAAGCCCTAGATGGATCTGCGCCAGGGGCTGATTGGGCTTCCATCCTTTTAAAGCCGGCATGGTGAAGGGCGCGGCGCGGCCCAGTTCGGCCACGCGGGCGGAAAAGCGCCGGTACTGCGCCAGCGTTTCGGCGCCCACGCCCTGCACGGGCAGCAGCCCGTCCTGCCACTGGCCCTGGAAGAACAGGCGCTCCTGCGGGCTGTGGCACAGATGGCGCTCGTCGTAGCGCCAGCGGCCGGCCACGCGCTGGCGCAGGCCCAGTTCTTCCAGCAGGTCCTGCACTTCGCGGGCGGCATCGCCCGGCACGGGCAGGTAGTGCGCGCCCAGCGGGCAGGCGATGCCGGCCACGCTGCCGGCGCGGCTGTTGCCGCCGGCGGTGTCTTCCAGCTCCAGCACCACGAAGTCGTCGGTGCCGGCCAGCCGCAGCGAGCGCGCGGCCGCCAGGCCCGCCACGCCGCCGCCTGCGACCACCACCTGGGTGCGCCGCACGATGTCGGGCTCGATCGCCCCGCCCTTTTGCAGCCGGTCGCGCAGCGCATGGCCGCGCGCCATGTCGATGCCGGCAAAGCCGCCGTCCAGTTCGGGCGGCGCGCCGCATCCGGCAAGGGCGGCGGCAGCGGCCGAGGTGGCCGAGGCGGCGAGGAATTGGCGGCGTTGCATGGTGGGCGGTGCGGCCGGGCGGCCCGAGCGGTCAGTGGGCCGCCACCTTACCCCACTCCTGTTCGTAGGTGTGCACCAGCACCTGGTTGGACAGGCGGTTCACCTCGGCCGGCACGCGCGCCATGTCGCGCGGAAAGTCGAACAGCAGCGCCAGCGTCGGCACCGACAGGAAGCGCAGCCCCTCGGGGAGTGCCTGCGGCAGGTGCCACGGGCGGCGGCTGGCGATGACGAAGCCCCACTCGCCGAAGCTGGGCACATGCGCGTGGTACGGCGCCGTGCGCAGCCCCAGCGATTCGATGGTCTGCACCACCGTCCAGAAGCTCTGGCGCGCCACCAGCGGCGAGGTGGTCTGCACCACGGCATAGCCGCTGGCGGACAGGCGCTGCGCCAGCAGGGCATAAAAGCTGTTGGTGTAGAGCTTGCCGATGGCGAAGTTGGTGGGGTCGGGAAAATCCACCACGATCACATCGAACATGCCGTCATCGCCACCCGCCGCGCTCAAGGGGGCGGGGGCGGCGCCCGGGTCCGATGGCTTGTCCTGCAGCCACTGGAACGCGTCGGTGTTCACCACATGCACCTTGGGGTCGGACAGCGCCCCGCCGTTCAGCCGCGCGAGCGTGGGGTCGTCGGTGAACAGGCGCGTCATCGCCGGGTCCAGCTCGACCAGCGTGACCGACTCGACCGACGGGTACTTGAGGATCTCGCGCACCGCCATGCCGTCGCCGCCGCCCAGCACCGCCACGCGCCGCGGTCCCGCGCCGCCCGAGGCGAACGCCGCCATCGCCGGGTGCACCAGGGCCTCGTGGTAGCGGTACTCGTCGCGCTCGGCGAACTGCAGGTTGCCGTTGAGGTACAGCCGGTGCCCCGCCTTGCCCTCGGTGACCACGATGCGCTGGTAGGGCGTGGTGCGGCTCACCACGATGCGGTCCTGGTAGAACTTGTCCTCGGCAAAGCGCGTGATGTGCTCGGCCCCCGCCAGCCCGCCCAGCAGCACGCCGAACACCGCCACGCAGGCCAGCACGTGCGCGCGCAGGCGCCGCAGCTCGTGGCGAAACAGCCAGACCGCCCACAGCGCCACCGCCGCGTTCATCAGGCCGAACAGCAGCCCCGTGCGGATCAGCCCCAGGTGCGGCACCAGCAGCAGCGGAAACGCCAGCGACACCGCCAGCGCGCCAAGGTAGTCGAACGTGAGCACCTGCGAGACCAGGTCCTTCAGCACCGCGTTGCGCTTCAGGATGCGCATCACCAGCGGAATCTCCAGCCCCACCAGCGTGCCCACCAGCATCACCATGCCGTACAGCAGCACGCGGAACGCGCCCGGCGCGTAGGCATTGGCGAGGAACAGCGTGGCCGGCAGCGCGCCGCCCACCAGCGCCACCAGCAGTTCGATGCGCAAAAAGTGCGCCGGCAATTGCCGCTCGAAGTAGCGCGACAGCCACGATCCCACGCCCATCGCGAAGAGGTAGGTGCCGATGATGGTGGAGAACTGCAGCACCGAATCGCCCAGCACGTACGAGGCAAGCGCGCCTGCGGCCAGTTCGTAGAGCAGGCCGCAGGCGGCGACGACGAAGACGCTGGCGAGCAGTGCGATGTCGATGGGGCGGGGGGCAGGCGCCGCGCTGGCTGTGGTGGTGGGCAAAGAAGCGTCCGGCATCAGTGCTCCCATGCTTCGCCCAGCGCTTCGGCCTGCTGCAGCACCAGTTCGACGGCGCTGTCGGCTTTGTCGGGCGGGTATTTGTATTTGCGCAGGATGCGTTTGACCATCAGCCGCAGGCTGGTGCGAAGGCTTTCGCGTCGGCTCCAATCCACCGTGATGTTCTTGCGAAGGTTCTCCGTCAACTCATGGGCGATTTTTTTGAGCGTCTCATCGCTCAGTTCGCGCACGGCGGCCTCGTTTTCGGTCAGCGCGTTGTAAAAGCGCACCTCGTCTTCGGTCAGTCCGAGCTTCGCGGCCAAGCCGTGGGCCTCGCGAAATTGGCGGGCCATGTCCAGCAGTTCCTCCACCACCTGTGCCGTTTCAATGCTGCGGTTCTGGTAACGGGCAATCACCCCACTCAGCAATTCTGAAAACTTCTTGCTCTGCACCAGGTTGCTGGCAAAACGGCTTTTGATTTCGCCCTCCAGCAGGCGCTCTAGCAGTTCCACCGCCAGATTGCGTTCGGGCAGCGACTTCACTTGGGCCAGAAAGCTTTCGTCCAGCAGGCCGATATTGGGCTTTTCCAGCCCTACGGCGTCAAAAATATCGACGACGCGCTCGGACACCACCGCGTGGCCGATGATCTGGCGCACGGCCAATTCGCGCTGTTCGTCGGTGCGTTTTCGGGCCGTGATGTCGCGCTTGGTCAGAATCACCCTCACCGCCTGCATGAAGGCCACCTCCTCGCGCACGGCTTTGGCCTCGTCCAGAGTGCAGCTCAACGTGAAGGCGTGGCTCAGTGCCAGGGCCATGTCGGCGAAGCGCTTCTTGCCGTCTTGCCCTGCCTGGCGCGGCAGGCCCAGCACATGGTTGGCCGCGCCCGCCAGCACGCGGTGGCCGCCGGTCAAAAAGCCTGCGTAGTCGAACCCGTGCAGCAACGCCCGCAGCGCATCGAGCTTTTCCAGCACCACACTGAAGGCTTCATGCGCGTCCACCGTGGGGCGGCCCCGGCCGTTGGCTGCGGTGTATTCCTTCATGGCGGCTTTCAGTTCGTTGCCGATGCCGATGTAGTCCACCACCAACCCGCCTTGCTTGTCCTTAAACACCCGGTTCACGCGTGCAATGGCCTGCATCAGGTTGTGGCCCTTCATGGGCTTGTCCACATACAGCGTGTGCAGGCAGGGTGCATCGAAGCCGGTGAGCCACATGTCGCGCACGATCACGATGCTCAGCGGGTCGGCCGGGTCCTTGAATCGCTTTTCCAGCCGCTTTTTCACCAGTGCGCTGTGGATGTGCGGGCGCAGCAGCGGTTTGTCAGAGGCGGTGCCGGTCATCACGACCTTGATGGCGCCTTTTGCGGGGTCGGCGTCGTGCCAGCCGGGGCGCAGGCGCACGATCTCGTCATACAGGTGCACACAGATGTCGCGGCTCATGCCCACCACCATGGCTTTTCCAGACTGGGCATGGTTGCGTTCTTCGAAATGCGCCACCAGGTCTTGTGCCACAAGGGCCACACGGGGCTCGGCGCCGACTATTTGTTCCAGCGCGGCCCAGCGGCTTTTCAGGCGCGATTGCACGCTTTCTTCCTCGTCCTCGGTCAGCTCGTCCACCTCTGCGTCGATGTCGGGCATTTCCTCGGCCTTCAGGCCGAGCTTCACCAAGCGGCTTTCGTAAAAAATGGCCACGGTGGCACCGTCTTCCTTGGCCTGCTGCATGTCGTACACATGGATGTAGTCACCGAACACCGCGCGGGTGTTGCGGTCGGTGCCGCTCACCGGCGTGCCCGTGAACGCAACGAACGTGGCGTGCGGCAGGGCGTCGCGCAGGTGCTGGGCGTAGCCCACCTGGTAGCGGCCCTGCAGAGCGTTGCCATAGGCGGGCGGCGTGAATTCGACGCCGTGCGGTGGTGCGATGCCATCGCCAGTCACTATGGGTTTTGTAGATGTCTGAGCCAGATACCGGTGCGCTGAAGCTGTTTTCTTTGCCTTGAACCTGGCCTCGAATCCATACTGCGTGCGGTGGGCCTCGTCGGCAATCACCACGATGTTGTGGCGGTCCGACAGCATGGGATAGCTGTCCTCGTCTTCGCCGGGCATGAACTTCTGGATGGTGGCAAATACGATGCCGCCGGAGGGACGATTGGTCAGCAGCGCGCGCAACTCCTGCCGAGTACGGGCCTGCACGGGCTGCTCGCGCAACAGGTCTTGCGCCAAGCCGAACACGCCCAGCAACTGGCCGTCCAGGTCGTTGCGGTCGGTGATCACCACGATGGTAGGGTTGTGCAGTGCGGGTTCCTGCATCACGCGGGCGGCAAAGCAGGTCATGGTGATGCTCTTGCCGCTGCCCTGCGTGTGCCACACCACACCGCCCTTCCCCTTGATGCTCGGATCTGCGCCACGGCCCGGCGTGGCAGCAGCCACCACTTGCGCAATCGCGGCGCGCACCGCATGGAACTGGTGGTAGCCCGCAATCTTCTTCACCAGTTCGCCATCGTCCTCGAACAGCACGAAAAAACGCAGGTAATCGAGCAGGTAGTGCGGCGCCAGCACGCCGCGCACCAGCGTCTGCAGTTCGTTGAACTGGCCTAGCGGGTCCAGTTGCACGCCGTCAATCGTGCGCCATGCCATGAAGCGCTCAGCGCTCGCGCTCAGCGATCCCAGCAGGGCCTCGGAGCCGTCCGAGATCACCAGCACCTCGTTGGTATGGAAGAGGTCGGGGATCTGCTCCTTGTACGTCTGGATCTGGTCGTACGCCTTCCAAACGCTGGCGGCTTGGTCAGCGGGATTCTTCAATTCCAGCAGCACCAGCGGCAGACCATTCACGAACAACACCACATCGGGTCGGCGCGTGTGGCGGGGCCCGCGCACGCTGAACTGGCTCACGGCCAGCCAGTCGTTGTTCTCTGGCGCGTCCCAATCCATCAGGCGCACGAAGTCGCCCACCGTCTCGTTGCCGCGCTGGTACTGCACCGGCACACCCGCCACCAGCAGCCGATGAAAGCGCCGATTGGCCGCCAGCAGCGCAGGCACGCCCAGGTCCTGGACCTGCGCCAGCGCGTTTTCGATGGCAGTGGCCGGCACGCCGGGGTTCAACCGCACCAGGGCAGCCCGCAGACGGCCTTTCAGCAACACCTGGCGGTAGTCGTTGCGCTCGGGCGCGGAGCCATCGGGGGCAATGTCGGGACCGGCAACGTGGACGTAGCCCACATCCTGTAGCCAGGCCAAGGTTTCGCGTTCGAGCTGGTCTTCGGTCATGGCAATGTCTCGGTCTGGCCAACAGGAGGATCGGCTTGCTGCGTTGTCATGAGCCATCGGCCCCATGGTCCGTGCTATCTGCAGTTCGGTAGGACTGCATTTCATGGGTAGGAGTCCCTGGAAATGCCCTGCGGATGCGATGGTCCTTGACCAAAGTGTCCAGATGCCCTTTTCGCAACCCATCTGCATCGCGGTTCAGCAGTTCAGCGAGAACGCTCAAACGGACGTAGCGCCCTTCGCACACGGAGAGGATCACCGCAGCCATGCTGTCCCGATCCAGCCGGGCTTTGGCTCTTGGCAAAGCGGCACGCTGCAGTAAATCGTCGCGTAACGCGGGTGACAACGCCTCCAAGGCATCCACCACGGGCGCATCCAGCAGGGGAGAAAGCAGGCAGCCATGCCCGTCCCGAGGCGCCTGCTCGGTCCCTTCATTCAAAACCCTGCTACTGGCGCCTGGCAATCTTCCGGCGCTATTACCGGAGCTATCTTCGTTACTACCGGAGCTGGCAGCGCTACTACCGGAGCTGTGATCGTTATTACCGGAGCTACCTCCCGCCGCAAAAACCTGCTCCGGGGAAACTGGGGCCGAGCCCGGCAGGTGGTACACCTTGCCCCGGGACTGCCCTTGCGACAGCAGCATGCCGTCTCGCTCCAACCTGGCCAGCGCCTGGCTTAGATCGTGCGGATGATCGGTGCAAATCTCGGTCATGCGCGCGTGGTTGACCACGCCTTCGATCATTGCAGTGGCCAAAATGACCCGCCCCAAGGAATTGACGCGTTCGAAGGCTGCACCGAAGCGGGCCTTCAGTGTGTCCAGCACCGGCCCAGGCAGCAGATCCAGCATGTGCAATTCCAGCAAGGTCTGTTCCGGTACGTCCTTTTCCCGCAACAGTGGCTGACGCCAATGCCGGCTTTGCCACCCGCTGAAAATCTTGGGCATGCCAGAGCCACCCCGCTCTCCCAGGCCGATCAACAGGAACATCTGGTGCAGGATGCGATTGCGGCAATCACTCTCGCCGCCCCGGATCACCTGCTCCAGGGGCAAGCGCAGACCGCCGGGATTGCGAAAGCCGAACATGTCTGGCCGCTTCACCACCAGCACCGATACCCGCCCGGTGTAGTCGGCATGCACCAGCGTATTGACCAGTGCTTCGCGCAAGGCCACATGCACTGGGGTGTCGTCTTGCCGCTGCCCGCCCTTCAAGCCAAAGGGCACCTTCAGGTCCGCTACCAGCTTGCGGTAAACGCGGCGGTAAAACTCGAACAGATTGCCTGACCAGGTGCCGTCTGGCACCAGACGGTCCACCCAGCGCAGTTCCGTCTTGGCTTCCGGGCGCTCCTGATAATCCACGAAATAGTGCGGCACGGCCTCCTGAATGGCCGACCACCGGCCAAACATCAGCAGCCCTGCGAACGTCAGCCCCTCCACGCCCGTGGCACGGTCGCGGCGCCACCCTCGCAGGCTTTGCAAGAAGGCGAAATCATCCTGTTCCAGATAAGGATGGCCGGGCTTTTCATCCTTGAGCATCTGGCGGTAGATGCGCAGGCTTTCCGTGTCGATGTCCTCCATGCCGAAGTGCGACAGGATGCGGGCGTCGCGCTCGTCCTCCACTTGCTCTGCCAGCATGCGCTTGACCGTCTCTTCATCGCACAGCCGGTCGCCGTCGTTGAGCCGTTTGTAGGTATGGCCGAGCGGCTGGCCGTTGAGGAATACGGGCCTTTGCTTGCGCGTGGCCTGCGGAATGCGCACCAGCAAGATCGTCTGGCCTTGCAGCGCCATCTCCTGCACATCGGCATCCGCCAGCAGGTTGGCGCTGACCTTGCCCGGGTTGTTCAGGTTGTTGAACAGGTCTGCCCGCACCTTGGCCGGGTTGGCAATGCCTGCGATGGAGAACACCCCATCCTTCTCGCGCACCCCCAGCAGCACCACGCCCCCATGGGCGTTGGCCATGGCCGAATAGGTGGGCCAGAAATCCTTGGGCACCTCTCCCTGGCCGCTTTGCCCCTGGGCCAGCTTGCATTCCAGCTCCACCGTCTCGCGCAGCAAGGAGAGGTCTTCCAGGGAGTGGATGGAGAACATCACGCGGTTTCCTTGAGCAGTGCCTGCGCGTCGGGCAAGCGCAACTGGCCGGAGATCAGGCGGGGGAGCAGGGTGTCGCGAAGGGTGGAGAGGGTTTGGGCAGCATGAACGTTGTGGGTCATGCGAGCAATCAGTGGTGCAACGGACTCCGTATAAGCCTGGGACACTGATATGGGTGGTACGACGATGGGATATGCAGCAAGGTCGCTCCAACTGACTCGCGGCATCTTTGCGCCATTCGACAACCTCTCTGCATAGCCAATCAAATCAGCGCTGAACAGATGCATCATCGCAACCCCTCTGTATTCGAGCCTCGTGGGTTGGAAAACCAAAACGTCTGTTGAACACACGCCATCAAATGGTGCAACGACTACCTTGTGGAAATAGGGACGAAGCTTTCCGAAGAGTATGTCCCCAGCGGCGAAAGCTGCTTTGGCACTTTCGAGTCCATCAGCAGTGTCCCAGTCCGTCAGGCTAAGTGACCGTCTGGGAATGTGCTCCAGACCAACATAGTTGATCCCATCGTGGAAGTTGGCGGGAGACAGCTGCTTTTTAACTGGTTTAGCAATGTCGGGCAGTGTTCCCTGCCCCCACCCCTTCGGCACCCACCCCAACTCCGACTCCTCCAGCGTATCGGGAAACAGCGCGGCGGTGGCTTCGTCCATGCCCTCGGGGGCGCGGCCTTCCATCTTGGCGCGCACGGGGTCGAAATCGACAAACCACGACTTGAACAGCGCTTGGGCAATGGCTTCGAGCGTGGCGTTGGTTTCGCGCAGGAGGGTGATGCGGTCGTCGAGGGCGCCAAGCTGGGAGCCGATTGCCTTCTGCTCCACAAGAGAAGGCAACGCAATCTTCAGGTTGCCCAATGTTGAGACGTACAAGTTTTTCTGGACGCTACCTTCCGCTAATGTCTCAATCTCGGCACGACTGTGAAGTAACGTATAAAACAAAAAACTTGTGTCGCATGTTGCATTCGGCTTGATATTGATAACTGCTCGATTCCCGCACATGTAGTCCTGCAAGATGCCAATACGGCCAATCGTCCCTGACTTGCTAATTGCGAGCGTTCCAGGAGCGAACAGCGTGGCGCTCTTCCCTGCACTTTCAAAGCCCTTTTTAGACAAGCGACGACCAGTCTCAAACACGAAGCCGTTGTTCAGGTCTGTCGCCCGCAGCCATTTCACGTCATCGCCAAAATAGGAAGGATCACGCTGTGACGGATTTACGTATCCCTCCTGAAATGTCGCGCACTCAGCGAGGCGAACCAAGCTCCGTATCTCAGAACTCATACCCCAGCCCCCCCAGCTTCGCCCGAATCACCGCATCCAGCTCCGCACCTTTGGCCATCTGCTCGCCCAGCTTCTCGGTGAGTTTTTGCATCTTGTCGGCAAAGGCTTCGTCGTCGTCCTCCGCCGCCTCGGCGCCGACGTAGCGGCCCGGCGTCAACACATGGCCGTGCTGGGCAATCTCGGCCAGCGGGACTGAACGGCAAAAACCCGGAATGTCCAAGTATTCATTGCGCAGGCAGCTATTAATTTTGGGGTCTGCATCCAGCGCCTCGCCACGCCAGGCGGCCACGGTGGCGGCGATGCGGTCGATGACCTGGTCGGTCAGCTCGCCCTGCACGCGGCTGATCATTGTGGCGAGCTTGCGGGCGTCGATGAACAGCACTTCGCCCTTGCGCTTTTTGCTCTTGGCCAAAAACCATAGGCAGGCCGGGATTTGCGTGTTGAAAAACAGCTGACCGGGCAGGGCGATCATTACTTCCACCACATCGGCATCGACCATGGCGGCGCGGATCTGGCCTTCGTTGTTCTGGCTGCTGCTCATGCTGCCATTGGCCAAAACAATGCCCGCGCGGCCGGTGGGTTTGAGGTGGTGCAGCATGTGCTGCAGCCACGCGGTGTTGGCGTTGCCGTGGGGCGGGTCGCCATACACCCAGCGGGCGTCGCCCTCCAGGCTGGGGTGCCACCAGTCGCTGATGTTGAAGGGCGGGTTGGCCAGGATGAAGTCGGCGCGCAGGTCGGGGTGCTGGTTGCGCACAAAGGTGTCGGCAGGTTCACGCCCCAGGTTGAAGTCGATGCCGCGAATGGCCAGGTTCATGGCAGCCAGGCGCCAGGTGGTGGGATTGCTCTCCTGCCCGTAGATGGATACGTCGCCCTTCTTGCCGCCGTGGGATTCGATGAACTTTTCGCTCTGCACGAACATGCCGCCGCTGCCGCAGCAGGGGTCGTACACCTTGCCGGTGTGCGGATCGAGCACGGCGACCAGGGTCTTGACGATACTGGCGGGGGTGTAGAACTGCCCGCCGCGCTTGCCCTCGGCGTTGGCGAACATGCCCAGGAAGTATTCATACACCTGGCCGAGCATGTCGCTGGCGGCATCGGGGGTGTCGCCGAAGCCGATGGTGGACACCAGATCCACCAGTTCGCCCAGCTTGCCGTCGGGCAGTTGGGTGCGGGCGTAGCGTTTGTCGAGGATGCCTTTGAGCTTGGGGTTTTCGCTTTCGATGAGCGCCAGCGAGTCGTCGATGTGCTTGCCGATGTCGGGCCGCTTGGCCAGGTTGCGCAGGGTTTCCCAGCGTGCGCCCTGCGGCACCCAGAAGACGTTGGCCTCGCGGTAGTAGTCGCGGTCGTCCAGTTCGGCGGCAAGGTCTTCCGGGCCGGATTCCCCGTAGTAATAGCCGTCGTTCGGATCAGTGAGGCGGGCGGCCACCTCGGCGCGGCGCGCGGCGAAGGTGTCGCTGACGTACTTGAGGAAGATGAGGCCGAGCACCAGGTGCTTGTATTCGGCCGCGTCCATGTTGGCGCGCAGTTTGTCGGCGGTGGCCCAGAGGGTTTTCTTGAAATCGGCGTTCATGCGGGCAGTGGGCAATCGTTGGCAGCCGGCAGGGGCCCCGGCCGCGCGGCACGCAAAGCCCGCTATTGTGCCGCCTCACCCCCCGTGGATCGCCGCCGCCACGATGATGCTGATCCCCAGGCACATGGCAGCCACCACCATGGCGAGGGCCTTGTTCTGCTTCTCGACGATTTCGGCCCACAGGTCGTAGGGCGTGATCTTGTCGATGATGATGAAGCTCACCCAGAACACCAGCACGCCGATGAGCGCGAACAGGATGGAGCCGAAAAACGCGGCGGGCCGCAGCCATTCAAGAGCCATGATGAAGACCTCCGTCAGATGAAAAGGGGTTGCCGCAATAGAGGGCGGTGCTTTGGCGGCTCGTCATTTGTGTCCGCCGCCGCTGGAATATCCGCCGAAGGAGCCGCCTGAACTTCGGTAGCCGCCGCCCGACGATCCCGAGCAGTTGCTCATGAGCAGCAGGATGATGATGAGGATGATCGCAATCACGATGATGGTCCCGCAGCCCAGGCTGGTGGCGCTGGCCAGCGGGGCGGCGTCCGCGCGTTTGAACAGGTCTTTTTGCCCGTCCAGCTTGAAGGCCTGCGCCACCACCGCGCTGTCGATCTTGCTGCCGCTGGACCAGGTGATCTCGCGCGGGGTCTGCTCCATCGACAGCAGGCCGCGGCCGGTGCTGCTGGCGAAGTCGCGGTTGGCGCTCTTCTGGCCGCGCTCCACCGGCCAGTAGAACTCGCCGGCCACGTAGGTGGTCTCGACGTCGTATTGGCTCGATAGCCGGTAGGTGGTGCCCAGGTAGGTGGCGCTCTGGCCGCCGCCGGTCATCTGCGGCGCGCCGGTGGTGGGCCGCACCAGGCTCCAGCCGTCGGTGGCATCCACCAGGAAGGAAAACCCCTTCTTCTGGTTGTAGAGCAGGTACTCGTCCCAGCCGAAATATTCGTCGTCTCCCGGCTCCACGCCCATGCGGTGCTGAAAGCCCACCACCTGCCAGTGCGTGCCTTCCAGCTGCCCCACCTTGCCCAGCGGGATGAGCGGGCTCACCGGCTCGTCCTGCTCGGCATGGCGCAGCTCGGCCCCCAGGCCGCTGGACAGGTCGATGAGGCTGTTGCACGACGGGCAGGTCAGGCTCTTGGTGCTGCCCAGCTTCACGGACACGGGCGCGCCGCAGTTGGGGCAGTTGAACTGGCGGCCTTTTTCGTCCTTGGCAGACGCGTCCTTCAGGCCCTGCAGCTTCAAATCTTCGAGCTGCACGGCCCGGCCGCGGTCCACCTTCGGGGGCATGCTGCCGTAGTCGATCGACAGCACCTCGCCGTCCGCGCTGCGCAGCTCCACCATGCTGAAAGGCTGGCCCAGCGGCGGCAGCTTGGGCAGTTCGCCCTGGGCGGAGATGAGGTGCGCCTGCACGTTGGCGGCCACGCTGTACGGCTTGCCGGCCACCGCCGTGGTCATGCCGACCCGGAACTGCTCCGCCGCGGGCAGCTCGCGCCCCACCGCGGTCGGCCGCGTGAACACGTAGGCGCCGTTGTCTTCGCCCAGGGTGGCGGTGGTGCCGTCGTCGAGGAAGGCGTTCCACTCGGTCCAGGTGCCGGTGTCGCCCTTGTATTGCAGGCGCCCGATCAGCGTGAAGGGCAGGTCCTGCCCGTCCAGCACGATGCGGCCGCTGGCCATGAGCTGCAGGGGGCTGTGGTCGTCGAAGACCTCGGCCATCTTGCCCACGCGCGTGAGCACCTCGCCGCTGCGCACCACCGTGCTCTGGCAGTACGGGCAGACGGCGTGGGTGGACTGCGCGCTCTTGAATTCGACCGGCGCGCCGCAGCCGGGGCAGGGCGCGCGGTAGGTACGCTGGGTGCCGCTCTCGGCCATGTTTTTTGGAGTGTTTTTGGCCTCCTGCCCTAGTATTGATTGGGCAGGATGCTATTCAATCGATAGCGACGACTAGACCAGCTTCTTGAGCAGTTCGGCCTTCTTGGCGTCGAACTCCTCCTGCGTGAGGATGCCCTTGGCCTTGAGCTCGCCCAGCTTCTCCAGCGTGGCCATCACGTCCTCGGGCTTGACGCCGGCCGCCGGCGCGGCTGCCACGGCGGCAGCGGCCTGCTGGGCCGCTGCGGGGTTCTGGCCCTGCAGGCCCTGCTGCAGGTTCTGCGCCAGCACCTGGCCCAGCGCCACGCCGGCGCCCAGGCCCATGGCGTCGCCGGCAATGCCGCCCCCGCCGTTGCCCGAGCCTTCGGCGAACTTCGGAATCGCCTGCGCCGTCTGGTACTGCATGAACTTGCCCATGTCGTTGCCGACCATGCCCATGCCGATCTTCTGGTCCAGGATCTTCTGCAGCTCTTCGGGCAGCGAGACGTTCTGCACCGTCATGCCTTCCAGCAGCAGGCCGATCTTGGCGAACGCGGGCTGCTGCTCCTTGGCGAGGGCTTCGGCGAACATCACCTGGTTGGCCGCCAGATCGAGGAACGGCAGGCCGCTGCCCGCGATGGCGTTGCTGATGTTCTGCAGCACCAGGCCGCGCAGTTGGCCGTCGATCTCGGAGACGGTGTATTCAGCGCGCGTGCCCGAGATTTCGGTGTGGAACAGCTTGGGGTCGGCCACGCGGAAGGCGTAGTTGCCGAAGGCGCGCAGGCGCACGGCGCCGAAGTCCTTGTCGCGGATGGTGATGGGCTGCGGCGTGCCCCACTTCTGGTCCACCTGCTGGCGCGTGCTGAAGAAGTACACGTCGCTCTTGAACGGGGACTCGAAGAGCTTGTCCCAGTTCTTCAGATAGGTGAGCACCGGCAGCGTCTGCGTCGTGAGCTTGTAGGTGCCGGGGCCGAACACGTCGGCCACCTGGCCCTCGTTCACGAAGACCGCCATCTGCGACTCGCGCACCACCAGCGTGCCGCCGTTCTGGATTTCCATGTCCCGCATCGGGAAGCGCCAGGTCAGGGTGCCGTCGCTGTCCTCCGTCCACTGGATGATGTCGATGAACTGTTTCTTGATGAAGTCCATGAGGGCCATGCGGTGCTCCCGTTCGAGGTGTGCGGAGGGGTTGAAAAGTGCGGCCATCATAGCGGCGCCCTGGCGCTTGGCTATCGCGGTGTTGGACACGATCAATTGGCGCTCGCCAATGCGCTATGACCGCTTTACGCGTCGCAGTCGGAGAAATTCTGTCCGTCGCAGATCACGACGACGTGCGTGCCATGGTCGGCCATCGTCAGCACCTCTGAACCACTCAGCGCCACTTGCCGTTCCTTGGACGCCTTCGCGGTGGGCATTGCACTGGGCAGCGAGTCGGAGAAGGAGGCTATGGAGTAATTTGCTGGTTGTTAGAGCCCGCCTGTTCGTTTACCCATTCCCGGCTTTTGCCCTTGACGCACCAATCAGGGTTGCGGATCCAGTCTGTGAACCACATTGCAGGGTTGTCCTTCAAGTCCGAGCAAATCGAGTAGCCCAAGGTGGGCATATAGAAGCGCAGGGCCACCGAAGTGACTGGGATCAACACCATTACAAACACATTCAGCAAGAGGGCGAACATGAAAAACCGCTCGAATTTCTTGATGCTGTTTTCGCGGCAGGGTACCGCGCGCATCGCGCCCAACACCATAGCCACAAGAAATGTAAACGCCGTGAACGGCGCCATCTGGGCAACAGGTGCAATTCGGACAACGGGGGCCAGAGAAGCAATTTCCTGAAAGGTGGGTATCAGTCCATATTGAGTTGCCAGAATACCGCTCGCCGCGATTCCAAGAAATAGCGGCGTAATCCACCACATGGCTTTCCGTAATGTCTTGGCGTCGTGCATGCTCTGATGGTATTCAAGTGGCAGCGATCTAATATCGCACGCAGGCAATGCGGCAAAGCCAGTCCTTCACGCTTTGATCGATAGCCCTGCCTAATTCGACTTTCTTTTGCGCCACGGCATTGCGCAGATCGTCCTGCCAAGATTGTGTCTTGGTGTCGATGTAGTAGATGCCCTGGGCGGTCTGCTCCGGAAGCATTTTGAGGGCGGCGATCACCTTGCCTTTGATCCCATAGTGGTTGTCCAGCGAGTTAAGAACATAGCCGCCAAACACGGCCGTGATCGCCATCGCAAGCAATGGCGCCACAGCCACCGTTGTGACCAGAGAGATGCCGACAGCCGCTGATATAGCTGCCGATGCCAGCCATGCCGATGGCGTTCAGCGTTTTGGTGATGGCAAGCGCATCATTGGCTCCCTGCGCTACCGGCCCAACCCACGGCTCACTGGCTGCTGGAGCCCACGGTGCAGGCCGTGGCGTTCTTCTTCCATGAAAAGGCCTGGGAGCGTGCCGCCCGCCGCCGCGCGGCGGCGGCCGAGAGCAATGCCGCCTTGGCGGCGTGAGAGGGCCGTTCATGCCGTTTCGCACCTGGCTGATGGAGCGCCTGGCCGGCCTGGCCGGCGCCCAACCCTGAACCCCTGGAAGGTCAGGCCCGGGTGTCGAGCAGCGAGCCCATCATGCGGTCTTCGGTGCGCAGCACCTGCAGATTGGCCTTGAATGCGTAGGTGGCGGACATCTGATCGACCGCATCGGCCTCCAGCGAAGCCCCCTCCTGCGCCGCGCGGCCCACGCGGGTGGTGGCCACGCCGCCTTGGTCCGCCACCGCCTCCTGGTCCACCGTCTGGCGCTTGAAGCCGGGGGTTTTCATGTTCGCCACGTTGTTGGCCGACACATCCATGCGCACCTGGGCGGCGCGCAGGCCGGAAGCGGCGATCGAGGAAACAGAGGCCATGGAAATGCTCCGGTGGAGGGCAGGGAAGTGGCCGGATTATCCGCCGCGGGTGCGCGAATGACCAGCCCGGTTGCCGTCCTCCCAACGTTCGGCGCCCGCGCCGGCAGCGGCGTGGCCCGTGCGGAAGAAGCCGAAATCTCGTTGTGCTATTAAATTAATAGCTGTATGCCCTAGTGGATATTGCGCTGGATGCCGATTCGACCGAGATCCGAATCCATCAATCGGCGTTCACGTATTCCGGGTGCCGGGCGCAGATATCGTCCACCTGGCTGAGCGTGCCCGACAGGTGCGCGCGCAGCGCCTCCTGTGCAGCGCCCGCATCGCCCCGCGCGATCGCGTCGGCGATGGCCCGGTGGTCGGCCAGCACGGCCTGGGCCTTGCCCGCGCTGGGCAGGTGCAGGTGGCGCAGCCGGTCCACGTGGCCCGAGTGGCTGCGCACCAGATCCCACAGGCGCGGCACCTCGGCCGCCTCGTACATCAGTTGGTGGAACGCCTGGTCCGCCTGCGAAAACGCATCGGGCTGCAGCGGCTCGGCCGCAGCCTGCATCACGCTGATCTGGGCCTGCAGGCGCTGGCCGATGGCCTCGCCGCCCTGCAGCGCCAGGGTGCGCACCACTTCGAGTTCGATGGAGCGGCGCAGGTAGTGCGCCTGCCGCGCGGCCGGCACGTCGATGCGGCTGACCACCGTGGCGTGCTGCGGAAAGATGTCCACCAGCCCCTCTTCGCCCAGCCGCATGAGCGCATCGCGCACGGGCGTCTGGCTGATGCCGAAGCGCTCGGCCAGTTCGGCGCGCGCCAGCACCGTGCCGGGGGCCAGGTCCAGCGACACGATGGCGGCGCGCAGCTTTTCGAAGATCTGCGGCGCCGCGTGGCGCGACAACACGCCGCCCCCCCGAATCCCTGCGCAGCGCCCGGTGGTTCGCCCCCGACGACCTGCGCTCCTTCGGCCACCGTTCCCGCATCATGCAGATGGGCTACGCGCCCGAAGACTGGGTGGGCAAGCCCATCATCGCCATCGTCAACACGTGGTCGGACATCAACCCCTGCCACGGCCATTTCAAGCAGCGCGTGGAAGACGTCAAGCGCGGCGTGCTGCAGGCGGGCGGCTTTCCCATCGAGTTGCCCGCCATCTCGCTGGCCGAGGCGTTCGTCAAGCCCACCACCATGCTCTACCGCAACATGCTCGCCATGGAGACCGAAGAGCTGCTGCGCAGCCACCCGGTCGATGGCGCGGTGCTGATGGGCGGCTGCGACAAGACTGGCCCCGGCCTGCTGATGGGCGCCATCAGCATGGGCCTGCCGTGCATCTTCGTGCCCGCCGGCCCCATGCTGCGCGGCAACTACAACGGGCAGGTGCTGGGCTCGGGCTCGGACGCGTGGAAGCTCTGGGACGAACGCCGCGCCGGCCAGATCACGCAGACGCAGTGGCTCGGGGTGGAAGGCGGCATCGCCCGCAGCCACGGCACCTGCATGACCATGGGCACGGCCAGCACCATGACGGCGATCGCCGAGGCCATCGGCATGACGCTGCCGGGCGCATCGTCCATTCCCGCGCCGGACGCCAACCACGTGCGCATGAGCGCCGAAAGCGGCCGCCGCATCGTCGAGATGGTCTGGCAGGACGAAACCCCGGCGAAGCTGCTGAGCCGCGAATCGTTCCTGAACGGCATCAACGTCGCCATGGCCGTGGGCTGCTCCACCAATGCCATCGTCCACCTGGTGGCCATGTCGCGCCGCGCGGGCGCGCACTGCGCCGTGACGCTGGATGATTTCGACGCGGCCAGCCGCCACGTGCCCGTGATCGCCAACGTGCGGCCCAGCGGCGACACCTACCTGATGGAAGACTTCTACTACGCGGGCGGCCTGCCCGGCCTGATGTCGCGCATGCCGCAGCACCTGCACCTGGGTGCATGCACCGTCACCGGCCGCACGCTGGGCGAGAACATCGAAGGCGCGGCGGTCTTCAACGACGACGTGATCCGCCCATTGGACAACCCCATCTACGCCGAAGGCGCTCTCGCCGTGCTGCGCGGCAACCTCGCGCCCGACGGCGCTGTCATCAAGCCCAGCGCCTGCGCGCCGCACCTGCAGCAGCACACGGGCCCGGCGCTCGTGTTCGACGACTACCCCAGCATGAAGGCCGCGGTGGAAGACCCCGACCTCGACGTGACGGCCGACCACATCCTGGTGCTGCGCAACGCCGGCCCGCAGGGCGGCCCCGGCATGCCCGAATGGGGCATGCTGCCCATTCCAGCCAAGCTGGTGAAGCAGGGCGTGCGCGACATGCTGCGCCTGTCCGACGCGCGCATGAGCGGCACCAGCTACGGCGCCTGCATCCTGCACGCCGCGCCCGAGGCCTACATCGGCGGCCCGCTGGCGCTCGTGAAAACCGGCGACCTCATCACCGTGGACGTGCCCGCGCGCCGCATCCACATGGAAGTGAGCGATGAGGAACTCGCCCGCCGCCGCGCCGCCTGGACCCCGCCGCCCGCGCGCTACCAGCGCGGCTACGGCTGGATGTTCAGCCGCCACATCCTGCAGGCCGACCAGGGCTGCGACTTCGATTTCCTCGAAACCGGCTTCGGCGCCCCCGTGCCCGAGCCCGACATCTTCTGAACCCCGGAGACATGCCCTTGAACCCCACCACCCGCGACCGCCTCGCCCACGTCAGCACCGCCACGCTGTGCACCGCCCTCTTCAAGAAGGGGCTGCGCAACCAGTTCCTGCAGAACGTGCACCCCTTGCGCACCGGCCGCGCCAACATGGTGGGCGAGGCCTTCACGCTGCGCTACATCCCGGCGCGCGAAGACCTGAATACCATCGACGTGTTCAAGAACCCCGACCACCCGCAGCGCAAGGCCGTGGAAGCCTGCCCGCCCGGCGCCGTGCTGGTCATCGACAGCCGCAAGGACGCGCGCGCCGCATCGGCCGGCTCCATCCTCGCCTCGCGCCTCATGAAGCGCGGCGTGGCCGGGCTGGTCACCGACGGCGGCTTTCGCGACACGCCCGAGATCGCCGCGCTCGACATGCCGGCCTACCACCAGCGGCCCTCGGCGCCCACCAATCTCACGCTGCACCAGGCCATCGACATCAACGGGCCCATCGCCTGCGGCGACGTGGCCGTGTTCCCCGGCGACGTGCTGGTGGGCGATGGCGAGGGCGTGATCGTCATCCCCGCGCACCTGGCCGATGAGATCGCCGCCGAAGCCACCGAGATGACCGCCTTCGAAGACTTCGTGACCGAGAAGGTGCTGGAAGGCCGCTCGATCATCGGCCTGTACCCGCCCACCGACGCCGCCACCCACGGCGACTTCGCCACCTGGCGCGCCGAGAAAGGCCGCTGACACGCGGCGCTGTCAGCCCGCACCCGTTTTCCGCTTTCCCATTTCCCCCGCATCGCAGCACCACAACGACAACCCGGAGACAAACCCCATGCGATTCATTCGGCACACCGCCTTGCTGGCCACCCTCGCCCTGGCGCCATTCCTCGCCGTCGCCCAGGAATGGCCCACCGCCAAGCCCATCACCTACGTCGTGCCGTTCACGCCCGGCGGCTCCACCGACATCATCGGCCGCGTGCTCGCCAACAAGCTGGGCGAGGCGCTCAAGCAATCGGTGGTGGTGGACAACAAACCCGGCCAGGCCGGCGGCATCGGCGCCTCGTACGCGGCCAAGGCGGCTCCGGACGGCTACACGCTGTTCGGCGGCACCATCAGCACGCACGCCATCAACGCCAGCCTGTACAAGAACCTGTCGTACAACCCGGTCAAGGACTTCGAGCCCGTGGCGCTCGTGGCCACGCTGCCCAACGTGCTCATCGTCAACCCCGCGCTGGGCGTGAACTCGGTGAAGGAACTGATCGAGCTGCTCAAGAAAGACCCGTCCAAACGCATGTTCGCGTCGTCGGGCGCGGGCACCTCCACCCACCTCGCGGGCGAGATGTTCGGCGACCTGATCGGCGTGAAGCTCACCCACGTGCCGTACAAGGGCACGCCGCCCGCCCTCACCGACGTGGCGGCCGGCCAGGTCTCGTTCATGTTCGACCAGATGACCGCCGCCCTGCCCCTGGCCAAGGCCGGCCGCGTCAAGCTCCTGGCCGTCACCACCGGCCAGCGCATCGCCCTCGCGCCCGAGCTGCCCACCATGATCGAGTCCGGCGTGCCCGGCTTCGAGATGTCGTCCTGGCAGGCCGTGTACGCCCCCAAGGGCACGCCCAAGGCCGTGGTGCAGCGGCTGAACGCCGAGATCGTCAAGGCATTGAAGCAACCGGATGTGGTGGACAAGCTGCACACGCAACTGGGCATGGACATCGTGGGCAGCACGCCGGAAGCACTGGCGGCACACATGGCCAAGGAGATTCCGCGCTGGGCGGAACTGGTGAAGAAGTCGGGGGCTTCGGCGGATTGATTGGAAAGTGCGCAGGCCTGTTCCTGGTTTGAGGCCTGCCCTCTTCAAGAGAATGCCAGCGACGCATTGCTTGTCAAATATCGTAAGCCTTCGATGTAAGCAATGCGCAAGAAAAATCGGGACACTGCGACGCGACCATGGAAGATATCGCCGCATCTGATCTCAAATCCATACTGCACTCCAAGCGGGCCAATCTCTATTACCTTGAACACTGTCGGGTCTTGGTCAATGGTGGCAGGGTTGAATATGTGACGGATGCCGGCAAGAAAAGCCTGTACTGGAATATTCCCATCGCCAATACCACCAGCATTCTGCTGGGGACCGGGACTTCGATTACCCAGGCGGCCATGCGTGAATTGGCCAAAGCCGGCGTATTGGTGGGGTTTGCGGGCGGCGGGGGCACCCCATTGTTCAGCGCCAATGAGGTGGATGTGGAAGTGGCATGGTTCCCACCGCAGTCCGAATACCGCCCCACGGAGTATCTGCAAGCATGGGTGCGTTTCTGGTTCGATGATGAACTGCGGCTGATGGCAGCCAAAGCCCTTCAGATTCAGCGACTGCAAAGGCTGCGGACGCAATGGACCACGCGTTCTGTGCGCGAGGCCGGATTCGTGGTGGACGCGCAGCGCTTGCAAAATTTGCTGGATCCGTTCATGGTGCACATCGCCAACGCGCCAGACGTAACGGCGTTGCTCACCGATGAGGCGCGGTTGACCAAGGCGCTTTTCAAACTGGCTGTGGACGCAACGGGCTATGGCGATTTCACACGTGCCAAACGCGGGACCGGCAGCGATGCCGCCAACCGCTTCCTGGACCATGGCAACTACCTGGCCTACGGGCTTGGCGCGACCGCCACGTGGGTGTTGGGTCTCCCGCACGGCCTAGCAGTGCTGCACGGCAAGACACGACGGGGTGGATTGGTCTTCGATGCGGCTGACCTGGTAAAGGATGCCTCGATCCTGCCGCAGGCTTTTCTCTCGGCGATGCGGGGAGACGATGAACAGCAGTTTCGCCACCACTGCATCGATGCCCTGACCCGCAGCGAATCACTGGACTTCATGATCGATACGCTCAAGGCGATCGCATTGGAGACGGCGAGGCACGCACAGAAGTCGGTGCCGTGAACGTCCTTTTCGTATCCCAATGCAGTAAACGGGCCTTAACGGAAACCCGGCGCATCCTTGATCAGTTCGCGGAACGGCGTGGAGACCGCACTTGGCAAACCCCCATCACGGCGGATGGATTGGACAGCGTTCGCCGGCTTCTGCGGAAAACGGCTCGCAAAAACACCGCTGTCGCGTGCCACTGGATCCACGGCAAGGACCACAGTGAGCTGTTGTGGGTGGTGGGCGATGGCCGGCAGTTCAATGCGCAAGGCGCGACCCCCACCCACACCACGGCCAGCAACATCCTGCGCGTGGAGGATGAAAGCAGTTGGCACCACTTGCCTCTGATGACTTCGTTGGCGGCGCTCGCTGCCCTGCTTCACGATTTGGGAAAAGCCACGCAAGCTTTTCAAGACCGCCTGAAAAATCTCGGTGTGCGCGAGCGCAACCACTACCGCCATGAATGGGTCTCGGTGCGCCTGTTTCAGGCTTTTGTGGGCCGCGATGACGATGCTGCATGGCTGCAGCGTCTGGCCTGTTGTGCAGACGCCGCCACGGACACCAGGGCGTTCGAAGCGCTATGGTTGGACCACGCAGGAGGGCGATTGCTGCGCGATGGTCTTGATGAACCGCAGGCCACGCAGCATCTGCCTTTTGCCCAAATGCCTCCGCTCGCACAAGCGGTGGCTTGGCTGGTGTTTACCCACCATCGCTTGCCTTGTCTTCCGGTGCATCGGCCCGAGGGTAGCCATGAGGAGGACATCGGCCTGCCTCGCGCCAAATGGCACCGCTTTGGTGCCCGCCCCCCATTCGTCAACAGCAAAGAGTTGGATGGGGCCCTGGCCCGCGTCAGCGCTGATTGGAACGAGCCCCGCGAGCAAGCCTCCACCGCCACCGTACAGGTCCACTGGCACTTTCCGCATGGCTTGCCTGTGGCGACATTGGCTTGGCGCAAACAGGCTGCGCGCTATGCCCGCAAACTGCTGGCACGGCCCCAAGCCCCGGGCGACGCAGGCGTATTGCATGACCCCTACACCATGCATGTGGCGCGCCTGTGCCTCATGTTGGCAGACCACCACTACTCCAGCATCAGCGACGAGCCACGGCGCCTGCCCTATCGCAACGCGGGCTACCCGCTGTACGCCAATACCTGTACGGATGCAATCAAAAAAGATAGCGACAGGGGGCTTTTTGGGAAGCACGGGAAGCCGTTTTTCAATCAAACGCTGGACGAACACCTGCTTGGCGTTCAAGGGCATGCCACACTGATTGCGCGCTCTTTGCCCAGCCTCGGGCGAAGCCTGCCCGCACTGCAAAACCACAAGCCACTGAAAAGGCGCAACACCGACATCCGCTTCGCCTGGCAAGACAAAGCTGCCGACTTGGCTGCGAGCGTTCGCTCCCGTGCCGCTGCACAAGGCGCTTTCATCGTCAACATGGCTTCCACGGGATGTGGCAAGACGTTGGGCAACGCCCGGATCATGAATGCGCTCGCCGACCCTGCCACGGGCCTGCGCTGCGCGTTCGCCATCGGGTTGCGTACGCTCACGCTGCAAACCGGGCGCAGTTTCCAACGCGATCTGGGTCTCAGTGAGGAGCAAATCGCCATCCAGGTAGGTGGCTCGGCCAGCCGGGCTCTGTTCGACCATTGGGAGTGGCAGGCCGAAACCACTGGCTCTGCGTCGCGCCAGCAGTTGCTTGATGAAGCGTGCACCGTGCTCTACGAGGGAAACGACCAGCATCCCTTGCTGCAGCGCCTGACCGACGATGCCAAAGCCCGCGCCCTGATCGCTGCACCGTTGCTGGTCTGCACGGTGGACCATCTCACTCCCGCCACCGAGAGCCTGCGTGGCGGTCGCCAGATTGCACCCATGCTGCGGCTCATGACTGGTGACCTGGTACTGGACGAGCCAGACGATTTCGACATGGCCGATTTGCCTGCCTTGACGCGCCTGGTGCATTGGGCAGGGTTGCTGGGTTCTCGCGTGCTGCTGTCGTCCGCCACGTTGCCGCCGGCATTGGTGGAAGGACTTTTCCTTGCTTACCGTTCCGGGCGTGCGGTGTACCAGCAGCATCGCAGCGAACGGCCTAATGCGCCGGTCGATCCTTGCTGCTTGTGGATCGATGAGTTCAATCAGACCACGCAAGACTGCGCCGATGGTGCCGCCTTTCGTGTGGCACACACCCAATACGTGCAAAAACGGGTGATCCGGTTGGCCCAGGCAGAAGTGCGCCGCCTGGCGCAGATCGCCGATTTGCCTGATGAGTGGCGTGACATGGACCAGGCCGAAAGGCGCACGGATTTTGCACGCCTGTTACTGCACCATGCCTGGCAGTTGCACCAGCATGCCTGCAATCACAGTATCGACCCCATCAGTGGCAAGCGTGTGAGCATGGGACTGATCCGCATGGCCAACATTGATCCGCTGTACGAGGTGGCTTTGGCGATACATCGGTTGGGTGCACCGGCTCCCGAGGTGCGCGTGCATTTGTGCGTGTACCACTCGCAATTCCCTCTGCTGGCGCGATCGGTCATCGAGCAGCAGCTCGATACCCTGCTCGATCGCCGTGGCGCCCGTGGAGGGCAAGACCCAGCGCTCCAGCGCCCCGCGTTGCGTGCTCTCATCGATCGCCACTCAGAGCCCCACCATTTGTTCATCGTGCTGGCTAGTCCCGTCAGTGAGGTGGGCCGGGACCACGATTACGACTGGGCGGTGGTCGAGCCCTCGTCCATGCGGTCGCTGATTCAACTGGCGGGTCGTGTGCGCCGTCATCGGCCGGGTAGCGTGGCAGACGCCAACATCGTGGTGCTCGACCGCAACCTGCGGTCGTACGAGCACATCGGTGAAGCGGCTTTTTGCAAGCCTGGGTTCGAGATGGATCCGCAGCCCGCCGGTACCACCGACGCGGCGCGCTGGTTCCACCTGAAGTCCCATCGCTTGCGCGATGTGATGGCGCGCACGGCACAAGGCAAAGCGCCGTGGGCGGTGGATGCGCAACCACGCATTGCGACGGCTGCCGACAAGCTGCAACCCAACCGCTACCTAGTGGACTTGGAGCATGCCCGCATGCACGACAGCATGCTGCCGCGCCATGCAGACGGTCAAGACACCACCGCCCCCATCCGCGCAGCCAGCCTGCATTGGGCCCATCAAGGCAACCTGTGGCTTACCGGCCTGCTGCCGCAATACCAGCGCTTTCGCTACGACCCACAGCCGCGCGACGACGTGGTCTTGCTGCCCGATGAAGACGAATCCACCTTGCAATTGCATCGCGTCGATGACGGGCCTGGTCGAGGCAACAGGCTCTACGTGCGCATAGAAGACAGCCAGCTGGATCGGGTGCCGGAGTCCGCGTTTGCTGCCAGCACTGTTTCACCCTGGTCAGGTGTGAACTTGATACATGAACTGACCCAATTGGCGCAGGCCCAGGGTTTGACCTTGCAACGGTGTGCTGAACGCTATGCAGGTGCCAGCTTGCCCTCCAAGCAGCAGGGATGGCGGTTTCATGAGTTTTTAGGCTTTACAAAAAAAGTCTGATCTACCTGTTCGGCAGTGGATCGACAGCTAAATTTTGTAGCTGACTTTTCTGAGCTGTTTATTCAACAGGCTTGCAAAGATAGCACGCTACAACTAACATGCCGACACCAAGATGATTTTCATACATCGAAATTTTGAAGTTGACTGGTTGAAATTGAAATTCAAGAAAACCGTGGTGCGAATTCCAGTCGCACCACGGTTGATTCAGCCACGTGCTGTAGAGGCACCAAACAAGAAAGGGAGGTCACAGTGGATAGCTTTCGCGCTCTAAGAAGAGCCTTCATAGCTTTCTAGCCGTTTTCAAATCCCCGGTTGGCTTCGTGCTGACCGGGGATTTTAGCTTTCAACCCTTTTGGAAAGATATCGCTATGTCTGAAGCCCAGCAAACGGGTGCCAAGGCAGGCTATCGAGCGACCATCAATGCATTCTTGCAAGAGCGCTTGCAAGCAAAGCTCGACAAGCTTACGCCCGAAGATCCACAACGCGATGAGATCATCGCTTCGTTTTCGCAGCATATTTGGTTGTCCAGCGCAGCTAAGCGCGTAGAGCAAATCCAGGCCGTCACCCACTCCCTCAAACCCATTCACCCCGACGCGCGAGGCACCAATCTGTATGTGGAGCCTGGGCATCTTCCTTCGCTGGATGATCTGGGCAGCCATGCCCTCGGCGATCGGTTTGTAAGCGATGTGGTGGGCAACGCGGCAGCGCTGGATGTGTACAAGTTGCTCAAGCTGGAGGTGAATGGGCGCACTTTGTTGAGCGCCCTGCTGGACCAGGATCCCGATGCCATGGCGGCGCTAGATGCGGACCCTGTGCAGGCCCATGCGTTGCGCGATGCGTTTGTATCGCTCATCCAGCCGCGTGCCGGAGGCGCCAGCAGCCACCCGCTGGCCAAGCAGCTGTATTGGCTTGTGGGCGCAGATGCCGGCAAGGACAGCGACTATGTCCTGCTCGCGCCGCTTTACGCCACGTCGCTGGCCCAGGCCGTGCATACCCAGATGCAGGAAGACCGCTTCGGCGAAGCCAACAAAGCCGCCCGAGATGCCCGGCGCGAGCGCAAAGCGCACGAAGGCACATATCACGTCTATCCAGGGCTGGCGGTGCAGAACATGGGTGGTACCAAGCCGCAGAACATCAGCCAGCTCAACAGCGAGCGACGGGGCATGAACTATCTCCTGTCGTCGCTGCCACCCCAATGGAAATCCAGTGAAGGGCGATTCCCCGTGCATGCGGAATCGGTGTTCGACCGCCTGTTCATCGCCCGCCCGGAGGTACGCCAAACGGTACGTGCACTGCGGCATTTTCTCGAATCCGACCCCGAGCCCAACCAAGCGACGCGCCAGCGGCGCGAAGCCCTGCTGGACACGCTGCTGGACGAACTGGTTTCGCTGGCCGTCGAGATGCAGCAGCTGCTGCCACCGGGGTGGACTGTGCATGACCCGGAAAAACGCTTTGCCAAGCTGAACTACCAAGAGCAGCTTTGGCTGGACCCGCTGCGTGCTGAGCTGCCGGAAGAGCCGGTATTTGCGTTCGATTGGCTTTGCATGGACTGGCCTGCAGCCATCGGCAAGCGCTTTGCCAACTGGCTGAACGATCAGCTGCGTGGCAAGCTGCCGCTGGGCGATGCCGAAGCGCGCGAGTGGAAAAAAGTGCTATTGACCGATGAGGACGGCTTCCGGCAGCAATTGCGCGAAATGCGTGACAAGCTGGACGCGCCGCACCATGTGTCCGTCCGACAAACGCATGCTGAGCTGGCCAAGGCATCGGGGGAGGACGCATGAGCCAAGCCCAACCCCAGGCCCTTCTCGTTCTCCCCCATCTGCGGATCCAGAACGCCAACGCCATCGCCAGCCCGCTCACGCACGGCTTTCCGTCCATCACGGCCTTTACCGGGCTGATGTGGGCGCTGGAGCGCAAGCTGGCCCGGGCCGGTGTGCCACTGCGCCTTCATGCGGTGGGCGTGGTCTGCCACCACCACCAGGAACAGGTGACGCACGGCTATGTGCGCAGCTTTAACCTGACGCGCAATCCCGTGGACAAGGATGGCAGCACTGCCGCCATCGTGGAAGAGGGACGCATGCATCTGCATATCACGCTGGTGATCGCCGTATCCGAAAAAAACACGCCTGGCACGGCATCGGTGCTGGTGCAGGGCAATCAGGCGCAATGGGCGGAATGGGCTCGCATCGCTGGTGAAACCCTCGCGGGCATGCGTGTGGCGGGCGGCAGTGTGCTGCCCTCGCGCGCAGTGCCAGGAAAGCGCGTGCGGCCATGGATGGATATCGTGCCCGATGACCCGGTGGAAGCTGCCAGCCTCTTTCGCACATGGCGGCGGCAGTGGCTGCCTGGCTTCGCCTTGGTGGGACGCGACGACCTGCCGACAGTGCGCTTGCAGCAACTGCGCGCGACGCATGCACAAGCCACTTTGCTGGACGCTTGGCTGCACGCGGCCCGCTTCAACCACCAGCCGCTGCCTAGCGCGGACGGAATGCCTGCAATCGACGGCCAAGTGGCCTGGGGGGATCCGTTTCGGTCCAAAGGCAGCGGGTGGATCGTGCCCATCCCCGTTGGATATGCAGCGCTCACGGCAATCCATACCGCAGGCAGTGTGCGCAATGCCAGAGATGCCATGGTGCCCGTGCGCTTCGTTGAGTCGGTTTACTCGATGGGCGAATGGGTCAGCCCGCATCGGCTTCAGAGCCTGCAGCAACTGCTGTGGCAACCCGAGACCGACGAAACCCTGGGCCTGTACCGCTGCCGCAACGGCTATCAGCCTATCCCGGGAAAGGCTGGTGCCGACGCCGCAGCCGGCGGCGCGAGCGATTGGGATGACGAAGAGGTCTATGACTACACCTGAACAGACAGCGCCTTATCCGGCTTGCCGGATTTACCCCCATTTTTCAAGGATTGACACCATGACCGAGAAACTCTCCACCGCTTCCGTTCTGGCCTTTGAACGCAAGCTCGACCCGTCTGATGCCGTGTTTCATGCCGGCCTCTGGGATGACCGGGCCCAATCGCATGCTTGGCAGCCCGTCACCATCCAACCCAAATCGGTGCGCGGCACCATCAGCAACCGGCTCAAGGCAAAAGACCAAGACCCTGCCAAGCTTGACGCCGCCATCGAAAAGCCCAACCTGCAAACCGTGGATGTGGCCGCGTTGCCCCCACAGGCCGATACGCTCAAGGTGCAGTTCACCCTGCGCGTGCTCGGGGGAGCAGGCACCCCATCGGCCTGCAATGGCGCGGCCTATCAGGCCAAGCTGCTGGCCACTGTGCAAGGGTATAAGCAGCAGCACGGCTTTGCCGAACTGGCGCAGCGCTACGCGGCAAACTTGGCCAATGGCCGCTTTCTGTGGCGCAACCGCGTTGGTGCAGAGCGCGTGCAGGTCATCGTGGAACGATTGCAAGACGGCAAGGCTGCTGAGTCCTGGTCTTTTGATGCCCTCGCGTTGAATACACGCGCCATAGGTGCTGTCAGCTCCGAAGTACCCGGGCTGCAAGGGCTGAGCCAGCTCATCGCGGGCGGGCTGGCAGGCAACACCCATGCGCTGTTGCGAGTGACGGCCTTTGTGCGACAAGGCGCTGGGCAAGAAGTGTTTCCGTCGCAAGAACTCATTCTGGTCAAGGGCAGCGTAGGCAAAAGCAAAACCCTGTACCACATCAACGGCATGGCTGCCATTCACTCTCAGAAGATCGGCAACGCCATTCGCACCATCGACACTTGGTACGAAGGCGCCGGCGAACTGGGCCCGATTGCCGTGGAACCCTACGGCTCTGTCACTACTCAGGGAAAAGCGTATCGGCAGCCTAAGCAAAAGCTGGATTTCTACACGCTGCTGGATGAATGGCTGCTGAAAGACAAGGTGCCCCCCGCTGAACAACAGCACTTCGTGATGGCCGTATTGATCCGTGGCGGCGTTTTCGGCGATGCGAGCTGAGTCGAGCGCCAACCATGACCACGCATTACATCGACCTGTCTCTGCTGCCGGATCCGGAGTTCAGCCCAACCCTGTTGCACAGCGCACTGTTTTCCAAACTGCACCGTGTTTTGGTGCAGTTGGGAACGGGCGAGATCGGCGTGAGTTTTCCGGGTTTGAATCCGCAAAAAACGCACCTGGGCGACACGCTGCGGCTCCATGGCCCCCAGCCTGCGTTGGAGCGATTACAAGCGTTGCCCTGGCTGCAAGGCATGCGCGACCATGTACTGGCAGGCAACGTCGTGCCAGTGCCTGTGGGCGCGGCACACCGGGTGGTGCGCCGGGTGCAGGTGCACAGCAGCCCTGATCGCTTGCGGCGCCGCCAGATGCGTCGGCATGGCTATGACGAGGCAGAGGCCCAAAGGCGTATCCCGGATGGCGCGGCGCGGCGGCTGGACCTGCCTTATCTGAACTTGCAGAGCTCCAGCACAGCACAAGCCTTCCGCTTGTTTTTCGAGCATGGCCCGGTGCAAACCGTGCCGAGCCCCGGCCGCTTCAGCGCTTATGGGTTGAGTCCTCTGACAACGGTTCCGTGGTTTTAACCCTTTTTTTGGAGCCATGGTTGAAGCCTTTATAAATCAAGCACTTGGGAGTGTTGGGGGTAAAAGGGACAAATAGGGGCAGCGGCTGTTTTCTAGTTATCAATCAATAAGTTGGAGAGATTTTTCTCCACTTCACTGCCGCATAGGCAGCTCAGAAAAAGATCGTTTGGCGAGAAGGGAGTACTCGTACCTTCACTGCCGCATAGGCAGCTCAGAAAAGGACGTCGCGCGCCGCCTGGCTCAGCGCCGCCTTCACTGCCGCATAGGCAGCTCAGAAAACACTGGCGCCGATCAAGAGCGAGCGCGAGCACTTCACTGCCGCATAGGCAGCTCAGAAATGCCTGGGGCGCCGAAGCCAGATACGCATCAACTTCACTGCCGCATAGGCAGCTCAGAAAACATAAAGAGCTTGCGTGCTGCGCGGGTCTTTCTTCACTGCCGCATAGGCAGCTCAGAAAATGAAGACCCTTTAACCTGAATTTTCTGGAGTCTTCACTGCCGCATAGGCAGCTCAGAAATAACAGAACAACCGAAAAACTGAAAGACAACGCTTCACTGCCGCATAGGCAGCTCAGAAATGCCGTACCCGATGCACGCCCCGAAGTGGGTGCTTCACTGCCGCATAGGCAGCTCAGAAAATTGAGGTGACGCGATGAGCCTGCCGCCCAACCTTCACTGCCGCATAGGCAGCTCAGAAAGCACAAGAGCTTGAAGATCTGCAGTACTTCCGCTTCACTGCCGCATAGGCAGCTCAGAAAAACGCCAGCCGCTACGCCACGATCAACGCCAACTTCACTGCCGCATAGGCAGCTCAGAAACTGGCGCAGAGTGGGAATGGCGTCGTCTTGGGCTTCACTGCCGCATAGGCAGCTCAGAAATATAAGTCCTCACGTTGACGACTCCGTAAAAACTTCACTGCCGCATAGGCAGCTCAGAAAAGCCTAGCCTTTCCCTCATGGCTCAATATGGCCTTCACTGCCGCATAGGCAGCTCAGAAATTAGCAATCGCAGAGATTGAGCGCCTGGACCGCTTCACTGCCGCATAGGCAGCTCAGAAATGGCTCAGTGCTGCATCCCGCTCCACTGCCTGCTTCACTGCCGCATAGGCAGCTCAGAAAACGCTGCTGGTACATCCATCCTCCTTTTTTGCCTTCACTGCCGCATAGGCAGCTCAGAAAGGCGATCGAGGTACTGCGCGCCCGTGGGGCCGCTTCACTGCCGCATAGGCAGCTCAGAAACTGCCCGTTCTGCGGCGGTGACGCCAACGCGACTTCACTGCCGCATAGGCAGCTCAGAAACGCAGAAATCTTGGCAGGCCGCACTGCTGCTGCTTCACTGCCGCATAGGCAGCTCAGAAAAACACCACATGGACGCACCCGAAGAGAGAGTGCTTCACTGCCGCATAGGCAGCTCAGAAAACCCGGCAGTGCGAAGGAGAGGCCAGCCATTGCTTCACTGCCGCATAGGCAGCTCAGAAAGCTAGCGATGGGTCGCTGGCGCGCAGCAGTAACTTCACTGCCGCATAGGCAGCTCAGAAAAGTCGCGGATCGTGGAACAGGACCATCTTCGTCTTCACTGCCGCATAGGCAGCTCAGAAATGCCCGGCTGGCGCCTCCTGGAGGCCCCGCTGCTTCACTGCCGCATAGCCAGCTCAGAAAATGGTATTGCGGGTGCTGCCGACCTTGGCGGTCTTCACTGCCGCATAGGCAGCTCAGAAAACGGCAGTGCCACGCACTGAGCTGAACACCAGCTTCACCACCGTAAAGGAAGGAAAGTTCAAATGAGGGATAGATGCCGCCTGCCATGGATGGTGTCCACGGTCGTTCCCCTGGCTACTTGTTAGAAGAATGCGCCCCCACCAAGCACCGCTGAAACGCCTGCGCCGCCCTCGGCGGCTCGGGCGACCTTCGCAGCAGGCTCACGAACTGGCAGTCGTAACGCAGCGCCTCGGGCCGCACGGCCTGCAGGCGGCCCCGGCGCTCGAAGGCTTCGGCGTAGTGGTCCGGCAAAAATCCCAGGTAGCGGCCCGAGAGCACCAGCGTGGCGATCGACTCCTGGTCGAAGCCTGTGGCGGTGCGGGTGAGGCGGGCCTGATGGCTCAGTTCCATGTTGGGTGAGTGATAACCCAGGCCGGCGAACGGGTAGGCGCGCACGGCGTCCCAGTCGAGTGCCGAGTGGTCCGCCCCGAACAGCGGGTGGCCCGCGCCGCAGTACAGCAGCATGGTTTCGCCGAACAGGTCGGTGTACAGCAGGCTTTGCGAGGCGCGGTGGGCGGGGATGATGCCCACCTGGTAGGTGCCGTCGATCACGCCGCGCTCGATGGCATTGATCGAGCCCACGTGCATCTGCAGGTGCACGTCCGGCGCCTGGGCGGTGAAGGCGGCGATGGCCTCGCCGATGCGTGCGGCCGGGTTGCTGGCGGTCTTGTCGAACACGGCCACGGCGAGCTGGCCGCCCATGCGCGAATGAATGCCGTCCACGCTGTCGCGAAAGCCCTGCACGGCGGCCAGCAGGCGCAGGGTTTCGTCGTACACGCGCTGGCCTTCCGGCGTGAGCGCGAAGCCCGCGCGGCCACGCCGGCACAGGGTCAGCCCCAAGCGGGTTTCCAGGTCTTTCACGTGGCGGCTGACGGTGCTGGTGCCGATGTTCAGCTCCAGCTCGGCCGCGGCCATGCCGCCGCAATCGACCACGCTCTTGAAGACCTGCAGCAGCCGCAGGTCCATGTCGCTCAGCTGGCCCAGAACGGCCCGCTCTCGCGATGACGGTGCGGGGGGCGCGGCAGCGGCGACGGCGACGGGTGTGGATGGCTTTGTGGCCCGGGGCTGGGCAGGGGCTGGGGGTGGCGCATGGCGGGGCACGGCGGCGTCCTTTACTTGCATGAATCGTCAAGTAAACATTGATATCTGTCTATTTGAGAGATTATCGGCGGCCTGAACAATGGGGCTGTCCGCCGGCTGGGGCGTGCCGCCACGCCTGGCCTGCCCGGCACCTCCCGCTTTCTGCTTTCTGCTTTCTTGCCCCTTGATTGGATCGACCATGAGCTTCACCGTTCTCGACTCCGCCTCCGAAGCCACCGCGCCGCGCATGGACGCGGCCTGGCTGGATGCGCACTGGATGCCCTTCACCGCCAACCGGCAGTTCAAGGCCGCGCCGCGCATGATCGTCTCGGGCCAGGGGGCCTACTACACCGATTCCGAAGGCCGCAAGATCTTCGACGGCCTTTCGGGCCTGTGGTGCGCGGGGCTGGGCCATGGCCGCAAGGACATCGCCGAGGCCATCGGCCGCGCGGCCGCCACGCTCGATTACGCACCGGCTTTCCAGTTCGGCCACCCGGCGTCGTTCGCGCTGGCCAACAAGATCAAGGAACTCACGCCCGCGGGGCTGGACTACGTGTTCTTCACCGGCTCGGGCTCGGAGTCGGCCGACACGTCGCTCAAGATGGCGCGCGCTTACTGGCGTGCCAAGGGCCAAGGCAGCAAGACGCGCCTGATCGGCCGCGAGAAGGGCTACCACGGGGTGAACTTCGGCGGCATCTCGGTGGGCGGCATGGTGGGCAACCGCAAGACCTTCGGCCAGGGCGTGGAGGCGGACCATCTGCCGCACACGCAGCCGGCGATGGGCTCGTTCGTCAAAGGCATGGCCGAAGAAGGCGGCCGCGCGCTGGCGGACCGGTTGCTGGAGGTGATCGCGCTGCACGATGCCTCCAACATCGCGGCGGTGATCATGGAGCCGTTCTCGGGCTCGGCCGGCGTGGTGATTCCGCCCAAGGGCTATCTGGAGCGCATCCGCGAGATCTGCACGCAGAACAACATCCTGCTGATCTTCGACGAGGTCATCACCGGCTTCGGCCGCTGCGGCGCGTGGACGGGGTCGGAAGCCTTCGGCGTGACGCCCGACATCCTCAACTTCGCCAAGCAGGTGACCAACGGCGCGCAGCCGCTGGGCGGCGTGGTGGCTTCCAAGGAGATCTACGACACCTTCATGGCGCAGGGCGGGCCCGAGTACATGCTGGAGTTTCCGCACGGCTACACCTATTCGGCACACCCCGTGGCCTGCGCCGCTGGCCTGGCAGTGCTCGACATCCTGCAAAAGGAAGACATGCCCGGCCGCGCCAAGGCGCTGGCGCCGTATTTCGAGCAGGCGGTGCACAGCCTGAAGGGCGCGCAGCACGTGCTGGACATCCGCAACTACGGCCTGGCCGCCGGCTTCACCATCGCACCGCTGCCCGGCGAGCCGGCCCGCCGGCCCTACGAGATCGCCATGAACTGCTGGAAGAAGGGCTTTTACGTGCGCTACGGCGGCGACACGATCCAGCTGGCGCCGCCGTTCATCAGCGAACGCGCCGAGATCGACCGGCTGGTGAACGCCCTGGGCGATGCGCTGGCCGAGACGGCTTGAGTCCCGCTGCCCTTGTTTGCTATTAATTTTGTAGCTATGTGCCCTAGTGGAATATGCGCCAGGGGCATTTTTTATCCTGAAATCCATTCCCATGCACCAAGACCAGAACGTCACCGCCACCATCGGCCACCTGATCGACGGCCAGATCGTGGCCGACACCGCCCGCACGCAGCCCGTGTTCAACCCCGCCACGGGCCAGTCGTCCACCAGCGTGGCGCTGGCCTCGCAGGCCACGGTGGAGCAGGCCATCGCCTCGGCCGAAGCGGCCTTTCCCGCCTGGCGCAACACGCCGCCGCTCAAGCGCGCGCGGGTCATGTCCAAGCTCAAGGTGCTGCTGGAAGAGCACGCCGATGAAATCGCCGCGCTGATCACCGCCGAGCACGGCAAGGTGCTGAGCGACGCGCACGGCGAACTGCAGCGCGGCATCGAGAACGTGGAATACGCCAGCTACGCGCCCGAGTTGCTCAAGGGCGAGCACAGCCGCAACGTGGGCCCGAACATCGATTCGTGGAGCGAGTTCCAGGCGCTGGGCGTCACGGCCGGCATCACGCCGTTCAACTTTCCGGCCATGGTGCCGCTGTGGATGTGGCCCATGGCCATCGCCTGCGGCAACACCTTCGTGCTGAAACCATCCGAGCGCGACCCGAGCAGCACGCTGTTCATCGCCCGGCTGGCGCTGCAAGCGGGCCTGCCGCCCGGCGTGCTGAACGTGGTCAACGGCGACAAGACGGCGGTGGACACGCTGCTGCGCGATGCGCGCGTGAAGGCGGTGAGCTTCGTGGGCTCCACGCCGATCGCCGAGTACATCTATTCGGAAGGCTGCAAGCACGGCAAACGCGTGCAGGCCCTGGGCGGCGCCAAGAACCATGCGGTGCTGATGCCCGACGCCGACGTGGGCAACGCCGTGAGCGCGCTGATGGGCGCGGCGTATGGATCGTGCGGCGAGCGCTGCATGGCGATCCCGCTGCTGGTGGCCGTGGGCGACGAAGTGGGCGATGCGGTGATCGCGGGCCTGAAGACCGAGATCGCGAAGATGAAGGTCGGCCCCGGCACCCAGACCGACAACGGCGGCAACGACATGGGCCCGCTGGTCACCCAGGCGCACTTCGAGAAGGTGAAGGCGTATGTGGACAGCGGCGTGCAGGAGGGCGCCACCCTGGTGGTCGATGGCCGCGGCATGCAGGTGGCAGGCCATGAGGCGGGCTACTTCCTCGGCGCCTGCCTGTTCGACCACGTGAAGCCCGGCATGAAGATCTACCAGGAAGAGATCTTCGGCCCCGTGCTGGGCGTGGTGCGCGTGAAGACGCTGCAAGAAGCGATGCAGCTCATCAACGACCACGAATACGGCAACGGCACCTGCATCTTCACGCGCGATGGCGAGGCCGCCCGTTACTTCACCGACCACATCCAGGTCGGCATGGTGGGCGTGAACGTGCCGCTGCCGGTGCCCGTGGCGTACCACTCGTTCGGCGGCTGGAAGCGCAGCCTGTTCGGCGACCTGCATGCCTACGGCCCGGACGCCGTGCGCTTCTATACCAAGCGCAAGACCATCACGCAGCGCTGGCCCTCGGCCGGCGTGCGCGAAGGCGCGGTGTTCGCGTTTCCAAGCAGCCGCTGATCGAAAGCACAGCGGCCCGTGGCGCGCAAGGGCGCCCGGGCCGCGGGTGGCCTGCCGGGCTGTTCCCGGCTCAGGCGAGCGATGGGCTGAGCGAAGCGATCGATCAGCGCGGCAGCACGGTGACCGCGTTGCGGGCTTGGTCCGTGCTGAACATCACGCGCAGATTTTTCGCCGGCACGCCGCGCGACACCAGTTCCTTGCGCACGGCCAGGGCACGGGCCAGCGCGATTTCGCGGGCGTTCTTGGCGGCCTTGCGATCGGCATAGCCCTTGATTTCCCAGCGCTGGGTGCCGTTCTTGTCGGCGGTCAGAATGTCCAGCAGCGCAGGCGTGTCGGCCGGCAGTTCGGTCTCCAGGCCCGAGAACTCGGCCACCGTGCCGTCTTCAGGAATGCGCAGCGGTTCCGGCTCGGGCGCGGGTGCCGGTGCGGCCGGTGCCGGGGCGGGCGCTGGTGCGGCCTGGGCCGCGGCATCGGCTGCCGCGGCATTGGCGTCGGCGTTGCCCGACGTGTTGGCGCAGCCGCCCAGAAGCGCGGCGCTGAAAAGAAGACCCAGGAGTTTGCTGTGAGAGGTCATGAAGGTTGCCTGTTGCTGTGAATGAAAAGGGTTCGTCGGGAAGGCCGGAGCCCGGCCGGTGCGGTGGGTCGGCGGATCATTCCACCAGTTGCCAGAAGGTCACGCTCGCGAACTTGGCATCGTTGGCCCAGGGGTCCCAGATGGTCTTGGTGCCCTTGCTGCGGGCACCTTCCCAGTCGCCGAGCGAGGTGGACATGGCGGGCGGGTAGAGCTCCCGCGGGTGCGCAGCGTTTGGGTCTTGCCGCCGCGTGTGTACGAATACCCGCCCGCGGCCTGGTCGGGGCCGGGATAGACCACGATGACCGCACCGCACCGCACCGCACCGCACCGCACCGCACCAGTTCGCCCACTTGCGAGGCCTGCACCGAGCGCCAGCGGCGCTGGCCCTGCACATGGTCCATCAGCGCATTGGCGTTCATGTAGGGCTGGTCGGGCAGGTACTGCTTGATCACGTGCCACACGGTGTGGCTGCAGGAATTGGGATGCAGGTCGGCGGCTTGGTCGCACGCTTGTTTCAGCTTGGCGACGGCGGTGGCATCTACGGGCATGGGGTCTTGTCCTGGCCCGGCGACGGGGCCGAGGGCGCTGCCGGGGCTGCGAGGTAATGGCGGGTCTTGGCATCCCATCGCAGGGTGGGCAGGCGGTAGTCGCCACCGGCTGCGGGTGAACGCACCTGGAGCTGGATCTCCTGGGGCAGGCCGGCGCGCCACCGGCCGGGGCGCACTTCCAGTTCTTCGGGCGGATCGACCGGGAACAAATGCGGCAACTGGCCAAGGCAGCGGCCCGTTTCGTCCACCAGCTGGGGCAGCGGAAACTTCTCCCACGGTGCGTCGGCCGGCAAGCGGCGGTAATGCTCGTCCGTGAAGACCGCCAGCAGGCGCACCTTGGGCGGGGCCTTGCCGGCGCCGGCCTGTGCCAGGGAGCACACGCGCACCGCAGCGCGGTAGGGCTCCCAGGCCGTGGGCAGCGCGAGATCGGTGCCGGCCGGCTTGCAGTGGGCCGGGTCCACCGCCGCAGGGGCCTTGGTTCCGGCCTGGGCTGCGGTCAGCAGCACAGCGGCCGCCAGCCATCCGGCCCACGGAAGAACTGCATTCATGGTGCGTTGGAAGAATGAAAAGGAATGTATCGGGACTCGCTGAGCGGCATCGCCCTCCCGGTCGCTGCAGCCCGCAGGCGCGAAGTGTCGCCGCGGATGCGGTCAAATCCGTGGCAATGGTTCCCAAAGATACCAATTGATTCAAAAATAACACCCGCCAACACAGTGAGCGAATGCCGCAAGTACCGCGAATGGAGGGAATCGCTCAGCGATCGCGCACGTGGGCCGAGCGGGGACTGCGCAGCGTGTCGGCATCCAGGATCAGCCGGCCCTGGATGCGGCCCTTCATGCGCTTGACGCTGCTGGCCGCGTCCTGCATGTGGCGTGCCATCAACTCCCGCACCTGGGCCGCATCCCGCGCGCGCGCCGCCTGCACGATGTCGCGGTGGAAATTGGCGTTGGCCTCGCCGAAGCGCCGGTGCTCCGATTTCGGGGTGCGGTTGCCGTACACGATGAGCTGGCGCAGCATTTCGTTGATCAGCTCGCAGGTGAAGCGCAAAAAGGGGTTGGGGTTGGCTGCGGCCAGGATGTCGTGGAAGTTCACGTCCTCGCGGCGCTGGCTCAGCAGGTCTTCGCTGCTGGAGTTGGGGTCGCAGCAGGCGATGCTGTGTTCCAGCGCTTCGAAGTCGGCCTCGGTCAGATGGGGCACGGCGCCAGCGGCCAGTTCGGGCTCCAGGAACTGGCGCACGGCGTAGATGTTGTCGATGGTCACGTCCTGGAAGAACAGGTAGTTCTGCAGGAACTGGAGCGTGCGGTCCAGCGACACTTCGGCGATGGTGCCCCCGCCCGAGGGGCCGGTGGAGATGGTCACCAGGCCCTGCACCTCCAGCGATTTGAGCGCCTCGCGGATCGTGCCCTTGCTCACCTCGAACTGCGCCTGCAGCTCGCTCTCGCGCGGCAGGCGGTCACCGGGGCTCAGGTTCTTTTCGGTGATGAGCCGCTTGATCTCCTGCGCCACCAGGTCGGGGCGCTTCAGGGGCTTGATCGGCTTGCCGGCGGGCGGTTTCGTGGCCATGGTGCGTTGCTGGTTGGAAAGGGGGGTGGAGTGCGCAGTGCGGTGCCCTGCACGCGTCTGTCGCTTCCGTGGTGCAGTGTATGCACCAGGGCCGTGCAGCCGTGGACCAGGCAGGGACGCCGCAGTACGTGTTCGGTGACGGCCTGCTGTCGGCGGCCAAGAACATCTTCAAGGAAAAGGGCCTGGAGCACGTGGGCAACAGCTACTACTCGCTGGCCGAGAAGGAATTCAGCGGCTACCTCACCAACGCCATGGCCGCCAAGCCCGACGTGCTGCTGCTGCTGAACTTCGGCTCGCAGTCGTCCGACGCGCTGCGCCAGGCGGTGAGCTTCGGCATGCACAAGAACATGACCATCCTGATCGCCTGGGCGTCGGGCCTGGAGCAATTCGAATCGCTGGGCGCAGACCTGTGCGAGGGCGTGTATTTCGGCGCGCAGTACTGGCACACCGCCGATGCGCCGCTGAACCTGGAACTGGTCAAGCGCAGCAACGACAAGTTCAAGGCCAATCCCAACTACAGCATGGCGGGCTCGTACATCTGCACCAAGCTCCTGATCGACGGCATCATCAAGGCCGGCACGGTGGACCAGAAGGCCGTCATCGCTGCGCTGGAAGGCATGAAATACGCCGGCCTCACGGGAGAAGAAGAGGTCCGCAAGGGCGACCACCAGGTGCTCAAGAACTACTACCTGCTCAAGGGCAAGGCCCAAGGCCAGGATGACCAACAAGGACGACTACGTGGATGTGGTGAGTTCCGGCAAGTCCTTCCTGCCCGTCGATCAGACGGGCTGCAAGCTCGCCTGACGCGCGCCGGGCGCGGCGCCTGCACAGGCCCGGTCCGTCGGCAACGCACCCGCGCTCTGCGCTCTGGGGTGCCCCTCAACCAGCCTGCGCACGCGGGCTGGCCCTTCCTCCTTTCCTATCCGCCATGAGCATCTACCTGCTACAGGTCATCAACGGGATCGGCATCGGCATGCTGTATTTCCTGCTGGCCGTCGGCCTGTCCATCGTTTTCGGCCTGCTGCGCTTCGTGAACTTCGCGCATGGCGCGTTCTACCTGCTGGGCGCGTATTTCTGCTACCAGATGACGCGCTGGGGCCTGAGCTTCTGGCTCGCGCTGGCCGTGGTGCCGATCGTGGTGGGCGCCCTGGGCTGGCTGACCGAAAAGCTGGTGCTGCGCCACGTGTACGCCAAGCCGCACGAGTTTCACATCCTCGTCACCGTGGGGCTGGCGCTGGCCGTGCAGGAACTGGTGATCCTGCAATGGGGCCCGCTGGGCGACAGCGTGGCGGTGCCCGACCTGCTGCAGGGCGTGGTGATGTGGGGCAGCTTCGTCTATCCGAAGTACCGGCTGTTCGTCATCGGCTTCACGGCCGTGCTCGCCGTGGGCCTTTGGTATGCGCTGGAGGGCACGCGCCTGGGCAGTGCGGTGCGTGCCGGCAGCGAATCGACCGAGATGGTGTCGCTGCTGGGCATCAACGTGTTCCGCATCTTCAGCCTGGTGTTCGCCCTGGGCGCTGCCACGGCGGCCATCGCGGGCGTGCTGGCCGCCCCCATCCGCGGGGCCGAGCCCTTCATGGGCATCGAGGCGCTGGGCGTGGCCTTCGTGGTCGTGGTGGTGGGCGGCATGGGCAGCTTCGGCGGCGCGCTGGTCGGTGGCCTCTTGATCGGCATCGTGCAAAGCGTGATGAGCACGGTGTGGCCTGAAGGGGCGCGCCTGATGATCTACATCGCCATGGCGGCCGTGCTGCTGTTGCGCCCGCATGGCCTGCTGGGCCGCAAAGGATGAACCCCGCCATGACGATCTTGCGCAAACACTTTCATCTGCCGCTGGCGCTGGCCTTCGTGCTGGCGATGCCGCTCACCATGCAATCCGGATCGCTCGCCAGCGAGGTGCTGATCTATGGCCTGGCGGCCATGGGCTGCAACCTGCTGCTGGGCCACACGGGGCTGCTGTCCTTCGGGCAGGGCATCTTCTTCGGCCTGGGCAGCTACACCATCGCGCTCACGCTCACGCTCACGCTCACGCTCACGCTCACGCTCACGCTCACGCTCACGCTCACGCTCACGCTCACGCTCACGCTCACGCTCACGCTCACGCTCACGCTCACGCTCACGCTCACGCTCAC
>NZ_BQXQ01000019.1 GCF_030159055.1 Acidovorax sp. SUPP3334
GCGCAGCGAACCCAAGCCCTGGCGAGCTGGCAGCACCACTACAACTGGCACCGACCGCACAGCGGCATCGGATCGATTGCCCCGATGGACAGGCTCATCCCCGCAAACAACCTCTTGACGGTTCACATCTAGGGCTTGTACACGTCCATGTACGGGGAGTACGGATAAGAGGCTTACGTGCTGGTGACGAGGTCGAAAAGGATGTTGTATTGGCGGCCCATCGTGAGCCGTCCGAAGCCACCTTGCACTCCGACCCAGGATTGCTGGAAGTACGGCGTCGCCGCGGTGCCGGTGTCGGCACCGAAGCGGTTTTCCAGATTCACCAGCGCCTTCAGTCCACCGCCCAGGTCTTCGGTCACGTTGATACCCCAACGGCTTTGCGACATCCCTCCGCCAACCATCTGATTCAGCGAGCCACCCGGGCTGCCTGCCGGACCCTCATTGTTCGTATGGCGGTAGGCCATGTCCACAATACCGTACAGCTGCACGCTACTGGTATTGGCCTGGGCGAAAAGCAATGGCGAAGCCACGGCAAGTACAGCGGCAGCAATCGTCTTTGTCACAAACGGAGTACGCATGTTTTGTCTCTTTCTGCTTGGAATAAGGGAAATTCATTTTAGAAATCCCCCTTTTTGCAGAACAGACTGGTTGGCGGCAGACCCACAGGCGTTTTTCCTGGTTTTTTGTTACATGCGCGACAGAGGAAAACCGGCCCCAAAAAAGCAAAAAGCCACCGACCCGAAGGTCAGCGGCTTTTTTTCTTCTCAAGAAATGCTGACTGGTGTCAGCAATTCATTAGAAGGAGTGACGAATACCAACTTGGTAGCCGTTGACGTTCTCGCCAGGCAGAGCGGTAGCGCCGGTCAGGCCGTTGCTGGCCAGAACGCGCGTTGCGCCGCCCTTGTTTTGCATGTGAGCGATCGTGCCGTACACAGCGGTGCGCTTGGACAGGTCATACACATAGCCCAGAGCCAGAACGCGCGAATCGGCGCCGCTGTTCTTCAGGTCGAGGTTCGCGAACGAAGCCTTCACCGTGCCTGGACCGACAGGAGCCGTCAGGCCGATCAGGTACGTAGCGTACTTGGTCTGCACAGCAGCGTTGTTCTTCTCTTGGTGATAGATGAAGATTGGCTTCACGACGCCCAGGTCGTACGAACCAGCGATGGAGTACGTGGTCACGTCTTGGGGAGCCGTAGCGCCGCGCAGCTTGTCAGCTGCCAGGGTCACGCTCAGAGGACCGTTTTCGTAACCGCCGGCCAAGCCGAGGTAGTTGCCAGCCTTGTCGTAGGCAGCGTTGGAAGGCGTTTCGCCGAAAGCGTAGTGCACGGTACCGAAGAAGCCACCCAGGTTGCCAGGGGTGCGGTAGCTCACGCCGTTGCCGATACGGAAAGGTTGGCCAGCGATGCCGAAGCCCAGGAAGTTAGCAACGCCAACTTGACCGAACGGGTCATACGAGCTGGGCTTCTCGTAGCCAGCCGTCATTTCACGACCCAGACGAACTTCACCGAAGTTGCCCATCAGGCTCAGCGTGGAACGACGCTTGAATTCGAAGCCAGGACCCGTAGCGCCGCCGCCAGCACCGGTACCGGTGTCGTTCTGGATAGCGCCTTCGAGCCAGAAACCAGCCTTCAGACCGCCACCGAGGTCTTCAACGCCGCGGAAACCCAGACGGCTGGTTGCATTGCCGCTGTTATACACGCCGGTCACGGAATTGTCGGCGGAAACGCGGCCAACGCCAGCGTCAACGATACCGAACATCGTGACGGAAGATTGAGCCATTGCAGCGCCGGAAGCAGCCAGCACAGCCAGGGCAATCAGGGATTTTTTCATTGCGAGTTACTCCAAGGTTAAACGAGGGCGCCGGTTCGGGGGGCTGAGATGCACAAGCGCAGTCCGCCGGGTCCCCGGGCCAACCTCCTGGTGGGGAAGTTGTCCTTATTGCAACAGAGGCAGGTCGGTTTCGCAAAGGAATTCCCTCACAATTGCACCGAAAGGCCTAAATCGTTGCTGTGCTGCAACAACCCTTAGAGCCGTCACGGAATCGACTCATTGCGGCGCCGCCTGTGCAAAGGGTGCTCGCATTTGTTGCATCCATCCGAAATCTTTTGTTGCACTTCGAATTTCACTTCGTTTTTCCATGGACCAATTATTGACGGCGGTGGACACCGCGCTGCGCACCTTGTTCGCCAAGCCGCGCGCCAGCGAACCCTCCCCCGCCCGCGAGCATGCGGAAGCCGAATTATCCCCGGCCGAAAAGCGTTTGGCAGGCGCCCTGATGCGGGTCAATCACGTGGGCGAAGTCTGTGCACAAGCGCTTTATACCGGTCAGGCGGCGGTCACCCGGGATGTGCAACTGCGTAACCATCTGCTCGAAGCAGCCCGCGAAGAGACAGACCACCTTGCCTGGACGCGGGAACGGCTCGATGCGCTGGGCCACCGGCCGAGCCTGCTCAATCCGCTGTGGTTCGCCGGAGCATTCGCCATTGGCTGGACGGCCGCGCAGGTCAGCGACCGGGCGAGCCTGGGTTTCGTGGTCGAAACCGAGCGGCAGGTGGCACGGCATCTGCAAAGCCATCTGGACAGATTGCCTGCCCGGGACCTGGCATCGCGTTCGGTCGTGGCCCGCATGAAAAGCGATGAGGAGCGGCATGCCAACGGCGCGCTGGCGGCAGGCGGACAGCAATTGCCGGCCCCCGTGCGCCTGCTGATGAAGGCGGCCGCCAAATGCATGACCACCGTGGCTCACCGCATCTGAAGCTGCCGGTCACCCTTCGATGATGTCGAATCCCGTGGTGATTTCGGCCGTCTTCGCCAGCATGATGCTGGCCGAGCAGTATTTCTCATGGCTCATGGCAATCGCGCGCTCCACCGCTGCGGCGGGCAGATCCTTGCCGGTCACGGTGAATTGCATGTGGATGCGCGTGAAGACCTTGGGATCGACGGGTGCGCGCTCCGAGGTGAGCTTGACGCTGCAGCCCCGCACGTCATGCCGGCCACGCTTGAGGATGAGCACGACGTCGTAGGCGGTGCAGCCGCCGGTGCCCGCGAGTACGGTTTCCATGGGCCGTGGCGCCAGGTTCTGCCCGCCATTGGCAGGGTTGGCCCCGTCGGGCGCACCGTCCATGGCCAGCACGTGGCCGCTGCCGGTTTCGGCGATGAAACCCATGCCGGAACGGGTGCCCGAAGCGCCCGTCCAGGTGACTGTGCATTCCATGTTGTTTTTCTCCATCAAAAAAAGCGAAAACGGCATTTCCATCCCACGATGGCCCGTCAATTTTGCTGCAACGCAGCATCCTTTGGGCTACACTTCGAGCCATGCGTTGCCCGAAAGGGCCGACAGCAAACCCAGAAAGTTTGTTCGCACCCATTGTCTCCTCCATCTCCTCAAAGGATGGATTCGGCCCCGGTCTTCACAGTCCGGGGCCGTTTTTTTTGTCCTTCGCGTGGCGGTGGCGTGCCGAAAGCCAACCTCTATGATGGCGGCCCGCTCGCCACCGGCGCGGCAATGATTCGAACGACATGACCCAGCACCTCACGCCCCTGGACTATCTGAAGAAGATCCTCACCGCCCGCGTCTACGACGTGGCGGTCGAGTCGGCCCTGGAACCTGCGAAGGCCCTGAGCCGCCGGCTCCACAACCAGGTGCTGCTCAAGCGCGAGGACCAGCAGCCGGTGTTCAGCTTCAAGCTGCGGGGCGCCTACAACAAGATGGCGCACCTGTCGCCCGAGCAGCTTCGCAAAGGCGTGATTTGCGCCTCGGCCGGAAACCACGCCCAGGGCGTGGCGATGAGCGCACACAAGCTGGGCACGCGTGCCGTCGTCGTCATGCCCACGACGACCCCCCAACTCAAGGTGGATGCCGTCAAGACACTGGGCGGCGAGGTGGTGCTGCACGGCGACAGCTACTCCGACGCCTACGGTCACGCCATCGAGCTGCAGGCGGCGCAGGGCTTGACGTTCGTGCATCCCTTCGACGACCCCGACGTGATCGCCGGCCAGGGCACCATCGCCATGGAAATCCTGCGCCAGCTGCAAAGCCTGGGCAGCAACCGGCTCGATGCGGTGTTCGTGGCGATCGGCGGCGGCGGCCTGGTGAGCGGCGTGGCCAATTACATCAAGGCCGTGCGCCCCGAGATCCGCATCATCGGCGTGCAGATGAACGATTCCGACGCCATGGCGCAGTCGGTGGCGTCGGGCAGCCGGGTCACGCTGGCCGATGTGGGGCTGTTTTCCGACGGCACGGCCGTCAAGCTGGTGGGCGAGGAAACCTTCCGCGTGGCCCAGGGCCTGGTGGATGAGTTCATGACCGTGGACACCGATGCGGTCTGCGCGGCGATCAAGGACATCTTCGTGGACACGCGCAGCATCGTGGAGCCCGCCGGCGCGCTGGCGGTGGCGGCCATCAAGCAGTACGTGGAAAAGCACGATACGCGCGGCGAAACCTACGCTGCCATCCTGTGCGGCGCCAACATGAATTTCGACCGCCTGCGCTTCGTGGCCGAGCGGGCCGAGGTCGGCGAGGAGCGTGAAGCCCTGCTGGCCGTCACGATTCCCGAGGAGCGCGGCAGCTTCAAGCGGTTCTGCGAAGTGGTGGGCGAGCTGCCGGGAGGCCCACGCAACGTGACCGAGTTCAACTACCGCATCAGCGACGCGGCGCGCGCCCATGTCTTCGTGGGCCTGACCACGCGCGGCAAGGGCGAGTCGGAAAAGATCGCGCTCCACTTCCAGCACCACGGCTTCCAGGCGCTGGACCTCACCCACGACGAGTTGACCAAGGAGCATTTGCGCCACTTGGTGGGCGGCCGGTCCGCGCTCGCGCAGGAGGAGCGGCTGCTGCGCTTCGTGTTTCCGGAGCGGCCGGGCGCGCTGTTCAAGTTCCTGAGCCTGATGCAGCCGAGCTGGAACATCAGCCTGTTCCACTACCGCAACCAGGGCGCCGACTACGGGCGCATTCTGGTGGGCATGCAGGTGCCGGCAGGCGATGCGGCGGCGTTCGACGCCTTTCTCGCCACGCTGGGCTACCCGTACGTGGAAGAGACGATGAACCCCGCCTACCAGCTCTTCCTGCAGGCCGGACACGCCTGAGCACGGCGTTAGTCAAAACAGCCTCCAGCGCAATCATCACTAGGGCACATAGCTATTTATTCGATAGCAAACCAGATGCAAGCCCTTCGCCACTTTCTGCTGGCCGTTCAGTTCTTCACCCGGATTCCGGTCACCGGCCGCGTGGCGGCCTGGGTGGGCTACAGCCCTGCCCTGCTGCGTGCGAGCGCTGGGCACTTTCCAGGGGTGGGATGGCTGGTGGCAGCGGTGTCAGTGGCCGTTTACGCCATGCTCGGGTGGGGGCTCGGGCCGCAGCCGCTGGCGCCCTGGGTGTGCGCGGTGTTCAGCACGGCGGCCACGGTGCTCGCCACGGGAGGCTTTCATGAAGACGGCCTGGCCGACGTGGCCGATGGCCTGGGCGGCAGCCTGCAGCGCGAACGGGCGCTGGAGATCATGAAGGATTCCCGCGTCGGCGCCTTCGGAGCCATGGCACTGGTGCTGGCGCTGGTGGCCAAGCTCGCCTTGCTCGCGCTGCTGGGGTCGGCCGGCCTGGGTGTGGTGCTGCCGGCCCTGGTGGGCGCTCATGTGCTTTCGCGCTTCTGGCCGCTGGTGCTGGTCCGCACGCTGGCCCACGTGGGCGACACGGCCACGTCCAAGAGCAAGCCGCTGGCGGACCAGATCAGCCTGCGCTCGCTGGGCACTGCGGCCTTGTGGACCATTGGGCCTCTGGCGCTGATGGCGGCTGCGCTGGGCGCTACTGCACTGATGGCATCCGTCGCTTTCAGCGCCGCAGCCATGCTGTGGATGCGGCGCTGGTTCGCGCGCCGGCTGGGCGGCTTTACCGGCGATTGCCTGGGTGCGGCGCAGCAGATCGGCGAGATCGCCATCTACCTGGGCGTGGCCATCGCACTAGGCCAGGGCCTGCGGTGACGCGGCGCCTTTGGCTGGTGCGGCATGCCGTGCCGCTGGTGGCGCCGGGGCTGTGCTACGGAGCGCTCGACGTTCCCGCCGACCTGGCCGCCACCGCCGACGCCGCGCGCCGGCTGGCCCAGGCCCTGCCGCACGCCTTGGCGGCCGCGTTCCACTCGCCGCTACAAAGATGTGAGCAGCTTGCGCATGCCCTGATTGCGCCAAGGCCCGATCTGGCTTGCGAACCCGACGGAAGAATCGCCGAGATGGACTTCGGCGCCTGGGAAGGACGCCCGTGGGATGCCATCGCCCGTGCCGACATCGATGCCTGGACGCAGCGCTTTCCCGACCCCCGCCCCAGTGGCGGCGACAGCCTGGCCGCGATGCTGCAGCGCGTGGGCGCCGCGCTGGACGAGGCACGAAAGACATCGCGCGACCGCGATGGCGACGTGCTGTGGATCACCCACGCCGGGGTGGCGCGCTGCGTGCAATGGCTGCAGGCCGAGCCTGGGCGCATGCCGCGCGCCGACGAATGGCCGATCCCGGCACCGGGCTATGGGGAATGGATGACCGTGCCGCTGGGCGACGGCACCAGCGGCGCCATTGCAGAGCATCGCCAGCCTGCCTGAATCGGTTGCACCGAATGTGCGCCGTGGCAGCCGAGCCAGCACGTCGGCGCTGGGTTGTCGGCGCTCCGCGCTCCGCTATCGCTTGTCCGGAATTTCCAGGGTGACGCTGGCAGCGCCATCGGGCGTGGGGCCCAGGCGGGCCTGGCGGCGGCTCAAGGCTTGCAGCACCAGTCCTTCGGCCACGGTAGCGCCCACGCGGTACGGCTTGGCAGGCTGGCTGTCCACCGCAATCAAGGCCGCGCCGCCGCCGCTGGCCGTGCCGGCCAGCACTCCCACCAGGGCGAACCGGCTGGGCTCCTTCACCGCGGGGGCGGTGGGCGCCGCAGGGCCGGCGCCCAGCAGCCGGGCCAATGCCTGGGCATCGGGCGCGAGCGGCGCGGGCGCTGCCGCCGCCACGCCCGGCCCGGCCGGCCGGGCCGTCAGGCGCAGGCCCCAATAGACCACGCTTGCACCTGCCAGCGCCCACAGGGCCATCGTGCCCAGGCGCACGCCCCACCTGCCGTATGTATTTGTCACCATCGCCCGATTATGATTGACCGCATCTGCCCTATCCGAGTCGCCCCTCAGTGAATTCACACGCTTCTTCCCTTGTCCGCACCGCACGCCGCCGCCTGGTGGCCGGCTTCACCCTGATCGAGCTGATGGTGGTGCTGGTGATCATCGGCGTGCTCGCCGCGCTCATCGTGCCCAACGTGCTCGACCGTGCCGACGACGCCCGCAGCACCGCGGCACGCACCGACATCACCAACATCGTGCAGGCCCTCAAGCTGTACCGCCTGGACAACCAGCGCTACCCCACCGCCGAGCAGGGCCTGCAGGCGCTCATCGCCAAGCCGTCATCCGGTCCCGCGCCCGGCAACTGGCGCCCTTACCTGGAAAAGCTGCCCAACGACCCCTGGGGCCGTCCCTACCAGTACCTCAGCCCCGGCATCAAGGGCGAAGTGGACGTGATGTCGTTCGGGGCCGACGGCCAGTCCGGCGGCGAGGGCAAGGATGCTGACATCGGCAGCTGGCAGTGAAAGCCGCCCGACGGGCCCACGGCCCGGGCATCGCGCAATGGACATGAGCCCGCTGGCCTTCGGCCCGGTGGCGATCGATCTTCCGTGACTCCGCACCCTTTCCGCCGCGCCCGGGGCTTCACGCTGTTCGAGCTTTTGGTCGTGGTCTCGATCATTGCGCTGGCCACCGCCGGCGTGGGCTTCGCGCTGCGCGACAACGGCCAGACGCTGCTCGACCGCGAGGGCGAACGCCTGTCCGCGCTGCTGGAAGCGGCCCGTGCGCAATCGCGGGCTTCGGGCGCGACCGTGCGCTGGCGCGCGTTCGCTGGCGGCTTCCGTTTCGAAGGGCTGCCCGGCAACCCATCGCCGGGCGCCTGGCTCGACCCCGGCACGCAGGTGCTGGGACCGGCTGTGGTGCAACTCGGGCCGGAGCCGCTCATCGGTCCGCAGCAGATCCTGCTGGCCAACCAGGGCCACCCGGGGCGGGCGGTGCGCGTGGTCACCGATGGTTTGCGGCCGTTCACCGTGGAGCCCACGCAATGACCAGCCGCTCCGTGGTTTCGCGCCGGCGCGGTGCGCGCGGCTTCACGCTGGTCGAGGTGATGGTCGCGCTGGCCATCGTTGCGATCGCGCTGATGGCCGGGCTGCAGGCCACGTCGGCCCTCACCCGCAACGCCGCGCGCCAGACCGATGTGCTGCTGGCCCACCTGTGCGCCGAAAACGAATTGGTGAGGGTGCGCCTGTCGCGCCAGATGCCGCCCATCGGCGACAGCACGCTGGCCTGCGAGCAGGCGGGGCGCCGCTACGACGTCTCGCTCATCGTGCGGCCCACGCCCAACCCGCAGTTCCGCCGGGTGGATGCCCAGGTCTCCGACGGGCAGAACTCGGTGCTGCGCCTGTCCACCATCGTGGGGAGGTACTGACGTGGCCCGCCCGCAGCGCCATAGGCGCGCCTCCGGTTTCACCTTGATCGAACTGCTGGTGGCGATCACCATCATGGCGATCCTGGCGATCATGAGCTGGCGCGGCCTGGACGGCATGGTGCGCGCGCAGGAGCAGACGCGCGAACGCGCCGACGGCCTGCTCGTCATCCAGGCGGCGCTCGCGCAGTGGGGCACCGATCTGGACGCCCTGCAGGCCATCGACCAGACCGAGCCGCTCGACTGGGACGGCCAGGTGCTGCGCATGACGCGCCGCAGCAGCGCCGAGCCCGACGAAGGCCCCGTGGTGGTGGCCTGGACGCGGCGCAACGTGAACGGCATCGACCAGTGGCTGCGCTGGCAGTCGCCCCCCGTGCGCACGCGGGCCCAGTGGCGCGAGTCCTGGCAGCGCGCGGCGCAGTGGGCGCGCACGCCGGGCCAGGCCGAGCGGCGCACCGAAACCGTCCTCATGCCGCTGGTGAACTGGCAGGTCTACTACTACCGCGACGGCGCCTGGTACAACGCGCTTTCCGGCAGCGCAACCAACGCCAACGTGGCGCAATCGCAAGTGCCCACGGCGGCCACCAACATTCCCGAAGGCATTCGCCTGCAATTGACGCTGCCGCCGGGCCGCGCATTGGCCGGCGTGCTGACCCGCGACTGGGTCAATCCCGTGAACGGGGGAGGCAAGTCATGACGCCGCGCCGCCCCGCTCCCCCCTGCCGGCCCGCGGCACGCGGCGCTGCGCTGCTGGCGGCCATGCTCACCGTGACGCTGGTGGCCACATTCGCTGCTGCGGCCATGTGGCAGCAGTGGCGGGCCGTCGAGGTGGAGACCGCCGAGCGCGCGCGGGCGCAGTCGGCCTGGATCCTGGCCGGCGCCCTCGACTGGTCGCGCCTCATCCTGCGCGAGGACGCCATGGCACGCAACGGCGACGGCACCGATCACCTGGCCGAGCCCTGGGCGGTGCCGCTGGAAGAGGCCCGCCTGTCCACCTTCCTGGCGGCAGACCGCAACGTGAGCCAGCCCGAGGACGCCAGCACCGACACGGCCGACGCCTTCCTGTCGGGCCGCATCATCGACCTGCAGTCGCGCATGAACCTTTTCAATCTGGTGGACGGCACGGGGCAGGAGCTTGCGCTGCGCCAGTTCACCCGGCTCTTCGAGCAGCTCGGCCTGCCGCGCCAGCAATTGAACGTGCTGGCCGACGGGCTGCGCCGGGCCAAGGCCACGGGTGGCGATACCGGCACCGCGCCGCTCATGCCGCGCTCGGTGTCGCAGCTGTCGTGGCTGGGCGTGGATGCGGCCACCATCGCCGCGCTGGAACCCTACGTCACCATGCTTCCCCGGGGTACGCGGGTGAACCTCAATACGGCCAGCGCCCAGGTGCTGCATGCCAGCATCGACGGGCTCGACATGGCCGGCGCTCAACAACTGGTGTCGGCGCGCGAGGCCCGGCACTTTCGCAACGAGGAAGACGCGCGCAAGCTGCTGAGCGGCTCGGCGCAGATGGACACCGGCACCCACACCGTCAACTCGTCGTACTACGAAGTGCTCGGCCAGCTGCGGCTGGGCAGCACGGTGGTGCAGGAGCGTTCCCTGGTCTACAAGGCAGGCCGCGAAGCGCGCACGCTCTGGCGCGAACGCGGGGTCTTCGCTCGCAGCGACGCCAACGCGGCCGCCCGCTGACCCCAGCCGCGCGATCCGTCATGCAACGCCCCTAAAATGGCCCGCGAAACCCATCCATGAGCACCCTCATTCTTTCCTTGCCCCCGGGCATTCCGGGGCCGGCCACCGAGTACGGCTACACGCTGACCACCGACGGCCACACCGCCACACGACACGCGAGTGCGCCCGCTTCGCTGCTGCCCGACCCTGGCCGCGCCGGCGAACGGGTGGCCGTGGTGCCGGCCCGCGCCCTGTCGTGGCAGCGCGTCACGCTGCCGCCGGGTGCCGGCACGCAGGCGCCGCGCCTGCGCGCCGTGCTCGAAGGCCTGCTCGAAGAGCGCCTGCTGGACGACCCCGCTGCGCTGCACTTCGCGCTGGAGCCGGGCGCCCGCCCGGGTGCCCCCGCCTGGGTGGCCGTGTGCGACCGGGCCTGGCTGCGCGGTGCGCTGCAGGCGCTCGAAGCCGCAGGCCGGCCGGTGCAGCGCGTGGTGCCCGAATTCGCTCCAGGCCCCGGCGCCAGCGGAGCCCCCGAATACTTCGCACTGGGCACCCCGGAAGACGCCCAGCTGGTCGCCACCGCACAGGGCCCCGATCAGGCCGTGGCGGTGCTGCCGCTGTCGCCCATGGCCCTGCAACTGACGGGCGCGATGGCCGAGGCCGAGCAGCCTCCCGCCGTGCGCGCCGAGCCCGCCGTGGCCGAGCTGGCCGAGCAGATGCTGGGCCGGCCCGCCGTGCTCTACACCGCCAGCCAGCGCGCGCTGGACGCCGCCCGCGGCGAGTGGGACCTGGCGCAGTTCGACCTGGCCAGCAGCCGCCGCACCCGCGCGCTGCGCAAGGCCGGCAGCACGCTCGGCACCTTCGCGCGGGCGCCGCAGTGGCGCGCCGCTCGCTGGGCGCTCGGTGTTCTGGTCGCCACGCAACTGGTGGGTCTCAATGCCTGGGCGTGGCAGGAGCGGCAGGCGCTGGAGGCCAAGCAGGCCGGTGTGCGCGCCGCGCTCACGCAGACCTTTCCCCAAGTGAAGGTGGTGGTCGATGTGCCCGTGCAGATGGAGCGCGAACTCGCCCAGTTGCGCCAGGCCACCGGCAGCGTCTCCCCGCGCGACCTCGAACCCATGCTGGCCGCCGCCGGTGCCGCCCTGCCGCCAGGGCAGTTGCCCACGGCGCTCGACTACAGCGCGGGCGACCTGCGCCTGCGCGGCCTCGAACTGCCGCCCGACGTGCTCGCCAGCGCCAACCAGCGGCTGTCCGCTGCCGGGTATTCCGCCCGCCTGCAGGACGGCCAATGGCTGCTGCGCACCGGAGGCCAGCCATGAAACGCCCTTCTTCTTTCGCTGCGGCCGATTCGCCGTCGGCGTCCGCCGCCGCGCCCCTGCGGGCTCGGTGGAAGGCACTGGCGTCGCGCGAGCAGTCGCTGGTTCTGGCCGCTGGCGGCCTGGTCGCCGCCGCGCTGCTGTGGTGGGTGGCGGTCGCGCCCGCGCTGCAAACCCTGCGCAGCGCGCCCGCCCGCCACGCCGAGCTGGACGCCCAGCTGCAGCACATGCAGTCGCTTCAGGCCGAGGCGCTGCAACTGCAGAGCGCACCGCGCCCGCCGCTGGGCGATACCGCCCAGGCCCTGCGCAGCTCGCTCACCCAGAGCCTGGGCACGACCGCACAGATGGCGGTGCTGGGCGACCGTGTCACGGTCACGCTCAAAGGCGCGCCCGCCGATGCGCTGGCACTGTGGCTTTCGCAGGCGCGCAGCAATGCCCGCACCGTGCCGATCGAAGCCCGCCTTGCGCGCAGCAGCACCGCCGTGGTCGGCCCGACGGCCGCGAACAAGCCACCGGCCGCCCTGTCCCACCAGCCCGCGGAGCCCGACATGCCGCGCTGGGACGGCACGCTGGTGCTGGCGCTGCCGCCGGGTTGATGGGTTGCCGTTCGCCGATGCTTTCCTTGCCCACGCACTGCCCTGACCCTGAACCCCGCCTTTTTTCAAGCCCCTTTTGAACGCCACCGTGTCCCGCACCGCTGCCTCCCGCTCTTCTTTCGCCGGCTCCGGCAAGCCGCACTCGCCGATGGGCTGGGCGCTGGCCGGCTGCCTGCTGGGCGCGTTGCCGGCGCTGCTGGTCTTCGCCCCGGCCCAGTGGCTGGCCCATGCCGTGGAGCAGGCCAGCGGCGGGCAGGTGCTGCTGGCCCAGGCGCGCGGCACGGTGTGGACCGGCTCGGCGCAGATGGTGCTCACCGGCGGGCGCGGCAGCCAGGACCAGACCGCCCTGCCCGGCCGCCTGGACTGGCGCCTGCGGCCCACATGGAACGGTGCCCGCGCCGAACTGCGGGCCGATTGCTGCACGCCGCAGGCCGTGCAATTGCACGTGCACCCGCACTGGGAGGGCGCCCGCGTGACGGTGGCCGACGCCCGCAGCCAGTGGCCCGCCGCCGTGCTGGCTGGCCTGGGCACGCCCTGGAACACGCTGCAGCCGCAAGGCCAGCTGGCGCTGGACACGCGGGGCCTGTCTTTCGACTGGTCCGCCGGGCGGCTCGTGGTGGACGGCCAGGCGCAGGTCGATGCGCTGGACATGTCCTCGCGCCTGTCCACGCTGCGCCCCATGGGCAGCTACCGGTTGCTGCTGCAGGGCGGGCAGGCGCCCACTCTGGCGCTTTCGACCCTGGACGGCGCGCTGCGCCTGTCGGGCAACGGCCAATGGGTGGGGCAGCGCCTGCGCTTCACCGGCGAGGCCACTGCAGCGCCCGAGCGCGAAGGCGCGCTGTCCAATCTTCTCAATATCATCGGGCGGCGCAACGGCGCGCGCTCCATCATCACCGTGGGTTGACCCTATGACTTCCTTGACTTCGCAACGCCTGCGGTTCGCGCTCCACTCCCTGGCCGCAGCGGCCCTGCTGGCAGGCGCCGGCGGCACGCTGCAGGCCCAGACGGCGGTGGGCACCGGCACCAGCAGCGTGCGTGCCGGCGAGCCGGTCACGCTCAATTTCGCCAATGCCGAGATCGAGGCCGTGGCCCGCACCATGGCCACCATCACCGGCCGCAACGTCGTGGTGGACCCGCGCGTGAAAGGCCAGCTCACCCTGGTGACCGAGCGCGCGGTAACGCCTGCCGCGGCCTTCCAGCAATTCCTGGCCGCCCTGCGGCTGCAGGGTTTCACGGTGGTGGAAGCGGCCGGCCTGTACAAGGTCGTGCCCGAAGCCGATGCCAAGCTGCAGGCCGGCAACGTGAGCGTGTCGGAAAGCGGGCTCGGCGGCACGCGGGGCGGCGGGCAGATCGTCACGCAGATCTTCAAGCTCAATTTCGAGAACGCGGCCAATCTGGTGCCGGTGCTGCGCCCGCTCATCAGCCCCAACAACACGATCAACGTGAACCCCGGCAACAACTCGCTGGTGATCACCGACTATGCGGACAACCTGCAGCGCCTGGCGCGCATCGTGGCCGCCATGGATGTCTCCAACGCCAGCGACGTCGAAGTGATTCCGCTGCAAAACGCCCTGGCCACCGAACTGGCCCCCCTGGTGTCGCGCCTGCTCGAAGGCAGCGGCACCACCGGCGCCGCCGTGCCGGCGGTCGCCCAGGGGCAGTCGGACACGTCGTTCCGCACCACGCTGCTGGCCGAGCCGCGCAGCAATTCGCTGATCCTGCGCGCCTCCAACCCGGCGCGCCTGGCGCTCGTGCGGGCGCTGGTGCAAAAGCTCGACCAGCCACCGACCCCCGGCAGCAGCGCGGCCGGCGGCAACATCCACGTGGTGTATTTGAAGAACGCCGACGCCACCAAGCTCGCGGCCACGCTGCGCGCGGCGCTGTCGGGGGACATGGGCAGCAGTTCTTCGGGCGGCGGGGCCACCTCCGGCGCGCCTTCGGGTTCGGGCATGGGCATGGGCATGGGCTCCACCGGGCTGGGCGGCGGCATGTCGCAGACCAGCGGCGGCGGCAACAGTTCGATGGGCAGCAACTCCGCCTTCGGCGGGGGCAGCAGCAGCGGCGGCGGGCTGGGCAGCAATGCCGGCGGCCTGGGCAGCTCGGCCAACAGCAACCAGCCATCCACGGGCGGCCAGATCCAGGCGGACCCGACGACCAACTCGCTCATCATTTCCGCACCCGAGCCGCAGTTCCGGCAGCTGCGCGCGGTCATCGACCAGCTCGACGGACGGCGTGCGCAGGTGCTGGTGGAGAGCCTGATCGTGGAGGTCTCGGCCAACAAGGTGGCCGAGTTCGGCATCCAGTGGCAAGGCGTGCTGGGCAACACGGGCAGCGGCACGGTGGGCGTGATCGGAACCAACTCCACGCAGGGCGGCGGCACCAACATCATCAACCTCGCACTGGCGGCGGCCAGCGGCAATGCAGCCAGCATCGGCTCGGCAATCACCGGCAGCAACAGCCTGGGCAAAGGCCTGAACGTGGCCGTCGCGCCGCGCATCAACGGCAACTACTACCTGGGCGCACTGGCCAATTTCCTGGAGAACACGGGCGATGCCAACGTGCTTTCCACCCCCAACCTGATGACGCTGGACAACGAGGAAGCCCAGATCATCATCGGCAACAACGTGCCGTTCGTGACGGGCTCGTACGCCAACAGCACCGGCAGCAGCACCGTGAGTCCGTTCACCACCGTCGAGCGCAAGGACGTGGGCCTGATGCTGCGCGTGCGCCCGCAGATCAACGAGAACGGCTTGGTCAAGCTCACGCTGTACCAGGAAGTCTCGCAGGTGAACGACGGCACGCTCACGGCCGCCAACGGCCCCACCACGAGCAAGCGGTCGATCGAGTCCACCGTGCTGGTGAACGACGGCAGCGTCATCGTGCTGGGCGGCCTGCTGGAAGACCGCTACGCGCTCGGCCAGGACAAGGTGCCGCTGATGGGCGACCTGCCGCTGGTGGGCGGCCTGTTCCGCAATGAAAACCGCTCGCGCCGCAAGACCAACCTGATGGTGTTCCTGCGCCCGGTCGTGATCCGCGACGCCGCCACCAGCGATGCCGTCATGACCGACCGTTACGAAGCCATCCGCGCCCTGCAGCAAAACACCCAGCCCGCGCCCAGCAACGTGATGCGCAGCGTGTCCGAGGCGCCGGTGCTGCCGCCCCTGCGCAACGACACCGCGCCGACCACGCCGGTGTCGCCCCAGACGCCGATGCGCACGGCGCCGATCGCACCGCTGGTGCCCGAACAGCGCGCGGTGCCCCGGTCGATGTCCGCGCCGTCCGACGAGTACACCGCCCCCCCGGAAAAGCTCAGCCCTCAGTAACCCATGCGCCACCCGCTTCCCTACGCCTTCGCGCGCACTGCCCAGCTACTGCTCGAGGACGACGGCCAGGCCACCGTCCTGTGGCACGGCCCCGCGCCCGATGCCGGCGCACTGTCCGAAGTGCTGCGCAAATACGCGGTGCGCCAGCTCATGCCGCTGGACGCCCATGCGCTGGCGCAGCGCATCAGCGCGGCCTATTCGCAGGGCGAATCGAGCGCGGCCACGGTGGTGAGCGAGGTCGAGTCCGACGCCGACCTCTCGCGCATGATGCAGGAGCTGCCGGCGGTGGAAGACCTGCTGGAATCGGCGGGCGATGCGCCCATCATCCGCATGCTGAACGCGCTGCTCACGCAGGCCGCGCGCGACGGGGCGAGCGACATCCACATCGAGCCCTACGAGCGCCACTCCAGCGTGCGCTTTCGCGTGGACGGCACCCTGCGCGAGGTGGTGCAGCCCAACCGCGCCCTGCATGCCGCGCTGATCTCGCGCCTGAAGATCATGGCCGACCTCGACATCTCGGAAAAGCGCCTGCCGCAGGACGGCCGCATCAGCCTGCGCCTGGGCACCCGCGCCATCGACGTGCGCGTGTCCACCCTGCCCAGCGCCCACGGCGAGCGCGCCGTGCTGCGCCTTCTGGACAAGAGCGGCAGCAAGCTGAGCCTGGAGGCCGTGGGCATGCAGGGCAACACCCTGCACCGGTTCGACAGCCTGATCCACCAGCCGCACGGCATCATCCTGGTGACCGGGCCCACGGGCTCGGGCAAGACCACCACGCTGTATGCCGCGCTAGAGCGGCTGGACGCGGCCAGCAGCAACATCATGACGGTCGAAGACCCCATCGAATACGAGCTGCCGGGCGTGGGCCAGACCCAGGTGAACGCCAAGATCGACCTCACCTTCGCCAAGGCCCTGCGTGCCATCCTGCGCCAGGACCCGGACGTGATCATGATCGGCGAAATCCGCGACTTCGAGACCGCGCAGATCGCGATCCAGGCCTCGCTCACCGGCCACCTGGTGCTCGCCACGCTGCACACCAACGACGCCGCCAGCGCCGTCACGCGCCTGACCGACATGGGCGTGGAGCCTTTCCTGCTGTCCAGCTCGCTGCTGGGCGTGCTGGCCCAGCGCCTGGTGCGCAAGCTCGACCCGTCCGACCCCAGCGGCTACCGCGGCCGCACGGGGGTGTTCGAAATGCTGGTGGTGGACGACACGCTGCGCGCGCAGATCCACAACCAGGCCTCCGAGGCCGAACTGCGCGCCACGGCCCTGGCCGGCGGCATGACGCTGATGCGCGACGACGGCGAGCGCCTGGTGCGCGCCGGCATCACCAGCCCCGAGGAAGTGCTGCGCGTCACGCGGGATTGAAGGCAGGGGATGGGCGGCGCGAAGCGCCCGCCAACCATTGCTATTTTATTGATAGCAATACCCCCTAGTGCTGATTGCGCTGGAGGCTTTTTTGACTTGAACCCTTACCGCCGGCAGCCGCTCGTCGCGCGCGCCCTCCAGCACCTGCGCCCGCCACGGCAGCCAGCGCTCGTGGCTGGCGATGGCGGCGTCGATGTCGATCTCGGCCAGCAACTTGGCCGCCTCGTCGCCCATCACCACCAGTTCGCTGGCGTTGCTGTCGGGCAGGGAGGTCCAGTCGTCGTCCACGGCCTTGCCATCCCCACGGGGCGTGAACAGGCGGCTGAAAAATCCCATGTCGGTGTCTTGGTGCGTGCCCCGGCTCGGCACCGCCGCGGGTTGCGGCACTGCAGGGGGCATGGACGGCGCTGCCATCATGGCCGGCGATTATCGACGCTCGCCCGGCCATGGCAAAAACCGACATCCGTCCACTGCGCCCACGGTGCCGGGGATGCCTAGTACATCAACACGTAAGTTTCGGAACGTAATGGTTGCCGAGTTTTTGATCGGCATCCTGTCGGGTGAACTTCCAGTCGATGGTGCGCTGTAGCGCATTCCTTGCGTGCTGCCAGGCATCCACCTCGACTTGCAGCGCGCCAGGATTGGGAACGCGGCGATCAAGGCACTGACGACTGAGGATGCCGATCTCGATCTCGGCCATGTTGAGCCAACTCGCGTGCTTTGGCGTGTAGTGGAACTGCACTCGGCGCAGCAGTTTGGCTGCCGCGCTTTGACCCAGCACGTCATCGAAGGACTTCCTGAAGTGAATGTTCAAGTTGTCCAGCACCAGATGGACACGCCGTGCCTTGGCATACCTGCTGGTCAGCAGCTCGTCGATGAAGGTGACGAAGTCAAACTTACCCCGGCGCTCAGTGACGGACACGACTCGCTGGCCCGCCTTGGGTTCGACAGCCACGAACAAGTTCGTCGTGCCGTTGCGGACATATTCATAGTCCTGCTTGCCCGCGACTCCATGCTTCATCGGAAGTGGCGCCCTGCTGTGGCCGATCAGTTGCAAGCTCTTGTCGTCCATGCAGATCACCGGCTCGTCGCGTCGCAAGGGCTTGGCATAAAGCGCGAGCAAGTCGTACATGCGATTGCGGTACTCCTCAGTCAGAGTGCCGATGCACCACATCAGCCGCCGCCAGGGCTTGAGATCGTTTTTTTAAGCATGCGGCGAACGGTCTCGCGGCTCACATTGGACAGACCTGGCTCCAAGCGCGCAGCGCGTTCAAGCTCCACGATCGTCCACCGCTGCTTGCCTGCAGGTGGACTGGAGCAGGCCAGTGCCATCACTCGCGCCTGGGCATCCGTGTCGTACTGCGCCGGCCTGCCGGAGCGCGCGACATCGAAAACAGCGAGTTCCACGCCGCCTTGCAGATACGCCGATCGCGTTCGCCACAGCGATGTACGCCCGATTCCCAGAACTGCCAGGATCTGAGCCTCTGGAATCCCGCGATCCAGGCACGACAGGACGTGTGCTCGATTGACTTCTCGGGAGTGTCTCAGTCCCTTGCTGCGTATCTCCTCAACAACCGCCCGGTCTCCCTCGCTCAAGTGCAGTTCCGTCTGACGCATGAGAACATTTCCATCTATTGAGTGACGATAGATGGAGTGTATTAATGTTTCGTTAATTACGTGTCAATGTACTAGCACCGAACCGATGGCCGCGGGCCAGCACAGGTTTGGCCTGCGCCGCACAATCGTGCGAATGACTTCCACCCCACGCTTCCCCGCCCTGTCCATGCTCGATCTGGTTGCCGTGCGCGAAGGCGGCACGGTGGCCGAAGCCCTGCAGGTCACCGTCCGCACCGCCCAGCACGCCGAATCGCTGGGCTTTTCGCGCTACTGGCTGGCCGAACACCACAACATGCCCGGTATCGCCAGTTCGGCCACCGCCGTGCTGGTGGGCCATCTGGCCGGCGCCACGCAGCGCATCCGCGTGGGCTCGGGCGGCATCATGCTGCCCAACCACGCGCCTTTGGTCGTCGCCGAAGCCTTCGGCACCCTGGCCGAGCTGTACCCCGGCCGCATCGACCTGGGCCTGGGCCGCGCGCCCGGCACCGACGGCCCCACCATGCGCGCGCTGCGCCGCGACCGGGTGGAGACCGAGCAGGACTTCCCGCGCGACGTGGCCGAGCTGCAGCGCCTGCTGGGCCCGGTGCAGGCCGGCCAGCGCCTCATCGCCACGCCGGGCGCGGGCACCGAGGTGCCGATCTGGCTGCTGGGCTCCAGCCTGTTCTCGGCCCAGCTGGCGGCCGAGCGCGGCCTGCCCTACGCGTTCGCCTCGCACTTCGCGCCGCGCATGCTGCACCAGGCCATCGACATGTACCGGCGGCTGTTCCGCCCCTCGCCCACCCTGGCGGCGCCCTACGTGGTGGTAGGCGTGCCGGTGATCGCCGCGCCCACCGATGCCGAGGCCGAGTTCCTGGCCAGCAGCACGTACCAGCGGGTGCTGGGCATCCTGACCGGCCACCGCCTGCATTTGCAGCCGCCCGTGGAAGACTTCGCCGCCCGGCTTTCGCCGCAGGAGCGCGCCGCCATCGGCGACTTTTTGGCGGCGGGCGTGATCGGCGGGCCCGACACGGTGCGCGCCGGCCTGCGCGAGTTGGCCGAAGAAACCCGCGCGGACGAATTCATGCTGGTGAGCGACGTGTACGACCCGGCGCTGCGCCTGCGGTCGCTGGACATCGTGGCCGCCGCCAACCGCGCGGACTGACCGGCGGCGCACGGCGGTAAAACGGCACGCGGCGGGCGGCCGGACACGGGGCCGCCTTCGGCAGCGGCTACCATCACGCACCACCCCGTTGCCGCCATTGCGGCTTGCCCTTTCGCCGCCCCTTTTGCCGACCCCGACTGAACCGCATGCCCGCCTTTTCCTTTGAAGCCCTCGACGCGCAAGGCCAGACCCGCAAAGGCACCATCGAAGCCGACACCGCCAAGGCCGCCCGCAGCCTGCTGCGCGCGCAGGCGCTCGTGCCCCTGGCCGTGGAGGCGCTCGCAGCGGGCCAGGGCCCGACAGGCGGCGGCGCGGCCTCGTTCAGCCAGCGGCTCTTCACACGGCCGGTGTTCGGCGCCACGGCGCTCTCGATCTGGACGCGCCAGCTCGCCGGGCTCGTCGCCTCGGGCCTGCCGCTGGAGCGCGCGCTCACGGCCCTGGCCGACGAGGCCGACGACGAGCGCCAGCGCCACCTGGTCGCCACTCTGCGCGCCGAGGTCAACGCCGGCTCCACCTTCGCCCGCGCCCTGGGCGCGCACCCGCGCGAGTTCTCGGCCATCTATTGCGCCGTGATCGGGGCCGGCGAGCACAGCGGCAACTTGGGGCTGGTGCTGGAGCGGCTGGCGGACGACCTGGAAGACCGCCAGGCGCTCAAGGCCAAGCTGATCGGCGCGGCGCTGTACCCGGCCATCGTCACCGTGGTGGCCATCGTGATCGTGCTGTTCCTGGTGGGCTACGTGGTGCCCCAGGTGGCGGCCGTGTTCGCCGGCACCAAGCGCGCCCTGCCCTTTCTCACCGTGGCCATGCTGGCGATCAGCGACGCGGTGCGCCATTACGGCTGGGCAGCGCTGATTGCTATTATTTTCATAGCATTTGGGGCAAGATATTCCCTGGCGCAGCCGCGTTTTCGTGAAAAATTCGATGCCGTGTGGCTGACCCTGCCGCTGGTGGGCAGGCTGGCGCGCGGCTACAACGCGGCGCGCTTCGCCGGCACGCTGGCCATGCTGGCGGGTGCCGGCGTGCCCATCCTGCGGGCGCTGCAGGCCGCCGCCGAGACGCTGAACAACCGCGCCATGCGCGCCGACGCGCTCGACGCGCTGGTGCTGGTGCGCGAGGGCGCGCCGCTGGCCTCGGCCATGGCGCAGAAAAAGCGCTTTCCCGGCCTGGTCGCCATGTTCGCCCGCCTGGGCGAGCAGACCGGCCAGCTGCCCGTGATGCTGCAGCGCGCGGCCACGCAACTGTCCACCGAGGTGCAACGGCGGGCCTTGCAGCTGGCCACCATCCTGGAGCCGCTGCTCATCGTGGCGATGGGGCTGATCGTCATGTTGATCGTTCTGGCCGTGCTCATGCCGATCATCCAGCTCAACCAGTTCGTCAAGTGACGTCGATGCGCCTTCTCCACCGGAGCACCCCATGGCCATGACCCTGGACGACAAGCTCGTCGTCGCCATCTCTTCGCGCGCGCTGTTCGATTTCGAAGAAGAGAACCGCCTGTTCGACCCGTTGCAGCCCCAGACCTACATGCAACTGCAGCTCGACCGGCTGGACATGCCCGCGCGCCCCGGCGTGGCGTTCTCGCTGGTCAAGAAGCTGCTGGCCTTCAACGAGCCCGGCCACCAGCGCGTGGAGGTGGTCGTGCTGTCGCGCAACGACCCGGTGAGCGGCATGCGGATCTTCCGCTCGGCCAGCGCGGCGCACGTGCCGCTGGAGCGCGGCGTGTTCACGCAGGGGCGCGATCCGTTCCGCTACCTGCGGCCGCTGGGCGCGCACCTGTTCCTGTCCGCCAACGAGGCCGACGTGCGCCAGGCCCTGCAACTGGGCTACCCGGCCGCCCGCGTGCTGACCGAATCGGTGCAGGCCAGCCATGCCAACCCGCACGAAGTGCGCATCGCCTTCGACGGCGACGCCGTGCTGTTTTCCGACGAGGCAGAGCGCGTGTACCAGGCGCAGGGGCTGGCCGCCTTCCAGCGCCACGAAACCGACAAGGCCGCGCAGCCGCTGCCCGACGGCCCCTTCAAGCCGCTGCTGGCCGCGCTGCACCGCCTGCAGCAGGCCGCCGGCAGTTCGTCCGGCATGCGCCTGCGCACCGCGCTGGTCACCGCCCGCAGCGCGCCGGCGCACGAGCGCGCCATCCAGACGCTCATGAACTGGAACATCGCCGTGGACGAGGCCATGTTCCTCGGCGGGCTGGACAAGGGCGGCTTCCTGCGCGAGTTCGAGCCCGACTTCTTCTTCGACGACCAGACGGGCCACGTCACCTCGGCGGCGCGGCATGTGCCCTCGGGCCATGTGAGCAGCGGCATCTCCAACCCCGGCTGAGGGGCAAAGATCACGCAACCTTTGCAACCAGCGGTGAAACCCGGCCGTTGCCGATTGCAATACCGGCCCGCCGCACCATCTGAGACACCATGCCCCGAATGAACGCCCCAGCAGCCCCCCGATCGTCCCGCTCCCTCGCTGCCGCCGCGCCGGCCCGCCCCCAAGCGGCCACCCTGCGCGCGATGGCGCTGTTTTCGCTGCTCGCGATGGCCGTGGCCTTCAGCGCGGTCGCCGCACAGCCCCCGGCCGCAGCCGCCTCGGCCCCTGCGGCCAAGGCGAGCGAGCCCTTGTCCAAGGGTGAAATCAAGGCGCAAAAGGAGTTCAAGATGCTGGACTTCAACGGCGACGGCAAGCTGAGCCGTTCCGAAGTGGCGCTGTTCCCGCGGCTGGCCAACTCGTTCGACGATGCCGACACCAACCACGACGGCTTCGTCTCTTACGAGGAAGTGCGGGCGTTCGCCATCCAGTACCGCGCCGAGCGCGACCGTGCCAAGGCCGACGCAGCGCGCGCTCCCGCCAGTGCGGCCAGCGCCGCCAGGCCCTGAGGCACCATTCCCCAAGGCCGACCGGCGCCTCGGGAATTCAAGCCAAATAGCCCTCCAGCGCAATAAGCACTAGGGGATATAGCTATTATTTTTATAGCAATCCGATTTACAATCCGCCCGTGCGCTTGATCTTCGGATCGGCGTAGGTGAGCGGTTCGTCCTTGGCCTCCTGGGCCAGGCGGTCCTGCAGCGGGGTCTTGTTCAGATCCTGCGCCATCTCGATGGCGCTGCCGCTGGCGCGCCACATCGACTGGATGAATTCGAGCAACTGCTTGTAGATGGGCTCCGGCGGGGGCTCCGGGGGTTCCTCGACGGCGTCTTTTTTCTTGACCTCGGTCCAGTCGCGGTTGCGCGTGTCGGGGTCGGACGGCTTGTCCGGCTCGCGCACGATGGCGCCTTCGCCCATCCGGTCCATCGACTCGACGGGATTGGCCGGCTGGATCGGCCGCACCGGCACCGCCCCGGAAGCTCCGGTGGAATACAAATCGGCGCCCTGGGGACGCCAGCTCGGCGATCGGTCAACAGGTGGCATTTGCATGGCAGTGGTCCGTTCATGGAAGGTGGAGCGTCAAGGGGAATTACTCCCTCGTCGTATTCCATAACGGCAAAAAGAAGGGAAAATTAAGCCCTTTTTAAGGGATCACCCCAAAAACAAGGGTTTACCCCTATCTCATGGGCGAAATTGTGGCCACGCCACGGCCTCTGCAGCCGCCACGGAAAACCGCGCGCGCCCATGCCGGGCAAGGCGTAAGCGCTATAAAAACCGCTCCAGCAGGCGGCGCGACTGGCGGTCGAGTGCGCCCACGTCGGGCACGCGAAACTGCACCCCGTCGGCCGAGGCGATCAGCAACGCGGTGCGCCCGCCCAATCGGCGGATGTCTTCCTCGGCCTTGAGCACCAGTTGCGCCGGCCCCCGGTCGGTCTCCACCATCCAGGTGCTGGGGGTCGAGAAGCCGGAGACGCTGACCAGCCTCTCCAGAATCGGCACGAATTCACGGGCATCGAGGTCTTCTTCGACGAGCGAGCGGGCGGCGGGGGGCAGGTGGTCCAGGTGCTCGATCCACTGCATCTCATGCCCGTCCGGGCCGACGAGGGAGATGCCCTCGGCCGGCGCGGCAATGGGGAACGCCCGCACCGGCACCACTTCGGTGGGCTGCTGCGTGCCGTCGGAAGGCGTCCACACGAGCCGCCCGTGGGCGTTGCGCTGCAGGCGGATGGTGGCCAGGGCGCCGGTGGCCGACGAGGCCGCGGCGGTGGGCGGGGCGGAAGGCGGGAACGTAGAGGTCATGGGCGTGCGCCTCACAGGTCAGGGGTTGCCCGCCGGATGGGCGGGGTGCAGCAGCGCGCTGTCGATGACGAGGCCCGACGCCTGGGCGTCTTCCTCGGCGCGGCGGGCCTGGGCCTCATAGAGGCGCCAGTAGGCGCCCTGCTTTTCCATGAGGGCATCGTGCGGCCCGACCTCGACCACCTCGCCGCGGTCCATCACCACCAGCCGGTCGGCCTTGCGCAGCGTGGACAGGCGGTGGGCGATGGCGATGGTGGTGCGGCCCTGCACCAGGTTATCCAGCGCTTTCTGGATCTCTTTTTCGGTCTCGGTGTCCACGGCCGAGGTGGCCTCGTCCAGGATCAGGATGCGCGGGTCGATCAGCAGGGCGCGGGCAATGCTGATGCGCTGGCGCTCCCCGCCCGACAGGCCCTGGCCGCGCTCGCCCACCAGCGAGTCGTAGCCCTGGGGCAGCCGCAGGATGAATTCGTGCGCGTGCGCAGCCCGCGCGGCGGCCACGATCTCGGCGCGCGTGGCCTCGGGCTTGCCGTAGGCGATGTTCTCGGCGATGGTGCCGAAGAACAGGAAAGGCTCTTGCAACACCAGGCCGATGTGGCGGCGGTAGTCGGCCACGCGCAGGCGGCGCACATCCACGCCATCGACCTGGATCGAGCCTTCGGTCACGTCGTAGAAACGGCTGATCAGGTTGACCAGCGTGCTCTTGCCCGAGCCGCTGTGGCCCACCAGGCCGATCATCTCGCCCGGGCGGATGTCCAGGTTCAGCCCCTTGATGACCGACCGGCTGCCGTAGCGAAAGCCCACGTTGCGCATGGCGATGGCGCCCTGCACGCGGTCCATCGTCACCGGCTGGGCCGGGTCGGGCACGTTGCTCACGTGGTCCAGGATGTCGAAGATGCGCTTGGCGCCGGCCGCGGCCTTCTGCGTGACCGACACGATGCGGCTCATGGAATCGAGCCGCGTGTAAAAGCGCCCGATGTAGGCGATGAACGCCGCCAGCACCCCGACGGTGATCTGGTTGTGCGCCACCAGCCAGATGCCGAAGCCCCAGACGATGAGCAGGCCGATCTCGGTCATCAGCGACACGGTGGGCGTGAACAGCGACCAGGTCTTGTTCAGCCGGTCGTTCACCTCCAGGTTGTGCTGGTTCGCATCGCGAAAACGCTGCGCCTCGCGCTTTTCCTGGGCGAAAGCCTTCACCACGCGAATGCCGGGAATGGTGTCGGCCAGCACGTTGGTCACCTCGGACCACACGCGGTCGATCTTCTCGAAGCCGGTGCGCAGGCGGTCGCGCACGTTGTGGATCAGCCAGGCGATGAACGGCAGCGGCACCAGCGTGACCAGAGCCAGCCACGGGTTGATGGAAAACAGAATGGCCGCCGTCATCAGGATCATGAGCACGTCGGTCATGAAGTCGAGCGCGTGCAGCGACAGGAAGACGTTGATGCGGTCCGTCTCCGAACCGATGCGCGCCATCAGATCGCCGGTGCGCTTGCCCCCGAAGTAATCGAGCGACAGGCGCAGCAGGTGCTCGTAGGTGGTGGTGCGCAGGTCGGCGCCGATGCGTTCGGACACCAGCGCCAGGATGTAGGTGCGCGCCCAGCCCAGCCCCCAGGCCAGCAGCGCAGACAACAACAGCCCGCCCAGGTACAGCGCCACGAGCTGCACCGGAATCTTCTGGCCGTTCTGGTAGGGGATGAGCACGTCATCCATGAGCGGAATCGTGAGATACGGCGGCACCAGGGTGGCCGCCGTGGAGGCGAGCGTGAGGCCGAAGCCCGCCGCCAGTTGCTTGCGGTAGGGGTGGGCGAAGCGCCACAGGCGCAGCAGCACCCAGGTGGACGTCTGCGGGGCCTGCGCGCGGGCGCAGGCGGGGCACTCTTCGGTGTCGGGTGGCAGCGGGGTATGGCACACCTCGCAACGGGGCTCGTCGGGTTGCTCGGATTCGACCGTGGCGCCGTGCGGCATGCCGAGGGCCGCCAGCCGCTGGTCGAATTTCTGCAAAAGGCGCAGCGCCTGCGGGTGTGCACCGAGGGTGAAGCGCCACAGCGACAAACGGTGCTCGGCGTCGTGCAGTTCGAGCACCCCGACGCCGCCATGGTCCGACAGGCGCAGTGCCATGCCGGCAGCCAGCGGCCACTCCTGCACGGCGCCGCCCTCGGTGCGCGACAGCAGGCGCTGCGGGGTCAGCACGAGCAGGCCGGGCGCGAAGCGCAGCGTGGGGCTCAGGTCAACCTCCAGCGCCGCCAGCACGTTTTCGTGGGGTGCGAGCCTGGCTCGCCATTCGGCCCCGTCGGGGCCATTCAAGACACTCGAGGCGTCCACAGGATGGTGATGTTGCATTTTGGTTGGTTTTTTCGCCCCGGGCGACCCGAGAAGCCAGCCCGTGCGCTGGCGCCCATTCTCCCCGATGCTTCGGGCGCCGCTTTGGCATCTGCGTGTAACGCCTTCCCTGCCGGCCTCGCTGACATCCGCCAGGCACCTCCGAGTGAGCGCACAATTGGCCGCGAACTCTTCCGCATATCGGTCCGCTCCGGGCCGCAGTTTCCTTTACGCTGCACTCCATGGCGACATTCACTGACATCCAACTGCTGCGCATCAACTACCTGCGTGGGCCCAACATCTGGACCTACCGTCCGGTGCTCGAAGTCTGGCTGGACCTCGGCGCGCTCGAGGACCACCCGTCCAACGCCCTGCCCGGGTTCAACCAGCGCCTCACGGCGTGGCTGCCCGCGCTGATCGAACACCACTGCGGCGTGGGCGAGCGCGGCGGCTTCCTGCAGCGGCTGGAGGGCGGCACCTGGTGCGGCCACGTGCTGGAGCACATCGTGATCGAACTGCTGAACCTGTCGGGCATGCCCACGGGCTTCGGGCAGACGCGCAGCACCTCGCAGCGCGGCGTGTACCGCATGGTGTTCCGGGCCCGCGACGAACGGGTGGCCCGCGTGGCGCTGGACCAGGGCCACCAGCTCATCATGGCGGCCATCAACGACACCCCCTTCGACGTGCAGGCCGCCGTGGCGCGCGTGCGCACCGAGGTGGATGACCAGTACCTCGGCCCCAGCACGGCGTGCATCGTCACCGCTGCGACCGACCGCGGCATTCCGCACATCCGCCTGAACGACGGCAATCTCGTGCAGCTGGGCTACGGCGCGTCGCAGCGGCGCATCTGGACGGCCGAGAGCGAATTCACCAGCGCCATCGCCGAAGGCATCGCCAGCGACAAGGACCTGACCAAGAGCCTGCTCAGATCGTGCGGCGTGCCCGTGCCCGAGGGCCAGGTCGTCAACAGCCCCGAAGAGGCCTGGGAAGCCGCGCAGGACATCGGCCTGCCGGTGGTCGTCAAGCCTTCCGACGGCAACCACGGCCGGGGCGTGACGCTGGACCTGCGCAAGCAGGCCGACATCGAGGCGGCCTACCACGTGGCGTACCCCGAAGGCAGCGACGTGATGGTCGAGCGCTTCATCCCCGGCGACGAGCACCGCGTGCTCGTGGTGGGCGGCAAGGTCGTGGCGGCCGCGCGCGGCGAGGTGGTGAGCATCACCGGCAACGGCCGCTCCACCGTGCAGGAACTGATCGACACGCAACTCAACTCCGACCCGCGCCGCGGCTACGAAGAGGAATACCCGCTGGAACTGATCCAGGTGGACACCAACGTCGCCGTGCAGCTGGAGCTCAAGCGCCAGGACCTGTCCGCCACGGCCATCCCCGAGGCCGGCCGCGAAGTCGTGGTGCAGCGCAACGGCAACGTGGCGGTGGACTGCACCGACGAAGTCCACCCCGAAGTGGCCTACATCGCCGCGCTGGCGGCCAAGGTCGTGGGGCTGGACATCGCGGGCATCGACCTGGTGGCGCGCGACATCAGCCGGCCGCTGCAGGAGCAAAGCGGCGCCATCGTCGAGGTGAATGCCGGCCCCGGTCTGCTCATGCACCTGAAGCCTGCCATCGGCGCACCCCGCCCGGTGGGCCAGGCCATCGCGGAGCATTTGTTCCCCGCCGAAGAAGATGCCGACGGCACCATCGGCCGCATTCCGCTGGTGGGCGTGGCCGGCACGCGCGGCACGAGCACCATCGCCCGCGTGGTGGGCTGGCTCATGCACCTGGGCGGGCGCCACACGGGCCTGGCATGCCGCGAGGGCCTGTTCCTGGACCGCCGCTGCGTGGACACCGCCGACAGCGCCCACTGGGAAGCAGCCCACCGCCTGCTGATGAACCAGATGGTGCAGGCCGCTGTGATCGAAAACGACGCCCGCACCATCCTGCGCGACGGCCTCGCCTATGACCGCTGCCAGGTGGGCGTGGTGACCGACATGGACGGCAAGGACGCGCTCGCCGAGTTCGACGTGTTCGAGCAGGACCAGATGTTCAAGGTGCTGCGCACGCAGATCGACGTGGTGCTGCCCGGCGGCGCCGCCGTGCTGAACGCGGCCGAGCCCCAGGTGCTGGAACTGGCGCCTTTGTCGGACGGCGCCGTGGTGCTGTATGCCCAGGACGGCACGCTGCCCGCCATCGCCGAGCACCGCGCCAAGGACAGTGGCCGCGCCGTGTTCGTGAAGGCGGGCCGCGTGGTGCTGGCCACCGGCACGGCCGAGCACGTGCTCGGCGCGCTGGCCGACCTGACCTTCGGCCGCAACGCCGTGCAGGCCGACCCGGACACGCTGCTGGCCATCGTCGCCACGGCCTGGGCGCTGGACATCGCGCCCGACCTGATCGGCGCCGGCATCAAGACCTTCGAGCCCGAGCTGCCTTGCGCCGCTCCCGCCCGCTGACCGACCCCTTTCAACGACCGCATGGACTCGATCCGGCGCCTGCGCCGGCACCCCACAGAAAGAGACGCTTTTCCATGGACGTATCCCGCACCCGGGCCCTGCGCGGCCCCAATCTCTGGAGCCGCCACACCGCCATCGAGGCCGTGGTGACCTGCGCTGAATCCGAGCTCGCCATGCGCCAGATCGCTGGCTTCGAAACCAGGCTGCGCGCGCTGTTTCCCGCCGTGGGCGTGCTGCACCCCGAGGGCAGCGATGCCGACGTCTCCCTCGCCCATGTCCTCGGCGGCGCGGCCCTGGCGCTGCAGGCCCAGGCCGGCTGCCCGGTGAGCTTCAGCCGCATCTCGGCCACCGTGGACACGGGCGTGTACCAGGTGGTCGTCGAATACAGCGAAGAGGCCGTGGGCCGGCAGGCCTTCGAAGATGCCCAGGCGCTGATCCAGGCCGCGCTGCAAGGCGGCCACTTCGACGCCGAGGCCGCCGTGGCGCGCCTGCGCGAGCTGGACGAAGACGAGCGCCTGGGCCCCAGCACGGGCTCCATCGTCGAGGCCGCCGCCGCGCGCGGCATTCCGTGGCGCCGGCTCACGTCGGGCAGCCTGGTGCAGTTCGGCTGGGGCTCCAAGCAGCGCCGCATCCAGGCCGCCGAGGTCGATTCGACCAGCGCCGTGGCCGAATCCATCGCGCAGGACAAGGACCTCACCAAGCGCCTGCTGCACGCCGCCGGCGTGCCCGTGCCGCTGGGCCGGCCGGTCGAGTCGGTGGACGATGCCTGGAAGGCCGCGCAGGAAGTCGGCCTGCCGGTGGTGGTCAAGCCCCAGGACGGCAACCAGGGCAAGGGCGTGACGGTGAACATCACCGAGCGCGCGCAACTCGACGAAGCCTTCCGCACCGCCGCCGAATACGGCACGGTGATGGTCGAGCGCTTCCTGCCGGGCCATGATTTCCGCCTGCTGGTGGTGGGCGACCAACTGGTGGCGGCAGCGCGCCGCGAGCCGCCGCAGGTGCTGGGCGATGGCGAGCGCACCGTGCGCGAGCTGGTGCATCTGGTCAACCTCGACCCGCGCCGCGGGGAGGGCCATGCCACCTCGCTCACCAAGATCCGGCTGGACGACATCGCCGTCGCGCGGCTGGCCATGCAGGGCCTCACGCCCGAATCCGTGCCGGCCAAGGGCCAGCGCGTGATCCTTCGCAACAACGCCAACCTGTCCACCGGCGGCACCGCCACCGACGTGACGGACGACGTGCACCCCGAGGTAGCGGCCCGCGCCATCGCCGCGGCCCAGATGGTGGGCCTGCACATCTGCGGCGTGGACATGGTGGCCGAGAACGTGCTGCAGCCGTTGGAAGTGCAAGGCGGCGGCTTCGTCGAGGTGAATGCCGCGCCCGGCCTGCGCATGCACCTGGCGCCCAGCTACGGCAAGCCCCGCAACGTGGGCCAGGCCATGGTGGACAAGCTCTTCGCCAACGGTCAGGACGGCCGCATTCCCGTGGTGGCCGTGACCGGCACCAACGGCAAGACGACCACCGCGCGGCTGATCGCGCACCTCTTTTCCGCCCAGGGCCTGCGCGTGGGCATGACCAACACCGACGGGGTGTACGTGAACGGCCGCCAGATCGACAGCGGCGACTGCTCCGGCCCCAAGAGCGCGCGCAACGTACTGCTGCACCCCGAGGTGGATGCGGCCGTGTTCGAGACCGCGCGCGGCGGCATCCTGCGCGAGGGCCTGGGCTTCGACCGCTGCCAGGTGGCCGTGGTGACCAACATCGGCGCGGGCGACCACCTGGGCCTGAACTACATCACCACGGTGGACGACCTGGCCGTGCTCAAGCGCGTGATCGTGCAGAACGTGGCCCCCGACGGCTATGCGGTGCTCAATGCCGCCGACCCCATCGTCGCGGCCATGGCATCGTCCACGCCGGGCAAGGTGATCTACTTCGCCAGCGACCGCCACCACCCCGTGATGGCCACGCACCGCGCGCAGGGCAACCGGTCGGTGTACATGGATGGCGAGTCCATCGTCGCGGCGGAAGGCTCGTGGCGCGAAACCATCCACCTGCGCGACGTGCCGATCACGCGCAACGGCAAGATCGGCTTCCAGGTCGAGAACGTCATGGCTTCGGTGGCCGCCGCGTGGGGCGCGGGCCTGCCATGGCAGACGATCCGCCGGGGGCTGTCGGGCTTCGTGAACGACAGCGACAACGCCCCTGGCCGCTTCAACGTGATGGACTTCAAGGGCGCCACGGTGATCGCCGACTACGGCCACAACCCCGATGCCATGCGTGCCCTGGTGGCCGCCGTGGATGCGCTGCCCGGCAACCGCCGCAGCGTGGTCATCAGCGGTGCGGGCGACCGGCGCGACGAAGACATCCGCGACCAGACGGTGATCCTCGGGACCGCGTTCGACGACGTGATCCTCTACCAGGACGCGGCCCAGCGCGGCCGTGCCGACGGCGAGGTGATGGCGTTGCTGCGCGAGGGCCTGGCCGGCGCATCGCGCACCAAGCACATCGAAGAGATCCGCGGCGAATTCGTCGCCATCGACTACGCCCTGGACCGGCTGCAGCCCGGCGACCTGTGCCTGGTCCTGGTGGACCAGGTGGAGGAAGCCCTGGCGCACCTGGCCAAGCGCTGCTCGGAGGTGACAGCATGAGCGCCCGCAGCATGCTGCGCCACACCGCAATGGCGCTCGGGCTGGCGGCCACTGCGCTGGGTGCGCAGGCCGACACCATCGGCACCGTGGACACGGCGTTCAAGCTGCTCGGCCGCGACCACGACATCATCGTGGAGGCCTACGACGACCCTGCCGTGCAGGGCGTGACCTGCTACGTGTCGCGCGCCCGCACGGGCGGAATCAAGGGCTCGCTCGGACTGGCCGAGGACAAGGCCGAGGCGTCGATCGCCTGCCGCCAGACCGGGCCCATCGCCTTCCCCAAGCCGCCGCTCAAGCAGCAGGACGAAGTGTTCAGCGAACGCATCTCGATTTTGTTCAAGCGCCTGCGCATCGTGCGCATGGTGGACCCCGCGCGCAACACGCTGGTGTACCTGACGTACTCCGACCGGCTCATCGAAGGCTCGCCGCAGAACGCGGTCACCGCCGTGCCGGTGGACCGGGCCACGCCGATCCCTCTCAAGAAGTGACCGGCTGCGGAGGGGGACGGGCCAGTGCCAGATCGCCCTCCACCGCAGTATCCACGGCCTATACAGCTATCAATTACTCATAAGTCAGTAACTTAGAGAACACTCTCTTGCGCAGAGCGGCGATCGGTGCTTTCATTGGCATGAAACGAGACGGACGCACCCTGGCCCACAATGTGTTGGAAGAAATGCGCATGCTGGCCGTACAGCGCATGCGCGAAGGAGAGTCGCCAGCAGCGGTGGCGGCTTCCTTGGGCATGCACAGGGGCTGGGCCTACAAGTGCAAAGCCGCTGCCAGCGGGCGCGGCAATGGGCTGCGCGCGCTGCGCTCGACCAAAGGCACAGGCCGCCCGCGCAGCCTCACACCCGTGCAGGAGCGCCAGGTTTTTCGCTGGGTCAACGGCAAAAACCCACGCCAGCACGGCTTCGACTTTGGCCTGTGGACCCGCCAGATTGTGCGAGAACTGGTGGCACAGCGTTTTGGGGTGAGCCTGTCGCTGGCTAGCATCGCAGCCTTGCTCGCGCGTCTGGGCCTGACACCGCAAAAGCCCTTGCAACGAGCTTACCAACGTGACCCGCAAGCCATTGAGCGCTGGGTCACCGAGACCTATCCGGCCATTGCCCGGCAGGCCAAGCGGGACAAGGCCGAAGTCTTCTTCTGGGACGAGTCGGGCTTTCGCGCTGATGCCGTGCATGGCAAGACCTGGGGAGCCAAGGGCCAGACCCCGGTCGTGGAGCGCCCGGGCCAGCGCCAGTCGATCTCGGCGGCCTCAGCCGTCAACTCCAAAGGGGCGTTCTGGTTTGAGACCTACCAGGGAGCGCTTACAGGCGAGTTGTTCGTGCAACTGCTCAAGAACATGATGGCCGAGCGTGAGAAACCCGTGCACTTGGTCGTCGATGGCTTGCCGGCTCACAAGAAGGCCCTCGTCAAGCAATACGTGGCAAGCACGGCGGGCGCATCGACGTTGCACTTCCTGCCCGGCTATGCGCCAGACCTCAATCCAGATGAGCTGGTATGGAGCCACGCCAAGCGCACAGGGGTGGCGCGCAGTCCATTGCGAAAGGGAGACAAGCTCAAGGAGCGTGTGGATGCGCAGTTGCAGTCGGTGGCTGAAGATCCTGCACTCATCAGGTCATTCTTCAGACACCCATCTGTCGCCTATATTTCTGACTTGTGAGTAAGGGTTCGCTGCCTGCGCCTGTCCGAGGCCCGACAGGTCTTGCGCCTGCAAGGCCCTAAGATTCCACCCGGGCCCGCCGCAACGGTTGGCCGGTCTGTGTGGCAAGAACCAGGAACCGATTTTTGAAGAAAAAAAGGAATGGCGATGACGGAGACGACGACGGCAGCAGAGGTTTTTTCCGAGGTGCGCGGGCAGGTGGGTTTCATCACCCTCAACCGGCCCAGGGCGCTGAATGCCCTGTCGCTGGGCATGGTGCGCTCACTCATGCAGACACTGCTGGATTGGCAGCACGATGAGCGCATTGCCGCAGTGGCCATCCGCGGCAGCAACAAGGAAGGGCCCTTCGGCGCCTTTTGTGCAGGAGGGGACATTCGATTCCTGCACCAAGCGGGCAGCCAGGGCGACCCACGGCTGGAAGATTTCTTTACCGAGGAATACGCGCTCAATCACCTGATCCATCATTACGGCAAGCCCTACATCGCCTTCATGGACGGCATCGTGATGGGCGGGGGCATGGGCATCAGCCAGGGCGCCAGCCTGCGCATCGTGACCGAGCGCACGAAGATGGCCATGCCGGAGACGGCGATCGGCCTGTTCCCCGATGTGGGCGGGGGCTACTTCCTGTCGCGGTGCAAGGGGCATGCCGGTGAATGGCTGGGACTGACCGGCGACACCATCGGTGCAGGGGATGCCGTTGCGCTGGGTTTGGCCGACGGCTGCATGCCGTCCGATCAGCAAGCCGCCGTCTGGGAGGTGCTCGGCAGCGGAACATTTGCCGACGGAAAAGCCATCGAACAGCTGATTGCTGCAAAATTCATAGCTAAAGAGGCTTTGGATACAGCGGTGACGGCCGAAATCGATCAATACTTTTCGCTGGCTGACGTACAGGCCATCACCGTGGCGCTGGAAGCCGCAGACAGCGAATGGGCTCGCGCCACGGCAGCGACATTGCGCAAGCGCTCTCCCCTTATGCTGCACGTGGTGCTGGAACAGATCCGCCGTGCGCGCGGTATGGATCTGGCGACCGACTTGCGCATGGAGCGCGACATGGTGCGCCATTGTTTCTACCTGCGCCCCGGCCAAAGCGAGACGGTAGAGGGTATTCGCGCCCTGGCGGTCGACAAGGACCACGCCCCACGTTGGAGTCCAGCCCGCATCGAGGAAGTGACACCGGACATGGTGGCCCCATTCTTTGACAGCCCCTGGCCGGTTCACGCCCATCCGCTCGCAGCGTTGCGCTGACCTGGCCGCTTGATCCGAAGGCATCGGATTTACCCCCGATGCCGACTGTTCACAGCTGTGGATGCACCGCCGTGGCCAGTCCGAGCAGGGCGGCGCGCGGCAGGGCGCCGCTAAGGGCGTAGCCGAAGCCGCTGTCCGTCCAGTAAAAGCAGGGCACCGGCCCGTCCGCGTCGAAGCGGAATGCGGTGTCGGCAGCGCCCGCCTGTTCTGCCCGCAGGGCGCCGAGGTACAGCGTGACCCGTTCGCCCGCCGCGTTCTGGTACATGAACTGGGCGCGCGCACCGGTATCGCCAGGCAGCAGCCGGCCTCCTACGAGTTCGTACCCCTGCGCCGCCAGCACGGGCACCTTGAGCGGGCGCCCCAGCCGTTTGGACAGCCACTGCACGAGGTGGTCTTGTTGAGCCGCCGCCACCTCCACGGGGTGGCGTTGTTCTGGCTGATAGATCGCGTGCGCCAGTGCTGCCTGCTGGGCGAAGCGGCGAGCATCCGGTGCCGCGCTGGCCATTCGGGCAGATGCTGATTCCCCTGCATGGTTCGGCCATTGCCCGTGCATGGTCCAGCCCATTCCAAAAGCCAGTGCCAGCGATGCCGCCATGCCACCCAGGCGCCACCAGCGCGCCTCGCGATCACGCAGCGCTTGCAGCCGGTCAGCCGCGCGGCGAATGCCATCTGGGATCGGGGCGGTGTTCCAGGCCGCATGCAGGCCTTTCAGATGCTCACGCTGGCTTTGCCAAGCCGCCAGCGTGGCTTGAAGGTCCGAGCCAGCGTGGCGTGCCAGCCGAACCCGCAGCGCATCGGCTTGCTCAGTCGGAAGGCGCCCATCCACCAAGGCATGGAGTTCCTCGTCGGAAAGCGGAGCGTCGTTATCGGTAGCCATGTCCGGTGCTCTCACTTCAGCCGGCGCAGCGCTGGTGGGCCATCTGCAGAGGATGGCCGCACGGCTTGGGCAGGCGCCTGCATCAGTTCGCGCAAGCGCGCCCGTGCGCGCGATAGCCGCGACATCACCGTGCCGACAGGAATCTGCAGCACGCGCGCCGTCTGGGCATAGTCCATGTCCTCGAGCGTGACGAGGAGCAGCACTGCCCGCTGGTCCGAAGGAAGGCGCTGCAGGCACCGGTCGAGGTCGATGGCATCGTCCGATGCGGGCGGAGGTGCCTGATGAAGGCTGTCCTGGACCGTCTCGATGTCCAGCAAGGGCAGGGCGGAGGCCGATCGCTGCTGGTTGAGGTACAGGTGGTGCATCAACGTAAAAAGCCAAGCGCGCAAATCGCTGCCGGCACGCCAGAGCAACCACTTGCGGCAAGCGCGCTCCAGCGTGTCTTGCACAAGATCGTCGGCTGCCCAGGCATTGCCTGTCAGTGCCCGAGCGTAGCGGCGCAGGCCAGGCAGATGATCGACGATCTGGTCCATGGCACTCGCGCCTGTGTTTAACCCCCGTTCAAGGCTTGGCGGTGTGCCAGACCTGGTTGACGCCGTCGCCTGTGCGATCGCCCGGTTTTGCGTCCTTGGCCCAGTAATAGAGCGGCTTGCCTTTGTAGGCCAGTTGGCTGCTGCCGTCGTCGCGGCGGACCACGCTGTAGTCGCCGGTCGGGGTGGCGTTGCCAGCCATCAGCGGTGGCCAATTGGTTGCGCAGGGACCGTTGCAAACCGATTTGCCACTGCCGGTCGCATCGCGGTCGAACGTGTACAACGTCATGCCGTTGGGACCGGTCAGGGCGCCGTCCTTGGCCTGGACGCCAGCGGGCCCGGTCATCATCGAAGAGCAGCCGGCCAGGGCCAGTGCGAAAGCGGCCGCGGTCACAGAGGAAGCAATGCGGATCATGGTGTCTCCAGTTTTGGTGCGGGCAACGCGAAATGCGGCCCTGCACAGGGATGAACACCAAAGCATGCGCCTTTATTCCCGGCGCCGCTGAAAAATCAACGGTTTCGGCCCTTCATGGCACGCTCGACCTCGCGCTTGCCTTCGCGGTCCTTGATCGTGTCGCGCTTGTCGTGCTCCGCCTTGCCCTTGGCCAGTGCGAAATCGCACTTCACCAAGCCGTCCTTCCAGTGCAGGTTCAGCGGCACGAGGGTGTAGCCTTTTTGCTCGACCTTGTTGATCAGCCGGTCGATCTCCTGCCGGTGCAGCAGAAGCTTCTTGGTGCGTGCAGCCTCGGGGCTGACATGGGTGGAGGCGGTCTTGAGCGGGTTGATCTGGCAGCCGATCAGGAACAACTCGCTTTCGCGAATCACCACATAACCATCGGTCAATTGCACCTTGCCTTCTCGCAACGCTTTGACTTCCCAGCCATGCAGCACCATGCCGGCTTCGTAGCGTTCCTCGAAGAAATAGTTGTAGGCTGCCTTTTTGTTATCGGCGATGCGGGACTGTGTTTCGGGTTTCTTGGCCATGGGTATTAGATGCGGCGCAAACCGGGAGATGAAAGCCCTCCCTACAATCGTTGTCGTCTCGCTTCCAAGATTTTAGGCCCACAGGCCAAAGCCCTCCATCGTGCCATCGGCCCAGCGGTTGAAGGCGCCTTCTTCCACCCATGAAAAAAGTCAACAAGTCCGTCCTGATCTGGTACAGCCCCGAGGAAATGTTCGCGCTCGTCACCGACGTGGGCAAGTACCCGGAGTTTCTGCCCTGGTGCGACCATGCCGCCGTGCTGGATCAGGATGAACAAGGCATGACGGCGGAGGTCGGCATTGCGCTGGGCGGTTTACGCAAGACCTTTGTCACGCGCAACACGCAGGAGGCGGGGCGTCGCGTTCAGATGCGCTTGGTCAAGGGGCCGTTTTCTCAACTGGACGGTGACTGGTGCTTTCATCCGGTGGCAGATGGTTCGCAACGGGCCTGCAAAGTGGAGCTGACCTTGAATTACGGCTTCGACAACATGGCCTTGGCTGCGCTGGTCGGGCCGGTTTTCGACCGCATCGCCAGCACCATGGTGGATGCGTTCATCCAGAGGGCTGAGCAGGTATATGGCTGAGCCATCGAACGATGGGCTCTGGCTGGTTGTCACCGTGGTGCATTCGCCTGGGCCACGCATGACTAGCGAGCGTGAGGTCCGGCTGCCGGATGGTGCCACGCTGGCCGATGCATTGAGCGCCTGTGGAATCGGCACGGATGGTGCGGCTTGCGGAATATGGGGGCGGCCGGCGACGCCTGGACAGTTGCTGCGAGATCAGGACAGGATCGAGCTTTACAGGCCTTTGGTGGTCGACCCCAAAGTAGCCCGGCGAGAGCGTTTCGTTCGCCAGGGCGCACGCTCCACCGGCCTGTTTGCACAGCGCAGACCCGGAGCGAAAGCCGGCTACTGAAAACCTGCGGATCGAATGCCTTTCTCCACAGGCTTTCCGTGATGAGCCTGGGATGGAAGTCAGCGTGGCGCGCATTCCGAGGCGATGACGTTGTCAGCGCGCCGGGTTTCAGCGGCCTTGGCTGCCTCATCCATGAACACGCGTTCTCCCTGCGCATTGTTCTGGCTGAATAATTGGCCGGACGTCATTGCCGCTTTGGCTTGCCGGGCTCGCTCGCAGTTTTCGGCTCGCACCTTCGCTTGTCGTTCTTCGTCTGCTTTTTTCTTGGCCGCTTCTGCCGCCTCCGCTTGCGCCTTGCGTTCTTCCAGTTCCTTGTCCTTGCCAGTGGGACGAGGCGCGCTGGCGGCACCAGGTGCGGAGGCTCCATCCACCGCAGGCGCAACGGCAACGGGCCGGGCCGAGATGGAGTTGCCGGGCTGCTTCATGATGCTCTTTTGGGGAATATCAGCTGGCGGTGGACGGTCGCTGAAGACCTTGCGGCCGTCTTTGTCGATCCATTGCCATTGCGCCGCAGCGCCCATGGCCCACGTGCAGGCGAGGGCGGCCAAAAGAAGCTTGGGGGTTTTCATGCGGTGCAAGTTTAGCGGCGGCAGCCCGCTGGCGCCATGGTGGTTGCACCACAACGCCGGCGCGCGAGCAGCCCCGCGGGTACAATCGTTTTTTTGGAGCTTTCTCATGCGCCTTCTTGGAAAAGCGCTCACCTTCGACGATGTGTTGCTGGTGCCAGCGTACTCCCAGGTCCTCCCCAAGGACACGTCCCTCGCGACGCGACTTTCCCGCAATATTTCCCTGAACCTGCCGCTCGTGTCTGCCGCAATGGACACGGTGACTGAAGCGCGCCTGGCCATTGCCATTGCGCAAGAGGGCGGCATGGGGATCGTGCACAAAAACCTCACGCCCCAGGAGCAGGCCGCTCACGTGGCCAAGGTCAAGCGCTACGAGTCCGGAGTGGTCCGTGATCCTGTGGTCATCACGCCTGAGCACACTGTGCTGCAGGTGTCGCAGTTATCGGAGCAGTTGGGCATCTCGGGTTTCCCGGTCTGCGACGGTGGCAAGGTCGTGGGCATCGTCACCGGGCGCGATCTGCGCTTCGAAACGCGCTACGACGTCAAGGTGCATGAAATCATGACGCCGCGCGAAAAGCTCATCACGGTGAACGAGAAGGAAGGCACCTCGCCTGCCGAGGCCAAGGCGCTGCTCAACAAGCACAAGCTGGAGCGATTGCTCGTCGTCAACGACGCGTTCGAACTCAAGGGCCTGATCACCGTCAAGGACATCACCAAGCAAACGAGCTTTCCCAATGCCGCGCGCGATGCTGCAGGGCGCTTGCGCGTCGGTGCGGCTGTTGGAGTCGGTGAAGGCACTGAAGAGCGTGTTGAAGCGCTGGTCAAGGCCGGGGTCGATGCGATCGTGGTCGATACGGCGCATGGACACAGCAAAGGCGTGATCGACCGCGTGCGCTGGGTCAAGCAAAACTATCCTCAGATTGATGTCATCGGCGGCAATATCGCCACCGGCGCTGCTGCGCTGGCGCTGGTCGAAGCAGGGGCCGACGGTGTCAAGGTCGGCATCGGCCCGGGCTCCATCTGCACGACCCGCATCGTTGCCGGCGTTGGGGTGCCGCAGATCATGGCCATCGACAGTGTGGCCACAGCGCTCCGAGGTACGGGGGTGCCGCTCATCGCCGACGGCGGCATTCGCTATTCCGGTGATATCGCCAAAGCTCTGGCCGCTGGCGCCAGTGCGGTGATGATGGGCGGCATGTTCGCGGGCACGGAAGAGGCGCCTGGAGAAGTCATCCTGTTCCAAGGCCGGAGCTACAAGAGCTATCGCGGCATGGGCAGCATCGGCGCCATGCAGCAGGGCAGTGCGGATCGCTACTTCCAGGAATCCAGCACGGGCAATCCCAACGCGGACAAGCTGGTGCCGGAGGGCATCGAAGGCCGCGTGCCTTACAAAGGGTCGATGGTTTCCATCGTGTTCCAGATGGCCGGGGGCGTACGTGCCGCCATGGGCTATTGCGGATGCGCCACGATCGAAGAGATGAACGACAAGGCCGAGTTCGTCGAGATCACCACTGCAGGCATTCGTGAAAGCCATGTCCACGATGTGCAGATTACGAAGGAAGCGCCCAACTACCGGGCCGATTGATCCTTCAGCCACCACAGGCCCGAACTCTCCCAGCAGTGTTCGGGCCTTTGTCTTTCCCGTTTCCGTCGCCTGCCATGCAACACCAGAAAATCCTCATCCTCGATTTCGGCTCCCAGGTCACCCAGCTCATTGCGCGCCGTATTCGTGAAGCCCACGTTCTCAGCGAAGTGCATCCCTGCGATGTCACGGACGAATGGATTCGCGACTATGCCAAGGACGGGTCGGTCAAAGGCGTAATTCTTTCCGGCAGCCACGCCAGTGTCTACGAAGACACCACCGACAAGGCGCCTCAAGCCGTGTTTGAACTGGGTGTGCCTGTGCTTGGTATCTGCTATGGCATGCAGGCCATGGCCCACCAACTGGGCGGCAAGGTCGAGGGTGGCCACAAGCGCGAGTTCGGCTTCGCAGCGGTACGTTCACGCGGCCATACGGAACTGCTCCGCGACATTGCCGACTTCACCACCCCGGAAGGCCATGGCATGCTCAATGCGTGGATGAGTCATGGCGACAAGGTCACTGAATTGCCCCCGGGCTTCAAGTTGATGGCCAGCACCGAAAGTTGCCCCATCGCAGGCATGGCAGATGAAGAGCGCAGGTTCTATGCGGTTCAATTCCACCCGGAAGTGACTCATACCGTACAGGGCAAGGCGATACTGGAGCGCTTCGTCCTGGGTATTTGCGGTGTGCGCCCTGACTGGATCATGGGTGATTACATCTCCGAAGCGGTGCAGAAAATCCGCGATCAGGTGGGTGACGAAGAGGTGATTCTTGGCCTGTCCGGCGGAGTCGATTCTTCAGTGGCGGCTGCACTGATCCATCGTGCCATCGGAGACCAATTGACCTGCGTGTTCGTCGATCACGGCCTGCTGCGCCTGAACGAAGGCGACGTGGTGATGGAAATGTTCCAGGGCAAGCTTCACGCGAAGGTCATTCGCGTCGATGCCAGCGATCTATTCCTTGACAAACTGTCAGGTGTGAGTGATCCTGAGGTGAAGCGCAAGATCATTGGTGGTGAATTCGTTACGGTGTTCAAGCAAGAAGCCGCCAAACTCAAAGCGGGCGACCAAGGTCACAAGGGCGCGACTTTCTTGGCGCAGGGCACGATCTACCCAGACGTCATCGAATCGGGCGGTGCCAAAAGCAAGAAGGCCGTCACCATCAAAAGCCATCACAACGTCGGGGGGCTGCCGGAACAACTCGGATTGAAGTTGTTGGAGCCTTTGCGTGATCTTTTCAAGGACGAGGTCCGTGAACTGGGGGTGGCCTTGGGACTGCCACCAGAGATGGTGTATCGCCATCCATTCCCGGGCCCTGGCCTAGGGGTTCGCATTCTTGGCGAGGTGAAGAAGGAGTACGCGGACCTGCTGCGGCGGGCTGACGACATTTTCATTCAGGAACTGCGCAATTTCACAGACCCTGGAACAGGCAAGAGTTGGTATGAGTTGACCAGCCAAGCATTCACAGTGTTTCTTCCGGTGAAGAGCGTCGGGGTAATGGGCGACGGGCGGACTTACGACTATGTCGTGGCCTTGCGTGCCGTGCAGACCAGCGATTTCATGACGGCAGATTGGGCAGAGTTGCCTTATACCCTGTTGAAGAAGGTGTCTGGTCGCATCATCAATGAAGTGCGCGGTATCAACCGCGTGACTTACGACGTCTCGAGCAAGCCACCTGCCACCATCGAGTGGGAGTGATTCAGAAAAGCTACTTGACGACGGATTGATATCGATGCGTTAAAGCACCGATTTCAATCAAAGTGCAGTTTGCTAGGCATGTCACGCTGTTTCAGTGTTCCTAGGCTAATAACCAATAAAAAAAGCCACACTTGTGTGGCTTTTCCATTGGCGGGAAGACGATCAGGCTTCCTTGTTTTCCTTGATGTTGAAGCCCATTTGGCTTTCCGCACCCTTGCCGCCTTGGTTGGTTTGTTCCCAGTATTGGGTTTTTACCTTGGCTGCCTGGAAAGCATAATTCACCAGCACAGAGTCGCTGCCGTCGGTGCCGCTAACGGTCACGCTGGTCACCATCACGTCGGTCAAGGTGATTTTGCCGAATTCGATTTGCGTTCCGCCTGCCTTGCACAGGGAAATTTCCACTTGGCCCAAGTGCTTGCCGGTCGCGCAATGCTTGAGAACTGCGGGATAGCACTTATCGATGGACGCCACGATGTTCAGGTCATGAAAAGTGACCTTGCCGGCTCCAGCGCCGCCGCCACTCGCCATGGAATTCGGCTGCGTGGCGCCCCAAGTGAACGAGTTGATGTCAGTCCAGCCCTTATGGTTGGAGTCTTGTGACTCACCGCTGGCGCCTTCGACCTTCATGAACATATCTACTGACATTATTGCTTCTCCTGTAGTTGCGATTTGGTACGCAAAGTCAATGAAAAGTCAGCGAATTCCCTCAAGCCGAAGGAATTCGCTGACCTGAGAAAACAGTCACACTACAGAAGGGCTGTGGCAGGAGAAATTAATACCCGTTGGGGTTGTGCATTCCTCCCGTTGAACTGCGTCTTACAGCGCCAACTGTGATCTGTTTATCTGCCGAGGATCATAAGAGTTAGGCATGTCATTTCGATGATGCAAGTTGGGTCTAATTAGCGCTGCTGAGAAACAGAGGAAACAATTTGTGTTGGCTGCGAGAATGGCTTCCATTGGTAACTGTTTCACTTGATGTGAAGGTAGACTCGCCTGTTTCGAAAATAGCACTGTGAGGGCAGGCGGCCCGCTTGATCGCTGTCGCGTAGCAGGGCTGACGGGAGGAGCATGGTCACGCTGCTGATCTATGATGCGGCGGCGCGCTCAAGGATTGCCAAGAGACTTCAGAAGTCCCCAGCAATTTATGCTGACCTCCAGGTGCCAGCGTCATTTCTCACCCGCTACAGAAGCGGAAGGAGGGGCGCTCAGAGTTGGCTTGACTCGTTCTCATACAACCTCTAAGACATAGATGCGCGAAGCGTGAAAACATGCACAAGGAAATAAGTGGTTCGGCGAACTGCCTGGCTCCCGGTGTCCAGGTTGGTGAATACCGGCTGAGCGATGTCATTGGAGAGGGTGGATTCGGTATCGTTTACCGGGCCAGAGACCTGAGCCTTGATCGCATCGTTGCGATCAAGGAGTACATGCCTTCTACGCTGGCAGGCCGCAAGGAGTCCAACCAGATCCATGTCCGGTCTCAGCACCGCGGTGCTTTCGATGCGGGTTTGCGCAGCTTCATCAATGAAGCGCGCCTATTGGCCAAGTTTTCCCATCCAGCATTGGTGCATGTATATCGGTTCTTCGAGGCAAATGGGACTGCATACATGGTCATGCAGTATTACGAAGGGCAGACTTTCCGCGCCTTCTTGAATCAGCAACCCAAGGCCATGGATGAGCAATGGCTTTCGGCCATCATCGCCCCAATCCTTGATGTGCTGGAGATGCTGCACGCTGCGGACTGTTACCACCGGGACATCGCCCCGGACAACATATTCCTGCAGTCCTCCGGCATGCCTGTCCTTTTGGATTTCGGTGCGGCCAGGCGGATCATCGGGGATATGACTCAGGCTTTGACCATGGTACTGAAGCCTGGCTTTGCTCCGATCGAGCAGTACGTGGATGATGGAGCGATGCCGCAAGGGGCATGGACGGACATCTACCAACTGGGGGCATTGCTTTATCTGTCGATCACGGGCCGTCCTCCAGCAACATCAGTTGCTCGGATGATCAACGATCCAGTCTCTACCCTTGTTCCCGAGAATTGTCCCGGCTTCAGTGCAAGATTTCTCAGTGGTGTGCATCATGCCTTGGCGATCAAGCCGCAGGATCGGCCCCAGTCCATTGGCGAGTTGCGCCACCTTTTGGGACTCAAGACCGTCACGCTGTCCTGGCCCAGTTCGGGAATGATGGGTTTGGGGGCCGCGGAGTCTTCTTTTTCTCCTTCTCTGGATTTCGACGCTCCGGCTGTTGTATCGATCCCAGCTGCGGCGCCAGCCCCATCCCCTGCAGAGGCTGTCCCAACGCCTTTAATCCCACAGCTCGAAGCAGGGCGTATTACGGCCCAGCCTCAGGCCTTGCAACCCATACCGATTCCTCCCGCCCATCAGCAGGAGCGCATTCCTTCAGAAGCCCGCGCATCAAGAGACGTCCAGTCTGTCATTCCTCCGCCATTGACGCCTTCTGTGCCTCGACCCGACATCCGTGCGCGCAAGGTTAAAACGGCGCAGGTCAAAGGAGAGGCTGTTGCGCAAAGGTCGCCATCAAAGCGTGCTGTATGGCTCCTTCCCGCACTCGGCTTCGCTGCTTTCGTGCTGATCGCAGGCGGAGGTGCATGGTGGTTCACCATTGGAAACGAGGGGGCGAAGCAGGAGGTGGTGCTGCCTAATTCGCAGGAGCTTGACCAATGGGGTTTGGCTTCGCGTATCAACACGCCTGATTCATTGCGGACTTACCTGAGTCTTTTTCCTAGCGGGACCCACCGTGCCGAGGCCGAGGAAAGGCTTGCCGGCTTGATGTCTCCGGCCCTGCCTGCATCCGTTCCATTGGCGCCGCAAGCGCCGGCCTCTGCACCATTGGTCGTAGCCTCTGCTGCGCCTGCCGCAGTGACGGATGTCGCGGCTGCAAAGTTGCCTGTGCCGCCGGCACCTGCTGCATCAACGCCTGCGTTGCCGGCAGTCATGCCCCCGCCAGAAGACCCCGCACGCACGCTGGCCCAAGCTGCTCGTGCTGCAGATGCTGAGAACAAGGGCAAGATTATTTTGCGGGTCATGCCCTGGGGAAATGTGTCTGTGGACAGAGTGCCCGCAGGAACCACGCCACCACTGACCCAACTCACTTTGACAGAAGGCCTTCATCGCATCGACATCTCCAACCCCGTTGCGCCTACCGTGACGAAAATGGTGTTGGTGAAAAAGGGCGAATCGTTCGTCCTGACGCATAAGTTCGAATGATGCGCTCTTGGTCGTTTTCAAAGCTCAGGTATGCCGCATGCGCCGTTGCTCTGGCCCATGCGTCCTTCAGTCATGCCGCATTGGATTGCGATGAAAAGCCGCTACCGACGAGGTCTGACGCCGCTTCGGTCAACACGGGTCGCCAGTATCTGGGGCAGGGTGTGGCGCTGTTTGACGCAAAGGACTTTCAGACCGCCGAACGTGCTTTTCAGTCCGCGTTATTCGCAGGCTTGCCCGATACGCAAGAGCGCGCTTCCGCACACAAATATTTGGCGTTCATCTATTGCACCAACGGAGAAAGCAAGCGGTGCGAAGCTGAGTTCGACGCGGCCTTTTCGGTGCGTCCTTCATTCAGGATCGACGGCTACGAACTCAATGGAACCCCCTGGCGGAGCGCGTATTTCCGATCACAGGCGCGATGGGCCACCCGCTGCGGGAAACCTGTTCTCGATGCCTCGGCAGATCCCGCAACGGCCGGTACCCCCGCCCGGCCAATGGAAGCGGCCGTTGCGGTTCCAGCGCCCCGTACATCCGCTAGCCAGGGTTCTGGTTCAGTGCCGGTCAGCGCGCTGTTTAAAACTCCAGACCGGGACTCGGCATTCAATGTTCGAATCCGGCTCAGTCCATGGGGCAATGTGCAGGTGGACGGAAAACCGTTAGGGGTCAGTCCCCCGCTAACCCAGTTGAAATTGGCTGTGGGCACCCATTCCCTGGAATTGTCTAATCCAGGCTTTGAAACCCTGAAAAAAACGATCACGGTCATCGATGGAGAAACTGTCACCATCGAACATGATTTTGATGCGAGGTAGCATGAAAAACAGAATTCCATCATTAATGAGCTATTGCGTGCTAGGCCTTGTGCTGACTGCTTGCCAGACAGCGCCGGATGCTCCGAAGACGTCTGCCGCCGATGCTTCGACGCAGCAGTCGGCCACTCCCGAACCCACGAAGCTGGACCCGGTAGCCGCCAAGGAGCAGGCGTTGAATCGTGCGCTGGACACCTATGCGGATGGTCGCTACGACGATGCGATAGCGGCACTGAACCCATTGATCGGCGCCACTGAACTTCCATTGGCGTCTCAGGTGAAGGTGCTCAAGTTCATTGCCTTCAGCCACTGTGCCATGGGGCGTTTGAGGCAGTGCCGTCAGCATTTTGATCTGGCGCTGGAGCAGGATCCCACCTTCCAGTTGACCGAAGCGGAAAAGGGCCATCCGGTCTGGGGCCGCGAATTCAATGCGGCGCGCGCAGCCGCTGCCCGTGCGAAACGCACCAACAAAAAAGCCTCTTGAGCACCAAGGAACAGTCAGGCACGTCCCATGGATAAAGTCGAACTCAGAGTTGCTCAACAGGCCAATCTTTCAGTAGAGCGGTCCTGGTCTGCGGTATTCGGCGTTGCCGGAGGCACGATTGGACGGGGCGGGCAGAACAAGCTGGTTTTGCCCGATTCCGACGCCAGCGTGGCCCGCGTGCACGCCATGGTTCGCATGGAGTCTGACGCGGCTTATATCGCCAACCTGTGTGAGCGTCGATCCATCACGGTAGCTGGGCAGGAAGTTCGGTCCGGCGAAGAGGTGCCCCTGGCCATTGGTGATGAAGTGGTGATCGGGCCGTACCGCCTGTATGCGCTGATGCCAGGTCAGCCGCTACCCGTCAAAGCTGATGGGCCGACGGCAATCCAGCAGCCTGAGCGACAAGATCAATCCGCTGCCGCAGTTCAGGTGCCAGTTGAAGAGCCGGTTTTGGCGTCAGTCGCCGTTTCCAGCCCATTCGATTTGCAATCTTCAGTAGAGACGCAAACCTCTGCCGATGACAGCAATCCCTTTGCGATTCTGGGGTTGGTTTCAGGACCTGCCATGGCATCACCAGAGGCTCCATCGACTGCACCTGCACCTGCAGTTTTACCGTCCTTCATGGCCGCACCTGCTTTGGATGTGCCGCCAATCAGCTCGAGTGCAGACAAGGCTGTCGCAGCGCCATCCTCGGTTTCATCTCAGAAAGCCATTCAGTCCGAAGTCGTCACTGCGCTTGTCGCCTCCTCAATCCCAGCCCCTGTGGTGCCAGCTTCCGGTTGGGACGACGCACCTCGTCCGGCGCCTGCAAAAGCGGCCGCACACCGCGCGCTTGTGATTCCGGATGATTTTGATTTGTTCGCACAAGATGTCAGCAAACAGGCGCAAAAGGGCGATCCCTGGGCTGGAGGCTTGCAAACCAAGAGCTTGGCGGATGTCGCCAACCTTCGGCATGACGATCTGTTGAAAACGCTACCTATCTCTGGACGGTTTGAGCACCAAATGGACAACCCGGCGCACACGGGTCTTCCCAAAACTCTGGACCCTCGCAACGAGTTGGATCCTATGCGCCTGTTCCAGCAAGATCGTGATCAACCCGCGCAGCAAGAGGCGGGCCCTTCTGCGCTGGGCTGCGATTTGTCGCAAGCTTTCAGCATGCCGAAGAGTGCCTCCACGGCAAACGTTGCAGAAGAGCGGATTGCGGTGGAATCGTTGGGTATCGAGGCCATCAGCATCGATGCAGCTGTGTCATCCGCTCAAGCCATTGCCTTGCCGCCTGGCACCTCCATCGGGTCCCCCACGCCATCGTATGGTGAGCAACCGGCAGAGCCCTTGGTCGGCCTGCGCAAAGTCGATGGTTTGAATTTGGACAGCTTTGGCGATGCATTGCCCCTTGCCGAAGCTTCGTGGATGCCTGCAGTCGAGCCGGTAGCACCTTTGGTTGAGGTAACCCCGGACCAGATTCCCCCGCAAGAGAATATTGCTGACCGAGAAATCATTTCTGAAGTCTCCCGCGAACACGCCAGCCCGAGGCCTTCGGCCAATGCGTATTCGACACCTGCGCAAGACGTGCAGGCGCCTGCCACGATGCCTGTGGCATCCGGCACTCCCGGCGTGCTGCCACCTGCAGAACTGAACGCATTGGTCACTGCTTTTCTGGATGGTGCGGGCGTTCTTCCCAAGAAGCTGGAGCCCACTCTGACACCGGAATTCATGCGTTCCTTTGGCGAGGCTTTTCGGGTCGCAGTGCAAGGCACTATCGATCTTCTCGCTGCACGCTCGGAAATCAAGCGGGAATTTCGTGCGGGCGTTACCGTCATTGCGTCGGGCGCCAACAATCCTTTGAAGTTCTTACCCACACCGGATGGCGTCATCATGCAGATGATCGGGCAGAATTTTCCCGGATTCATGCAGCCGATTCCTGCCATGAAGGACGCCTACCAGGATCTGTGCGTTCACCAGTTGGCGCTGATGGCCGGCATCCGTGCCGCGTATGCAGAAGCGCTTTCGCGTTTCGATCCTATGGAGCTCGAAAAGCAGGCTTCCACCATCGGCGGCATGCTGGGCAAGGTCTCTTCCATTGGCCGCAAGGCAGCCTTATGGGACGAATACAAGAAGAACTTCGATGCCATCCGTCGAGATGCCGAGGACGACCTGACCGCTTTCTCCGGTCAGGCGTTTCTGGAAGCGTATGAGAACGCTGAAGCGGCAGCAAAGGCAAAACTGTGATCGCGCACGTCGTCGGGGATCAATACCGGTTTCGTCTCACTACCGCATCGCTGTCGGACAGGGGTTCGCGCGCGACCAATGATGATTTCCTGGGCATGGTCGATGCGGGAGGACGAGGATTTTGCTGTGCACTGGCCGACGGCGCGGGGGGGCATGGCCACGGGGGGCTGGCCGCGCGGCTCACAGTGCATGCCGTCCTGGACGGTTTTCGCCATAACCCGCTGTTTGCGCCAGCCGGCCTTGCCTCTTTGATCTCATTGGCCGAACACACGGTGGCCGTGGAGCAGCCGGTATCGGTGTCCCGCAGGCACATGAGTGCCACCGTCGTGCTGTTGTGCCTGGACCTTTCCAATGGGCGGGCCCTGTGGGCCCACTGGGGTGACTCGCGCCTTTACTGGTTCAGGGACCAGCGGGTGCATCGAATGACGGAAGACCACAGCGTCGTGCAGCAGCTGCTGCATGCTGGGGTCTATCGCAATGAGGACCCTCGGGATTTGCCGAACCGGAGTGTTCTTGCGGGAGCCATCGGGGCCGAATCGCAGATTCCCCCAACCGTGCTGTCCAAAGCCGTCGATCTTGAGGCAGGAGATGCATTTTTATTGTGCTCGGATGGTCTTTGGGAGGGCATCCATGAGGACGATATGGAAGAGGCCCTGAGGCTCAGCCAGAATCCGGAAGACTGGTTGGAACACATGGAGACCACCTTGCGAGCCAAGGGCAAACCCCATCAAGACAATTTCAGCGCCTTCGCAATTTGGGTAGCACCCAACGAAGATGTGCTGTGACACCGTTTTCACGAATAAAGGAATTGACGATGCTTGAACGCGTTTTTGGAGGACGTCGGCCTGTGCTCGGGGCGGCTATGGGCATCATTGCACTGGGGCTGGCAGGGTGCGGCATCATCGGTTCGATGAATCGCCCGCAGGAAGCGCCTACGGCGGTACCGCCAGCGGTGTTTGAAATCGTGGCAGATCCCAAACTCAATCCCGACGTACATGGCGCTCCCAAGCCCATCTTGCTCAGGATGTACGAGTTGCGGGCTACCGCAGCGTTTGAGAAAGCCAGTTTTCTAGACCTCCAGGAAAAAGATGAAGCGCAACTGGGAAGCGACTTCGTGCGTCGCGAAGAATTCCTGGTAGTGCCTGGAGAGCGCCGTGTGATCGAGCGCAAGGGAAGTGCGGAAGTGCGCGCTTTCGCCTTTTTCGCGGGCTATCGCGATTTGGAAAAGAGCACTTGGCGCACCTCCGCTCCGGCCCCCAACTCGGTGGAGATGCGCCGCCACTGGTGGGGATTGGGTGAAACCGAGCGCTTGAATCCGGTGCGCTATCTCGTCACGGTGTCTCAGGACGCAGTCAAAGTTCAAGTTCAAGACAAAACGCAGTAACTACCATGGTCTGGCAGCGCAAAGTCGTATGGGCGGAGGGCATGTTCTTGCGCCCTCAGCATTTTCAGCAGCAAGATCGATTTACAGATTTTCTGGTGCAGGCGCGCACGCTGCCCACGCAATTCTTTTTCTGGGGGTTTTCGAGCCTGGTCCTGGACACGGAATTGCTCGCGCTCGGGAAGATCGGTTTGATCTCCGCCGAAGGTGTGCTGCCGGACGGGACACCCTTTAGTTTTCCGAATCATGACGAGCCGCCTCCCGCTTTGAGCATTGGCAAAGACGTCAAGGACACTGTTATCCATCTGGCGCTGCCGATGCGTCGGCGCATGGCTGCCGAAGTGTCTCTGGGCGCTGATTCGAACGCGCTGGTGCGCTACGCTGCCCAGGTGGCCGAGGTCGCCGATGTCAATGATGTCGGGGCTCAGCCTGCCGAGGTTCAGGTCGGGCAGATCAAGCTCGCGCTCCGTGCAACGCAGGACATCGCCGATGGCTGGGTGAGTCTTCCCCTGGTGCAGGTGGTTGAACGACGCGCTGACGGTTCTATCCTGCTGGATCCCACCTTCATTCCCACGGTGGTCACCAATGCCGAGATGTCGTACTTGGCTGTTTTTTGCCGCGAGTTGTTCGGCTTGCTACGGCAGCGCGGCGCAGCCCTGGAAGAACGGCTCACACAGCCAGGTCGTGGCGGCGTGGGGGAGGTCGGGGATTTCCTCATGCTGCAGTTCTTGAATCGATGGGAACCGGCAGTGGAGCATTGGGTTCGCATATCCGCCGTTCACCCCGAGCGGCTGTTTGACGACCTCCTCAAAATGGCGGGCGAACTGGCCACGTTCACGAGAGACCAACGCCGTCCTGCGCCCATGCCGGCCTATGACCATGACGATCTGCGCAGTTCCTTTCTTCCACTGATGCTTGAATTGCGCCGCGGCCTTTCGTCCGTGCTGGAGCAGAACGCCATCCAGATCGAACTGCAAGAACGCCAATATGGCGTGCATGTCGCGCTCATTCCGAGCACCGAGTTGCTGACCAGTTGCGACTTCGTGCTGGCAGTCCACTCGCAAGCCACCGTGGAGTTCCTGCGGGCGCATTTCCCGACCCAGATCAAGCTGGGCCCGGTCGAACGCATTCGCGATCTGGTGAATCTGCATTTGCCGGGCGTGACTTTGCGCTCCTTGCCGGTCGCGCCGCGGGAGATTCCCTACCACGCCGGATATTCTTATTTCGAGCTGGACACGGCGCATGACCTGTGGCGCCAGCTTCAGAATTCCGGGGGGCTCGCTTTGCACGTGTCTGGGGAATTTCCTGAACTGCAACTCGAGATGTGGGCGATTCGCCGTTAAGAACCGATATGTCCATTCAAACCTCCGGCAATTTATTTGCCTTCGACACGGGCAGCGGCACTGTGGCCGCAAGGGACGGTGCTGTGCCGCCTCAGGCGCCTGCCGGTGCGGTGCGCGAAACGGCTTTGCCCGATGTCGTCAGTGGCGGCAATCCGTTGGTGGCGGCTTCCAATACGTTGCTCAACCTGATCCCGCAAATCCGGGCGATGGCCACCAATGGCGACCCTGGTGGATTCCAGCAGTTCCTTTTGGAAAACATTCGCCAGTTCGAAAGCCGCGCAGGAAGCACCGGTGTGCCGATGGAAACCATCATCGGAGCCCGGTACTGCATCTGCACTGCCATCGACGAAGCGGCCGCGCAAACGCCGTGGGGTGGATCTGGCGTATGGCCAAAGTACAGCCTGCTGGTCGCGCTGCATAACGAAACCTGGGGCGGCGAGAAGTTTTTCCAACTGCTTTCCAAACTCGTTCAGACCCCCAATCAGCACATCGACCTGATCGAGTTGATGTATTTCTGTCTCATGCTCGGTTTCGAAGGGCGATACCACGTCGTTGAAAACGGGAAGAGCCAGTTGGAGAGCCTCAAGGCGCGGCTGCTGCAGGTCATCGAAGGGGCCAGGGGAGATCGCAGCGGGGCGCTGTCCCTGCATTGGCGCGGCGTCCAGCGTGCGGCGGTGCCGCCATGGACTTTGATTCCCTTCTGGGTCGCAGCGGCGCTGGCCTTGTTGATCGCTTTCTTGATTTTTCTCTGGTTCAATTATCGGCTGGCCTCGCGGTCCGATGATTTGTTCGCGGCAATCAATGGCATTCGCCTTCCGCAGGCGCCCACGGTGGTTGCTGCCGCGCCGAAGCCTCGTTTGCGCCAGTTCCTTGAGCCTGAAATCAGGGAAGGTCTGGTGGAAGTGAATGACCTTGCTGACCGGAGCATCATCATCCTGCGGGGTGACGGCCTGTTCGATGCCGGGGCAACGGTCGTCAAGCCACGCTATGTCGCCGTGATCCAGCGCATCGCCGCAGCACTGAACGAAGTGTCGGGGAAGGTCGTGGTCAACGGCTACACCGACAACTCACCGATCCGCACGGCTCGCTTTCCTTCCAATTGGCATTTGTCCCAGGAGCGGGCCCAGGCCGTGACCACCATGCTGCTCAAGAGCGTGTCTGACGGCCGAAGGCTTCATGCGGAAGGCCGTGCAGAAAGTGACCCGATCGCACCCAACACCACGCCGGAGGGCAAGGCACTCAACCGCCGTGTCGAGATCGTCTTGCATGTTGCTCCGCAGACCCGCGATAACGAACTGCAACTCGCCCCGGGTGCAGTTCCCAGCGGCAGCGCCACCAATCAAAAATAAGCATGTTCCGCAAGATATTCGATTTCCTGTTCAACAGGTTCACTCTGGTCCTGCTGGGGCTGGTGCTTTTGAGCTTGGTAATCTGGTTCATCGGACCGCTGATCTACATCAAGCCCTACCAGCCGCTGGAGAGCCCGCAAGTGCGGGGATGGTTGATCTTCTCGATCTTCGCTTTCTGGTTCTTGAAGCTGATGGTCCAGTGGTGGCGCGCCAAGCAGATGAACGCCCGGCTGCTCTCGCAACTGGCGCGGTTCGGCACGAGCGACAGGCCGGCTGAAAAATCCGGTCCGGGGGAAGAAGAAGTCGCCGAGCTTGAAACCCGTTTCAAGGAAGCCATCGGCGTCCTGAGCAAGACCCGCTTCGGCCAGACGGAACAAGGCTGGTTTGGCCGCCTGAACCGGCGCTACATCTACCAACTGCCCTGGTACCTCATCATCGGTTCACCAGGGTCCGGCAAGACGACGGCGCTGGTCAATTCCGGTCTGGATTTTCCGCTGGAAGCCCAGTTCGGCAAGGCGTCGATCCGGGGCGTCGGCGGTACCCGCAATTGTGATTGGTGGTTCACCGACCAAGCCGTTCTGCTGGACACGGCAGGCCGTTACACCACGCAAGAAAGCGATGAAACCCAGGACAAGGCCGCCTGGGGTGGGTTCTTGTCGCTCCTTCGCAGATTCCGTGGGCGGCAACCCGTCAATGGCGTGATCGTGACCCTCAGTGTCCAGGAGCTGTTGAGCAGCACGGATGCAGAACGTGATCGCCTGGCACGGCTGATCGGCATGCGGCTGGGCGAGCTGTGTGAAGAACTGGCCATCAAATTCCCCGTATACGTGCTGGTCACCAAAACCGATTTGCTGGCAGGATTCAACGAATTCTTCGGCAACATGAACCGCGAGGAGCGCTCCCAGGTTTGGGGGTTCACCAGCCCTTACAACGAAGGCGGAGTGCAGGAAGAGCCTGCAGCCCGCTTCCGGGCTGAATTCGACGAGTTGGCTGGGCAAATCAACCGACTGCTGCCCCAGCGCCTGCTCAGCGAGCCTGACCTTGCACGGCGCGGCCTGATCTATGGTCTGCCACAGCAATTCGTAGGGCTGCGCGATGTGGTGCAGGAAACCCTCTCCGTCATCTTCGCTTCGTCCCGCTTCAAGGAAAAGCCGCTGTTCCGTGGCGTGTACTTCACCAGCGGGACACAAGAAGGCATGCCATTCGACCGCGTGCTCTCGGCCCTTTCCCGGCGCTTCGCAGTGCCGTCACCGGCGGGTGCTTCGGTAGGAGCCGGCAAGACCGGGAAGAGCTACTTCATTGAAACGCTGCTCAAAGGCGTCATGTTCAATGAGGCAGGCTTGACGGGGCGCAATGCCAAAAAGGAGCGCCAACTGCGAATAGCGCAGGCAGGAGGTTTGCTTGCGCTGGTTTTGGCATTGGTCGGGGTGACCGTCGGCTGGGCGATCAGTCACGACAACAACGTGGCCTACATCGGCGAGGTGAAAGACCGCGTGCCCGCACTCAAGCAGGCAGTGAACGACGCGCGCGATGCAGATCCCGAAGATATGGTGAGCCTGCTTCCATTGCTGAACAACGCGGAATCGCTGGCGGTCAGCCAGCGTTATGAGGGTGACTCTGCTCCGTTGAGTTGGCGCCAGGGCTTGCTCCAGGTCCCGAAGGTACAGACGGCGGCAGACGCAACTTACATGCGACTTCTGGAAGATGCCTGGCTGCCGCGCCTGTCCCGGCATTTGCGCCGGTCGCTGCAGCAAACCTCCACCAGCAATCCCGAAGCGAGCTTTGAAGCGCTGAAGGTCTATTTGATGCTGTATGAGCCCGAGCGCTTCAACGCAAAGGCCATCCGTGCATGGATGGTGAACGATTGGGAGACTTCGCTTCCGCCCGGTCTGGTGCAATCCGGCGTGGTCAATCAACTGGCCCACCATCTGGATAATTTGATGGAAGACCGCGCTTTGGTGGCGCCCGTTCCGATGGACCAGCAATTGGTGGCCGAGGTCCGCCAGCGGCTCGCTCAGATGTCTCCGGCACAGCGGGCTTACAGCCGCGTCAAGCAATTGCTGTTGACGGGAAATTCGCTGCCACCCGAATTCACGGTGGTTCGTGCCAGCGGCCCCGAAGCGCCACAGGTCTTCTCGCGCCGCAGTGGACGTCCATTGACGCAGGGCATTTCCGGTTTGTTTACGTACGATGGGTATTACGGTGCCTTTGCGCAAGAGCTCCCCAAAGTGACCGCACTGCTTTCTCAGGAAGAAAGCTGGGTGCTGGGCAAGGCAGACGGACGGCGGAGTACCGCCAATGAGGTGTTGACCGGCCAATTGGCGCTGGAGGTCAAGCGGCTGTACCTGATGGAATACGCCAAGCTGTGGGAAGACTTTCTGGCCGATGTACGCCCTGTGCGAATCGCCTCGCTCGATCAGGCCGGCGAACAAGCACGCCTTTACTCGGCGGCCAACTCCAGTCTCGAACAGTTCATTCGCGCGGTGGCCAAGGAAACCACGCTGGGTCAACGGCCTTCCGCAGGCTCCGGCACCAGCAGCTGGTTGGGCGAGAAGATCAATCGCATCAAGGAAGAACAGGAGCAACTGAGCCGATTGACGGGCAAGCAGGTCAATGTTGCAGGGCTTACCTCCAGCGGCACCCTGGAAGCGGATCTGGTCGACTTCCGTTTCCGCGAGTACCGGCGATTGGCGACGTCCAACGGCTCAGGTTCTTCACCAATGACCGCCAGCCTGCAGGTGCTCAACGAGGCGGCTGCGGTCATCGCGTCGGCGCGGCAACAGGTGAGTGCGGGGGGAACGGTCCCTCCCTCGCTTTCGGCTACCTTGGAGCGGGTGCGCACTGAGGCCAAGCGGGTTCCTCCACCACTCAACGTGATGTATGAAGACTTGGCAGGCGCCACGTCGGCCTTCGTGGGGCGTGACGTGCGCGCCGCCGTGGGCGGCAACCTCAACGCGACGATCGGAGCATTTTGCAGGCGCGCCATCCTCGGCCGTTATCCATTCACGCGCAGCGCGAGCCGCGACGTCACGACGGATGACTTCGCACGCCTGTTCTCCGTGGGCGGCACGATGGACGAGTTCTTCCGGACCACCTTGCAGCCCATGGTGGATATCTCCACCAATCCCTGGAGCTTCAAACAGGGAGTGGATGGTTCGCCGGTGGGTGGCTCCGCCGCTTTGGCATCGTTCCAGCGCGCTGCCGTCATCCGGGACGTCTATTTCCGTGCGGGAGGCAAGGCGCCTTCGATTCGGCTGGACATCAAGCCGCTGGAGATGGATGCTGCAATCACGCAAATGGTGCTCGATGTGGATGGCGAGGTCTTGCGCTACCAGCACGGGCCTCAGATCCCCAAGTCGGTGAACTGGCCGGGTGCCCGCGGCACCGGTCAGGTCCGGCTCCAGTTGACAGGCTCCGGCGCTGAAAACACGGGCATGGTGACCGAGGGCCCTTGGGCTTTGCACCGGTTCTTCGACAAGGCGCAGATATCGCCGGGCAATGCACCGGAGCGTTTCATTGCGGCCTTCAATGTGGAGGGGCGACGCCTGCGGTTCGAAGTGACCACGGGCAGTGTGTTGAATCCTTTCCGTCTCAAAGCCATGGAGGAGTTCGAGTGTCCTGGCAACCTCTGAGTCAAGCATCGCCGCAACTGGAGTCCCGCATTGCCTGGTTTGGAAAGCTTCCGGGTCAAGGGGATTTTGTCGGTCGCAGAATGCCGCGTGCGGTGGGGGACGAATGGGATGCATGGCTGAGCCGCGGCTTGGAACAGTTGCGTGCCAAAGGGTCCGGCCAGTGGGAGCCTGGGTTCATCCAGTCGCCGCTGTGGTTCTTCGTGGCCAGCCTCGGTGGAAAAACATTTCCCATCTGTGGCGTTCTTGCTCCGAGTGCAGACCGCATCGGCCGCTGCTATCCCATTACCGCCTTGGCCATCGCTTCGGATCGTGCATGCTCCCTGGCGCCTGATTCGATGCTCGAGCGGTTCTTTTCCGGCACCCGTGAAGCCATCGTGGATGCTCGAAGGCTTGCATGGCCGGCAGACGAACTGGATGCAAAACTGACTTCGTTGCCGTGGCCGTTCAATGCCGACAAGGCGCCAGCAGTGGCGTCACCCTCAATGGCAGGCATTTTGGCGGACCTCGGACTGAGCCCATCGCAAGGCACCGCGGCAGCAGGTGGCCGGCCCTGGGGGGTGGGTCGAGACGTATTGCGCTCCAAGCAGCCCCGCAGTGTCTGGTGGCCGGATGCCCCAGGCGGCAGTGAAATGGTGGAGCACAACGGCCCCTTCGATGAACACCTCTTCGCCCGGCTTTTCACGAAAATCGCGGTCTAGAAAAGTTGGTTCCTTCATCCTTCCTCAAATAAGCAAGCGAACATATTCATGGGCGCTGACGGGTATTGAATGATTGATCTTGATGCTCTGCTGGTTCCCACCGGCGACACCCCCCCATGCGGGGAAGACCTGACGTACGACGCGGAGTTTCTCGCCCTTGAAAATGCGGCCAGCGGCAAGCCCGAGCAGCAGTTTGGTGAAACCGTGATTCCGGCGGAGCCGCCAGACTGGCGTGAGGTTGAAAAACGGTCCATCGCTCTTCTTTCTCGCACCAAAGACGTTCGGGTGGTGGCAAAGCTGTCACAGGCGCTGACGAACACGCAGGGTGTGCGAGGCCTGTCCCAGGGCGTGCAATTGATGGCTGCCGTGTTCGGCCAATACTGGGAGGAAGTCCATCCCTTGCCCGAAGACGGCGACCATTTCATGCGAATGAATGCAGTCGCCTCTTTGAACGATGTCACTGGTCAGCTGCGTGATTTGCGGCAGCAGGACTTCCTTCGGTCGGCGGCGGGTTCCATCAATGTCCGGGATGCGGAGGCCCTGGCCCGCGGCACGGCGGCTGATGGCACTATCAAGATGTCGCTCGACCAGCTGCGTGGCGCAGTGGCCGATGCCTGGCGGCAAGGCAACGAATCCCTGCGGGCCTGGGTGGTGGCCAACGAAGCCTTCCAGGCGATGCAGGCCGTCTTCAGGGACCGTCTGGAAGCGAGCCAGCGGCCCGACCTGGACCAGATTCAGGGATTGCTCACGGTACTCCGTGACCTGATTCCAAAAGACGCTGATGACAGTGTCGCTGCAGCATTGGCGGAAGATGCAGAAAACGGTGCTGTTGCCAGCCATGAATCGGTCTCTGCGCCCCAGGTCCAAACCGGGTTTGCATTGCGGTCACGGGCTGACGCCGTGGCAAGGTTGATGGAAATCGCTGAATTTCTGGACAAGACGGAACCGACCAACCCCGCTCCTTTGCTGATCCGGCGGGCAGTCAGATTGATGGGGCTGGATTTTCTCGACATTCTTCGGGAGCTGTCCCCGGAAAGCGTGGCGCAGGTGGAAAATATTACCGGCGTGAAGAGCCCGCTTTGAAAACGTTTTGTAGCATTTGAAAGCTGGACCATGGGGATACTGACGGGATGGAGTTCTGCCAGGATACTTCGGTGTATCTGAAGTTCCCTTGATACCCAGATGTTCGCGTTTATAGGCCATGGCTATGGAGGTGGCTGAGATCACGCGGTTGAAGAACTGGGCGACCTTGGATCGCGGAGAGCATCCTGAAAATCGATGCTCCACTTTGTTGTGAATTTGTAAGTTGGTGTTTGGTGAAGTCGTTGTAATTGCAATGCCTTCACAAGAACCTACGCTCACGTTTTATAAATCCTAGGAAAAGAGAAGTTACATCATGACACTGAGCAAAACGGGTAAGAGTGGTCAGAAATTCATTGCTCGCAATCGCGCACCACGGGTTCAGATCGAATACGACGTGGAGATCTACGGCTCAGAAAAGAAGGTGCAGATTCCCTTCGTCATGGGGGTCATGGCCGACCTTTCCGGCAAGCCCGTGGAAGCGCTGCCAGAAATCGCAGACCGGAAGTTTCTGGAAATCGACATCGACAACTTCGATGCGCGCATGAAGTCCATCAAACCACGCGTCTCTTTCAATGTGCCCAATACGCTGACGGGCGATGGCCGCCTGCACATCGAACTCACGTTCGACAGCATGGAAGATTTTTCACCCGCCGCCATTGCGCGCAAGGTGGGCGCGCTCAATTCCATGTTGGAAGCGCGCACCCAACTGCACAACCTGCTGTCGTACATGGATGGCAAGCAAGGGGCTGAAGAACTGATCAGCAAGGTCTTGAAGGACCCTGCATTGCTCAAGTCGCTGGCGGCCATGCCCAAGCCTGCAGATACCACCGCCGAGCCATCGGCGGACGTCAAATAAGCGAGGAGTGACCAGACCATGAACGCACGCCAAATGGAAGCGGCACCAGCCGCTCAGACGCTCGAAGGCAATGAATTCGCTTCGTTGCTGCAAAAAGAATTCAAGCCCAAGACCGACCAGGCCCGCGAGGCCGTCGAAGCTGCGGTGCAGACGCTGGCCCAGCAAGCCCTGGCCGCCTCGGCCACGCTTTCCGACGATGCCTACCAGACGGTGCAGGCCATCATTGCGGAGATCGATCGCAAGCTGTCCGAGCAAGTCAACCAGATCATCCACCACAGCGAGTTCCAGCAGTTGGAAGGCGCGTGGCGCGGGCTGCACCACTTGGTCCACAACACCGAAGTGGACGAGATGCTCAAGATTCGGGTAATGAATATCTCGAAGAAGGAACTGCATCGCAACATGCGGCGCTACAAGGGCGTGGGCTGGGACCAAAGCCCCATCTTCAAGAAGGTGTACGAGGAAGAGTACGGTCAGTTCGGTGGCGAACCCTTTGGTTGCCTGGTCGGCGACTATCACTTCGATCACAGCCCGACCGATGTCGAGCTGCTGGGTGAGCTGGCCAAGGTGTCCGCTGCGGCGCATTGCCCGTTCATCGCCGGCGCATCGCCTTCCATGATGCAGATGGAGTCCTGGCAGGAGCTGGCCAATCCCCGCGACCTGACCAAGATCTTCACCAACACCGAGTACGCCGCCTGGCGCAGCTTGCGCGAGTCCGATGATTCGAAGTACATCGGCCTGGCCATGCCCCGATTCCTGGCGCGGTTGCCTTACGGTGCGAAGACCAATCCGGTCGATGAGTTCGACTTCGAAGAAGAAACCGCCAGTGGCGACCACAGCAAGTATTGCTGGGCCAATTCGGCCTACGCCATGGCGGTGAACATCAACCGCTCCTTCAAGTACTACGGATGGTGCACTTCCATTCGGGGCGTGGAGTCTGGCGGGGCGGTGGACAACCTGCCGGCGCACACGTTCCCGACGGACGATGGCGGCGTGGACATGAAGTGCCCGACGGAAATCGCCATCAGCGACCGCCGCGAAGCCGAGCTGGCCAAGAACGGTTTCATGCCGCTAGTACACCGCAAGAACTCCGATGTGGCCGCCTTCATCGGTGCGCAGTCGTTGAACAAGCCTGCCGAGTACTACGATGCCGACGCCACGGCCAACGCCAACCTGTCGGCGCGTCTGCCTTACATGTTCGCATGCTGCCGTTTCGCGCATTACCTCAAGTGCATCGTGCGCGACAAGATCGGTTCGTTCAAAGAGCGTTCCGACATGGAGCTCTGGCTCAACGACTGGATCATGAACTACGTCGATGGCGACCCAGCCAATTCGTCGCAGGAAACGAAGGCACGCAAGCCCCTGGCGGCTGCCGAAGTGCAAGTGGAAGAAGTCGAGGGCAACCCTGGCTACTACACCTCCAAGTTCTTCCTTCGCCCGCATTACCAGCTCGAAGGCCTGACGGTTTCGCTGCGTCTGGTGTCCAAGCTGCCTTCCGTCAAGCAAGCCGGCAATTGAGCGTTCGTGCGCTGGGAGAAGGGGTTTTTACCCTGCTTCCCTGCGCACTCCGTTGCTGACTTTTCAGGTGGCGCCTTCAGCCTGGCGCCATTTCGTATTGCGGGGTGGCGTCGCTCCTGCGCTGCCACCATTTCTGATGGAGCAACGGCGGCGCCTGCCTCCACGCTCCCATCGTTCAAGACCGATCCGTCCCATGATCTTCGATTCCAAGCTTCCGCTGGACACGCAACTGAGTTCCTTGAAGGATGCCATTCGCAAAGACCCGGCGGATGCATCCCTGCGCGTCTTCTACTTCCAGATGCTGGTGCTGTTCGGTGAATGGCAGAAGGCGCTCGACCAGCTCCAGATCTGCGCTCAGCTGGACAGCAAGACCGCCCCCATGGCCAAGGCCTATCGGGAGGTGATTCTTTGCGAAGTCGCTCGGCGCGACGTGTTCGCCGGCAAACGCACCCCACAGGTCCTGGGTGACCCCTCCGCCTGGCTGGGCTGGATGGTCGAGGCGCTCAAATGCGCGGCAGATGGCCAGCACGACAAGGCGGCGCAATTGCGCAGCAGCGCTTTCGAAGAAGCGCCTGGCTCAGCGGGCGAACTGGACGGCAGTCCTTTCGAATGGTTGGCTGATTCCGACGCGCGGCTGGGACCGGTTTGCGAGCTCTACGCCAATGGTGGCTATTACTGGGTGCCTTTCACGGCGGTCCAGCAGATCAATTTCGAGAAGCCTCAGGATTTGCGCGATCTGGTCTGGTCGGCCTGCGAGATCACGCTGGTCAATGGCGGCCAGATGCTCGGGTTCATTCCCACCCGGTATCCCGGCTCGGAAAGCGCTGGTTCCGATGGCGTGCGCCTGTCGCGCACCACCGAATGGACCGAACTGGGTCAAGAGCAGGTTTCCGGACTCGGCCAGCGCGTCTGGATCTCCGATCAGGCCGATCACGCGCTGCTGGACGTACGCCGGATCCAGTTCTCGGCCTGATGGATTCGAGGCAGTTCCGTCCCATGGCGACCACGCGGCCCAACGACAATTTCGGCAACGGAAAAGACCGTCTTCAGCCGGCCTTGCTCGACCGGTTGACAGACCACGAGCCCACCAAGCGCACCGAACGCGCCGATGCCGTCTATGTCACCGAGGCGCGCCTGCGCCAAGCCCTGTTGCGGGATTTGAACTGGTTGCTCAATGCTTCCGACGCGACATCGCACATCGATTTCGAGGGCCTTCCCGAAGCCGAGCGATCCGTCCTCAACTACGGTATGACGCCGCTGGCGGGGCAATTGCTCTCCGAACTGGACTGGAAGGACATCGAGAAGGCCATTCTCCGGTCCATCCTCGCCCATGAGCCACGCATCCTGCGCGACACGCTGGTGGTCGCACTCGCGCCGTCCAGCAAATTGTTCAGCCACCACAACACCCTGCAGTTCGAAATCCGCTGCCAGTTCTGGTCGGCGCCGTATCCGCTGGAGCTGCTGCTCAAGACCAGTCTCGACCTGGAAACAGGGCAGGTGGTCGTCTCTGATTTACGGTGAAGTGATCCAGGCCATGCATCTTTGCGCAATCCGAACGGGTGATGACGTCGTGAAGGGCGTTGCCCGATGAACCCGCGTCTGGTCGAGTACTACAACCGCGAGCTCAGCTACCTGCGTGAACTGGGCGCCGAGTTCGCTGCCGCCTTTCCCAAGGTGGCAGGCCGCCTGTCGATTCGCGAACTGGAAGTGGCCGATCCTTACGTCGAGCGATTGCTCGAGGGATTCAGCTTCCTGACCGCCCGCATCCAGATGAAGATGGACGCGGAGTTCCCGCGCCTGTCGCAGCGCATTCTGGAAATGGTCTGCCCGCACTACCTGGCGCCTACACCGTCCATGGTGGTGGTGCAGATGGAGCCGAGTGCCAGCGAAGGCAGCCTGGCCGATGGCTACACGCTGCCCGTGGGCAGCGTGCTGCGGGCCCGCAAGACCGCGCAAGAGCAGACGCCGTGCGATTTCCGCACCGGCCACGAGCTCACGCTCTGGCCCATCGACCTGACCCATGCACGGCTGGGCGGCCCTCCGCTCGACCTGCCCTTGTCGCGCCTGCGTTTGCCCGAAGAGCCGGCCGGACACCTGCGCATCGATCTTTCGACGCGCGGCGCGCTGAGGTTCTGCGACCTGCGCATGGCCCGTCTGGACGTGCACATTTCCGCGGGCGATGCGGTGGCGTCGCACCTGCAGGAGCTGATCCACGAATCGCTGATCGGCATCGTCGTCCATGATGCGCAGGATCCTTCGCGCGTCTGGGCGCATCTGCCGGCCGAGGCGCTGCAGGCCGAAGGCTATGAGCAGTCGCAAGCGCTGCTGCCTTACTCGCACCGCAGTTTTCAGGGGCACCGGTTGCTCCACGAGTATTTCGCGTTTCCGGCGCGTTTTCGTTTCTTTTCGGTGCGCGATTTGCGCGCAGCCTTCGCCAAGGCCGAGACGAAGAACGTGGCCATCACCCTGCTGCTGCGCCGTGCGCAGCCGAGCCTGGAAGCGCAGGTCGATCGGCACAAGTTTCTGCTGCACTGCGTGCCTGCCATCAACTTGTTCGAACGTCCCGCCGACCGGATCCATGTGGCGCCGAATGTCAACGAGTACCACGTGGTTCCCGATCGCACGCGCCCGCGCGACTTCGAGGTCTATAGCGTTCTGGGTGTCACCGGGCATCGCGAAGGCCAGCTCAACGATCGCGAGTTCGTGCCGTTGTTTTCATCGATCCACGGCATCCGGTCGAGCGACCAGGCTTACTTTGCAGCACGCCGGGAGCCGAGGCTTTTCTCCGAGCATGCAGCGCGCTTCGGTCCCCGCACCCAGTACCTGGGCAGTGAGGTTTTCATTTCGCTGGTCGATCAGCGGGAGGCTCCGTTCTCCGACGACCTCAAGCAACTCAGCGTCCGTACGCTGTGCACCAACCGCGATCTGCCGTTGCTGATGGGTGGGCGCAGCAGCGAAGGCGACTTCACCACGGTGGAGTCGGTCCCGGTGGACCGCGTCCGCACGGTGGCGGGGCCCACGCGGCCCACATCGAGCGTGGCCGAAAACGAAATCACCTGGCGCCTCATTTCGCACCTGTCGCTGAACTATCTGGCGATGACGGACCTGTCGGAGGAGGAGGGCGCGGCGACGTTGCGTGACCTGCTTCGCCTCTACCTCGATCTGGGCGACAAGGATTTGTCGGGCCAGGTGTCCAGCATCAAGGGGCTGGGTATCTCGGCCATCACCCGCCGGCTGCCGCAGCACGGGCAACTCGTGTATGGCCGGGGCGTGGGGGTGGCGGTCGGCGTGGACGAAAGCTCCCTGGCCGGCGTCAGCCCCTGGCCGCTGATGGCGGTGTTGGAGCGGTTTTTCGCCCGGCATGTGGGCGTGAACAGCTATACCGAATTGGCCCTCGATTCGCGCCAGCGGGGCCGGATCGCGCAGTGGCGCGTGCGGCCTGGACAAAGGCCCTGCACATGAGCCAGTTGCCCACGCTCGGCGGGGGCGAAGGCCGGGATGCACGCAGCCCGCAGGCGCCCGACAGCGCTGGCGTGGCGCGCTTTTGGCAAAAGCTGAAGGCCAACCCGCACGAGTTCGACCTGTTCTTCACGCTGCGGCTGCTGCAGGCGCGCCAGCCTGGCCTCCCCCGGTTCGGCCGAGCGCTGCGGCCGCAGGCTGAATCACTGCGGCTGGGGCAGGACCCTTCGCTGGCGTTTGCGCCAGCCACCTTGGCCGAAGTGCTGCCGGCGACGGCGGGCCAGCCCGAACGGCTGATGGTGTGGAATTTCGGGCTCTACGGACCCAACGGGCCGATGCCCACGCACCTGACGGAATACGTGCGCGAGCGGCTGCGGCAGTACGACGACCCCACGCTCGCCCGTTTTTCGGACATCTTTCACCACCGGCTGCTGCTGCTGTTCTTCCGCGCCTGGTCGGACCCGCAGCCGACCACCTCGCTGGACCGCGCGGGCGACGACGCGTTCGGGCGACATGTGCGCAGCCTGGTCGGCTTGGGCGAGCCGACGCAAATGGGCCGTGATGCGGTGCCCGACCATGCCAAGCAATACATGGCGGGGCACCTGACGCGCTGGACACGCAACCCCGAAGGCCTGATGGCCGCGATTCGCGTGTACTTCGGCGTGCCGGTGGAGCTGATCGAATACACCTTGCACTACCTTGAGCTGGAGCCCCGCCAGCAGACCCGGCTTTCGCGCAACGCCTGCAATTCGCAACTGGGTGTGGACACCGTGGTCGGAAGCCGCGTGCCCGATGCGCAGAGCAAGTTCCGCCTTCGGATCGGACCGCTCACGCTGGCGCAGTACGAACGGTTTTTGCCGGCCGGCGAAGACTTCCAGGCCCTGGTGGACTGGGTGCGCAACTATCTGGGCATCGAGTTCGCTTGGGACTTCGAACTGGTTCTGCGCCGCGAAGACGTGCCGCCTTGCCAGCTCGGCGGCGCCACGCGGCTGGGCTGGACGACCTGGTCGCTGTCGGCGCCCGCCACCCGCGACCCTGACGACTTCCGCCTCGACCCCGAACACTGGCTGACCCTGCGCAAAGGCGCAGCCCGCCGCGCGACTCCACCGCCTGCCTCCGTGCATGCCTGACGCATTCCTTTTTAAAAACTGACTGACCGAGGTCCCATGTCTGAAATTAGCCGGCAAGCCCTTTTCGGAAAACTGAATCCGCTGCTGTTCAAATCGCTGGAAAGTGCCACGGTGTTCTGCAAGCTGCGTGGCAACCCCTACGTGGAGCTGGTGCACTGGCTGCACCAGTTGCTGCAAGAGACCGACTCCGATCTCGTGCGCGTGTTTCGCCATTTCGAAATCGATGCCGAGAAGCTCGCCGCCGATGTGCTGCAGAGCCTGGACCGCCTGCCGCGCGGGGCGACGTCGATCAGCGATTTTTCGGCGCAGATCGAAACCGCCATCGAACGTGGCTGGGTCTATGCCACGCTGATGTTCGGCGAGTCGCAGATCCGCAGCGCCTACTGGCTGTCCGGCATGGTGCGCACGCGTGCGCTGGCCAACGAACTGCGTGCCATCTCCAGCGAACTGGGCCGGCTGACGGAGCCAGGCTTGAGCGACGCGTTCGCGCGCCTGCTGCCCGACTCGCCGGAATCCCGCCTGGGCGCCGCGGACGGCTCCGGCCTGTCCGGCGTGCCCGGCGAAGCGAGCGGCGCCACCGGCCCGGCCGGTTCGGGCCGTGGCGAGGCGCTGCAAAAGTACACAGTCGATCTGACGGAACGCGCGCGACAGCAGGAGCTCGACCCCGTCACCGGGCGCGACGAGGAAGTGCGCCAGATGGTCGACATCCTCATGCGCCGCCGCCAGAACAACCCCATCCTTGTCGGCGAGGCCGGCGTGGGCAAGACGGCAGTGGTCGAAGGCCTGGCGCTGCGCATTGCCGCGGGCGATGTGCCGCCGCCTCTCAAGGACGTGCAATTGCGCGTTGTCGATATCGGGCTGCTGCAGGCCGGCGCCAGCATGAAGGGCGAGTTCGAAAACCGCCTGCGTGCCCTGCTGGATGAAGTGCAGGCGAGCACCGCACCGATCGTGCTGTTCATCGATGAAGTGCACACCCTCATCGGCGCTGGCGGACAGGCCGGCACGGGCGATGCGGCCAATCTGCTCAAGCCGGCGCTTGCACGCGGTGTGTTGCGCACCATCGGCGCCACCACCTGGGCCGAGTACAAGAAATACATCGAAAAAGACCCGGCGCTCACCCGGCGCTTTCAACTGGTGCAGATCCACGAGCCCGACGAAGCCAAGGCGGTGCTCATGCTGCGTGGCGTCGCCGCCAAGCTTGAAGGCCATCACCGCGTGCGCATCGGGGACGACGCCGTGGCCGCAGCCGTCAGCCTGTCGCACCGTTACATCCCTTCGCGGCAGCTTCCCGACAAGGCCGTGAGCCTGCTGGACACGGCCTGCTCGCGTGTGGCGATGGGCCTGCACGCCACCCCCGCGCGCCTGGAAGCGGTGATCCGGCAACTGGAGTCGCTGGCGGTCGAAAAAGACATCGTGCAGCGCGAACTGGATCTGGGCGTGGGCGAAACCGAACGCTTCGACGAAATCCAGGCTTCCCTGGCAAGGCTGGAGGCCGAGCATGAAGTGCTCAAGGCCCGTTTCGAAACCGAAAAGGGCATGGTCCAGCAGATCGTGGATGCCGAGGCGGCCGTGCTGGCCCGTCGCCTGGCGAAGGAAGCCGCTGCGGTACAGGCAACGCCCGGCGCGCAAGCTGCGCCGCACGGTGCCGACACCCCCGTGGAGGCTGGCGGGGCCGCGGCTGCAATATCCGCATCCCCACCCGCATCCGAATCCACCCATGCCGCAGCCGCTGGTGCGAGTGGTGCGGATGGCGCTGGCGCCGCAGCCGTTCAGCAACTGAGCGAACTGCGTGGCGAACTGCTGCGCATGCAAGGCGAAGACCCTCTGCTGCAGCCCGTGGTGGACGCCAGCGTGGTGGCCGCCGTGGTGGCGGAGTGGACCGGTATTCCGGTCGGCCGCATGGTGCGCGACGAGGTCAAATCGGTGCTCACTTTGGCGGACACGCTTGAAAAGCGGGTGATCGGCCAACGGCACGGCCTGGAGGCGATCACCCGCCGCATCCAGACCGCACGCGCGCAACTGGACAACCCTGGCAAGCCCATCGGCGTGTTCCTGCTGGCGGGCCCGTCGGGCGTCGGCAAGACCGAAACCGCGCTCTCGCTGGCCGAAGCCCTTTACGGCGGCGAGCAGAACCTCATCACCATCAACATGAGCGAGTTCCAGGAGGCGCACACGGTATCGACCCTGAAGGGAGCCCCCCCCGGATACGTGGGCTACGGCGAAGGCGGCGTGCTCACCGAAGCCGTGCGCCGCCGCCCCTACAGCGTGGTGCTGCTGGACGAGATCGAGAAGGCCCACCCGGATGTGCACGAACTGTTCTTCCAGGTGTTCGACAAGGGGTGGATGGAGGACGGTGAAGGCCGCTACATCGACTTCAAGAACACGGTGATCATCCTGACCTCCAACGTCGGCTCCGAACTGATCGCCGGCATGTGCCGCGACCCCGATCTGGTGCCGCCGCCCGAGGCGCTGGCGAAGGCCGTGCGCCAGCCGCTGCTGGAGAAATTCCCTGCCGCGCTGCTGGGCCGCCTGGTGGTGGTGCCGTACTTTCCGATCTCGGATTCGATGCTGGACCAGATCATCCGGCTGCAGCTGCAGCGCATCCAGACGCGGATTCTGGAGCGGCACAACGCGCAGTTCACTTTCGACGAAGCGGCGGTGCAGTTGATCCGCCAGCGCTGCAGCGAAGTGGAGTCCGGCGCCCGCATGGTGGACGGCATCATCACCCAGAACCTGCTGCCGCGGCTGGCCATGCAGTTCCTGCAGTCGTCCGTGGATGCGCATGTGATCCGCAAGATCGAGCTCAGCGCGTCGGACAGCGATTTCGACATCGCATTCAGTTGAGGTGAGCCCAAGCCCATGGGCCGGCGGATCGACCGCCGCCATGGGCTGGTTGCTTTGACGGGGCAGGGCAACAGGTTCCCGAGGTTTGGGCCATGCACCTGACCCCTGAAAATCGCGGCGGGCCGTCGTTCGGGCCCGTGCCATCCGGTCAGCCGGTGCCGGTCCAGGCAGCGGCATCACCTATCCCCATCGCAGAAAAAAAGCCTGGCTACGCGAGCACGCCCGTTGGCTGGCAAAAAACGACCCTTCGGACGGAGTCCGGGAGTCGCCCCACGATGAAGCTGTTCGTTGGCTGAGCGCAAGCATCGATCGGTTCGCGAAAGGAACCTCCCGAAGACCGGTCAGCGATTGACGCCAGTGTATCATTAAATGAGAATGGTTATCAATCAATAGATTGCCCATCAAATGGCTGATGGGCGAAGGCCAGGCCTCCGGCGGCAGCACCCGCCGAAGAGCGGCCCGGCTTTGATACCGAACACATGGGAGCGCAAATGAATGGGAGCGCAAATGACCGCCACTTTGCTGGAAGACCTCATCGAGGAGCACCGCGTCCTGCTGGACGGATATGGCCGCGCACAGGTCCGCTGCAGCCGCCTGCTGGCCTTGCAGGCCGCCGAAATCGAGCGGCTGCAGGCACAAGCCATCCGCCTGCGGGGGCGGGCCATCGTGGCGGAGACCGCTTTGGCTTTTGCGCGGGAGGCGCATGCCGAGAACGCCGCCGCGCTTGCAATCCCAGGCGCCCTGCGGCGCCGCGCCATGGGCCGTCAGATCGAAGCGCTGGGGCAGCGCATTCAGGACCTGATGCGTGAGGTGCTGCATTGGCAATGGCGCGCGGTGCGGCCCGGTGCCCTGTCTCCGTTGCTGGCCGAAGGGCCGGGTGCCGGTTCTGGTGCCAAGGCGGGATCACCGCAGCCACCGACGAACCCGGCGGAGACGGCGGCGATGCGTTCGGTGGTGTGCATTGCCCCAAACGCTGACGGCAGCCTCGTCGCGCAGCCGGTGGGCGGTCGCCAGGCGGCCTTTGGGGGGGCTGAGAGCCCAGCGGTTTCGGCGGGCAGCGATGCCGCGCTCGAAGCCAGCCTGGTGGCTGCTGATTTCGTGATCTGCCAGACCGGCTGCGTGGGCCACGACGATTACTGGCGCGTGCAGGACCATTGCAAGCGCACGGGCAAGCCCTGCGTGCTGGTCGATCAGCCCCAGGTGGTTCAGATCATGCGGGGATTGGCCCAACCGCAGGATCGGTTGGTGCCGGAGTGAAGGTGCAGAAACCGGCACGGTGAACGGGAGTTCCATTGACCGTGCCGCGTCTCAACTGCACCGCCATGCCGGGAGATTGATTGCTATTAAAAGTGTAGCGATATCCCCTAGAGGAATATGCGCTGGAGCCACTTTTGTTCTAAAACCTATTGCGACCGGTGTCCGCCAGTGCGATCACCACAGGCTGCGCGCGTCGCATCGATGGCCGGCGGCTGCCTGCGGGCGATCTCTCGCGCCGCAAGGGCGGCGGTCGCCCATGGAGCGCGGCCGCCGTCGACCTCGGCATTCGAGAGCATTGCTATGCAATCGATAGCGGAACCCCCTAGTGAATCATGCGCTGGAGCCGTTTTTGACCCCAAGCCTCTTTCAGGCCATCGTCATCAGGCTCGCATTGCCGCCGGCGGCTGCGGTGTTCACGCTCAACGCGCGTTCGATCACCAGCCGCTCCAGCGGCACGGAGGTGGCGCCTTCCGGCAGCACGGTGATGCCCACGATCGGTCCCGGCCGTGCCGCCATCTGCTGGCACAGCGCCGCCAGCGCATCGTTGCTGCCTTGGTGCAGCACCGCGTCCAGTGCCACGCTCGGGCTGTGCCAGTCGTTCACCAGCGCGATGCGCGTCTGCACGCTGGCCGGCAACTGTGCATGCAGGCGCTGCGTCTCGGCTGCGGGCCACACTGCGGTGCCTCCGACGGCCAGCACGGCAGCCAGCTGGGTCAGGCGGTCTGCATCGCGGGTCGCCAGGCACAGGGTGCGAGCGCGGGGCGATAGGGTGTACTGGTTGCGCTCGCCGGTCGGCCCGGGCAGCGTGCAAACCAGGCCTGCCACGGCGGCATCGGCCAGGGCGGTGCACGTGGACGCCAGAGCCGCTTGGCCCGCCCCCGGCGCCCAGTCGGTCAGCGCCTTCAGCGGGCCCTGCAACACCGTGCGCGCCGCCAGATCGGGTTCGGCAGCGGCGGTGCTGTCGATGGCCTTGCGTGCCGCTTCTGCCGGGTGCTGCGAGAGCAGGCGCAGCAGGTACAGCGGCCCGCCTGCCTTGGGGCCGGTGCCCGACAGCCCTTCGCCGCCGAAGGGCTGTACGCCCACGACCGCGCCGACCATGTTGCGGTTCACATAGACATTGCCGGCATGCGCGCGCCGAACGACGCGTTCCACCGTTTCATCGATGCGCGTGTGCAGGCCCTGCGTGAGGCCATAGCCGGTGGCGTTGATCTGGTCGAGCAGCGTGTCCAGCCCGTCGCTGGCATAGCGCACCACGTGCAGGACCGGACCGAACACCTCGCGCTTGAGCTCGCCGATGCTGGCCAGCTCGATCAATGTGGGGGCGACGAAGGTGCCGCGCGCCAGCACTTCGGCGTCCACTGCGGGCTGGAATACCGCCCGGCCGTTGGCCCGCAGCGTCGCGATGTGCTGTTTGATGCCGGCGCGGGCCTCGTCGTCGATCACCGGTCCCACATCCACCGCCAGCAGGGCGGGGTTGCCCACCGTCAGTTCGGCCATGGCGCCCTTGAGCATGGCGATCACGCGGTCCGCGGCATCGGTCTGCACGCACAGCACGCGCAGGGCGGAGCAGCGCTGGCCCGCGCTGTCGAAGGCCGAGGCCACCACGTCGCCGACGACCTGCTCCACCAGCGCGGAAGAGTCCACGATCATCGCGTTCTGCCCGCCCGTCTCGGCGATCAACGGAATAGGGCGGCCCTGGCCATCGAGCCGGCCGGCCACGGTGCGTTGAAGAATGCGGGCCACGTCGGTGGAGCCCGTGAACATCACGCCCATCACGCGTGCGTCGCCCACCAGCCGTGCGCCCACCGTCTCGCCGCGCCCCGGCAGCAGTTGCACGGCCCCTGGCGGAACGCCGGCCTCGTGCAGCAGGCGCACGGCTTCGGCGGCGATCAGCGGGGTTTGCTCGGCCGGCTTGGCCAGTACCGTATTGCCAGCCGCCAGTGCCGCGGCCACCTGGCCCAGGAAGATGGCGAGCGGGAAATTCCAGGGGCTGATGCACACCACCGGACCGAGCGGCCGGTGCGTGGCGTTGTCGAAATGCCCTTCGGTCTGCACGGCGTAGTAGCGCAGAAAATCCACTGCCTCGCGCACTTCAGCGATGGCGTTGGCGCACGTTTTGCCCGCCTCGCGCATCAGCAGGCTCAGCAGCTGCGGCATGCCGGCTTCGAGCAGTTGGGCGGTTCGCCGCAGCGCCGTGGCCCGGGCGCCAGGTTCGGTGGCGGCCCAGGCCGTCGCCGCATCGCAGGCTGCCTGCAGTGCGCAATCCACGTCGGCATCCGTCGCCTCTTGCACATGGCCCACCACGTCCGTGGGGTCTGCAGGGTTTCGCACGGCCTGCGTCGTGTCGGTCTCTGCCACCTCGCCATCGATGAGGGGTTCGGCTTGCCAGAACTGCCGTGCTTCGACCGCCAGGGCGATCGACAGATGGAACAGCACCGATTCGTTGGACAGGTCCAGGCCCGCCGAATTGGCGCGGCGTGCCCCGAACAGGTCCGCAGGCAGCGGAATGCGCGGATGGGGCAGGGCGGCGGCGCCCTCGTCCGCAGCGGCGGCGTCCACGGTGGCGACCGGGTCGCTGACGAGTGTTTCGAGCGTCAGCGTGGTGTCCGCCACGCGGTTCACGAACGAGGTATTGGCGCCGTTTTCCAGCAGCCGGCGCACCAGATAGGCCAGCAGGGTCTCGTGCGTGCCCACGGGGGCATAGATGCGGCAGGGGCGGCCCAGCTTGCCGGCCGACGGCGCGCCCACGACCTGTTCGTAGAGCGGCTCGCCCATGCCGTGCAGGCACTGGAACTCGTACTGCCCGGGTTGGTAATCCGGGCCGGCCAATTCGTAGATGGTGGCCAGCGTCTGCGCGTTGTGCGTGGCGAACTGGGGATACACCGCGTCGGTGGCGGCCAGCAGCTTGCGCGCGCAGGCGATGTAGGAAACATCGGTGTGTGCCTTGCGCGTATAGACCGGATAGTCGGCCAGTCCATCCAGCTGGGCACGCTTGATTTCGCTGTCCCAGTACGCACCCTTGACCAGGCGGATCATCAGGCGGTGGCCGGTGTTGCGGGCAATGTCGATCACCCAGTCGATCACGTGCGGACAGCGCTTTTGATACGCCTGGATCACGAAGCCGATGCCGTTCCACCCCGCGAGCGACGGCGCACGGCACAGCCGCTCGAGCAGGTCCAGCGACAACTCCAGCCGGTCGGCCTCTTCGGCATCGATGTTCAGGCCGATGTCGTACTGGCGGGCCAACTCCACCAGTTGCAGCACCCGGGGGTAGAGCTCGTCCATCACGCGGGCATATTGCGCTCGGCTGTAGCGGGGGTGCAGGGCCGAGAGCTTGATCGAGATGCCAGGCCCTTCATACACGCCGCGTCCGGCGGATGCCCGGCCGATCGCATGGATCGCTTCCACGTAAGAGCGCAGATAGCGTGCGGCATCGTCCGCAGTGAGGGCGGCTTCGCCCAGCATGTCGTAGGAGTAGCGAAAGCCCTGCGACTCCATCGTTCGGGCGTTGGACAGCGCCTGTTCGATCATCTCGCCCGTGACGAACTGCTCGCCCATCATGCGCATCGCCATGTCCACGCCCTTGCGGATCAGCGGCTCCCCGCCTTTGGCCGTCAAGTGCCGCAGTGCGGAAGTCAGGCCCCGCTCGCTGTGCGTGGCCACGAGCTTGCCCGTCAGCAGCAGGCCCCACGTGGCGGCATTCACGAACAGCGAAGGGCTCTTGCCCAGGTGGGGCTCCCAATCGCCGGAACGAATCTTGTCGCGGATCAGTGCATCACGCGTGGCGGCGTCGGGAATGCGCAGCAAGGCTTCGGCCAGACACATGAGCGCCACCCCTTCCTGCGAAGACAAGGCAAACTCCTGCAGCAACCCCTGCACGATGCCGGCGCGCCCTCCCGCACTCTTTCGGTGCCGAAGGGTGTCCGCCAGCCGCAGGGCCAGGGCCTGGATGCCTGTGGACACCCTGGCCGGCAGCCGCGCCAGGTCCAGCAGTGGCGCCAGCGCCTCGGGCTCCGGCTGCCGGTACGCATGGGTGATCGCATGGCGCAGCGGGTGGATGTCCTGAGCGCGTGGCGCAAAAGGGGCGGCGTTCGTTGCGGGAGCGGCAGCAGAGTCGGCGGTGAGGGGCATGGCGGTGTAGAAAGACAAGACCAGCAGCGCTGGAGACCTGACTATCATGCAAGCGATCAATCTGAATTTCTTTCCAAAAAAAGCCAGTTAGCAGAATAAAAAACTAACAATGCAGGACTCAGAACCCAATTTGGATCGCATCGACCGCCGCATCCTGCAGACGCTCCAGGAAGACGGCCGCATCGCCAACCTGAAACTGGCCGAGCGGGTCGAGCTGTCTCCCACTGCGGTACTGTCGCGGGTGCAGCGGCTGACCCGCGATGGATACATCCTGGGCTACGAGGCGCGGCTCAATCCGCTCAAGCTCGGCGCGGGCCTGCTCGTTTTCGTCGAGGTGCTGCTGGACCGCACGACGCCCAACGTGTTCGATCAATTCAAGGCGGCCGTGCAGGTGTACCCGGAGATCCTCGAGTGCCACATGGTGGCCGGTGGATTCGACTACCTGCTCAAGACCCGGTCGGCTGATATGAGGGCCTACCGGGAATTCGCCGGGCACGTGCTGTGGCAACTGCCCGGTGTGCGCGAGACGCGCACCTATGCGGTGATGGAAGAAGTCAAGCATTCCACCCACCTGCATCTCGGGTGACAAGACGCCTGCCTTGCGGTGGCTTGCAGGCATCGGCATTGTCCGATGCGCCATCGGCACGGAACTCCGCAATAATCGGCGCCATTCATCTGCGTGAACGCATCCAAGAAGGGTCTCCCACCATGCCAGCCATCCGCTATGCTGCCGCCGCGCTTTTGGCCGGCTTCTTCTCCCAGGGCGCCTCCGCCGCCTGCTACCTGGTCTATAGCGCCGACCAGCAGATCATCTACCGCTCGCAGCGGCCGCCGGTGGACCTTGCCCGCCAGGTGCATGAGACCCTGCCACGCACCGTGCCAGGCGGCACGCTGGTCTTCTCGCTGGACAATTACGGCTGTGAGCTGGAGATCAACCGCCTGCCGGCATCGGCCTCCATGGCGGGAACGTCTGCGCAGCCGGCTCGCATGACACCGCGCCGCGCACGCGCCGACCGCAGCTGAGGCAGGCCTTGCCAGAAGGCGGTTGCGGCCTGAGACAATCGGGGAATGAGCGACCCCACAGAACCACAGATCCCCACGAACGAACTGCCTGAAGGCTGGCTGGAAATCACGTCCATGGACATGGACGCGCAAGGCGTGGCCCGCAAGCCCGATGGCAAGGTCGTCTTCATCGATGGCGCGCTCCCCCTGGAACTCGTCACCGCCAACACCCACCGCAAAAAGAACAATTGGGAGCAGGCCAGCCTGACGGCGATCCACCGTGAATCGTCTCAGCGCGTGCGACCCGGCTGCCCGCATTTCGGATTGCATGGAGGAGCCTGCGGTGGCTGCAAGATGCAGCATCTGCACGTCGCAGCGCAGGTCGCGGTCAAGCAGCGGGTGCTGGAAGACAACCTCTGGCACCTGGGCAAGGTCAAGGCCGAGACCATCATGCGCCCGATCGAAGGGCCGGCCTGGGGCTATCGCTACCGTGCGCGCCTGTCGGTCCGCTACGTGATCAAGAAGGGCCAGGTGCTCGTCGGCTTTCACGAACGCAAGAGCCGCTATGTGGCAGACATGGAAGTGTGCCCGGTGCTCCCGCCCCATGTGAGCGCCATGCTCGTGCCGCTGCGCAACCTGATTTCGTCCATGGAGGCGCGCGACACCTGTCCGCAGATCGAACTGGCCTGCGGCGACGACGTTACAGCGCTGGTGCTGCGGCACCTGGAACCGCTGAGCACCGGCGACCTGGCCAAGCTGCGGGCCTTTGCCTTGGAGCAGAACGTGCAATGGTGGCTGCAGCCCAAAGGGCCGGACACCGTGCAATTGCTCGATTCCGGGGGGGAGCAACTGTCCTATGCCCTGCCTGACTTCGGCATCACCATGCCGTTTCGTCCGACCGATTTCACGCAGGTAAATCCCCACATCAACCGCGTGCTGGTGTCACGTGCCCTGCGTCTGCTGGATGCACGTCAGCACGAGCGGGTGATCGACTGGTTCTGCGGCCTGGGCAATTTCACCCTGCCCATCGCGACGCAAGCACGCGAAGTCCTGGGCATCGAGGGCAGCGAGGCGCTGGTGGCGCGCTCGCGGGAGAACTACCAACTCAACCAGTCTCGTTCGATGGGCGGAAAAGCGTTGGCGGCGACGGACTTCGTTGCCAGAAATCTGTTCGACATGACGCCGGAGATGCTGGTGGCCGACGGGGTTGCGGACAAGTGGCTGGTCGATCCTCCGAGGGAAGGGGCCTTTGCTTTGACGAAGGCGCTGGCCGATATTCACCAAGCCCGCACCGGTGCCGAAGAGGCGCCCGCGCTGCCTGCCGGGGCGCAAGACTGGGTGCCTCCACAGCGCATCGTGTATGTGAGCTGCAACCCCGCCACGCTGGCCCGTGATGCCGGGCTGCTGGTGCATCAGGCGGGTTACCGCTGCGTGGCAGCAGGCGTGGTCAACATGTTCCCGCACACGGCGCACGTCGAGAGCATGGCGGTGTTCGAGCGGGCTTAAAGACTGGAAATGCCGCTCGGTCGGGCGGCATCGACCAATTCAAACCCGATCAGCTGCGATTGCGGGTGCCGGCGCCTGCTTCGCTGGCCTCGCCCGCGTCGCCGGAGCGGTTTGCGCGCTCTGGTTTGGTTTCCAATTTGCCGAGCACGGAAGGAGCGCCTTCCAGCTTGTTGTCGCGCATGTATTGGTCCATGTCCTTCCAGCCGGCGAAGACGGACGCCTTTGCGGCTTTGGGGTTCAGCGTGAAGCAATCTTCCAGGCCGCGCAACGCATGCCGGCAGGCCCCGCCGATGGCTTTGGCTTCGGCTTCCTTTTGCACCGCGCGGGGGTCTGGCCCCAGGCCTGGAATTTCGCAGCCCGACAAAAGCAGCAAAACGAGCAGGGCAGCGCAACGCGTGCGGGAGATGGGCGCTGGTAAGTAAGCCATGTTCCTTGATTATCGGCACGGGGCCTGAAGGATTGAGGGCCCACTGCTGATTCAGGCAGAAATTAATTCGCGGAAGCTGTCAAAAAACTTCCGCACCATTGAAAAAGGCCTCTTTCGAGGCCTTTTTCGGAGAAAACCCATCAGTGCCGTGGCACCGCAAAATCAGTCGCGCTCACCGCCCACGATGCCCAGCAAGGCCAGCAGGCTCTGGAACACATTGAACACGTCCAGGTACAGGGCCAGCGTAGCGCTGATGTAGTTGGTCTCGCCGCCGTCCAGAATCTGCTTGAGGTCGTACAGCATATAGGCGCTGAAAATACCGATGGCCGCGACCGAGATGGCCATCATGCCGGCGGAAGAGCCCACGAACACATTGATGATCGCGCCCACCATGAGCACCATGGCGCCGACGAACAGCCATTTGCCCATGCCCGACAGATCACGCTTGATCACGCTGGCCAGGGTCGCCATCACGAAGAACACGCCCGCGGTGCCTGCGAACGCCGTCATGATCAGTTCGGTGCCGTTCTTGAAGCCCAGCACCATGCCAATCAGGCGGGACAGCATCAGCCCCATGAAGAAGGTGAAAGCCAGCAGCACGGGCACGCCTGCCGCAGAGCGCTTGGTCTTTTCGATGGCGAACATGAAGGCGAAGGCGCCACCGAGAAAAACGATCAGCCCGACGCCGCCACGCAGCGACTGGGTGATGCCCGTTGCGACGCCCACCCAAGCGCCCAGCACCGTGGGCAGCATGCTCAGCGCGAGCAGCCAATAGGTGTTGCGCAGCACCCTCTGCCGCTCTTCTTGCGAGACTCCATATCCCGCAGAGCCCAGGGTGGTGACTTGGTCGTTCATCTTCTATCTCCTTTGAGGCCTGCACAGCGCAGGCCAACAAATTCTAGGTGGTGACGATGCAAGCGGTTTCAAATACCCTCTTTTGATCCCGTACTTTTAAGGATGGAATCTTTTGCCTGATGCCAGCAGGGTCTTGCCAGGGCCAGCCGGTATGCTTGACCCTACCACGGGCCACCGGCCCCTGTTTCTTTAAACTGCACTGGACCGCACACGCCATGAAAAACAAACTCGAACTCGAAGCCGCCGACGTCAAGAAGATCGCTGTTGCTGCCGAGGCTGAAGCCCTCAAAAACCAGTGGCCGGTGACCATCGCCATTGTCGATGACGGCGGCCATCTGCTGTTTCTGCAGCGCCTTGATGGAGCAGCCGCTGTTTCGTCCCACATCGCGCCGGGAAAAGCCCGCACCGCCGCACTGGGGCGCCGCGAAAGCAAGGTGTATGAAGACATCGTCAACGGAGGCCGTACGGCCTTCCTCAGCGCGCCCTTCATCGACGGACTGCTGGAAGGCGGTGTACCGATCATGAAAGACGGGCAATGCCTCGGCGCAGTGGGGGTTAGCGGCGTAAAGTCAACCGAGGATGCACAGATCGCCAAGGCCGGCATCGCGGCGCTGGGTCTTTGACTTCGACACGAGTGCAGCCTGATCGGTCCGGGTCGTGGGGGCGACTGCCTTCCCATCTCTGGCTTTGTAGCCACTCCAAGGCCACACGCATGCCAGCGGTGGCGACTGGCCTCCTGGTGCGTCCAATGTGCAGCGGTATGTCGAAATAGCCATTGCAGGGGCTCACTGCCCAGCCGTTGGCGCGCCTGACTCAGCGCGCTGGAGCTGATGGGTTCATCGTGCTGCCCAGGCAGCGCCAGCTCCAGTACCTCTGCCACGTTCACGATGGAACGGTCTCTGAGCAAGGCAACACCCAATACCAACCAAAGTGCCTGCTCCATGGGCAATCGCCGCTTGCGCAGTGTCGCCACGCCGCTCATCTGCAGGGCCTGCTCAATCCACTGCTGGGGTACGCTGCTTTGGACCACGCCCCATTGCTCGGGGGTTGCAAAGTCGTGGGTATCGCTCAGGTACTCTTGCAGCAGCATTGGCTATCGCTTGACCTCTATGGTCAAAGCTCGATTGATCAAGCCTGCACTGTACAAACAACAAAGGCCCCGAAGGGCCTTTGCTTAACTTACTGGCATTGGCCTCAAGGGCCGGTTTTTTATGCGCTGATGGGTAAAAAAAGCCTGGCTACGCGGGCAACCCGTTGGCTGGCAAATACGACCCTCTGGGCACTGAGCGTGCCCTGGAGTCGCCCCACGATGAAACTATTTGGTCAGGATCAGCTTGCCGAGCTTCGTAGCTTGCAGACGGTACACCGACCCGTTATGGCTGATGGCAACCGTTTTCTGTCCCTTCAGCAACTCCCGGCTGTCGACGGCCGGTGCAGAACTTGCCAGATGGGCGGCGCCCGCTGGCTCGCGTTCCTGGAAGACGGCGGAACCAAAAAAGGAAGAAGAAGGCAGGGCGTTAAGACTAGCGTGCATGAGAAATCCCTCTGTGCTTTGCGATTGGGTTAATGATAACCATTCTCAATTATTCGTCAAGGGCGATGCGTGCCTATCTTGTAAATATTTATCATTGAGGTTCGGTCACGAACCCGATCTTGCGCACCCCTGCACGCTGTGCTGCCGACATGGCCAGCGCCACGCGCTCATAGCGCACTTCCTTGTCTCCACGAATGTGCAGATCGGGCTGAGGGTCCTTGGCAGCCTCGGCTTTCAGGCGAGGTTCCAGGTCGTCATCTCCAATCGTCAATTCATTCCAGTGGTATTTGCCGTCCGCAGTGATGCTGAGGCGGATCGTCTCGGGCTTCACATCCTCCCGCTGGTTCGAAGCGCGAGGCAAGTCAACCGGCACGGCATGCTTCATCACGGGTACGGTGATGATGAAGATGATGAGCAGCACCAGCATGACGTCGACCAGCGGCGTCATGTTGATTTCGTTCATTACCTCGTCGGCGTCGTCCTGGGTTCCGAAAGACATGGCTTCAGCCCTTCTTGATCGGCAGAACCTTGGCTTGTTCGCCAGGTGCGCTGACCCGTGCACCCGTCACGAAATACGCGTGCAGGTCGTGTGCAAAACTGTTGAGGTTGTTCAAGATCGACTTGTTGCCACGCACGAGTGCGTTGTAGCCCAGCACTGCAGGAATCGCCACGGCCAATCCGAGCGCCGTCATGATCAGTGCCTCGCCGATCGGGCCCGCCACTTTGTCGATGGTGGACTGGCCCGAGGTACCGATCGCGACCAAGGCATGGTAGATGCCCCAGACCGTGCCAAACAGGCCGATGAATGGAGCCGTCGAGCCAACGGACGCCAGCACGGCCAGGCCGGACTGCACACGGGCGGTGAACTCGTCGATGCAATTGCGCAGGCTGCGGGTAACCCAGTCGCTCACGTCCAGGCTGTCATGCAGGTGGGCCTTGGTGTTGCGGTGGTGCGCAGTGGCTTCCCGGCCCTCGAGGGCCAGATGTCGAAAGGGGTTGGCTGGATCGTCTCCCAGTTTGCTCAGGCCTGCGGCAAAGTCCTCGCTGTGCCAGAAATCGCGGGCGCCGCGCGCATGCTTTTTGAACCGGATGATGTCCATGGCCTTGATCAATATGACGATCCAGGAGGCGAGGGACATGCCGAGCAGCAGTACGGCGACGGCGCGGGTGACAAAGTCACCCTGGATCCAAACGTTGGCTATGCCGAAATGCGATTCCATGAAAACTCCTGAAAATTATTCGAGAACAAAATTGACGGGCACCAGGTTCCACATGGTCTCTGGAACACCATTGCGTTTGCCAGGCACGAAGCGCCAGCGCATGACCGCCTCCTGTGCCTGGCGATCCAACCGGTCGAAACCGCTGGACTTATTGATTTCGACCTGCTGAGGCAGCCCGTCGGTGCCGATGAGCACGCGCAGCACGACTTTCCCCTGTTCACCCAGCCTTTTGCTGATCGCCGGGTAGGTTGGTCGGGGGTTGTTAAGGTAAGCCGCGTCGCTGGAGGGCCGCTCGATCTTGGGCGGCGCTGGCGGGGCGGGCGGCGCAGGGGGAGGTGCTGGCGGCGCTGCGGGCGCCTCGATCTGTGGTGCCGGCGGTTGAGGCGCCGTGATGCCTGTAGGAGCATTCGGTGCGGGAGTTGGGTCGGGGATTGCGACCGGCATTGGCGCTGGGCGAGGTGCCGGCGCCTTGGGCGCGGGCTTCGGCTGAGGAGGCGGCGCAGGTTTCGGTGGCGGTGGACCAGGTGGGGCGGGGGGGGGCGGGGGCGTGATGAACTCGCTCAACACTTCCGCAGGAACGATCACCTCTGCCGCTTTGCGCAACAGGCCTGACTGCAGTGCCCACAATCCGGCCACGTGCAAAAGCACAACCGATCCCGCTATCACGACGTTGCGACTCACGCCCCGCGAGGAACCATATCGATCAAATTGGGACATAAAAATGATAGCTGCCAGCGCAAGCGTAGCAAGCGCTAGAGGCCTAAAAGACCAGGTTACTTACGGAAGATCCACCACACCGAGCCGATGACGAAGATCAGGCTGCCTGCGAGGGTTGAGAGCAGTTCCATGCTTTGCTTTCCAAAATGGAGTTGGCAAGCTGGATCGTCTGCGACGGGATCTCTTTGTGCAGGGCAGCGACAGGGTGGGAGACGCTGCACTGGGCCACGACGTCCCGCGCGCAACTCTCGCATCGGCCACATTGGGTGGCGACACCCAGCTCGAACTGAATCTCGTCGAAACTCATGCCCGCATGTGCATGGCGTGCGATCTCGCGATCAGAAACCCGGCGGCAAACACAAACGATCATGGGGCAGGCAGTGTTGGCTGGCTGTTGACAATGAATCATTATAAATGCGAATTCATCGCATTTGCAATCCAAGGGTGTTTCTGAAAGAAAACATTGCGTCTTGTCTGGCTGGTCCTCGGCTCGACACAGGCAAAAAAAAGCCGGCTGTCATGCCGGCTTCATCCGCTGTCTGCCTGAAAGGCAGACGCAGGGATTTACTTGACGTGCTTGCCGATCAGGCCAGCCATCTCGAACATGGAGACCTGGGGCTTGCCGAACACTTCCTTGAGCTTGGCGTCAGCGTTGATCATTCGCTTGTTGCTGGCGTCCTGCAGATTGTTGGCCTTGATGTAGACCCACAGCTTGCTGATGATTTCGGTGCGGGGCAAGGGCGTCGAGCCTACGACGGCAGCCAGGGCAGGGCTGGGCGTAAGGGCTTTCATGAAAGCGGCGTTCGGGGTGCGCTTCTTCGCGGGTGCTGCGGCCTTGGCTTCGGAGGCCGGCGCTTTCTTTGCAGTTGCCATGTTGGGTTTTCCTTGTTGGAAGTGAAATATCGTCACCAGCGAAAACCTGCTTTTCCACTGGCCCGCAGATGCTACTGGGAAAAAAACGCGTTTCCAAGGGAGAAGGCGCTTTTTTTGCCTCCATTTGTTGCGTGAGCACAGCGCAATCGACCGAGCCTGATTTCCGGCGGCATGACCAGGAAGAGATGTCAGCGCGTCCGGCGCGACAGGAAAATCACCAAAACCGCGGTCAAGATCACGGCGCAGGCAGACCACTCGCCAGCCGTCAGATGCTCTCCCGCAAGTGCACTCCCGAGAAGCAGCGCGATGAGCGGATTAACGAATGCATAGCTGGACGCCAAGGCGGGTGTGGCATGGCGCAGCAGATACATGTAGGCGCTGAAACCGATCAAAGAGCCCAGGCTCACCAGGTAAAGCCAGGCCGCGACGGCGCTGGGCTGCGGCGGCCACACCGGTTGCTCGCCCAGGGCCAGCGAAACGGCCATGAGGACGGCGCCCCCGCAGAGCATCTCGCTGGCGAAGCCGCTGGCCCCGTCAGCCAGCGGCAGTCGGGTCGTGGACAAGACCGAGCCCAGAGACCAAGCCATCGTGGCGGCCAGGATGCAAGCCATGCTGGCAGGAGAGGCTGAAAAACTGCTGCCCTGCATGAGCATCAGTACTCCAATCGCGCCCAGCGCCATCCCCGCGCCCTCCCCGGTCGTGGGGCGCCGCCCCCACATCAGCCCCCAGGCAGCGATCATCATCGGCACCACGGCCACACAGGCTGCGATCAGCCCTGAGCCGATATGCACGCTGGCCGTGGCGGTCAAACCCATGCCGCCGCCCAGCATCAGGGCGCCCACGACCCACGCGTTGATCCATTGGCGTTTTGTGGGCAAAGCGGTCTTCATACGTCCCCGAGGGGCACGCCAGACGGCCCAAGCCATCAAAAGCGAACCGGCCACCAGAAAGCGGCCTCCCATCTGGAAGAAAGGCGGAAAGCTGTTGAGCGCCACCTGTATCGCAAGATAGGTAGATCCCCAGATGAAGTAACAAGCCAGCAGCGCAAGGATGACCAGAGTCGGCAGGCGTTTGGCGGCGGAAGCGGTGGTGGCAGTGGATGAATTCATTCTGCAAATGCTATGCAGGCAAGGCGCTCTTTTCCATGGCAATTCAAAGGTGAGAAATGACGATTGCCTTTTTATTGATGATTAAATGAGCGGATGATCGATCAATTACTGAGAAGTCAGTAACTTGGGGAACATTGATCGCCTCGAAAACCGCATGAATGCTGGCTTTCTTGTCTTGGCGTGCTCGGCAAGTTACCGTCTTATGAGTAATGATGGACTCCCACGACGCCCGGATATTGGCCGAATTGCAGCAGGACGCTCGCATTTCGATGGCGGAATTGGGGCGCCGAGTACACCTCAGCCAGCCAGCGGTCACGGAGCGGGTGCGAAAGCTGGAGGCCTCGGGCGTGATCCGCAGCTCCGGCGCTCGCTTGGACTACAGCCGTCTGGGCTACGGCATCCGAGCAATCATTCGTGTAGGCCGCGCCGAATATGCGCGGGTGGTGCGGTTGATCGACGAAACACCGGAGGTCTTGAACGCCTACAACGTCACGGGCGAGGACAGCTGGGTTTTGGAAATCGCTGTGATCGATGTCAGCCATCTCGATGCCGTTGTGACTGGGTTCTGTCTGCTGGCGGAGACATCGACGTGTATCGTGCTTAACGCCCCGCGCGAGCACGCGCCGGTTTTGCCCGCCCGGCGCGAGAGCATCAAGCCACCCATTCGCAAAGTGACCGGGCGGTAGTCAGGACATTGCGCTGTTCAGCGTGGGGCTGCTGAACGAATCATTCAGCGACCGCCTTTTTTTCGACAGGCCTGTTATCAAGGGGGGGATCGGCTCGGCAGCGTTGCCAAGACCACACTGGCGAGGGCGATGCCGAATGCCATGATCTGCAGGAGCGAGAGGCTTTCGCCCAGCACCATCACGCCGACCAGCGCAGCACTGATGGGGAGCATGACGGTGAACACCCCACCTTGTGCCGCGGGGACCACCTTGAGTCCCGTCATCCACAACCATACCGTCCACATGCTGGCAGCCAGCGCATAAAAAACAAGCAACGTCCACAAACCTGGCGTGAGCGCAGCGAAATCGAATTTCCACGCTGCATAGATTCCCATCGGAGTGGCCAGCACGAATCCCCAAAGATTGATCAGCGACGTAATGCGGCGTGGTCCGAGCGTGCCAGTCAATTTTTTACCGATGACTGAATAAGCTGCTTCGCAAAGTACGGCGCCCAACAACAACAACTGACCGAGCCAAGCCAGATCTGAGGCACTTTCGCCTGGCTGCCGTGAACTATCTTGGAAGTGGTGCTCTGAATTTGATAGCGAAAAAAGTGCGATGCCCGCCACTGCACAGCCGACGGCAATCCAGGTTCGTACAGAGACCTTCTCCTTCAAGAAAAACCAACTCATCACCGCCACCGCCGCAGGTATGCCAGCCATCGTGACGCCGGCCGAGACCGCACTGGTCAAGCTCACGCCGGAAATCATGCAAAGCGTGAAAAGGAAGTTGCCGAGGAAAGACTCCAGAAAGAGCAGGCGGCGAACCTCCGGGGTCATCAGGCCCTCATCCTTGGGTTTTCTGAGCCAGTGCAGCATGCCCAAGCCACCGATACCGAAGCGCAACCAAGCCAGTAAAAACACTGGAATGGCAGCGGCCAGCGGTTTGGACAAAGCGACATAGCTGCCTACGAGCGACATGCTGAGTGCAAGGCAAAGATAGGCGACGGGGCGGCTTGGCATGGGGATGAGGGCTAGACTTTGGAAGTAAATCCTGGAGCGCCAATCATGCCCGATGAGACCTTTCCCATTCCTTCTCGATACGTCTTCGTGTACGGCACGTTGCGCCGAGGCGGGAGCAATGACATCACCCAATTGACACCTCGTGCAAAGTTTGTGGGGGAGGCTACTGTCTGCGGATCGCTCTACGATCTGGGCGCCTACCCTGGGGTGGCTTTGCATTTGAAAGATACATCGGAGGCTGGAGATCTGCCGGTGCACGGCGAGGTCTACGCGATCTCAGCGGATCTCGAAGCGCGCTTGGATGTAATTGAAGGGTTGCTTCCGGAACCCAACGGCGAATACATCAAGCGGCAGATTGCTGTGGTCGTCAAAGGAGAGTCCCTGCAATGCCTGATCTATGAGATCAATCCTGATCACCTGCTCAGTGCGCCGCTCATCGCTCACGGAGACTGGATGCTTGGGCGCCGCCATTGACGGCAGTTTTTACATCGCAAAAATTTTCTTCCACGATGTGAAATAAAAAATTGGTGCATCGCCGCAAAATTTCTCGATATGAGAAGTGAATTTTCATATCGTGATTTCATTCGCGTAATCCATTGAATTTAAAAGAGAAAATTTATCTCTTATATAAGACATAAGAGATTGCACAACTCTTATACAAGACTTAAAGTCGTTCCCAAGGGCAGCGCTTGCCGCCCGATGTTCAACCAACCTCTGGAGTGACTTTATGCCGCAATCCTTCAATGAACAGCTCAGCCGCGAACAGCAAATTGCTGCCCTCGAAAAAGATTGGGCGCAGAACCCCCGCTGGAAAGGCATCAAACGCGGTTACAGCGCTGCAGATGTGGTCCGGCTTCGCGGCTCTTTCCAGGTAGAGCACACCTTGGCACGGCGCGGTGCCGAAAAATTATGGAGCCTGGTGAGCAGCGAGCCCTATGTGAACTGCCTTGGGGCGCTCACTGGCGGACAAGCAATGCAGCAGGTAAAGGCCGGTATCAAGGCGATCTATCTGTCTGGTTGGCAAGTGGCGGCGGACAACAACGAATATGCGGCCATGTATCCAGACCAATCTCTGTACCCGGTCGATTCTGTGCCCAAGGTCGTGGAGCGCATCAACAACGCCTTCACCCGCGCCGACGAAATCCAGTGGTCCAAGGGACTGAATCATGGCGATGCGGGTTTTGTGGACTATTACGCCCCGATCGTGGCGGATGCTGAAGCAGGCTTTGGCGGCGTGCTGAACGCCTATGAATTGATGAAGGCCATGATCCGCGCAGGCGCGGGAGGCGTTCACTTTGAAGACCAGTTGGCCTCGGTGAAAAAGTGCGGCCATATGGGCGGAAAAGTGCTGGTTCCGACTCAGGAAGCGGTGCAAAAACTGGTGGCTGCCCGCATGGCGGCTGACGTATATGGCGTCCCCACACTGGTGATCGCCCGCACTGATGCAGAAGCCGCTGACTTGATCACCAGCGACTACGACGCCAATGACAAGCCATTTTTGACGGGTGAGCGTACGGCCGAAGGGTTCTACAAGACCAAGAAAGGGTTGGATCAGGCCATCAGCCGGGCCGTTGCTTACGCAGAATATGCTGACCTCGTGTGGTGCGAAACGGGCACGCCTGATTTGGAGTTCGCGAAGAAGTTTGCAGATGCCGTGCATGCGAAGCATCCGGGCAAATTGCTGGCCTACAACTGCTCGCCTTCCTTTAACTGGAAGAAAAATCTGGACGATGCCACCATCGCCAAGTTCCAGCGTGAACTGGGCGCGATGGGTTACAAGTACCAGTTCATCACGCTCGCCGGTATCCACAGCATGTGGTTCAACATGTTCGACTTGGCCCAGGACTATGTGAAGCGCGGCATGTCGGCCTATGTCGAAAAGGTGCAAGAACCCGAGTTTGCAGCCCGTGACTGTGGCTATACCTTCGTGTCCCATCAACAAGAGGTTGGCACGGGGTATTTTGACGATGTGACCACCGTGATCCAAGGGGGCAAGTCCAGCGTGACGGCACTTACCGGTTCAACGGAAGAAGAGCAATTCCACTGACTATTGGGTCGATGAAAAGCCCGGTGCCTCACGGCGCCGGGCTTTTTTATTTGGCCGGTTAGAATCCGCCAATCTTCACATCAGCACAAGAGCGAGAAAGGCACATCTGGTTATGACACCGCGAACTACATCGGAGCACTCGATCGGCCGTTAAGGCTGCATGTTCGCGCCTGCACAGATTGCATTCTTTTTAAAAGCGCGGACTTCGTTCCGCGCTTTTTGCTTTGTGGCGCTGCGCTTGCCACGTTAGACAAGGATTCTCAATGATTCAGATCACGCTTCCCGACAACTCCCAACGCGAATATCCCGGCCCGGTGACCGTGGCAGAGGTGGCTCAGTCCATCGGGCCCGGCTTGGCCAAGATGACGGTTGCCGGAAAGGTGGATGGACGATTGGTAGATGCCAGCGATTTGATCGACCACGATGCGCGCCTGCAGATCATCACGCCGCGAGATGAGGAAGGCGTCGAAATCATCCGCCACTCTTGCGCCCACTTGGTCGGACATGCGGTGAAGCAGCTCTATCCGACGGCTCGAATGGTCATTGGTCCAGTCATCGAAGAAGGGTTTTATTACGACATCGCCTATGAGCGGCCCTTCACTCCTGATGATCTCGCGGCTATTGAGCAGCGCATGAAGGAATTGATTGCGCAGGACTACGAAGTCGTGAAAAAGATGACGCCCCGGGCCGAAGTGATTGAGGTGTTCAAAGCCCGTGGCGAGGATTACAAACTGCGCCTGGTCGAGGACATGCCTGAGGAAAAAGCCATGGGCTTGTACTACCACCAGGAATATGTGGACATGTGCCGCGGTCCCCACGTACCCAACACGCGCTTTTTGAAAGTGTTCAAGCTCACCCGAGTTTCTGGTGCCTATTGGCGCGGCGATGCGAAGAACGAGCAACTGCAACGCGTCTACGGCACAGCATGGTCGGACAAGAAAGACCTGGAGTCGTACGTCAAGCGCATCGAGGAGGCCGAGAAACGCGATCATCGCCGTTTGGGCCGGGAATTGGATCTGTTTCACATCGACGAGCACTCGCCCGGAACTGTTTTCTGGCATCCCAAGGGCTGGACGATCTGGCAGGGCGTAGAGCAATACATGCGCCAGGTCTATCGCGACAACGGGTATCAAGAAGTGAAGGGTCCGCAAATCCTTGACAAGCACCTCTGGGAAAAAACCGGTCACTGGGACAAGTACCGAGAAAACATGTTCACGACGGAGAGCGAGAAGCATGACTACGCGCTCAAGCCCATGAACTGCCCAGGCCATATCTTGATCTTCAATCAAGGCGTCAAGAGCTACCGTGATCTGCCTTTGCGATTCGGAGAATTCGGGCAGTGTCACCGCAACGAGCCAACGGGTGGCTTGCATGGAATCATGCGCGTGCGTGCCTTCACCCAAGATGATGGCCACATTTTCTGTACGGAGGATCAGATCCAGCAGGAGTGCATCAACTTCACTTCCTTATTGCAGAAGGTCTACAAGGATTTCGGGTTCACAGACATCATCTACAAGGTCGCGACGCGCCCTGAGAAGCGCATCGGCTCTGAAGAGAGTTGGGACAAGGCTGAGAACGCACTGATAGAAAGCCTTAAGGCATCCGGTTGCGACTATCAGATCGCCGTAGGCGATGGTGCTTTTTATGGGCCGAAACTTGAATACACGCTGCGTGATGCCATTGGCCGCCACTGGCAGTGCGGAACCATTCAGGTCGACCCGTCCATGCCAGAGCGTTTGGGGGCCGAATATGTGGGTGAGGACGGCGCCCGTCATCGACCTATCATGTTGCACCGTGCGATCGTGGGCAGTCTGGAGCGTTTCATCGGAATCCTGATCGAGCAGCATGCCGGTGCGCTGCCGGTATGGCTGGCGCCAGTGCAAGTGAGTGTGCTCAATATCACTGGCGCTCAGGACGATTACTGTCGTGAAATTGCTGCAAAGCTGCAAAAAGCACTGCCGAATCAAGACCTTAGGGTAGCGCTTGACCTGCGTAACGAAAAGATTACGTATAAAATACGAGAGCATTCGTTGCAAAAGCTGCCTTACATCCTTGTCGCCGGCGACAAGGAAAAGGCAGCGGGAACCGTCGCAGTGCGTGCCCGAGGCAATCGGGATCTTGGTGTGATGTCTTTGGAAGCGTTTGTTGCGCTCATAGAACAAGACATCGCCGCTAAAGCTTGATTGGATGACAAACACCTGCTTTAGTCACATGGTCGTACGGAGTCAGCTACGCTGTTCGTAGCTTTTTGATTGAAGGAAGATAGCCATCGCTACTGAATTTCGTGATCGTCGCCAGCGCGAAGAGCGCAAGCACCGCCTGAACCGTGAAATCATGGCCCCTGAGGTTCGCCTTTCGGGTCCTGAGAATGAGCCGCTCGGTGTCGTGAGCCTCATGGAAGCCCTCCGCATGGCGGGCGAGCTGGATGTGGACTTGGTGGAGATTGCTGCCACGGCCAACCCACCTGTGTGCCGCCTGATGGACTATGGCAAGTTCAAGTATCAGGAGCAAAAGCGCGCAGCTGAGGCCAAGGCCAAGCAGACGGTCATCGAGATCAAGGAAGTCAAATTCCGTCCTGGCACGGACGATGGCGACTACAACATCAAGATGCGCAATATCCGCCGGTTTCTGGCGGAAGGCGACAAGTGCAAGATCACGCTGCGTTTCCGGGGGCGGGAAATCACCCACCAGGAATTGGGTTTGGCCTTGCTCAATCGCATTCGAGATGATTTGGGCGACACCATCTTGATCGAGCAGTTCCCGAAGCTCGAAGGCCGGCAGATGATCATGATGATTGCTCCTGGTAAGAAAAAGCCCGCTGGCAAGCCTGCGGCAGAAGGTGCAACCTCTCCTGTCTGAGGTTGTTTCGGACGGATTGACTGGAGCAGCTTCGAACCTGCTCTGGGCAAGACGCTGCGAAAGCGGCGTCGAACGGCAAACCGAGGTTTGCCGTCAAAAAGTGGCTCGGGGCCAACAAGGTTGCGGATCGGTCTGCAAACGCCTCGCGAGCACAAACAAAAGGAGCATTCATATGCCCAAAATGAAGACCAAGAGCAGCGCGAAGAAGCGTTTCCGCGTTCGTCCAGGTGGCACCGTCAAGCGCGGTCAAGCCTTCAAACGTCACATTTTGACCAAGAAGACCACCAAGAATAAGCGCCATTTGCGTGGTGCAGTTTCTGTGCATGAGACCAACATGGGCTCCATCGCACAAATGCTGCCCGGTGCTGGCCTTTAATAACTGACGAACAAGGAGTACTCACATGCCTCGCGTCAAACGTGGTGTAACGGCCCGTGCCCGTCACAAGAAAGTTCTCGCCCTTGCAACGGGTTTCCGTGGTCGCCGCGGTAATGTTTTCCGGATCGCCAAACAGGCGGTAATGAAAGCTGGGCAATATGCCTACCGTGACCGCCGCACCAAGAAGCGCGTGTTCCGCCAACTGTGGATCGCTCGTATCAACGCCGCCTCGCGCGAATTGGGTCTGACCTACAGCCAATTCACGAACGGCTTGAAAAAGGCTGCCATCGAGATCGACCGCAAAATGCTGGCCGACCTCGCGGTGCACGACAAGGCTGCTTTTGGCAGCATCGTGGAGCAAGTCAAGGCCAAGCTGGCTGCTGTTTGAGTTCACGACTTGCAGCTATCTTATTGATAGCTGCTTGCGCAATAAACGCAAGGGCTAGCGCTTGAAAAGGCACTAGCCCTTGTTTATTTCCAAGAGACGATGAGAGTTGGTATGAACGAGTTGGACTCCCTGGTCGAAAGCGCGCGGCAACTGTTTGCGCAAGCCATTACCCCCGCCGATCTGGAAAACGCCAAAGCCCAGTTTTTGGGCAAGTCCGGGCGCGTGACCGAGCTCATGAAGGGGATGGCTCAGCTATCCGTTGAGGAAAAGAAATCCCGTGGTGCCGCAATCAACTTGGCCAAGCAGGCCATCGAAGCTGCGCTGAATGCCAGCCGCAAGGCGTTGGCTGACGCAGAGTTGGAGGCACAGCTTCAAGCAGAATCACTGGATGTGAGCTTGCCGGGCCGCCAGCGTGGGCAAGGGGGGCTGCATCCGGTTTCACTGACCCTTGAGCGCATAGAGAGTATTTTTGGTTCTATGGGATTCGACGTGGCGGAAGGCCCTGAAATTGAATCGGATTGGTTCAATTTCACAGCATTGAATACGCCAGAGGATCATCCTGCGCGCTCCATGCACGATACGTTCTATGTGGAGGGCGGCACTGAAACCGCTCCCAATCTGCTGCGCACCCATACGAGTCCCATGCAGATTCGCCATGCCGTTCAGCATGTCAAAAAACACCGGAACCTCATTGATGCGGGACAGGCGATGCCTGAGATTCGGGTGATCGCGCCAGGGCGTACTTATCGCGTGGACAGCGATGCCACGCATTCACCGATGTTCCATCAGTGTGAGGGGCTCTGGATTGGCGAAAATGTCAGTTTCAAAGACTTGAAGGTCGTTTTCACCGATTTCTGTCGAACCTTTTTTGAAAGCGAAGATTTGGTCTTGCGCTTTCGGCCCAGTTTTTTTCCGTTCACAGAGCCTAGCGCCGAGATAGATATTCAGTTCCAGACGGGGCCTCTTGCTGGGCGTTGGCTGGAAGTTGCGGGTTCGGGGCAAGTTCACCCCAATGTGGTGCGCAACATGGGACTCGATCCCGAGAAGTACATCGGTTTTGCTTTTGGCATGGGGCCTGACCGGCTGACGATGCTGCGTTATGGCGTCAATGACCTGCGCCTGTTTTTCGACGGCGACATTCGCTTCCTTTCGCAGTTCCAATAAACCGCAAGAGTGCCGCTGGCGGACAGGTTTTGCTCTTCAAACGTCCGCATTCAAGAATCATCGAAAACTGAATATGCAATTTCCAGAATCCTGGTTGCGCGAGTTCTGCAACCCTCCGATTTCGACCACTGAGTTGGCAGAGACGTTGACCATGGCAGGGCTCGAAGTCGAGGAACTGCAGCCTGTGGCTCCGCCCTTTGCCAAGATCGTGGTGGGCCAAATCAAGGAAGCAGCGCAACACCCGAACGCTGATCGCTTGCGTGTTTGTCGGGTCGATGTGGGGCAGGGCGACTTGCTCAACATCGTTTGCGGCGCTCCGAATGCACGGGTGGGCATCAAGGTCCCTTGTGCCCTCGTTGGTGCTGAATTGCCACCCGGTGACGACGGCAAGCCGTTCTTGATCAAGGTGGGTAAGCTGCGTGGTGTAGAGAGCCAGGGCATGCTGTGTTCTGCACGGGAACTCAAGCTTTCTGAGGACCATGGCGGCCTTTTGGAGTTGTCTGCCGATGCTCCACTGGGCCAGGATATTCGTGAGCACCTGAAGTTGGACGATACGTTGTTCACTCTCAAGCTCACCCCAAATCTGGCGCATGCCTTAAGCGTTTATGGCATTGCACGCGAAGTGTCTGCTCTCACAGGAGCACCTTTGAAACCACTTCAGTTTCCCGCTGTGACGGCGGGTCATTCGGACGTTCTACCGGTCAATATCAGTGCTCCAGATCTTTGTGGGCGCTTCACGGGTCGGATCGTACGCAACGTCAATACCCAGGCGGTAACTCCGCAGTGGATGCTGGACCGTTTGGCGCGCTGCGGACAACGAGGCGTTTCACCGTTGGTCGATATCTCCAATTACGTAATGTTCGAGTTGGGTCGCCCGTCTCACATCTTCGATTTGGACAAGATCCATGGCACCCTGAATGTGCGCTGGGCACACGTGGGTGAAGAGCTCAAGCTGTTGAATGGCAGCACCGTCACGCTCGATGACACGGTCGGCGTCATTGCTGACGAGCGCCAGGTTGAATCATTGGCGGGCATCATGGGCGGCGATGCGACCGCTGTGTCAGATGCCACGCGCCATATCTATATCGAAGCTGCTTTTTGGTGGCCGAAGGCGGTTGCGGGCCGCTCGCGCCGGTACAACTTTTCCACCGATGCAGGACATCGTTTTGAGCGCGGTGTGGACCCGAGCCAGACAGCCGAGCATATCGAGCGCATTACCCAATTGGTGATCGATATCTGCGGTACTTCGGAGACGGTTTGCGGTCCGATGGACGATCAGCGTCCCAACCTGCCCGAGGCCAAGCCTGTCACATTGCGAGTCGCGCGCGCAGCAAAGGTCATCGGAATGCCGTTGACCCAGCAGCAGTGCTTCGACGCGTTGCATCGTCTGGGCCTGCCTGTGACCTTGGGAGAGGGCACGTTGACGGTACTGCCGCCTTCTTATCGCTTCGATCTGGCCATTGAGGAAGATTTGATCGAAGAAGTGGCCCGCATGGTGGGCTACCAGCAGTTGCCGACTACGCCCCCTTTAGCACCCATCACTCCAAAGTTGAGGGCAGAGGAGCAACGCGGGCCCTTCGCGATCCGGCGAGCATTGGCGGGGTTGGGGTATCGGGAAACCATTAACTTCAGCTTTGTGGAAGAACACTGGGAGCATGAGCTGGCCGGGAACCCCGAGCCGATCCGCCTGTTGAATCCCATCGCCAGCCAGATGAGCGTCATGCGCTCGTCTCTACTGGGTTCTTTGCTACAAGTTTTGAAATTCAACCTCGATCGTAAATCCCAGCGCGTCCGGGTTTTCGAATTGGGAAGAGTCTTTATTCGCGACAAGTCCATTGCTGGGTCCGACACCACGGTGGAGGGTTTTCATCAGCCCATCCGTGTGGCCGGTCTCGCTTACGGTGCTTCGGACATGCTGCAGTGGGCACGCAAGGAACAAGGCGTTGATTTTTTTGACGCCAAGGGAGACGTCGAAGCCCTGCTGGCGCCGTTCAAGGCCGAGTTTGAGCCTGCGGCACATCCGGCCATGCATCCAGGCCGCTGTGCCCGTGTGTTGTTGGATGGGCGTCCTATCGGTTTCGTCGGGGAGCTGCATCCCCGCTGGCGCCAGTCTTGGGAGCTTCCACAGGCCCCTGTCATGTTTGAGCTGGAGCTTGCGGCAGTCATACGGCGGCCAATGCCTTCTTTCCACCCGGTTGCCAAGCACCAAACAGTGGAGCGGGACTTGGCGGTTGCCGTCGCTGAGCGCGTGACCCATACGGATGTCATGGATGCAATCAAAGCCGCCGTGCCCGCCACGCGTTTGCGCAACGCGGTGCTGTTCGATGTGTTCCGGCCGAAGCCTTTGCGCGACGGAGAGGTGGCTGTGGGAGGAGGTCTTTCTATTGGTGAAAAGAGTTTGGCTGTCCGTCTGACGCTTGGCGCTGACGATGCCACGCTGACAGAGGCTGAAATCGACGCCACGATTCAATCGGTGGTTGAACATCTGTCCCATCGCACTGGTGCGAGATTGCGGTGATGGTTATGTTGAACGGGAGCGCTGACGTGATGGAATTTGCGGTAGAAGGCCTGGAAACCCCCGCCTTGACCAAGGCCCAGTTGGCGGATCTTCTCTTCGATCACATCGGCTTGAACAAACGCGAATCGAAAGACATGATCGATGCTTTTTTCGATCTGATCGCGCAGCGGCTAGTCGATGGTAAGGACGTCAAACTGTCGGGATTCGGGAATTTTCAGATTCGCACGAAAGCCCCACGCCCAGGACGAAATCCGAGAACTGGAGAGGCCATCCCGATTCAGGCCCGTCGTGTAGTGACCTTCCACGCCAGCAGCAAGCTCAAGGAGCAGATCCAGACGGGTGGGAGCGTGACTTGAAACGCTGTCGCTTTCTCGTCTTTGTTTGAGGGGATGTGGCTGGCGCCTTTGGTCCTGCTGCAGTACGCTTGATCGCTCGATTGTTAAAAACCGCGTCTCATGGGCACACCGCTTCCTCCCATTCCGGCCAAACGGTATTTCACCATTGGCGAGGTTGCTGCACTGTGCGGCGTTAAACCGCACGTGCTGAGGTATTGGGAACAAGAGTTCACGCAGCTGCGACCCATGAAGCGACGGGGCAACCGCCGCTATTACCAGCACCATGAAGTGCTCATGATTCGGCGGATACGTGATCTGCTGTATGAGCAAGGTTTCACCATCAGTGGCGCACGAAACCGGCTCCAGGAAGCCGAGTTGTCCTCTTCAGAGGCAGACCCAGCCACCTCGTTGCTGGATGGGGTTGTGGACTCGGGCAAGCTTTTTGCTCCACATTCCTTGCACGCGATCAAGACTTTGGACGCGCAAGTGCTGCGACAGGAATTATTTGAAATTCGAGCGCTGCTTTCCTTGAAGTGAGTTTTTTCTGCATATAATCCAAGTCTTGTCGGCGTGTAGCGCAGCCTGGTAGCGCACTTGCATGGGGTGCAAGGGGTCGCGAGTTCGAATCCCGCCACGCCGACCATTTATTCAAAAATTAACGGACTATCGCTAACGCGGTAGTCCGTTTTTTCTTGGGCATGACCTTACTGAGTCGCCCCTGCAAAACCCTGGCAACCCGCATGAACACTGGGTTTTCGCCAGTTCCGCTGGTTGCTTGATCCCCCGAGAATCAACAAATCAGATTTTGTTTTCTGGGAGTTTTGCAGATGTCCGAGACCGATTTCTGGCGCCAGCCGCTGGCCGAGATGATCGATCCGCGCCACCCGCTGGCGGTGCTGGCTGCCCGGCTGCCCTGGGCGCAGATCGAGGCGGCGTTGGCGCCGCACTTTGCCCGCCATGTGCGTGAGGGCCGCGCCGTTGCGCAGGACGATCTGTTCGGCCCATCG
>NZ_BQXQ01000020.1 GCF_030159055.1 Acidovorax sp. SUPP3334
ACAACACGTTCCGGTATTACGAGCCGGAGGTGGGAGCATTCACGACGCCGGACCCGATTGGGTTGGCGGGCGGGATGAATCTGCACCAATATGCGCCTAATCCGATTGCTTGGGTTGATCCTTGGGGTTGGAATGCTAAACCAGAAACTGCAGCAGATTTTGAGGCAAAAATTTCCAAAATGCCACCTTCCGAGAGGGTTATTGTGGTTAACGGGAAAGTCCAAAAGGTAGCTGATAGAAACGGCTGGGTGAAAGATCCAAAGCTCAGCAAAAACAATGGAAGAAATGTATATAGAACGCCAAATGGAGATTTAAGGGCTGTGGATAGTCAGCATGGACGAATTGAACATACGGACAGCAAGGGGCGCCATTTGGGTGAATTTGATATCGATGGAAAGCAGGCAAAACCTGCAGATAATTCCGGGCGACATAATTTAAGATGTTAGTAAAGGATTTTTATGGCAATAAAATTGATTGATTACACCGGGAATTTATCACGCGGAATGATTTTGAGGTGCAGAGGAAAAGTGCCATATGAAAAAATTGTGGATTTTATGATTGTAGAGTCCGGAAGGGCGACAAGTCCGAGTTACTCGCTAATGGTTTCTTCTGGATATAAGGCCGGTTTGGTTTATTCCGTTCTTCCAGATGAATCTATTCCGTCAGAGGATGACGGTTATGCTGTGAATTTGAGTTGGTTGAAGATGAATTGGGGGAAATGGGGGTATTTTGAGTGCCCTCTCAATGAGGTATATGTCCTCGAAAATCAGCCGCCTGAAAGCATGCCCAACTAATTAAGGCGGCTGAAATCAAGTACTAATAAATTAATCTATTAAGTGCGGCCTACTCCTTATTAAACTGCTGTGTTGGTCTAAAAATACTGCCCGCTGTCCCGCGTTGGCGGTCGGCGACATAGCGACCACCCTTCAGCGCAGCATGCGTTCGGGGCGAATGCGAAAGAGGGGAAGGCGCACTCTGTTCCGACCACGAATCCAGATTGGGGAGACCGGTTCAACGTCGTTGCTGCCAACGATGACGGAAGTAGCAAACCCGCTCCTCGGCCGTCCCCCGTAGTCAGCAATGCGGCTGGTTCCATTGCGCAGGTTTACTACTTCCACAACCAACCCAACGGACGGCCAGAGGAGTTAAGCGATAACCGGGGCAACCTGGTCTGGCGGGCGCAGTACAAAACCTGGGGAAGTGCCGTCACGGAAAGCTGGCAGGCCTTCGACGACGTGGGGCGGCCGCTGGGGCAGGCCATTGCCGGCGGGCAAGCGGTAGCGCCGCAGAACCTGCGCATGCAGGGGCAATATCTGGATCGCGAGACAGGGCTGCACTACAACACGTTCCGGTATTACGAGCCGGAGGTGGGAGCGTTCACGACGCCGGACCCGATTGGGTTAGCGGGCGGGATGAATCTGCACCAATATGCGCCTAATCCGATTGCTTGGGTTGATCCTTGGGGCTTAGCTCGTGAGTGTGGTTCTGCCGTACCCCCTTCAAAAAAGGGTGCGATTAAAGCTGCCGGGCTACCGACTAAAGGCCGGATTCGGTATGTACCTCCAAAAAATTGGTCTCCCACGATGCCATTGCCTAAGGGAAAACAGAATGGCTACATCGATAAATTTGGTAATGAATGGACGAAGGGGCCTTCTCGGACGCAGGGCCAGGCTCATGAGTGGGACGTTCAGTTGTCTAAACAGGGCCGGGAAAAAATTGGATGGACGACACGGGATGGCTCACATGCAAATGTATCTCTAGATGGGAAGATAACTCATAAATGACACGTATAGAACAATTCGACTATGTGGAAGTAATTTCTGATAATTTGAATTTAAAAGAAATTCTTAACCGCGAAGGTGTGGTAATTGGTTTTTCTGAAACAGAGAGCGCAAGATGGTGTGCTGTATATATTGATGGTGAAACTTGGATGATACAAGATAATGAATTGTTAAGATTGGGAAGAAAAGCCAATCATGATGATATTTATCCTCCTCCCGTTTAATTTTTAATGTAGAATTTTTGAGGTAAATATTTTATAGCAGTGCTAGATAATTTTTAATATTCGCATTCATTCATTAATTCATTAATTCACTCCATGCCAAGAACAATGTTCAATCTGCTAGGGCGTCCGTAGATCTGCAGTGCATGATAAAAAATATCGAACTCTCGCAGTTATAAATTTATAGTGAAAGATGATGGAGCTGATGCGTTTTTAGGGATGAAAGCTACAGCCCGCTGGCCCGCATTGACGGTCTGGGACGAATCGAGCCCCACCCCGCGGCGCAGCATGCGTTCGGGGCGAATGCGAAAGAGGGAAAGGCACAGTCTGTTCCGACGACGAATCCAGATTGGGGAGACCGGTTCAACGTGGTGGCGGCCAACGACGCGGATGAAGGCGGCACATCCAACGCGCTGCCACCGGAACACAATTCCGGCAGCAACACCGCCGTGCCCAATGCGCAGGTGTACTACTTCCACAACCAGCCCAATGGACGACCGTAGCGGCGCGTAGCAGCTTAGCGACTCAGCGTGGGACACGCCGAACAGAGCCGTTGCGGCTCTGTCCCGTTCTAATCTGCAGGGCGTAACGCTGTACCCCGCAATCTCCAAGCGCGCAGTCCTCAGCCCCCGCGCTTCACATCCAGATCCGCGAGCACCCGCAGCAATCCCCGATTCACCTCTTCCAGATCCATCTCGTGCGTCTCGCACAGTTGGCGGATCGCCGCGCCGTTGTCCGTCTCCAGCGCGCAGGCCATCTCCAGGCTGGCCGCATACGGCCCGGTGTGCAGCACGGTGGCGTCGTAGATGCGTTCGGACAGGGGCAGTCGGCGCAGGATGGCGCCCAGTGGTTCGCCCAGCAGGTCGTCCATCTGCGAGAGCAGGCCGCACAGGTAGATTTCGCGCCGCAGGTCGTTTTCCACGCCGGCGTCCAGCAGGCGCTCGGTCAGGCGGGCGCGCAGCACCATGGATTCGCGGATGGGCTGCAGGTTGGGGTCGGTGCTGGCGTGGGGCAGCTGGTCCGAGAGCCAGCGCTTGAGCGAGCCGTAGCCCATCATCACCAGGCCGCGCCGCAGCGAGTCCACGCCGGTGCGCAGGCCCAGCGCGGCCGAGTTGGTATAGACCATGAAGCGGTAGGCGAGCAGCGGGTCTTCGCCCAGGATCTGCTCGAAGGCTTCCAGCGACTGCTCGGCGTCGATGGCCTTCATCAGCTTGAGCACGGTGTCGTGCCCGGGCTGTGGCGGCTGGTGGCGCAGTTCGTACAGCACGTCTTCCGCCGGCCAGCCGGCCAGGGCCAGGGCCTTGTGCCGGTCCAGGCAGTGTTCCATGAGGGCACGGCTGGCCACGTTCTCGTACATCTGCCCGGCCAGCACGGGGCTGGGCTGCGTATGGGCGTGGGCTTGGTGGGTTGCCGCTGTTGCTGCCGCCCCTCCCGCGCGCTGCATGCCCGTGGTGGTTTTGAGGGCGGCCATGGCGTCGGCGGCGCTGAGGGTGAGCAGGCTGTTGTCGAAGCAGCCGGCCACGGCGGGTTCGGGCAGGTGGTGCAGTTCGCCGCGCCAGACGAGTTTCAGGCCGCGCTGGTGGGCGGCCTGCACCTGGGCGACCATGGAGGGCTCTTCCAGCCATTCGCTGCGCACTTCGATCCAGGGGGAGCCGCGCGGCGCCTGCGCCAGCAGGTCGGTGAGCAGTTGCGGCGTCTGGGGGGAGAGCAGCACCGGTGGCGAGCTGGCGCTCCACAGTTCCTGCAAGGTGCGCAGCAGGTGGGGCGCGTCCACGACGGCGGCGCCATCGCTTTGCACGTAAAGCTGCACGGCGGCGAGGCGCCGTGCCTGGTTCCAAAGGGGGCGGTAACCGAGGAGAAGGCTGCCAAGAACGGATTGGACCATGGGGTGCGAAGGCGGCCGTTACCGCGCGGGCTCAGCCGATGTAGTTGAAGAGGGACAGCTTCTGCACCTGGGCATAGGACTTCAGGGCCGCTTCATACCCGACCTGGTTGTTCTGGAAGTCGGAAATGCCCTTGATCATATCGAGATCCTCCGCGCGCGAACGGTCGGCTTCGAGCTGCACGGCGCGCTTGTCCTGGTCGCCCGTGATGCGGTCGGCGCGGTTGAGCAGTTCGCCCGCGTAGCCGCGCATGTTGTGCATGCGCTCCATGCCGATGTCGATGTTGTTCAGGGCCTGGCCCACGGCCTGCGACGCCGCGCCACTGGTGGTGGCGCTGCCGATGTCGCGAATGGCGCTGTCCAGCGTGCTGAAGATGCTGGCGCTGGGCTGCAGCGAGATGCTGTCGCCGTTGGCAGGCGAGAGGCTGAAGGTGCCATCGACCTTCTTGACCGGCGTGCCGGTGATGTTGAAGCTCATGCCCGGAATGCCCGTCACGCCGATGCTCACCGGCTTGTCGGACGGAAAGTCGGGCACCGTCACCGGCGCGGACGACACGCCCGTGGTGGTGTTGGTGATGGTGTAGGTGGCGGTGGTGGTGCCCGCTGTGGCGCCGGGGCCGACGCCGCTGAAGACGATCTGGTAGTTGTTGCCCGTGATGAGGCTGGTGTCGGTGGGCTTGATGCCGTCGGTGGTGAGCAGATGGTCGGTCGAGCTGGTGGTGACGGCCGCGTTGTAGGCGCCGTCGCGCTGGGGCACGAACATGAAGGCCGATTCGCCGTCCAGCGACAGGGGCAGCGAGTTGTCGGTGCCCGAGCCCTGGCCGGGCAGGCCGGAGAAGGTGTAGTCGGGGCTGCCGGATTGTGGCCCGAGGAACGGCGTGAGGGCGCTGCCCAGCGCGCCCAGCAGCGGCATGCCGTTGCTGTCCTTGCGGTTGACCATGGAAGAGAGCTGCTCGCGCAGGCCCTGCAGCTGGTTGGCGATGGTCTTGCGGTCGTTGGGGGTGAGCGACCCATTGCCGGCACTCACGATGAGCTGGCGGGCTTCCTGCACCAGGTCCACCGCTTCGCCCATGGTCGATTCGGCCTGGGCGATGGAGTTGCGCTGGTTCTCCAGCGCGCGCTGGTCGGTCTGCACGCGCGACAGCCGCGTCATGGCGCGCTCGGCCTGCGCCGCCGCCACCGGGTCGTCGCTGGCCCGCACCACGCGTTTGCCGGAGGTGAGGTTTTCCTGCAGGTTGGACAGCGCCGTCTGCCGATTGCCCAGATTGCGCAGGGCGTTGTCGTACATGTTGGCGGTGGAGGTGCGGTAGAAGTTGGCCATGTCTTGCTCCGGCGCGGTTTATCGGCCCATCGTCTGGATCAGGCTGTCGAAGATGCTCTGGGCGATCTGCAGCACTTTGGCGGATGCCTGGTAGGCCTGCTGGTACTGGATCAGCTTGGCCGCTTCTTCGTCCAGGTTCACGCCCGAGACGGCGGTGCGGTCCTTCTCCAGATTGCCTGCAATGGTGGTGGACAGCTGGGCGGAGTTCAGCGCGCTCTGCGTGCGCGTGCCCACCTGGGCCATGAGGCCGGCGTAGCCGTCGCTCATGGTGGATTCGTCGAACATCTTCACGTCGCGCAGGGCGTTCATGGCCGTGGCGTTGCCCGCGTTGCGGGTGAAGGCGTCGCCGTACTGCGGATCGAGGGCGTTGCCCACCGTCACGGTATCGCCCGTGTTGGGCGTGCCTTTGAGCGTCAGTTCCCAGCCGTCGATCTTGATGGGCTGGCCGGGCGTGTAGGCCAGGCCCGACGTGCCCGAAGGCGGCGTGGTCGAGCCCGTCACGGTGTAGGTCGTCGGTGGGCCGGCCGTGAAGCTCAGGCTCACGCCGGCGGGAATGGGGGGCGCGGTGAAGCCGGTGGCGGTGGCCTGCACGCCCGTGAGCTGCATCGACCCGCCGTTGGTCTTGCCCATGGCGGCGTTGACGGGGCTGGCCACGGCCAGGTCGCGCGGCGACAGCACCTTTGCCTGAATGTTCGCGGCCGAGCTGCTGAAGGGCTTGAACAGCACGCGTTCGCCGGTGGCGCCGGCCGTCGTCATGTTGAAGTTGAGCCCGTCGATCTGCTTGCCGGCCAGGTCGGTCAGGTCGGTGAAGGCGGTGGCCTTGCCGTCGGACATGCGCACCACCTGGCCGGCGGGCGGCGTGGTGAAGCGCACTTCGTAGTCGGACGCGGCGAACTTCGTCGCATCGGTGAACGCCACGTTGCCCACGGCCGCGCCCTTGGTGTAGCCCGGCATGCTGGCGGGCACCGAGAACAGGTCCTTGCCGGGCTGACCGTCCAGCGTCAGGCCCTGCTTGTGCTGCGCGTTCATCGTCATGCCGATGGCCTGCGCCATGCGGCCGAGCAGGTTCGCGCCTTCGGCGAGGTCCGTGTTGTTGAAGCGCAGCAGGCCCGAAACCTCGCCGCCGCCGAGCATGTTCTCGTCCAGCTCGACCGGCGTCACGCCGGGGCGGTTGAAGAACAGCTTGGTCTGCCCGCTGCCGGGAAAGGCCGTGGCCTCGCCCACCGACAGTTGCGTGGCCGTGGAGCCCAGCACCAGCGGCTGGCTGCCGGCCACGAACAGGCCCACCGTGCCGTCGTCGGCCTGCACCTGGGTGGTCTGCACGTATTGGTTGAGCTCGCGGATGATCTGGTCGCGCTGGTCCAGCAGGTCGTTGGGCGACTGGCCGTTGCCGGTGGCGCGGGCGATCTGCTCGTTCACGCCGGCCATGCGGCTGGCCAGGCTGTTGATCGCGTTGACGTTGCTGTTGAGCTGTTCGGTGACGGTGTACTGGATCTCCGACAGGCGGTCGGCCGCGGAGCGCATGCGCCCGGCGGTTTCGTCCATGCGCGTGAGCACCACCGTGCGCGCGGTGATGTCGGTCGGCGCCGCCACCACGTCCGACAGCGCGTTCAGCATGTCGGTGATCGAGGCGCCCAGACCGCTGGTGCCGCCACTGAACACGTCCTGCATCTGCGACAGCCGCTCGCCGCGCGTCGTGTCCGCCGCCTGCGTCGAATTGGCCGCGGCGGCCTGCCGTGTGAGCAGTTCGTTGTGGTTGCGCAGGATGGTCTGCACGTCCACGCCCTGGCCGATGTAGCCGCCGCCCGTGAACTGGCCCTGCACGGTCTGCAGCGCCAGCGTCTGGCGCGAATAGCCGGCGGTGTTGACGTTGGCGATGTTGTGGCCCGCCGTCTGCAGGGCCACCTGGTTGGCCAGCAGGGCGCGGGCGCCGACGTTGAGCAGGCTCATGGGGCGTGCCCTGTCAGGCCGCCGTGCGCGATACGCGCAAGGTGCTGTTGATGGCCCGGCTCAGCTTGCTGGCGTATTCGGGGTCGGTGGCGTAGCCTGCCTTTTGCAGTTCGGTGGCATAGGCCACGGCCGAATGCGTCTTCTCGCGCGCTTTTTCGTAGCGCGGGTTGTCGTTGATCAGCTTGGCGTAGTCCTTGAAGGAGTCTTCGTAGGAGTCGTAGGCGCGGAACTTCGCCGTCACCTTGCGCGGCACGCCGCCGATGTATTCGGTGGTGGTGATCTCGGCGACCTTGCCCGTCCAGCCCTTGCCGGCCTTGATGCCGAACAGGTTGAACGAGTTGTCGCCGTCCTTGGCTCGGATCTCGCTCTTGCCCCAGCCGGTTTCGTGGCCGGCCTGGCCGAGCATGAAGCTGGCGGGAATGCCGCTTTCCTTGGCCACGCGCTCGGCCGCGTCGCGGTGGTGCTGAACGAAGCTCTCGCGGCCCTTGGGCGCGGGAGCCGACGGATCGGCCGCCACCGCGGCGGTGCGCTGGCTCGCGGCGCCCAGGCTGAGGGTGGAGGGCACCGAGAACGTGGGTTCGGCCCCGGCACCGGCATCGCCGCCCCCGCCGATCTGCCGCGTCAACTGGCGCTGGATGGCCTCGGAGAGACCGCCCTGGCGGCCCGACATCTGAATGGACAGCTGCTGGTCGAGCATGTCGCTGCCCAGGTCGGCCTGGCCGCCTTCCATGAGGCCGGACTTCATCGTCGCCTCGCGCATGCTCTTGATCATCTCGCGCATGAACAGCGATTCGAACTGCTTGGCGGCTTCCTTGGCGGCCTGCGGATTGTTCTGACCGGCCTCGTACTTGAGCGCGTTGAGCGAGCGCGAATCGACGGCCAGCGCATTGGTGGCGGTGGTGGTCGCGGCAGAGGGCAGGGTCATGGCCATGTGCGTTCTCCGTCAGGTCGGGCGCCGTCCCGCGAAGCGCAGGGGCGAAGGGGTGGCGGCCTGGGTCATCAGATGACCTCCAGCTCGGCGTTCAGGGCGCCTGCGGCCTTGATGGCCTGCAGGATGGCCAGCAGGTCCTGCGGCGTGGCGCCCAGGGTGTTGAGCGCGCGCACCACGTCGGCCAGTTGCGGCGACGGCGGCATCTGGATGATGTTGCCGGGCTCCTGCTTGACGCTGATGTCGCTCTTTTGCGCGACCACGGTCTGCCCTTGCGACAGCGGGTTGGGCTGGCTGATGACGGGCGTGGTGCTGATGGTGATCGACAGGTTGCCGTGCGCGATGGCGCAGGGGCCGAGCGTCACGGCCTGGTTGAGCACGATGGAGCCGGTGCGGGCGTTGATCACGACCTTGGCGGAGGGGATCGAGTCGGCCACCGCCAGCTCTTCCAGGTCGGCGATGAAATTCACCCGGGCGCCGGGGTCCAGCGGGGCGCGGACCTGCACCGTGCGGCCATCCAGCGCCGTGGCGATGCCGGCGCCGTTGCCCAGCTTGCCGTTGATGGCCTGGGCCACCTTGCGGGCGGTCTGGAAGTCCGAGGCGTTCAGGCCCAGGGTGATGGTGTCGCTGTCGTTCAGCGGGGTGGGCACCGAGCGCTCCACCTGAGCGCCGTCGGGAATGCGGCCGGCGCTCAGGTGGTTGATCTGCACCTTGCTGCCGCCGGCCGATGCGCCCGCGCCGCCCACGACCATGTTGCCCTGGGCCATGGCGTAGATCTCGCCGTCGGCGCCGCGCAGCGGCGTGGCGATCAGCGTGCCGCCCTTGAGCGACTTGGCGTTGCCCATGGAGGACACGCTCACGTCGATGGTCTGGCCGGGCTGGGCGAAGGCGGGCAGTTGGGCGGTGACGATCACCGTGGCCACGTTCTTGAGCTGGGGCGCCGCCGTGCCGGGCGGCAGGCTGATGCCCATCTGCTGCAGGTAGTTCGTCATCGCCTGCGTGGTGAAGGGCATCTGCGTGGTCTGGTCGCCCGTGCCGTCCAGCCCCACGACGAGGCCATAGCCCGTCAACTGGTTGCTCCGCACGCCTTGCACGGCCGCCACTTCCTTGATGCGCAGGGCATGGGCGGGCAATGCGGCGCAGAGGGTGGCCAGTGCGGCCAGCAGCCACACGAGCCGCGACGCGCGCGAAATCAGGGGGGAGGGCAGGGCTTTCATGGCCTCGATTGTGAAAGCGGAGCGCTTCACGGGATGGGCCAAAAAGATGCCGGATTACCGGCCAATTGGGGCGGCCGCCCCTGGGGGAATACAAGCGAAAAATGCCTCCAGTGCAATAAGCACTAAGGCATTGTGCTATGAAAAACATAGCAATCTGCCGCCAGGGCATGGCGGCAGATTGCGGCGAGCGCGAGCGCTGGCTGGCGCTGGCGGGCGCTTTTAGAACGGCGTGACCGAATTGAACGCGCGCGACAGCCATCCCACGGCCTGGGCTTCGCTCTGGGCGCCGCGTCCGCGCGACTGCACCCGGGCATTGGCCACCAGCGTGGAGCTGATCACGCTGCCGGGCTGCAGGGCGCGCGGGTCCACCGTGCCCGAGAACCGCAGCACGTCCACGTTCTCGTTCACGCCGATCTGCTTTTCGCCGGCGATCACGAGGTGGCCGTTGGGCAGCACGTCGATGACGGTGGTGGTGATCGTGCCCGTGAAGGTGTTGGTGCTTTCGGTACCGCCCTTGCCTTCGAAGTTGTTGGTGCTGGTCGCGCCCAGCGAGGCCTTGCCGAGGTTGGTCGAGCTCACGAACGGCAGCGCGGTGATGCCCGAGGCCGTGCCCGACTTGCGGTCCACGGTGGAGGTCGATTTCTGGCTGGCGGACACCGTCTCGATGATCTGGATGGTGACCACGTCGCCCACCAGGCGCGCGCGGCGGTCCTCGAACACCGGCCGGTAGCTGGCCGCGTGGAACAGGCTGCCGGTCGCCGGGCCCGAGGGGCGTGGCGTGGCGGCCACGGGCGGCGGCGTGGTGGGCAGCAGGTCCACGGGCGGGGGCGGCGACAGCGTGGCGCAGCCGGTGCACAGCAGCACCAGGCCGGCGACGGCGGCCAGGCGCGCGGGCCGGGCCGGCAGGGTGAACGAGCGAGGAAGGAGAGAGGAGGCGGTACGCATGGCGGAATCCTGCAACGGGCGGTGGGGGCGTGGGCGTTCTTCGTGGGAACGGTCGGCGTTGCGCTTCAAAGCTGCGCGAGCTTGGCCAGCATCTGGTCCGATGTCTGGATGGCCTTGGAATTCATTTCGTAGGCGCGCTGGGTCTGGATCATGGTCACCAGCTCTTCCACCACGTTCACGTTCGAGGTTTCGAGGAAACCCTGGCGCATGTAGCCCAGGCCGTTCGTGCCCGGCGTGCCCTGCTGGGGCTGGCCGGACGCGGCCGATTCCTTGTACATGTTCTGCCCGATGGGCTCCAGGCCGGCCGGGTTGATGAAGTTGGCCATCGCGATGCTGCCCAGCTGCTGGGGCGCGGTGCTGCCCGGCACGGTGGCGGAAACCACGCCCTCGGTGCTGATGCTGATGGCCGTGGCGTTGGCAGGCACGGTGATGCCGTTGGCCACCGGCAGGCCGCTGGAGGTGACCATGCGGCCCTGCGCGTCGAGCTGGAACGAGCCGTCGCGGGTGTAGCCGATGGTGCCGTCGGGCTGGGTGATTTCGAAGAAACCGTTGCCGTTGATCGCCACGTCCAGGTTGTTGTTGGACTGCTGCAGGCTGCCCTGCGTGAAGTTGCGGCTGGTGGCCACCGTGCGCACGCCCAGGCCCAGGTGCAGGCCGGTGGGCAGCTGGTTCTGCTCGGTGGTCTGCGAGCCGACCTGGCGCTGGTTCTGGTAGATCAGGTCTTCGAAGACCGCGTTGTTGCGCTTGTAGCCGTTGGTGGAGACGTTGGCCAGGTTGTGCGAGATGACGTCCAGCTGGGTTTGCTGGGCGGACATGCCGGTCTTGGCGATCCACAGGGAATTGATCATGGCGGTTCCTTCGGGGAGGCGGTTGCGTCGTCGTCTTCGGCGTCGGGTGTCAGCCGTTGATGCTCAACAGCTGGCTGGCCGATTTGTCGTTGGTCTCGGCCGTCTGGAGCAGGCGCAATTGCGCCTCGAACTGGCGGGAGGCGGCGATCATTCCGACCATGCTTTCAACGGCATTGACGTTGGAGCCTTCCAGCGCGCCCGACAGCAGGCGCGCATTGGGGTCGTTGGGCATCGGATCGCCCGAGGTCGTGCGAAACAGGGCGTCGTCGCCGCGCTTGAGCGGGTCTTCCAACGTGGGCGTGGCCAGCTTCAGGCGTCCCACGGCGGCGGGGCGCTGGTTGCCCACCTTGGCGGTGATGGTGCCGTCCGAGCCCAGTGCGATCTCGGCGCCCTGGGGCACGTCGATGGGGCCGCCGCCGTCCGAGAGCACCGTCAGGCCATTGCTCGTGAGCAGCTGGCCCGTGGCCGACACTTCCAGGCTGCCGTTGCGCGTGTACGCCTCGGTGCCGTCCAGGCCCTGCACGCCGAACCAGGCATTGCCCACCGCCATGGCATCCAGGTTGCGGCCGGTGCGCTGCACCGGGCCGGAGGCTTCGGAATGGCCCGACGTCGCCTCCAGGGCGAACACGCGCGTCTTGGCGCCGTCGCCCTGGATGGGCACGGCGCGGAAGGTGGACATCTCCGCGCGAAAGCCGTTCGTGGAGGCGTTGGCCAGATTGTTGGACAGCACCGACTGCCGCTGTGCGGCGGCGTTGGCGCCCGTCATCGAGGTGTAGATGAGGTGGTCCATGGTGTGTCTCGCGCAGGCGTCTCAGTCGGGGGTGTTCAGGAATCAGGCCGGATCAGCGCAGGTTGACCAGCGTGGACATCACCTGGTCCTGCGTCTTGATGGTCTGCGCGTTGGCCTGGTAGGCGCGCTGCGCCGTCATCATGTTGACCAGCTCGGCCGTCAGGTCCACGTTGGAGTCTTCCAGCGCGCCGGAGCGCAGGGCGCCGAACTTGCCATCGGTGGGCGAGCCCATCACGGCCTGGCCGGACTCGAAGGTTTCCGACCAGTTGTTGTTGCCGATCGAGGCCAGGCCCTGCGTGTTGCGAAAGCTGGCCAGCGCCAGCTGTCCTTCGGCGCGGGTCACGCCGTTGGAGTAGCGCGTCATCACCATGCCGTTGTTTTCGATGTTGATGCCCGTCAGTTCCCCTGCGGTGTAGCCGTCCTGCGACAGGTCGGACACGGCGAACTTGGTGCCGAACTGCGTCACGCCGTCCAGCTTCACCTCCACCGTGTAATTGGTGAGGTTGTTGGGGTTGGGCGGCGTGGGCGAGATCGTGAGCGGCATCTGAAAGCCCGTGGCGGGCGGCGTCGCTGCCGGCGCGGTGATCTTGCCGTTGTTGTCGAACGTGATCTGGCCCACGGGCGTGGCCGTCACGGGCGGGGTGGCCGTGGCATCGTCCAGCTGGTCGTACACGTCCCATGTGTTGGCGCCGTTCTTCTGGAAATAAAGGCTCACCGGCTTGGCGACGCCCTGGCTGTCATACACGTTGATCGACGTGCCGTAGGTGGCGCGCGGCGTGGCCGGCACGGGCGGCGTGGCGGTCGAATCGCCGGCGGCGTCGGGGGCCCGCGCATCCAGGTTGAACGATGCGGTGATCGACGTGGTCTGCTTGGCCGGAATCGGCTGCGACGTGGGGAACGTGAGCGGCGCGGCGTTGCTGGACGAGCGCAGGCCCGTGGCCGGGTCCACCGCGTAGCCCATCACCTTGGCACCGCTGTTGGTGATCACGTTGCCCAGGTCGTCGAGCTTGAAATTGCCCGCACGGGTATAGGCATTGGTGCCATCGGGCTGCTGCAGCTTGAAGAAGCCGTCGCCGTTGATGGCCACATCCAGGCTGTTGCCGGTGATCGACAGATTGCCCTGGTTGAACTGCTGGGCCACGTCGGCGGTTTCCACGCCGATGCCGGCGTTGGTGCCCCCCGCGGAGCCGATGGCGGAGGCCACCATTTCAGCGAACTCGGCGCGGGAGGCCTTGAAGCCCACCGTGTTGGAGTTGGCGATGTTGTGGCCGATCACGTCCAGGTTCTTGCTGGCCGCGTTGAGGCCGGACAGGCCTTGCTGAAAGCTCATGGTGTTCTCCTGAAAGGAAGAAGAAAGCGCGTGGAAAAGGGGAGGAAGGTGGGGGAGATCAGGGCCTGTCCGTCAGAGCACGGCGCGGATCTGGTTGTAGTTGACGGTGCTGCCGGTATCCAGGTCGAGCGTGAGCGCGCCGCTGCTGGAGCCGGTGCCCACCACCTTGGCCTGCATGAGCGCCGTGGATTGCACCGTGCCGTCCTTGGTGGCGGCGACCACGCGGAACTGCAGGTCGCTCTTGCTGCCGGCGTACTTGCTGGCATCGAACTCGAACTCGTGGCGGCCCTTGTCCTGCGCGCCCATGTCCACGGTGCCGACCACGGCGCCGCCGGGCGTGACGACCTCGACCTTGGCGCTGGTGGCCGCGCCGGCCAGCTCGAAGTAGCCCTTGCCCGTGCCTTCGGTGAAGGTCATCTTGGACCCCTCGGCCAGCACCGAGCGGCCGATCATGGCCGTGCCCTGCAGCGTCTGCATCGTGGAGAACTGCTCGGCCATGGTCTGCATGGTGAGGTTCAGCGTCTGGATGCCGGTGACGGTGTTGATCTGCGCCATCTGCGAGGTCATCTGCGCGTTGTCCATCGGATTCATCGGATCCTGGTTGTTCAACTGCGCGACGAGCAGCTTCAGGAAGCGGTCCTGCGCGGCATTGGGATCGGTGGCCGAGTTGGCGCTGGTGCCCTGCGAATTCACGGTGGCGGTGGAGCCGATGGGGTTGAGGATCATGGCTTGGGTCTTTCCCGAAAGTTACTGGCCCATCTGCAGGGTCTTGAGGAGCAGCGACTTGGCCGTGTTCATGACCTCGACGTTGTTCTGGTAGGAGCGCGAAGCGGAGATCATGTTGACCATCTCCTCCACCGCGTTCACGTTGGAATGGGTGACATAACCTTCCGCGTCGGCGGAAGGGTGGCTCGGGTCGTGAACCCGCTTGCCCGGCGCGTTGCTTTCGCTGATGGCGCTCACCCGCACGCCGGCAGAGCTTTCGGCCCCCATGGGCGCGGTCTGGAACACCACTTGGCGCGCCTTGTAGGCCTGGCCGTCCGGGCCGGCCACGGCTTCGACGTTGGCCAGATTGCTGGCCACGACGTTCAGCCGCTGCGACTGCGCACTGATGGCGCTGCCCGAGACATTGAAGATGGAGAACATGGACATGGCGGTTTCCGCTTTCCGTGGGTCTGGGCGTTATGACTCTTACTGGCCCTGGATGGCGCTCAGCATCGTCTTGGCGTTGCCGTTGATGAAACGCAGCGTGGCTTCGTAGCGCACGGCGTTGTCCACGAAGGCGGCCCGCTCGCGGTCCAGGTCCACCGTGTTGTTGTCCAGGTTGGGCTGGGTCTGCACCGAGTAGCCCAGCGTGCTGCCCGATCCCATGCCCGTCGTGGCGGCCGGCAGGGGAATGTGGCGGGGGTCGGTGGCGCTTTGCTGGCGCTGGCTGGTGGCCAGCGACATGCTGGCGCCCGATCCGGTGCTCAGCGTGGTCGAGCCGCCACCGGTCGCGTCGCGCATCGCATCGGCGAAGTTGAAGTCGCGGGCCACGTAGCCGGGCGTGTCGGCGTTGGCGATGTTGCTGGCGATGGCGCGCTGGCGCTCGGCACGCAGCAAAAGCGCGTTACCGTGAAAATCCAGCCTTTCGGTCATCTTGTTCAGCATGTCAGCCTCGCACAGCGGTGGGTTCCTGGCCGGAGGACAACGGTGTTCCGGCGTGGGTTCGATTATGGAAATGGGCCGGTTTTTCTAAAGCGCGAAGAACGCGGCGATTGGCGCGCAGTTCGGTGCTTCGTCCAAGCCCGGCGGCCCTAAAGTGCCAGGGGTCGAATGGCCTTTCCCCTCGTGGAGCCGCCTTCGCCGCCACAGGAGACCTTCCCATGTCACATCACACCGCTCACCGATCTTTCATTGCACGGCCCCTGGTCCGCATGGCCGCCCTGGCGGCCGCCTTGGCCCTGCCCGCTGCCGCATTGCGGGCGCAGCAGGCCGTGGCCGACCCGGCGGCGGATCTGGGCGGCATCACCCAGCGCTGGCTGGACGATGCGCTGCAGCGCGGCCAGTCCGGCACGGCCAACATGCCGCTGCGCATGGAAGTGAGCGTGGGGGCGCTGGATTCGCGGCTGCGCCTGGCGCCGTGCGCCCGGGTGGAGCCTTATTTGCCGGCGGGCTCACGGCTGTGGGGCCGCACCCGGCTGGGGCTGCGCTGTGTCGATGGCGCCACGGCCTGGAACGTGTTTCTTCCCGTCACCGTCAAAGCCTATGGCCCGGCCTGGGTGCTGACGGGCAACGTGGCGTCCGGCGCCGTGCTCACGGCGGCCGATGCGACCGAGGCCGAAGTCGATTGGGCGGCGGAAACCACCGCCATCGTGGCCAATCCGGAAAGCTGGGTCGGCATGGTCGCCTCGCGCCAGCTCATGGCCGGCCAGGCGGTGCGCCAGCACATGGTCAAGGCACCGACCTTGTTCAAGGCCGGTGCGGCCGTGCGGGTCGTGGCACAGGGAAAGGGCTATTCGGTCACATCCGCAGGGCAGGCGATCACCGCTGGCGCCGTGGGCGAGACTGTGCGCATCCGTATGGATAATGGCCGCGTAGTCGCCGGTGTCGTGTCTGAAAATGGGACAGTAGAAATCACTTTGTAACCGATGCGGCGCAAGAAAAGCCTAAAGTCGCCGCCGAAGTGGTCGAAAACATTGCTACTGTGCCCCACATCGAGCGGGGTGGGAGAGAGCGATGAAGATAGGTCAGAACCCCGAAATTGCCAATGCAGTGTCGCAAGCCGCCACTGCAGCCAAGCAGGCCAAGGCGCCTGCGGCCGCCGCCGAAACGGCGGCCAAGACTGCAACGCCAGCCGCCGTTGTGGCTGCCGGCGTGCCCGTCACGTTTTCCAATGCGGCCCGCGCGCTGGATGCCAACAGCCGCGCCAGCACCGATTTCGATGCCAACAAGGTGAAGGCCGTGCGCGCCGCCATCGAAAAGGGCACGTTCACGGTGGACGCCGATGCGATCGCGGACAAGCTGCTGTCCAATGCGCAGGAAATCATTTCCCACAACAGCAACAGCCATTGATCCCGGTTTCCTGCGGGGTTGATCGGCACAGGATCCACCCATGCAGCTCGAAACCACGCTCTCCGAAGTCGAATCCCGTCTGAAAGACGTCGGCGCCGCCTTGCTGGCCACCGACGCGCTCGCGGTGGAACGCACCGCCCCCCTGCTGCGCCAGGCAGCCCTCGATCTGTCCAACGCGCTCCAGAAAATCGCTCGCCCGGCGGAACTGCCGGCCGACCTCCAGCGCCGCATCCAGGCCATCCGCTCCCAATTGATCCAGCAGCGCGAACACCTGGCACGCCTGACCGCCCTGACCGAGCGCCAGGTGGCGACCGTGTTGCCGCCCCAGGAAGCCTCCACCTACGGAAACGGTGCGCCAGGGCGTTCGGGCGGCGCGGCCCGCATTTACCGCTCGCAGGGCTGACCCCGAGCCCAAAAACAAAAACGCCGCACATCGATGCGGTGTTTTGTTTTGGAAGGGAATGAAGCAACTGCAGAAAGAGTGCCAGCCCGACGGTTGTGCGTTGGCTAATGGCTGCGCATCTTGGCCCGAAGGCGCGCGATCGACTGGCTGTGCAGCTGGCAGATGCGCGATTCGGTCACCCCGAGCACCGCGGCGATCTCTTTCAGGTTCATGTCGTGCTCGTAGTACATGCCCATGATGTGCTGCTCGCGCTCGGGCAGGCTTTTGATGGCGGCCACCAGGGAGGCCTTCAGCCGCTGGTCGCGCAGCACGGCCATCGGGTCGGCTTCGCCGTCGGCGACGTGGCGGTCGAGAAAGCTGTCGTCGCCGTCGTCGCCGCGCGTCATGTCTTCCAGGTACACCAGCTGCGTGCCGCGCACCTTGCCCAGCAGCGTCTGGTATTCCACGAGACTCAGGTCCAGTTCGGCGGCGATTTCGGATTCGAGCGGGCTGCGCCCGAACTTCTGCTCCAGCCTACGGACCGCATGTTCGATCTCCTTTTGGCTCTTGCGCGAGCTGCGGGACATCCAGTCGCCCTCGCGCAGTTCGTCGAGCATGGCGCCGCGGATGCGCTGGGTGGCGAAGGTTTCGAACTGCACGCCCTGCGCGGCTTCGTAGCGGGACAGGGCCTCGCTCAAGCCCATCATGCCCACCTGGATGAGGTCGTCCAGTTCCACGTTCGGCGGGAGCTTGGCGATCATGTGGTGCGCAATCCGGCGGACCAGCGGCACATGCTGGCGGATCAGCGCATCGCGGTCGAGCTGGCCTTTGGCGGTGTACATGGGGTCAATGGCTCCGGGCGAAATGCGCAGCCGTCTCCGTCATGCCGAAGGGCTGGGTGGCAGGCATCGCGGCGCCAATGGTGCACGCGTTTTCCAGCAGTTGCAAGGCCAGCCGCTGCACGTCCTGTGAATGGTTGGCCCGCACGGTGCTCGTGAGGATGCCGCTGCCCAGGTGCCGCTCGGCGCAGCGCTGCAGGGTATGGAGCGCCGCGTGCGTCAGGTCGGCCTGCGCCGGCCCGCCGGGCGGCAGGATGGAAGCCACCGAGCAGTGCACGCCAGCGTGCATCGCCATGTGTTTGAGCTGGCGATAGCTTTGCACCACGCTGTCCGGCCCGCCCTCGGCGATCACCAGCGGCACGGCGGCGGTGGCGCGCACCAGCGGGGCCAGCACTTCGGCGCTGGCGTACAGCACCAGGAGCGCATAGGCGCGAAAGAACGGTTGCAGCGCCTGCAGCGCGGCCGGGCCGTCGGCGGTCTGGCGTGCCAGCCGCTGCATGCCGTAGCCGGCGGGAATCACGGCCAGCGACGAGGCCGCGGGCCCGGTTTCCAGCGGGGCGCCGTTCTGCCAGGAGGGCTCGGCCAGCAAGTGGGCCAGGCCGGGCGCATCGTCGGTTTCGCGGGCGGTCCCGTCCAGCACGGCGACGGGATAGCCCAGCCGCTGCAGGCTGGAGCACACCTGCCAGAGGGTTTCCAGCCCATAAGCGGCGTCGGGCTGCGCCACCACCGCCACGATCCGCAGATCGGACTGAGGCGTGATGCTGTGCAGGCTCGCGGCCTGGTGAAAACCGGTATCAAGCATCGACCATTCCCCTTTCCGAGGCCAGCTCGGGCGAGTGCGAGAAGAAAAAGTTCAGGTCCGACGCCTTCGGGTCGAAGGCCGACTTGGCGGGCGAGCGCATCGACGTGCTGATGAGCCGGTGCGCATCGGCGGCTTCCCAGTCTTCGGGCACGCGCTGGCCGTTGGTCACGCCGCGCAGCACCATCTGGTGGCGGATCAGGGCGTCGATCGAGGGGCCGAGCTTCACGGCTTCGTCCACCTTGGACAGGATGGCCTGTTGCGAGCCTTCGGTCTTGAAGGCGCTGAGCGTGTCGTCCAGCGTGTCGCCATGGCAGCCGGCGTTCAGCACCAGCAGGCGGTTCACGTTGGGCAGGTCCAGCACGTCGAGCATGTCGCGCTTGCGCGGATCGCGCGGGGCGATGCCCGTGGTGTCGATCAGCACCATCTTCTTGCCGCCCAGCAGGCCCAGCAGGTCCTGCAGCGCGGCCCGGTCGTGCGCCAGATGGGCGACGACGCCCAGCATGCGGCCATAGGTGCGCAGCTGTTCGTGGGCGCCGACACGGTAGGTGTCCAGGGTGATCAGGCCGACGCTGCCGGGGCCATGGATGCGGGCGCACATGGCGGCCAGCTTGGCGGTGGTGGTGGTCTTGCCCACGCCGGTGGAGCCCACCATGGCGTAGATGCCGCCTTCCTCGTACAGCGGGCGCACATGCGCGTCGGTCTTCAGGTTGCGTTCCAGCACTTCCATGAGCCAGCGCACGGCATCGCCCGCGCCCAGTTCTTCGGGCAGGCGCTCCAGCACGGCACGGGCCAGCGACGGCGAGTAGCCGGCGCGGATCAGCTTGAGCATCAGGTTCGACTGGATCGGATTCTGCTTGGCCTGGCCGAGCCAGGCGAGCGTGTTGAAGCGGTCTTCGATGAGGTCCTTCATCGATTGCAGTTCGCTCATCAGGTTCTGCTGTCCGGAGGCGGGAGCTAGCGAGGGCACGGGTACCTGCATGCGGCGCGGGGCCACGGGCTCGGGCGCGATGTCCATCGGTATGGAGCGCAGCGGGTTGTGGCGCACGACGGGTGCGGATGCGGCCGCTGGCGCGGGCATGCGCTCGCGTTCACGCTCCGGAGCGCGTTCGCGGCTGCGTTCGTTGATCGATGGGGCTTCGGCCGTTCCGGTGAGGGCTTCGTGGCGGCGGCGCAGCATGCGCTCGCGCACGTAGTCCTGGAACGAGAGCGTGCTCATCGCCAGTTGCTCGGTGTCCTGCGCCACCGCACTGCGCTGCGGCTCGATGCGGGCTGCGGCCGCCTGGGGGCGGGCCAGGGTGCGCGCGGGGCTGGCGGCCATGTCGGCAGCGCGTTCCTGCAGGCGGCTGGCGGGCGCCGGCTCGGGCGCGTTTTCCAGGCTGGACAGCGTGTCTTCCGCGGTGGCCATGACTTCCACGCCGTTGGCCGTGGGGCGGTTGGACAGGATGAGGGTGCCGTCCCCGAAGGCCATGCGCGCCTTGGCCAGGGCCTCACGCGAGGTGGGGGCGGTGAAGCGTTTGATGTTCATGCGGATGCACCTTTGAGGATCGGACCAATGCGGATGGTGTGGGTTTCAGGGATCTCGCTGTGGGCGAGCACCTGCAGCCGTGGCGCGACGCGGCGCACCAGGCGGGAAATGGCGTTGCGGATCGCGTCGGGCACCAGCAGGCAGGCGGGCATGCCCATTTCTTCCTGCTTCATGGCGACTTCGGCCGCTTTCTGCGTGAGGATGTCGGCCACGCCGGGATCGAGCGACGGGCCGGCGCTGTTGCTCAGCGCCTGGACCAAAAGGCGCTCCAGGCCGGGTTCGATGGCGATCACGTTCAGTTCGCGCGTCGGACCGTAGATCTGCTGCACGATGGCGGGCGACAGCGCGATGCGCACGCGGCGGGCCAGTTCGACCGGGTCGGTGGTGGCGCCGGCGTGCTCTGCCAGCGTTTCGATGATGGTGCGGATGTCGCGGATGTGCACAGACTCTTCCAGCAGCAGCTGGAGGACTTTCTGGAACGTTGCGATCGACACCATTTTGGGTACCACTTCCTCGATGAGCTTGGGGGCCAGTTTGGCCACGTGTTCCACGAGTTGCTGGGTTTCCGTGCGACTCAGGAGCTTTGCGGCTTGAACTTGCATCAAGTGTGACAAATGCGTCGCCATCACGGTTTCTGAATCAACGACCGTAAAACCCGCCATTTGTGCCGCTTCCTTCTGGTGTTCGTCGATCCAGTGGGCGGGCAGGCCGAAAGCGGGGTCGGTCGTGGGGGTGCCGATCAAGGGCGTGGTGATGCCGCCGGGGTTGATGGCCAGGTGCATGCCGGGGAAGGCCTCGCCTTCGCCCACCACCACGCCGCGCAGGGTGATGCGGTAGGCGCTGGGCTTGAGTTCCAGGTTGTCGCGCACGTGCACGGCGGGGGGAAGAAAGCCCACTTCCTGGGCGAACTTGCGGCGCACGCCCTTGATGCGGGTGAGCAGGTCGCCCTGGCGGTTCTTGTCCACCAGGGTGATGAGGCGGTAGCCCAGTTCCAGGCCCAGCAGGTCCACGGGTTGCAGGTCGTCCCAGCTGGCTTCGCCGTCGTGGGCGGGCGGGGGCGCTTCCACCACCGGCTGCGGGGCGTTGGCGCGCTTCATCAGCGTCCATGCGGCGTAACCCAGCCCCGAGCCCATGATGAGGAACACGGCGTGCGGCATGCCGGGAATCAGCCCCAGCAGGATCAGGATGCCGGCGGTCACGCCCAGCACGCGGGGCGACATGAAGAGCTGTTGCACGATCTGGTGCCCCATGTCCTCTTCCTTGCCCACGCGCGAGATCACCATCGCCGCGGCCACCGAGATCAGCAGCCCCGGAATCTGCGCCACCAGCGCATCGCCGACCGCCAGCAGGATGTAGCTGTTGGCGGCCTGGCCGGCCGAGAGGTCGTGCTGCAGCATGCCGATGGCGAAGCCGCCGACGATGTTGATCAGCAAGATCAGGATGCCGGCGACCGCATCGCCGCGCACGAATTTCGAGGCGCCGTCCATCGAGCCGAAGAAGTTGGCTTCTTCCGCCACTTCCAGGCGCCGGCGCTTGGCTTCCTTCTCGTCGATCAGGCCGGCGTTCAGGTCGGCGTCCACGGCCATCTGCTTGCCGGGCATGGCGTCCAGCGTGAAGCGGGCCGACACTTCGGCGATGCGCTCGGCGCCCTTGGTCACCACCACGAAGTTGATCACCACCAGGATCGCGAAGACGATCAGGCCGACGGCGAAGTTGCCGCCGATCAGGAAATGCCCGAAGGCCTCGATCACCGCGCCGGCAGCGCCCGGGCCGGTGTGGCCTTCCAGCAGCACCACACGGGTGGATGCCACGTTCAGCGACAGCCGCATCAGCGTGGTCAGCAGCAGCACCGACGGAAACGCCGCGAAGTCCAGCGGCCGCAGCATGTACGCCGCCACCATCATCACCATCAGCGCGACGGCGATGTTCAGCGTGAAGAAGGTGTCCAGCAGCCAGGCGGGGATGGGCAGCACCATCAGCGCCAGGATGGCCACCACCAGCAGCGGGGCGGACATGCCCTGCACGGCCGAGGCGTTGGTGCCGGCCCACTGCCGGACGGATTTCATGGAGGGCGTCATGGTGCGGTCCCAGCGTCGGTGGTGCGGTTCAGCGGATCGAGTTCGGGCGGCACGAACGGATCGGGCTGCGCGTCGGGCATGCGGCCTTCACCGCGCATCGCGGCCTTCAGGCGGTACACGTAAGCCAGCACTTGCGCCACGGCGGCGTACAGCGTGGCGGGAATGGCCTGGTCCAGTTCGGCATGCGCATACAGCGCCCGGGCCAGCATCGGCGACTGCAGTACCGGAACCGAATGCTGCGTGGCCATCTCGCGGATCTTGAAAGCCAGCAGGTCGGTGCCCTTGGAGATCACCTGCGGGGCGCTCATCGTGCCCTCGTCGTACTTGAGCGCCACGGCATAGTGGGTCGGGTTCATCACCACGAAGTCGGCCTTGGGCACCGACGCGATGCTGGCGCGGTCGGCGATCTCGCGGGCCCGCTGGCGCTGTCGGCTCTTGGTCTCGGGGCTGCCTTCGGACTCCTTGTGCTCCTGCTTGATTTCCTCGTGCGACATCTTCTGGCGCGATTTGAAGAAGAACGCCTGGAGCGGAACGTCGACCACCGCCGCAAGAAACACCACCAGCAGCATCAGGCTCACGCCCGAGGTCATCCATTCGCCGACCCAGCGCAGCGACACCGGAGAGGGCTGGAGCACCAGCATGGAGAGCTTGTCGATGCTGTTGCCCAGGAAATTCCAGGCCACGGCGGTGATCACGCCGGTCATGAGCACCATCTTGCCCACGTTGACCAGCTGCTGCTTGGACATCAGATTGGAGAAGCCCGAGATCGGGTTCAACCGATTGAACTGTGGCGTGATCGGCTGGAAGCTGAACACCCAGCCGCCGGCGCCGATGGCGCTGGCAACGGCCGCCGCACCGGTCAGCAGTGCGAAGACGATGCTGGCGAGCACTCCGATGAAGGCCATCTGCTGCAGCCGGGTGACCATGGAGCCCGTGGCCTGCACGGTGGCGGCGTTGAACACCAGCTGCTCGCGCACGGCCAGTTGCATGTGCTCGGTCAGCATGGGAGCCAGCACGAGGACGCTGCAGGCACCCATGCCGAGCACGGCGATGTGGGACAGGTCCCGCGAGCGCGCAGCCTGGCCGTCCTTGCGCGCTTTCTGGAGCTTGTGCTCTGTCGCGGGGAGGTCTTTGTCTTGGCTGGAGTCCATGGTGGCATGACGGGTTTGGTCATGCCATTGTCGTGAGCGCCCGGAAAATCTAAAGCGCGAATAGACGGCTTGTCGGGCAGCTATTCAGGGCGGCGGGCCGGAGCGGGCCGGCAGGCCATCGTCAGGCAGTTCCGTGGTTTTATCAAAAACCATAGCAGAGTGCCGTGGGATTCATTGCCTTTCAGGTCAAAAAGGCATTCAAAGATTACGGGGATAAGCGGTGAATGCTCCTTTTTCAGGAGCATTTCGCCATCCGGGGGATCAGAAGCCCAGGCTGGCCAGCAGATCGTCCACTTGCGACTGGTCGGTGACCACGTCGGGCGTGCCTTCGGGATCGACCACGGGGCCGGCCAGATGATCGCGGCGCGCCTCCACCACGGGGGCGACCTGGGCCTGCGCAGCGGGCGGCGCGGTCTGGATGAGCAACTGCACGAGCTGCTCTTCGATCGTGGCCGCCAGATTGACCACGCGCGCGATCACCTGGCCGGTGAGGTCGTGGAAATCCTGCGCCATCATGATTTCGGTCAGGTGGCCGTCGGCTTCCTTGGTGACGCGCTCCACGTCATGCAGGAAGTTCATGATCTCGCCCTTGGCGACGGCCGCCACCGGGTCTTTCACCAGCGAGGAAACCACGCGCCGGGTCTCTTCGGCGATGAAGTCGTGCTGGGCCTTGGCCTGTTCCACCCGACTCAACACTTTTTCCGCCGCTTCGCCCGTGAGGCGAGCGATATAGGAGAGACGGCTTTGCGCATCGGGCAATTCGCCCATGGTGCCGCGCAGCTTGTCGGCATAGCCGAGTTCGTTCAGCGAATCGTGCAGCTGGCGGGTCAGCTGGCCGATCTTGTTGTGAACGGCGCCTGTTTCCGCAGGGGTGTTGTCCGAGGTGTCCATGATCACAGGCCCATTTTCTTGAGGATCAGGGTGACTTTCTCTTCCAGCGTGGCTTTGGTGAACGGCTTGACGATGTAGCCGGCAGCCCCGTTCTGGGCAGCGGCCACGATGTCTTCCTTGCGGGCTTCCGCGGTCACCATCAGCACAGGCAGGTGCTTGAGCTTGTCGTCTTTCTTGATTTCTGCCAACAACTGAAACCCGTTCATGTTGGGCATGTTGATGTCGGTGACGACGAAATCGAACTTGCTGTTGCGCAGCTTGTTCAGGGCCACCACGCCATCTTCGGCCTCGTCGGCATCGGCGAAGCCGCTTTCCTTGAGCAGGTTGCGCACGATGCGTCGCATGGTGGAGAAGTCGTCAACGATCAAAAAGCGGAGTGCAGTGGTCACGTGGGACCCTTTCGGTCGGAAATTGCAGTGTGTATTGTCATGGGCCGCAGGTTTGGTGACAAGACGTTACGGCCGAGGGGCGGATGCCGGATTCTCCCGCTTTTCGGCGGTGAACTCCGTGGAAGTGATGGTGGCAGATTTCTTGCCGAGCAGACGCTCCTCGGCTTCCTGCGTCAAAACCGTGATCGTGATGCGCCGATTGGACGGCGCCCGCGGCTCCCTGGGCTCCAGCAAATCGCTGGCCGCCAGCCCGACAACGCGGCCCAGCTTGGCATCCGGCATGCCGGCGGCCACCAGTTCACGGCGCGAGGCGTTGGCGCGATCGGCCGACAGCTCCCAGTTGCTATAGCCACGGTCGCCGTTGCCGTAGGGCGTTGCGTCGGTGTGGCCGGACAGGCTGATGCGGTTTTGCACGCCACCGAGCGCCGTACCGATTTCTCGAAGAATGTCGCGCATGTAGGGTTTTACCAACGCACTGCCGCTGTCGAACATGGGCCGGTTCTGGTCATCCACGATCTGGATCTGCAAGCCGTCGGGCGTCACATCCATGCGTATCTGAGAACGGTACTCGTTCAGTTTGGGGTTTTCAGTGATCAGCGCGTCGATTTTGGCCTGCAGCGCCTTGATGCGCTGCTCATCCTGGCGGGCGCGCTCGGCGCGTGCGGCCTCCAGGTTGGCTTTGCGGCTGGTCGAGGCTTCCGAGTCGGATCGGCGCACCTGCCCGTGCACCTTGGACAGATCGTTGCCGCCGCCGGGAATCACGCTCGAGCTGTTGCCCGCGCCGTCCCCTCCCTGCATGGCCACCTTCAAAGGCGAGCTGAAGTAAGCGGCGATGCCCTGCAGTTCCCCCTTGGCGGTCGAGCCGAGGAGCCACATCAGCAGGAAGAACGCCATCATGGCCGTCACGAAGTCGGCATACGCGATCTTCCAGGCGCCGCCATGCACGGCATGGCCGCCCTTCTTGACGCGCTTGATGATGATCGGCTGGAGTTTCTTGTCGGCCATGGCGTCCGCAGCTTACTTCTTGCCCTTCACGTGGCTTTCCAGTTCGGCAAAGCTCGGTCGGTCGGTGGAGAAAAGTACCTTTCGGCCGAATTCGATGGCGGTGGCGGGGTTGTAGCCCTGCATGCTGGCCAGCAGCGTGGTCTTGATGCACTGCAGTTCCTTGGCGGCATCTTCCAGCTTCTGCTCCACCAGGCCGCCGAGCGGCTCCACCACGCCATAGGCCAGCAGAATGCCCAGGAAGGTGCCCACCAGGGCCGAACCGATCATGCCGCCGAGCACGGAAGGCGGCTGGCCCACCGAGCCCATGGTGTTCACCACGCCGAGCACGGCGGCGATGATGCCGAAGGCGGGCAGCGCGCCCGCAAGGCGCGCAAGCGCTGCCACGGGGGCGTGCGCTTCCTGGTGGTGGGTTTCGATTTCGCTGTCCATCAGCGCCTCGATCTCGTGGGCGTTCAGGTTGCCGGACACCATCATGCGCAGGTAATCGGTCATGAACTCGATCACATGGTGGTCGTTGCCGACCGTCGGGTACTTCTTGAAGATTTCCGACTCGTGGGGCGTCTCGACATCCTTTTCGATGGCCATCAGCCCTTCCTTGCGGGCTTTCTGCAGGATGTCGTACAGCATGGCCATCAATTCCATGTACCGCGCCTTGGTGTACTTGGACCCTTTCAGCGCCATGGGCAGCGCCTTCAGCGTGGACTTCAGCACCTTCGGCTGGTTGTTCACCACGAAGGCGCCCAGCGCGCCGCCGAAGATCGTGATCATCTCGAAGGGGAGCGCCTTGACGATGACGCTCACATTCCCGCCGTGCACCACGTACACGCCGAAAATGCACCCGAGACAGACCAAGTAACCGATGATTACAAACATGCGGCCATTCTGGCAGAGTCCTTTTGAAGCGCAAAAACGGAAATGCGGGTGGGAAACACCCTAATTCGTTTCCCTTGACAAGCGCGCTGCCTGGTGGTGAAACCGGTTGCCCGCGTGTGGAAACAGGCGGGCAAACCATGGTTTATTGGGGCCATTGCAGCGCTTGCCAGCGCCTAAGATGGGCCCTGCCGTTTCGGTCCTTCGTGAAAAGATTCCTCTTTCTTTCATTGCCCGCCGCCAATGTGCTCCATGCCCACCTCCCACGACGATGCTGATGTGCAAGCGCATGCCGAGTTGCTGATCGCGCTCTACCAGGCGGAGCAATGTCTCGCGCAGCAGGATCTGGTGGGGGCCTTGACCAAGTTCACTACGGCCTTGGCGTTCGAACCACGCAACGCGGAGGTGTGGATGCAGGTGGGGCGCACCTATCTCAAGATGGAAAACTGGGCGCAGGCGATCCCGGCGCTCGAGACCGCCATCACCTTGCAACCCGGCATGCCGGATGCGCAGCATGGACTGTCGTTCGCGTTGTTCAATCTGGGGCGGCATGCCGAAGCCCTGGAAATGATCGACGACGTGTGTCGCCGCGGCAACAACCCGGCCATGTGGGTCATGCGGGCCTTTCTGCACAGCCAGATCAACCGCGACCCCGTCAAGACATTGGAGGTCTATCGGGACTGGGGACGCCGCTATGCGGATCCATTGACGCGCAAGGCGGCGCCGCTGAGCGTGGCTGACCGCCGGCCGAAAAAGCGCTTGAAGGTCGGCTATGTGACGGCCGACTTCCGGGAGCACTCGGTGGCGTTCTTCATGTTGCCCGTGCTCCGCCACCACGACCCGAAAGAGGTCGAGGTACATGTGTATTCAGGAGGGCGCCGCGACGCGATCACCGATGCCCTCCAGCAATGCGTGCCCCACTGGCACGAGATGATGCATCTGTCCGATGACGAGCTTCATGCGCTGATCCGTTCGCACGGCATCGACGTCCTGGTGGACTTGTCGGGCCACACGGCGGGCAATCGTCTTCTGGTTTTTGCGCGCCGCGCTGCACCTATCCAGGTGACGTGGCTGGGCTTCATGAATCCGTTGGGCATGAAGGCCATGGATTACCGGCTGACCGACGCGGGGATCACGCCGCCGGGGCATGAACTGCTGTACAGCGAGCGACTGTTCCGGCTGGCGTGCATGGCGAGCTATGCCCCGCCCACCTATGCGCCGCTGTGCGAGGCGCCGCCGATGCTGGGCAATGGTTACCCCACGCTCATCTCGCTCAATAACTCCGCCAAAGTCACCGACCGCATGCTGGGCACATGGGCGCGAATCCTGCAGCAGCGCCCCGACGCCCGCCTCATCATCATGGTGAAGGAGCGGTCTGCCGAAGCGGCACAGGCCAACATGCAGATGCGCGTCGAGGCTGCTGGCATGCCGGTCGATCGCGTATTCGTTCTGCACCAGCAGCCCTTGAATCAGTTCATGGAGCTGGGCCACATCGCGGACGTTGCGCTGGACACGTCCCCGATCTCGGGAGGGACGACGACGCTGCATGCGCTCTGGATGGGTCTGCCGATCGTCGCCATGGATGCAGAGCGGGGCATCGATGCGTCGTCCGCCCGCACCCTGCAGGGGCTGGGCTTCGGTGGCGAAGTGGCCCAGGATGAAGATGCGTACGTGGCTGCCGCCCTGCGGCTGATGGCTGACACGGAGGGCTTGCTCCATCTGCGCCACCATGCTCGCGAGTGGATGGGGAAAAGCGTGCTGATGGACTACGCAACCCGCACTGCCGAGCTGGAAAAGGCCTACCGCCTCATGTGGCTGAACTGCCTGAACCGGGACGCGCGCTGGCTGGGCGTGGAAGTGGATCTGGAGGCCGCCATGGCCCACACCGAAAACGCATCGCCTGCATCGCCGCGTTTGATGGGCAACGGATGACGCCCAGGCCTGCGCCAGCCCCGGTGACCCTTCCTCTGCTGGTGCCGGACCTGCCTGCGCCTGAGGTACTCATGCCGTATTTGCAGCGCATGCACGCAGCGCGGCAATATTCCAACTTCGGTCCGCTGGTCTGCGAATTCGAAACCGGCCTGAACGCGCGTTTCTCGGCACGGTCACCCGTGTCTCTGGGGTTGACGACGGTGGCCAATGCCACGCTGGGGCTGGAGCTGGCGCTGACGGCGCTGGACCTTCCGCCCCACAGCCGCGTGCTGGTGCCTGCTCTGACCTTCGTGGCCACGGCCACGGCCGTGTTGAGGGCGGGCCACCTGCCCGTTCTGGCGGATGTGGACGCGCAAAGCTGGTTGCTCACTCCCGAGATCGCACGCCAGGCCGTGGCGCAGGGAGCCGTTGATGCCGTACTACCCGTCGCCACCTTCGGCGCGCCCCATGCCATGGCTGGCTGGCACGAGTTCGAGCAGGACACCGGCATCCCCGTGGTGATCGATGCAGCGGCCGCTTTCGGCAGCCAATGGCTGGACGCACCCACTGGAACCGCTGTGTTCAGCCTGCACGCCACCAAGTGTCTCCCCGCAGGGGAGGGCGGATTCGTGGTCTCCAGTCGTCCAGGGTTGATCGCGAGAGTGCGGCAGTTGACCAACTTCGGCATCAATTTGAATCCCGCTGCTGGCGTACCGGTCGGCATGCTGGTTCGTATCGGTACGAACGCAAAAATGAGTGAATACCACGCTGCAGTGGGCCTGGCATCGCTGGATCGCTGGGATGAACGCGCTGCGCTGCGCAGATCGATGCATGCGGATTTGCGTGCCCGGCTGGATGCGGCGGCTACCCCGGCCTTGCTGCGGTGGCAGGAAATGGCGGAGCCGGTGGCCGCGCCCACCTTGCTGTGCGTGCGGTTGCCCAGTGCACAAGACCGCGAACGGCTGGAGCGCGTGTGCGCAGAGCGCCACATCATGGTCCGGCGCTGGTACCAGCCACTGCTCAATGCCATGCCCGCACTGGAAAAGCACAGTACTTGCCTGCCTGCGCCTGCCGCGGTAAAGATTGCCACCGATCTTTGTGGATTGCCTTTCTACCTGGGTATGGCAGGGGGGGATGCGGAGCGGGTGGCCGAGGCGGTGCGTGCTGCATTGGGTGCGAAGGGCGCAGCCCCTTTGGTCGGGAGTGAGGGGCAGCACAGCGCATGAAGGCGATCATCCTGGCTGGCTGGCTGGCTGGCTGGCTGGCTGGGCTCACGGCTCAGTGAAGAAACCTTGCAGAAACCCAAGCCCATGGTGGAGATCGGGGGCAAACCCATCCTCTGGCACATCATGAAGATGTATTCGCAGCAAGGTATCAACGACTTCGTGATCTGCTGCGGCTACAAGGGCTACATGATCAAGGAGTACTTCGCCAACTACTTCCTGCACATGTCAGACGCCACTTTCGATTTGGCGAATAACCGCATGGAAGTGCATGGGCGCCATGCCGAGCCCTGGAGGGGGACGCTGGTCGATACCGGGGAGACGACGATGACCGGAGGCCGCCTCAGGCGCGTAGGTGAGCACGTGCGCGGAGAAGAGGCTTTTTGCTTCACCTATGGCGACGGAGTGAGCGACATTGACATCGGCGCGCTCATCGCTTTCCACCGCAACGCAGGTGTGCTCGCCACCCTGATGGCCACGCCGCCGCCCGGACGATTCGGAGCCCTGGACTTGGATGATCGGCAATTCGTCACGGTGTTCAAGGAAAAGCCGGAAGGCGACGGGGGGTTGATCAACGGAGGATTCTTCGTGCTCTCTCCGCAAGTGCTGGATTTGATCGAGGACGACCACACCGTATGGGAGCGCGCGCCGCTGGAAACTTTGGCGCAGCGCAAACAGCTTGCCGCTTATCGCCATCCAGGCTTTTGGCAACCAATGGACACGCTGCGCGAAAAAGTTTTGCTGGAAGGGCTTTGGGCCTCGGGGAAGGCGCCATGGAAGACATGGTGAGGCCGGCAGTCGACGCCGGTTTTTGGCGAGGCAGGCGCGTATTTCTAACAGGCCATACCGGCTTCAAAGGTGGGTGGCTCAGTCTGTGGCTGCAGGCGTTAGGCGCGCAAGTCACCGGGTTTGCCCTGGAGCCGCCGGCGCTTTCGCTATTTCGCTTGGCGCAAGTGGATCGCGGAATGCAATCGCTGCTGGGGGATGTGCGGGATGCCGCCGCACTGCAGGAGGCTTTGGCTGGCAGTGGGGCTGAGGTCCTGATCCATTTGGCGGCTCAACCTTTGGTTCGGCAAGGTTATGCCAACCCGGTGGAGACGTATGCCACCAACCTGATGGGAACAGTGAATCTTCTTGAAGCAGTGCGCGCCACCCCGAGCGTGCGAGCTGTCGTGGTCGTGACCACGGACAAGTGCTATGAAAACAGGGAGTGGAATTGGGGCTACCGGGAAAACGATCTGCTGGGAGGGCACGACCCTTATAGCAACAGCAAGGCTTGTGCCGAGTTGGCCGTACAGAGTCCGTCCTGAACAATTCGCAAGTCGTTGATCTTGCTTGCAGTTCTTGGGGTTGATGGCCGCAGCCTTTGCAAGGTATGGTTCTGCCAATACCTGTTTTCTTGCAAATTCCTCCGGAGATTCCATGGGCCCGAAGCCTTCGCAGCCGCAAACGGCCGAACTGTTCCGTCCAAGGTTGGACGAGTTGATCAACATGCGTCACCCGCTGGTCAAGCTGGCCGCGCAGATCGGGCGCTACGCGCAAGCCAAGCAGTTGTCAGGCCAAAAGCGTGGCATCACGCGAACGCTCAAGGCCATGATCAAAAGGCGCAGTGCCATCGAGCCCGCCATTGGGCACATGAAGATGGATGGGCGACTTGCCCGCAACCCGCTCAAGGGCGCGCTGGGCGATGCGCTGCATGCGGTGATGTGCGGCCGGGCACGACCTGCGCCTGATCCTGGCCGCGCTGCGGCTTTTTTGCGCCCGATTCTGGCTGCCGATGCAGGCGGTCATCGCCGCGTTGATCGCCACTCCGGTCGAGCACCAACCGGCGTGCGGGTAAAAACAGAATTATTCAGGGCGGACTATTTATGGCTTTAACCACTTACACCATCAGCGACCTCGCCAAAGAGTTTGATTTAACGACGAGGGCCATGCGCTTCTATGAAGACATGGGATTGCTCCAACCGGAAAGAACGGGGCCAGGTGGGCGAACCCGCCTCTACAGCGCTCGCGATCGAACTCGGCTTCGGCTGACGCTTCGAGCAAAGCGCTTGGGCTTGTCGCTGACCGAAGCGAAAGCAATCATCGACCTGTACGACAGCCCCCGTGATACCGGGGTACAACTGCGCAAATTCCTTGATGTGCTGGGGGAGCATCGCAAGCAATTGGAAGAGCAGATGGCAGACCTTCAAGCCAACCTGGAAGAAGTGAGAGAGCACGAAAAAGAGGCCCGTGCACTGTTGGCAAAAGCAGAGAAGAAGAAATGATTCATAATTGACGTTTACGTAAACGTAAATCATTCATTGCCATGCCACTCACGTTGTCCGAACAACATGGTTTTTTGCACGCGGGCATGGTGTCTACCGCGTTGGATTCGGCCTGTGGTTATGCAGCCTTCACGCTGATGCCCGCGGATGCCGCTGTGTTGACGATCGAATTCAAAATCAATTTGCTTGCGCCGGCGCGCGGACCTCGCTTTCGCATGGAAGACCGAGTGATCAAGCCTGGCCGAACCATCACTGTGTGCGAAGGCCGCGCTTTCAGTTCGGATGACCATCAGGAAAACTCATTGCCACGATGAGCTGCACCCTCATGTCCGTTATCGGGCGTGACGGCGTTGCTGGCTGAATTTCTTCTTTATTGATGCCAAAACAGGAGACATAGATATGACCGTTGCGAGCCTTCCCGGCCTGAATTTCCAGTTGGGTGAAGACATTGATGCATTGCGCGACGCCGTGCGTGACTTCGCACAGGCAGAAATCGCTCCGCGTGCGGCAGAGATTGATCGCACGGACCAGTTTCCCATGGACCTGTGGCGCAAGATGGGTGATTTGGGCGTGCTGGGTATCACTGTGCCGGAGACCTATGGCGGTGCACAAATGGGATACCTCGCTCACATGGTGGCAATGGAAGAAATCTCTCGTGCCAGCGCGTCCGTCGGCCTGTCTTACGGGGCCCACAGCAACCTTTGCGTGAACCAGATCAACCGAAACGGCACGGAAGAGCAAAAGCAAAAGTATTTGCCGCGCTTGATCAGCGGTGAGCATGTAGGCGCCCTTGCCATGAGCGAGCCTGGCGCGGGCTCCGACGTGATCAGCATGAAGCTCAAGGCGGAGGACAAAGGCGGCTACTACCTGCTCAACGGCACAAAGATGTGGATCACCAACGGTCCGGACGCTGACACCTTGGTGGTCTATGCCAAAACCGAGCCCGAGTTGGGCGCTCGGGGCGTCACTGCATTCCTGATCGAAAAAGGCATGAAGGGCTTCAGCATCGCGCAGAAGCTGGACAAGCTGGGCATGCGAGGCAGCCACACCGGTGAGTTGGTGTTCGAAAACGTCGAAGTGCCCGCCAGCCAAGTGCTGGGTGCTCTCAATGGCGGTGCCAAGGTACTCATGAGTGGGCTCGACTACGAGCGGGCCGTACTGACGGGAGGGCCGCTCGGCATCATGCAGTCGGTGATGGATAACGTCGTGCCGTATATCCACGATCGCAAGCAGTTCGGCCAGAGCATTGGTGAATTCCAACTGATCCAGGGCAAGGTGGCGGACATGTATACCGTCCTGCAGGCCGGTCGCTCATTTGCATACACGGTGGCGAAGAATCTGGACATGCTGGGCATCGACCATGTGCGGCAAGTTCGCAAGGATTGCGCCTCGGTCATTCTCTGGTGTGCGGAGAAAGCCACTTGGATGGCTGGCGAAGGCGTCCAGATCTTCGGGGGCAATGGCTACATCAACGAATACCCGCTGGGGCGCTTGTGGCGAGATGCAAAACTCTACGAGATCGGCGCGGGGACGAGTGAGATTCGGCGTATGCTCATCGGCCGCGAATTGTTCGCGGAAACATGCTGATTTGTTGAACAATCTTCTGAAAGAGCCAAAATGACCGTTCCTGACATTGAACAACTTTTTGTCCACAACCGCGCGTGGGCAGCGCAGATGAAGCGGGAACGTCCCGGGTTTTTCACGGGCCTCATGGCGCAGCAGAAGCCCAAGTACATGTGGGTCGGCTGTTCCGACAGCCGCGTGCCGGCCAACCAGATCACCGGGTTGGAGCCGGGCGAGGTGTTCGTGCACCGCAATGTGGCCAACGTGGTGGTGCCCACCGACCTGAACTGCCTCTCCACCATCCAGTACGCGGTCGACCAACTGCGCGTCGAACACCTGATGGTGGTCGGCCATTACGGATGCGGTGGCGTGCTGGCCGCGCTGCAGGACGTGCGCGTGGGTTTGGCGGACAACTGGATCCGTCATGTGAAGGATGTGCGCGACCGCCATCGTGAGCTTATCGCCGCGACGCCGCAGGCGTGGCGCCACGACGCGCTTTGCGAGCTCAACGCCATCGAGCAGGTGATGAACGTCGCGCAGACCACCGTGATGCTGGACGCCTGGGCGAGCGGCCAGAAGGTCACCCTGCATGCCTGGTGCTATGGTCTCAAGGACGGGTTGATCAAGAGCCTGAACCTGGAGGTTTCCGGCACCGAAGGCATCGACGAGCTCTACCAGGCGGCCGTTGCCGGCATCGCGGCCACCCGCCGCGAGTAAGGTCGTTCCCCTTCGCAGGATGCGGCCCATGTTCCCGCAGCGACTGGACTCCCCGCACGCCTATGCGATTGCCAAGGCGATGATGGATGGCTTCAACCGCCACTATCAGCTGTTTCGCACGGAGTCCGCTCGCGCCAGGCACCGGTTCGAAACCGCCGATTGGCACGGACAGCAGCGGGCCCAGCGGGAACGGATCGAGTTCTACGATCTGCGCGTGAAGGAATGCGTGCGGCGGCTGGACAAGGAGTTCCAAGCGGGAGAGCAACCGATGGATGTGTGGCATCAGGTCAAGCTGCACTACATCGGTCTGCTCGTGGACCATCACCAGCCCGAACTGGCCGAAACGTTCTTCAATTCGGTCACGACCAAGATCCTCCACCGCACGCATTTCCATAACGACTTCATCTTCGTGCGGCCGGCGGTCAGCACGGAATACATCGAGAACGAAGAACCTGCGGCCAGGCCCACCTACCGGGCCTATTACCCGTCGCCCGGGACGCTGCACGAGACGCTGGTGCGCATCGTCGATAACTTTCAATTGCAGCGGCCCTTTGAAAACCTGGACGGCGACATTCGCAATGTGTTGTCCGCCCTTCAAAACCGCCTGGGGCCTCACACCAAGCTGCGCACCAATTTCCAGGTGCAGGTACTGTCCGGCCTGTTCTACCGGAACAAAGGCGCCTATCTGGTGGGCAAGGTGATCAATGGCTTCAACGAGCTGGCCTTCGCGCTGCCCATACTGCATGGCGATGCGGGTGGCCTGGTGATCGACGCGGCGCTGTTCGGCGAGGACGATCTGCAAATGCTGTTCAGTTTTGCCCGCGCGTATTTCATGGTGGACATGGAAATCCCGAGTGCATACGTGCAGTTTTTGCGCAGCCTGATGCCGCGCAAGCCACGCGCCGAGTTGTACAACGCACTGGGGCTGGCCAAGCAGGGCAAGACACTGTTCTACCGCGACTTCCTGCACCACCTGCGCTATTCGAGCGACCTTTTCCGCATCGCTCCGGGCATCAAGGGCATGGTGATGCTGGTCTTCGATCTCCCGAGCTTTCCGTTCGTCTTCAAGCTCATCAAGGATTACTACCCGCTGCAAAAAGACACGACGCGCGAGCAGATCAAATCCAAATACCTGCTGGTCAAGCAGCACGATCGGGTGGGCCGCATGGCCGATACGCTGGAGTACAGCGAGGTGGCGTTTCCCCGCGAGCGGTTCGAAGACGAGCTCATCGCCGAGATCGAAAAATTCGCCCCCAGCCAATTGGAGATCAGCGACCGGGACGGTGACGGGCAGACGGAAGTCATCATCAAGCACCTGTACATCGAGCGGCGCATGATCCCGCTCAACATCTACCTGCAGGAAGCTTTCGAGATCGGCCTGCACGATGGGCGGGCGCGCCAGCAGATGGAGCGCAGCGTCATCGAGTACGGCAACGCCATCAAGGATCTCGTGGCCGCCAACATCTTTCCCGGCGACATGCTGTGGAAGAACTTCGGCGTCACGCGCAACGGCAAAGTGGTGTTCTACGACTACGACGAGATCGAATACCTCACCGATTGCCAGTTCCGCCGCGTGCCCGCCGCCCGCAACGAGGAGGACGAGATGAGCGGTGAGGTCTGGTACGCCGTTGGGCCGCGCGACGTCTTTCCCGAAACCTTCGGTCCCTTCCTGCTCGGCAACGACGCGGTGCGCGAAGTGTTCATGCGCCACCATGCCGATCTGCTGGATGCGGATTTTTGGCAGACGCACAAGGAGCGCATCCAGGCAGGCCACGTGTACGACGTTTTCCCGTACGACAACGAGCGGCGGTTCCCGCCGCGATCCGCACCGCCGCATTGAGCGGAGAGGATGGCGCGGCATTCCTTTTTCCGAATTTTTCCCACCCTTTGCAGCAGGAGCAACAGCATGAGCAGTGATTCCATCGTCATCGTCGGTGCCGCGCGCACCCCCATGGGCGCCTTCCAGGGCGACTTTTCCAGCCTGGCCGCACACGACCTGGGCGGCGTGGCCATCCGTGCCGCCGTCGAACGTGCGGGCATCTCGCCGGAGTTGGTGCAAGAGGTGCTGTTCGGCAACTGCCTCATGGCCGGGCAGGGCCAAGCGCCTGCACGCCAAGCCGGTTTCAAGGGCGGTCTGCCCGAGAGCGCTGGCGCCGTGACCTTGAGCAAGATGTGCGGCTCGGGCATGAAAGCTGCGATGTTCGCGCACGACCTGCTGCTGGCCGGCACGCATGAGGTGATCGTCGCTGGCGGCATGGAAAGCATGACCAACGCGCCGTACCTGTTGCAAAAGGGCCGAGGCGGCTACCGGCTGGGCCATGACCGCATCTTCGACCACATGATGCTCGACGGCCTGGAAGACGCTTACGAGCCCGGCCGCTCGATGGGTACTTTCGGCGAAGACTGTGCCGGTAAGTACGAATTCACGCGCGAGCAGCAGGATGCTTTCGCCACGGCCAGCGTTCAACGCGCCAAGGCCGCCAGCGACTCCGGCGCATTCGCCGACGAGATCGCCCCGGTGACCGTCAAGACCCGCTCGGGCGAGACCGTGGTGTCGATCGACGAAGGCCCCGGCAAGGTCAAGCTCGACAAGATTCCCCAGCTGAAACCCGCGTTCAAGAAGGACGGCACCATCACGGCGGCGTCCAGCTCCAGCATCAACGATGGCGCCGCGGCGCTGGTGATGATGCGCGAGTCCACCGCCAAGAAGCTCGGTTGCCAGCCCATCGCGCGCATCGTGGCCCATGCCATGCATGCACAGGCCCCCGAATGGTTCACCACCGCCCCCGTCGGTGCCACGCAAAAAGCGCTGAACAAGTCCGGCTGGAGCGTGCTGGACGTGGACCTGTGGGAGGTGAACGAGGCCTTCGCCGTCGTGCCCATGGCGCTGATGAAGGAGTTGAACGTGTCGCACGACATCGTGAACGTGAACGGCGGCGCCTGCGCGCTGGGCCATCCGATCGGCGCCAGCGGCGCCCGCATCATGGTCACGCTGATCCACGCCCTCAAGGCGCGCGGCAAGAAGCGCGGCCTGGCGACGCTGTGCATCGGCGGTGGCGAAGGCACGGCCGTCGCGCTGGAACTGGTGTAATCGGCTGCGACTTGTTTGCTATTAAAATAATAGCTATATGCCTTAGATATTATTGCCCTGGAGGCCAATTTGACTCAAGGAATTATGCCGTGACCCAGACCGTTCTCGTCATCGGCGCATCGCGCGGTCTCGGGCTGGAATTCGTGCGGCAGTACCGTGCAGCGGGCTGCCGCGTGATCGCCACCGTGCGGGACGAAGCAGGGCGCGACCGCCTGCGGGCCCTGGGTGCGCAACCCCTGCTCGTGGACGTCGCCAACCCGGCCAGCGTCAGCGGGCTGGCCTGGCAGCTGGACGGCGAAAAAATCGACGTGGCGCTGTACGTTGCGGGCGTGATCCGCCGGCCCTCTGCGCTCACCCCGCCCACGCGCGAGGATTTCGACGCGGTCATGCACACCAACGTGCTCGGCGCCATGCAGGCGCTGTCACAGGTCGCACCGCAGGTGGCGCAGGCAGGCGGCATCTTCGCCTTCCTGTCGTCCACCATGTCCCTGATCGGCAGCGTACCGAACAGCGACTCCTGGCTGTACCGCACGAGCAAGGCCGCCCTCAACATGGCGGTGGCCGCGGCGCAGCACGACCATCCCGAAGCGACGCTCATCACCCTCGACCCGGGCTGGGTGAAGACCGACATGGGCGGCGACGGCGCTGCGCTCACGCCCCAGGCCAGCGTGCACGGCATGCGCAAGGTGCTGGCCAGCGTCACCGCTGCCGACCGTGGGCGGCTGCTTCACCATGACGGCCGGCGGGCCGATCACTGGTGACCGTGGCAGCGCTGGGTGCTTCGCGCGGGGCGGCAGTGATCGCACCGACCGCGCAGGGCGCCAATCGCTTCAACCTGCTGCGGCTGGCGGCGGCGGTTGCCGTGCTGCTGTCGCATGGAGAGTTCCTTTACCGCCTGACCATGGCGGTGCCTTTTGCCGGGCACAGCGTGGGTTCGCTGGCGGTGTATTGCTTTTTCTTCATCAGCGGCTACCTCGTGTGCCAAAGCTGGGAGCGCGAGCCGCACCTGGGCCTTTTCTGGGCCAAGCGCGTGGCGCGCATCTTTCCCGGCCTGATCGTGGCGACCGCGTTTTCGGTGTTCGTATTGGGTTGGGCGATGACGCAGCTGTCCACGCAGCAATACTGGTCCGATGCGCGCACCTGGATCAATTTCTTCAACAACGCCTTGGGACTGGCTTTCATGCAGGTGCTGCCCGGCGTGTTCGAAAACAACCCGTTCGCACGCTCGGTCAATGGCTCGCTCTGGACGATCCGATATGAACTGCTGATGTACGTCCTGCTGTCGCTCGCGGGCGTGGCTGGCTGGACGCGCAGGCGCTGGGTCTACCCGGTGGCCGCGCTGCTGATGGCGGTCTCCTGGCAATGGGCGCGTGTGGCAGGCTGGAACGACTATGTTGATGCGGGCCCGCGCTGGTTCAAAGCGTTTTTCCATTGGTTCCAGTGGTCAGACGTGTCGGGATTCGGCGTGGTTTTTCTGCTCGGCTGCACTTTTGCCGCCTACCGGGTTCGCAGCGGGGCCTGGCTGCTGCCGGTGGCCGGGATGGGCGGCGTGCTCGCGCTGGCCACTCCGTTCGCCTGGAGCGTGCAACTGGGCGTGTGGATGCTGGTGGCCGCAGGCATCTTCTGGGCTGCGCACGCGGGCGCGGGGCGTTCCAAGGGTTGGCCGCGCGAGGACCTTTCCTACGGCGTGTACATCTACGCCTTCCCGATCCAGCAGGCCGTGACCGAGATCGGTCTGCAGCGGGGCTGGAGCCTGGCTGCGTGCCTCGCAGTGTCGCTCGTGTCGACGCTGGTCATGGCTGCGTTCTCGTGGTTTTGCATCGAAAAGCCAGGTGTGCGCTACGGGCGGCGCGTGGTCGAGCAGTGGTCGCGACGCCGCAGCCTGCGTGTGCAGAGCGCGCCGGTGTAGCAGGCGGCTGGCACCCCATCAGAATTTTCAGGGCCTCTTCAGAGCCTTCCCTTTCGACGACGGAGACAAAACATGCTGTTGAACCAAGACCAGGAAATGATCCGCGACGCCGTGCGCGACTTCGCCCAGCGCGAGCTGTGGCCTCACGCTGCCCGCTGGGACCGTGAACACCACTTCCCTCGCGAGGCCCACCAGGGCCTGGCTGCGTTGGGCGCCTACGGCATCTGCGTGCCGGAGGAAGACGGCGGCGCGGGCCTCGATTACCTCACCCTGGCATTGGTGCTGGAGGAGATCGCCGCGGGCGATGGGGGCACCAGCACCGCCATCAGTGTGACCAACTGTCCGGTGAACGCCATCCTCATGCGCTACGGCAATGCCGCGCAAAAGAAACACTGGCTGGCACCGCTGGCCCAAGGCCGGATGCTGGGCGCCTTCTGCCTGACCGAGCCGCATGTGGGCTCGGACGCGTCCGCCCTGCGCACGACGGCCGTGAAGGACGGCGACGGCTACGTGATCAACGGCGTCAAGCAGTTCATCACCAGCGGAAAGAACGGCCATGTGGCCATCGTCATCGCGGTGACCGACAAGGGGGCGGGCAAGAAGGGCATGAGCGCCTTCCTCGTGCCCACCGATTCGCCGGGCTACACCGTCGCGCGGCTGGAAGAAAAACTCGGGCAGCACAGCAGCGACACCGCGCAGATCCAATTCGACCAGTGCCGCGTTCCGGCAGAGAACCTGATCGGCGCGGAGGGCGAGGGCTACAAGATCGCACTCGGCGCGCTGGAAGGCGGGCGCATCGGCATCGCCGCGCAGAGCGTGGGCATGGCGCGCAGCGCGTTCGAGGCGGCGCTCGCCTATTCGAAGGAGCGCGAGAGCTTCGGCACGCCCATCTTCAACCACCAGGCGGTCGGGTTTCGGCTGGCCGACTGCGCCACGCAGATCGAGGCGGCTCGCCAGCTCATCTGGCACGCGGCGGCGCTGCGCGATGCAGGCCGGCCATGCTTGAAAGAGGCCGCCATGGCCAAGCTGTTTGCCAGCGAGATGGCCGAGCAAGTGTGCAGCGCGGCGATCCAGACGCTGGGTGGCTACGGCGTGGTGAACGACTTCCCGGTAGAGCGCATCTACCGCGACGTGCGCGTGTGCCAGATCTACGAAGGCACGAGCGACGTGCAGAAGATCATCATCCAGCGCGCGCTGGCCTGAGCGGGCTGAGCCCGGGCTCCCTGCGGCGCGTCCGCGGTCGCCGCTGCAGTCCGGCGACGCAGGTGCCGCTCCCAGTGCGCCGCTGGTCCGGTCGATGGTGTTTCGCTTGCCAGCCCGGTGCTTCGCTGCGGCGTGTGAGCTGATGGCCGGCCTCCGCCATGCTCTCGAAGGCCGGCACGTCCCGGCGGCAGAAAGAGAGCCATGTTGCCGGATATTCCTTCTCGGATCGCCCGCAGTTCAGCCCCCCGCGCGCTGCGCATTTCCACCGAGATCACCCCGGCCTCCCCCCCTGCGCCGCCCTCGCCGATGGCGCTGGAGGGGCCCGTCGGGCTTCGGAGCGCCACAAGTCGTCCCCGGGGCGCTGCCGACCAGCTATCGCCCTTGCGCAGCCAGTTGCCCCTGGTGCGCAGCCCGCAGGCAGCCCACCGGTCGCCAAGCGAGATTCAGCCGGAAGTTGCCGAAGAAAACACGCCGCCGCCGCAGGGGAGCGCACACCGGCCGGGGCAACGGCCCCGTCAGACGCTGGCGGATTTGTTCCGACGGGATTCCGCGGAAGTGAACGCACCGAAACGGGAGGAGAAAGCCCAGGGCCGCAAGCCTCCGTCCCTTCCGACGCTGGCCGAGTTGTTTCGGCAGGAAACAGCCGAGCAGGCGGAGCAGGCCGAGCAAGCCCGGCGCGCCGAACTGGCGCGATTGATGCGGTCGGCCCTGCCCGATGGCGGCGCGGCCATGAAGCGGCTCAAGGAGCGCGCGGTCAGAAAGCATCCGAGGACAGCGGCTCAGATATGGCAGGCGGTCCAGACCGGAATGCCCAAGACCATGAAAGACCAGCGCCGCAGGGACTTCGAAGCCCTGGTGCGGACCGATTTGAAGGCGCTCGCCGAAACCGGCCAGATCACGCCCATGTCGGCCGTCGAAACAATGTCCGAGGCGGTGAGCAAAGGCCTGTTCGGCCAAGGCATCCTGAAGAGGGATCGGGCGCTGCTGCTGGACGTGTTGGGTGAGCTGTCCATCGATGGCATTTACCAGCGGCTGAAGCTGAAGCAGACGCCGGATACCCTTGCGGCCTATACCGACGCAGACGTGCTGGAGCCACCCAAGAGGTTCGGAACTGGAAGCTTTAGCACGGTCTATGCCGTGAAGGTGAGCGAGCCCGACGGCTCCGAACGGGACGTGCTCTTCAAGCCGATTCCTCAAGAGGAGCACTGGTCTTTCGCGGGCTGGAAGACCGGCATCCCAAAAGACAATCCGCAGACCGCGATGCGCAACATCGCAACGCTCGCGTATGCGAAGAAGCTCGGCTTCGATGTGATCGTGGACACGCGCGTGGCGCTGATCAATGTCGGAAAAGACCCTTTCGAGCCGGCTCTGGGGCTGGTCATGGAGCCGGCGAAAGGCAAGTCGGCCGAGCTGGCCGATGGAGGCGTTTTCGCACGGGCCGACGTGTGCGCGGAGATCACCAAGCTCCAGCTGCTCGACCACCTGACGGGGGAGGGTGATCGCCATGGCCTCAACTACTTCATCCATCTCGACCCCGATGATCGGCCCAGGATCATGGGCATCGACAACGAAGAGTGCTTCGGTGAGAAGCTGACCGATCCCGCCGGCACCCAGAAACTCGACAACGACGAAAGCAGGTTGTTTCAAGGCGTGGGGCTTCCTGCGGTGATCGATACCGAAATGGAAAGCGCGATTCATGCCATGTCGCAAGAGGACATCCGCTCCCTGCTGAGTGACAAACTGAACGACGCGGAGATTTCGGCAGCGCTGCAGCGCTATCAAGGCCTCAAGGAACACATCGCCCAGTTGCGAGAGGCAGGGCATGTCATCGAACCGGAACGGTGGGGCGCACCGGAGGTGCAGCAACTCCTGACGCCTGAGAACAGCTACTTCGCCCGGGATCGCCACTGACGGCGGTTTCGCCATCGATCCGGCAAGGAGCCCGCCGCTGCGGGGGATGCGCAGGCCTTCGCGGCACCGAGGATGCGTGGGTGTCGGCGTGCCGTTTCGCGTGCCGGCCCAGCACTTCGCGGCGGTCTGCGACCCGCGCTCCGTCGTCCGACATACTCTTGGACACCGCACCCTTTGGGCGGCAGAGAGAGAGTCGTTTTGCTTGAGAACCTGTTTCGGACCGCTCGGAACTCCGCACCCGGTGCTCCGCGTGTCCAACTCGACACTGCGCCTTCCACGCCGACATCGCGGGCGCCTGTCGCGTTAAAGGCCCCCTCGGGGCTGGGCGGTGCGCCGAAGCGCCTGCAGGGCGGCGAGCAGCTTTCGCCCCTGCGCAACCCGTTGCCGCAGCCAGCGGTGGAGGGCCATCGGCCGACCCATCGATCGCGGGGCGAGATCCAATCCCATTCCTTCGACAGCAGCGACTTGCCTTCGCCGGGAGCGCAACAGCCCCAAGCGGCAGCCCGCCCGAGGCTGGGCGAATTGCTCGCCCAGGAACTGCGCCAGGAAAAAGCCGAGGAGGCCGAGAAGGCCGCACAGGCAAGCCAGGCGAAGCAGGCCCGCCGAGATGCGCTGGAACAACTGGTGCACGCTGCACTGCCCGATGGGGGCCAAACCATGAAGCGCTTGAAGGCGCGCGCGGCCAGAAAGCACCCGGCCACGTTGGCGGACCGATTGAACGCGGTCCGCAACGGCGCTCCCAAGCCGATGGAAGGTGAGCGAAAGACGGCGTTCGAGGCGCTGGTTCGCGCTGACCTGCTGGACATCGCGGACGCCGGCGAGATCGATCCGTTGGTGGCGGTCGACAAAATGGCCGAGGCTCTGGAGGCGGGGATGCTCGGCAAAGGCATTCTGGAGAGCGATCGGCAGTTGCTGGAGGAGGTGCTGGACGGCCTGTCGATCGACCGTCTGTACACGCAGCTGAATTTGAAGATGACGGACGACACGATGCCCGCGTTCACCAATGCGCAGGTGCTGGAAGCGCCGACGTTTCTGGGCGAGGGGAAAATCAGCAAGGTGTACGCGCTCAAGATCCAGAACACCGATGGTTCTCCGATGGATGCCGTCTTCAAGCCGCTGGAATACGAAGTGCCTGGTTTGGACGAATGGAGCGTGGTGGCCAGGCTGACGGGCATCTCGCGAGAGGAGCCCCAGACGGCAATGCGCAACCTCGCGACCGTCGCCTATGCCAAGACGCTCGGCTTTCACGTGGTCACCGACACGCGCGTGGCGCTGATCGACATCGGGTATGGCCCCTTCGAGCCCGCTCTTGGCCTGATCATGGAGCGAGCCAAGGGCAAACCGGCTGAAGAGATCGATGCGGAAGTCCTCGTGCAGGCGAAGGTGTGCGCGGAAATCACGAAGCTGCAATTGCTCGACCATCTGACGGGCGAAGGCGATCGCCACGACAAAAACTATTTCATCGACGTCGGGTCCGATGGCCGCGCCCAGGTCATGGGCATCGACAACGACCAATGCTTCGGCGCGGCACTGACCGACCCGGCCGGCGCCCAGCCGGACCTGGCCCATCCGCTGCGCCAGGCGCTTCACGGCACGGCGCTTCCTCCGGTGGTCGATACGGAGATGGAACTGGCCATCCTCATGCTCACGGAAGAGCACATTACGTCGATGCTGGAAGAAAAGCTGAACGATGCCGAAATCGCGGCAGCGATCCAGCGGTACCAAGGCGTCAAGCAGCATGTGATTCAGCTGCGGCAGGACGGCCTGGTCATCGAGCCGCATGAATGGGGGCAGGCCCATGTGCAGGAGCGCCTGACCCCTGAGAACAGCTATATGGCGCGCGAGCTCGAAGTGGCGAAGGCTTTCGAAACCACGGCCCCAGAGCACGATGCCGCCCCCGAAAACGACAACCGTTGAGAACTTTTCCATGAACCCCCTTGCCAACGACGCCGACAGCGATATCGCCGCCGCCACAGCCCAGTCGATCTTCGACGGGGAGGGATTGCCGTTTCCCCCGGTGCCCGCACCGTTGGCCGCCAGGTTGAAGCAACAGGGGCCAGGGTGGTTCGCCACGTGCCCCGTGGCGTCGTCCCCCTACGACTTCCACCATTTCGTGCAGGAGTCCGAAGCGCAGTCTGACCTGGCGGATTACGCCGTGGTGGGCTTCGACGGCCATGGCACCAACAGCTGGGCGGTGCATTTCTACCTGGTTGGCACCGGCATCGCGCTCTTCGTCAAGCTGCCCTGGGGCGGGGCCTACATGGACCCCGAGCCGGCGCGGGCGCACATCGCCGAAATATTCGACTGGACCGCTGCACTTCTGTCCCGGCTGCAACAAGCCGAGACGGCGGGCCGCATGCCGCCTGGCCTGCGGCTCCAGGTGGCCGCGAGCAAGTTCGGCCACGCGGGCTGGCGCTGGCTCGGCACGGGCCAGGAGGCGGCCCAGGTGCCGTGGAACCCGCCGTCCGGCATGCGAGCGGCCCTGCTGCAGGAGCTGGACGATGTCATCGCCGGCCGCAAGGTACTGACGGCGCAGCGGTCTTGATGCGGCGCTGAGCGGCGGGGGCGATCGCGTTTTCGCCTGCCAGTCCGGCGCTTCGCGGCGGCGCGTGCGGCGAGAGCCTCGCACCGACAGACTCTTGGGCGCCCATCGGTTTTGGTGCCAGAAAGGGAGTCATTTGTTCGACCACTCACATCGAATCAACCGGGGCGCTACCGTGCCTGCGGCCACTCGCATCCCGACGGATACCGGGCCGTCCACCCCGGCATCGAATTCGCCGGCCTTACAGGACGCGCCTGAGGGGTTGCGCAACGCGCGCAACCGGCCCCAAGGGCCTTCAGGGCAGCGCTCTCCCGTGCGCAGCCGCTTGCCCGGGGTGCCGGGCGGCCATGCGCCAGCCGCTCACGCGGCGTCGGCCATCGGTTCGCCGTCCGCCCCAGCCGCGACAGCGCATCACCTGCCCGTCACCCGGCGCCGCGGCGAGATCGAATCGCAGTCTTCCGAAGGGAATTCGCCACCGCGGCAAGCATCGGGCCAACGGCCTTCGCAGCGAAGCTCTCCCCAGCCGGAAGGATCGTCGGCGCCGCAGCGAGAGCGAGAGAGGGCCGAACGCGAGCAGCAGGTGCGCAAGGCCCTGCCCGGTGGGGGCGCGGCCATGAAGCGCTTGAAGGAGCGGGCGGCCAGACAGAAGCCGGCCACGCTGGGCGACAAGATGCGCGCTACCCTCCAGGGCGTGCCCAAGCCCATGACAGACCAGCGCCGCAAGGCGTTCGAAGCCCTGGTGCATGCCGATGTGATGGCCTTGGCGGGCACGGGCCGGATGGCGCCCTTGTCGGCGGCAGACACGATGCGGGCTGCGGTGCAGGACGGGGTCCTGGGCCAGGGCGTGCTGGAGGAAGACCGGCAACTGCTGCTGGACGTGCTGGAGCGCTTGTCCATCGATCACCTCTACGGGCGGCTGAAACTCAAGAAAACGGCCGAGACGCTGCCTGCCTTCACCGATGCCCAGGTGCATACCCCGCCCACCCGGATGGGCGCGGGCAAGTTCAACACGGTCTTTGCGGTCAAGCTCAACCATCCGGACGGCTCCGTGTTCAATGGTGTCTTCAAGCCCCTAAGAACCAAGGCGCGCGGGTTTGCCTCCGGGATGAGCGGCATCCCTCGGGACGATCCGCAGACGGCCATGCGCAACCTCTCGACGCTCGCCTATGCGAAGAAGCTCGGGTTCGACGTGATCGTGGACACGCGCGTGGCGCTGCTCGACGTCGGTGCCGGCCCGGTGAAGCCGGCCCTCGGCCTGCTCATGGAGAAAGCGCGAGGCGTGCCTGCGGCCAAAACGAAGTCGGACATTCTGAACCGGCCGCAGGTGTGTGCGGAGTTGACCAAGCTCCAGTTGCTCGACCACCTCACGGGGCAAGGCGATCGCCACCTCAACAACTACTTCATCCACATCCACGGCGATGGACGTGCCAGGGTCACGGGCATCGACAACGACCAGTGCTTCGGCCACAAGCTGACCGACCCTGCCGGCATCCAGCGGGTCAGGGGCGATCCTTCGCGCAAGGGGTTTCGCGGCACGGGGCTGCCCCCGGTGGTGGACGTGGACATGGCGCGCGCCATCGATGCGCTCACGCAGGATGACATCCGTTCGATGCTGGGCGACAAGCTGGACGAGGCCGAAGTCGGGGCGTCGATCCAGCGCCTTCAGGGCGTCAAAAGCCACATCGCGCAATTGCGCAAGCAGGGCCGGGTGATTGGTCCGCAGGCATGGCGCCAGCCATGGGTGCAGGCGCTGCTGGCTCCGGAAAACAGCTACGTGGGGCGCCAGCGCGACCGGGCGCTGAAAAAAGAGGCCGAACTGGCGCGTGCGCAGATGGACAGCGATAGCGACGGCTCAGACAGCTGGGCCTCGATGGGGCCGGTGTTTTTGTGAACCCGCTGCGAAGCCCGGTGCCTGGCCTGTGCCGCACATCTTGACGGCAGAACGCATTGCTAGGGCGGGCTGGCCAAGGTCACAGGCATCGACAACGACCAGTGCTTCGGACACAGAAGCTCCGATCCCGCCGGCACGGGCATGGCGGTGCGCTTTCGCCACCCAGGCCGGCGCTTCGCAACCCGGCACCCTCCAGCGCTTGTCCGCTCACATACTCCCGATGCCATCCTGCTTTTTGGGGGCAGAGAGAAAGATTCGTTTTGCCAGAAAGTCCTTTTCGGATCACTCGCAGTTCCAACCTCGGTGCGCGGCGCTCCGACCTTGATGCTGCGCCGCCCCCACCCGCGTCGCCGTCACCGGGTGTGCTGCAGGGGCCGGCCGGGCTGCAGGGGCGTTCGCCGGAGCGGCCCCGCGGAATCGCCGGGCAGCTGTCCCCCTTGCGCAGTGCGGTCCCCGGCGCGCGGGAGGGCAACCCGCCTGCAGTGGCCGACCGGTCCGGTGCGGCGTCGCCTTCCATATCGCCGTCTGGCACGGCGCATCCTTCGTCCACGATTCTTTCACGGCATTCGAGCAGCGAAATCCAGCCAGGGCCAGATACCCACCTCGTGCCGCCCCGCGCGATGCTGGGTGATTTGTTTGCGCAGGCACGCCTGCAAGAGAAATCCGAACGCGATCAACTCCTGCATTCGGCCCTGCCCCATGGAGGCGCAGCGATGAAGCGGCTTTTGGACCGTGCGGCCCGAAAGCACCCGGCCACGATGGCCGAGAAGTGGCATGCACGTCTGAACGGATCGCCAAAGCCCATGGAAGGCCAGCGAAGAGCGGCTTTCGTGGCGCTGGTGCGAGCCGATGCGATGGCGGTGGCCAGGGCCGGCCAGATCGACGCACGCGTCGCGGCGGACAGGATGCGTGCGGGGGTCGAGGACGGGACGTTGGGCCAAGGCATCCTGGCGCAAGACCGTGAGTTGCTGCTGCAGGTCCTGAGCGAATTCGTGGACCCAGCCGAGCATCTCTACCAGCAATTGAATTTGAAGTTCACGCCCGACACCCGGCTGGCCTACACCGACGCCCACGTGCTGGAAGCGCCAACGGAGCCGACAAAGGGCAGCTACAACAAGGTCTTTGCGCTGAAGGTCATGAATGCCGATGGCGTGGTGCAGGACAAAGTCTTCAAGCCCCTCAAGGCCGCCGAGAAAAACACGATCGGCTTGGTGACCGGCATTCCCGCGGACGATTCGCAAACGGCAATGCGCAACATCGCGACGGTGTCCCTGGCAAAGAAGCTCGGCCTCGATGTCGTCGCAGACACGCAAATGGCGCTGATCGACACGGGGCGCGGTCCGCTGGACCCCGATCTGGGACTGATCATGGAGCGTGCAGCTGGCACGCAGGCCCGATTCGTTGATCCTGACGTTCTGGCTCAGCCGGCTGTTTTCGCGGAGGTGACCAAGCTCCAGTTGCTGGATCACCTGACAGGCCAGGTGGACCGCCATCCCAACAACTATTTCATTCACGTCGGGCCGAATGGCGATGCCAAGGTCACGGGCATCGACAACGACCTGTGCTTTGGCAAAAACCTGACCAGCCCTGCCGACATTCAACGGATCGAAACGGATGATCGGTTCATGCCTTTTGAGGGCACCGACCTACCGCCTGTGATCGATGAAAGCATGGCGAGATCGATTCAGGAGCTTACTGAAGATGACCTCCGTTCGATCCTTTCAGACAAGTTGAACGAGGACGAGATCGACGCCGCTGGCAGCCGCCTGGAAGGGCTCAAGAATTACGTCATCAGCCTTGATTTGGCGGGCAAAGTCATTAAGCCGGATCAATGGGCCGACCCGCAAGTGCAGCAACTCTTCACCGCGAAAAATAGCTACATCGGCCGCGAGCGTGTCAGTCACAAGGTCTCCTAGCGTCCAGCGCGAGCCCCTGCCTCGGTTCACAGGTCGGTGGGCAGCGGCCCCGCATTCATCAGCCGGGGTGCGTTCGCCCCATGGAAGAGCCTCGCCGGCGCATCGCCCAGCAGCGTGCGCGCATTGCCTTGCAGGCGCAGCCCCGTGCCTTCGGGCAGGCCCAGCACACGGGTTTCGGGGTTGAGCGTGCAGAATTCCTGAAGGCGTTCCTGCCGTGTCTCGCCACGGTGGCCAGGCGGGTGGGCCTCGGTGTAGTGCGCGTTGATCTGCCAGGGCACCAGGCCCATCGCGTCCAGGCCGCCGGGATCGGTGATGGGCATGTCGTTGGTGGTGCGGATGGTGGGGCAGGCGATGTTGGAGCCCGCGCTCCATCCCAGGTAAGAGGCCGCGCCTGCCCGCACGCGCTCGGCCATGGCCGCGAGCAGGCCCTGGCGGCGCAGATGGCCCAGCAACGCGAAGGTGTTGCCGCCACCCACCACGATGCGCTGCGCGCCCTGCACGGCGGCCAGCGGATCGGCGGCATGGTGCACCGACCGCACCTGCAGCCCCAGCGGCTGCAGGGCCCGCGCGACCAGCGCTTCATAGTCGTCCCAGCCGCGCGTGACGCCGGCGAACGGGATGAAGAGCGCGTCGCCGCCATTCGACCCCTCCTGGCCGGCGGCGGTGGGCAGCGCTGCCCAGTCGCGGACCCAGTCGAGGGCGTGGGTGAGATAGCCTGCGTCGCTGCTGGAGTTGCTCAGGAGCAGAAGATTCATGGGGTGTGTTCCGGTGGTGGTGTCCCGTGGGATCGTGGGAGAAGAAGACAAGCCATCGGCCTGCAAATCGAATGCTATCAAATAGATAGCTATGTACCGTTGATTTTATTGCGCTGGAGGCCTTTTTGATCAAGAGCCGCTGCCGCGCTGGCGCAGCACCACGGTGATCTGGCCATTGGTCTCGATGGTCGCGCGCTCCACCTCGTGCAGGTGCAGGCTGCCTCCCGCGCGCAGGGCGGCGGCCAGGTCTTCGGTGGAGATGAGTTCCTTGCGCATCAGCGCCTCGTTCACCTGGCCGTGGCGTACCAGCACCTCGGGCTTGCCGTCCACCAGGTGGGCCAGCCCCTGGAACCGGAAGGTCAGCTGCGCCAGCAGCACGTGGCAGACGATGAGGGTGACTGCGGAGATGAGCCCACCCACCAGGGAGTTGTCGCCCGCGTTCATCGAGTTCTGCACGGCGTTGGACAGCACCAGCAGCAGCACCAGGTCGAACGGGGCGGTCTGTCCAGTCTGCCGCTTGCCTGTCAGGCGAAGAAAGACCAGCAGGAAGAGATACACGATCACCCCGCGCACGATGAATTCCCACCAAGGCACGCTCATTGCCAACATTGCCATTCTCCGGTTGAGCCCGACGTGGGCGGGGTGCAGTGTGCCATCTGCAAGAATGCGCCCCTCGGGCCCGTGCCGGGCCGCTTTCGCGCATTCCGCTCCCGGTACCGGTACCGCCTTCCGTTTTCGTTCAAGCAAAGGACCGCCATGCAGCGTCGCACCTTCCACCACCGCGCGGGCGCCACGGCGCTGGCCCTCTGGCTGCTGGCCGCCCGCGGCCAGGCGCAGGCGCTGTCGCTGGGAGACCTCTCCAGCGCCGATGCCGCCAGCGGCGTGAGAACCGCGCTGGCGCAAGGGGCGCAGGCCGCCGTGGCGCTGCTCGGGCGGCCGGACGGCTTTCTGGGCAACCCGCAGGTGCGCATCGCCCTGCCCGGCAAGCTGGAAAAGGCCGCGGAGCTGATGCGCCGCTTCGGCCAGGGCCGGCGCATCGACGAGCTGGTCACCTCCATGAACCGCGCGGCCGAGCAGGCCGTGCCCATGGGCCGCGACCTGCTGGTGGGCGCCGTGCAGACGATGACCGTGACCGATGCCAAGGCCATCCTCGCGGGCGGCGAAACGTCGGTGACGGAGTTCTTCGCGCGCAAGACCCGCGTGCCGCTGGGCGAGCGGTTCCTGCCCGTGGTGGACCGCGCCATCGAGCAGGTGGGGCTCATGCAGCAATACAACGCCTTCGCCAGCAAGGCCGCGGGCTTCGGCCTGATCCGCCAGGAAGACGCCAACCTGTCGCAGTACGTCACGGGCAAGACGCTGGACGGGCTGTACCTGATGATCGGCGAAGAAGAAAAGAAGATCCGCCAGGACCCGGTCGGCTCGGGCAGCGCCATCCTGCGCAAGGTCTTCGGGGCGCTGCAATGACGGGGGCGTGCCAGTGAGTCCCTCCGCCCTGGCGAAGCCGCCCGTGGTGTCCGATGGCACGGTCGCCTGCCCCTGCGGCCGCGTTTCACCGCAACGCCGGGTGCTGGCCTATTCCGATTGCTGCGACCGCTACATCGACCACTTCGAGACCACGCCCGCCCCCGATGCCGAAAGCCTGATGCGCTCGCGCTACACCGCCTTCGTGCGCGAACACGCCCCGTACCTGCTGGCCACTTGGGATGCCACCCATCGCCCTGCGCGGGTGGATTTCGATCCCGGCGTGCGCTGGCTGGGCCTGGAGGTGCGCGCGCACCGCTGCCCGGACGGCGAGCGCGCCGAGGTCGAATTCGTCGCACGCCAGCGCATGCCGGGCGGCCGGGCCCACCGCCTGCACGAGCTGAGCCGCTTCGTTCGGCAGGACGGGCGCTGGTTCTACGTGGACGGCGACCTCCGCTAGCCGCTGCCGCATGCCCGATCGCTCCAGCGGCGCGGCGCCGCCCGTTTCCCCGTCTCACGCCACACCGGGGGAGCCCGCGTCCCAGACCGACGAGGCCGGGCAGGCGCTGGACCTGGCCGTGCGCCGCCGGCTGCTGCAGTCGCTGGCCACGCGTGGTTCCTCGGAGATCGCCGCCATCGTCATCCCCGGCGTGCTGGTGGGGTTTTACAGCCGCTCCGCATCGCCATGGCCGCTGATCGCCTGGTGGGTGCTTTTCGGGATCGTGGCCATGGGGCTGCTGCGGCTGCGCAGGGGGCTGCAGCGCGATACCCCGTTGCCCGATGCGGTGGCCGTGCCCAAATGGGAGCGCATCTTCCATGGGCTTTCCGTGGTGACCGGGCTGATGTGGACCTTGCCCGTGTTCCTGACGATGTCTGCGGCCACGCTCGAATTCCGGCTCTTCCTGTACATGGTGCTGTGTGCGGTCATCGCGTCGGCCACGACGTTTCTCGCCCCGGTGCCGGGCATCTTCTGGCGCTATTTCGCGGCCAGCTACCTGCCGCCCACGCTGGCGATCTACTGGTACTTTCCGCAGCGCTGGCACTACCTTTTGCCGCTGATGCTGCTGTATGGCGCCGTGCTGTGCCGCCATGCCTGGGGCTCGCGCCGCTTCGTGGTGCAGCAGGTCGAGATGGAGCGCCAGCGCGCCGAACTGGCCGAGCAGTACCGCGCCGCCAAAGAGGCGGCCGAGCGCGCGCTGGAAGAAAAGAACCGGTTCATCTCCACCGCCAGCCACGACCTGCGCCAGCCGCTGCACGCCATGGGCCTGCTGGTGGAAACGGCCCTGCAGCGCAACGGCGACGAGCGGCTGGCCGCCGTGCTGCAAGACGTGCAGGGCTGCGTGCGGTCGCTGAACTTCATGTTCAACGCCTTGCTGGATCTGTCGCGCATCGAGGCCGGGACGTTTTCCGTGCGGGAGGACAACGTGTCCCTGTCCGCGCTGTTCGACGACGTGGCCACCGTCTTCGCGCCGGACGCGGCCTTGCGCGGCCTGCGCCTTCGGCTTCATCTGCCGCGCCACCGCGAGGCCACGGTGCGGGGCGACCCGGCGCTGCTGCGGCAGATGGTGTTCAACCTGGCGCAGAACGCGCTGCGCTATACCGCGTCGGGCGGGGTGCTGCTGGGCGCACGGGCCCGCGGCGACCGCTGGCGCATCGAAGTGTGGGACACCGGCGCGGGCGTCGCCCCCAAGGACCGCCACCGCATCTACGCGCCGTTCTATCGCAGCGAGCATGCGCGGGTGCAGCAGGCCGAGGGGCATGGGCTGGGCCTTTCGGTGGTGGCGCGCTCGGCAGGGTTGATCGGCGCAGGGTATGGTTTTGAGTCCACGCCCGGCCGTGGCTCGTGCTTCTGGCTGGAACTGGCCGCGGCCCCGCCCGGCGACGCGCTGCCCACCGACCCGATGCTGCAGCCCGCCGCGCCCTGGGCCGAGCGCATGGCATCGCTGCACGGGCGCTGCCTGCTGGTGGAAGACGACCCGCAGATCGCCAGGTCGCTGTCCCAGTTGTTGCGGTCGTGGGGGCTGGAGGTGCAGAGTCCCGCCACCGGGGCGCAGGCGATGGCCTGGCTGGACGGCGGCTTCGTGCCCGATGCCGTGCTGTGCGACCAGCGGCTGGGCGCGGGCGAGAGCGGATTCGACGTGCTCCAGGCCCTGCTGGCGCGCTGTGGCCACGCGCGCGGCGCCATGGTGAGCGGCGAGCATGACGCGCCGGCGCTGCTGGAGGCCGAAGAAGAAGGCTATCTCGTGTTCCGAAAACCCCTGGCCCCGCAGGCGCTGCATGCGGTGCTGTCCCGCTGGCTGGCGCCTGCGGCGCCCTAGTTCAGCGCGGGTAGGGCGAGGCTGGCAACTCCAGCCGCACGCCGCGCAGCTTGGCGATGGCCTCGACCCGGTTGCGCGCCTGCAGCTTGTGAAGGATGGCCGTCACATGCTCCTTGACGGTGTGTTCGGACACGTTCAAGGCCGTTGCGATCGGCCGGTTGGGCAGGCCTTGCAGCAGCATCGCCAGAATCTCGCCCTGCCGCGGGGTCAACCCCAGTTCGGCGGGCGACAGCGGCACCTCGCGCGCCAGCGGCGCGTCGGACACCGGCACGGCGCCGTCTGCCGCCATGTCGAACCACGTGCCACCGTCGAGCACTTCGGTCACCGCCGCTGCGAACACCTCGGGCACTTCCTGCTTGTGCACGAAGCCGTGGGCACCGGCGGCGCGCGCTTTCAGCACGACGGCAGGGTGGCTGTCGCCGCTCACCATGAGCACGCGGGTGGAGGGCGCAAGTGCCAGCACGTCGCGGATGAACAGCGTGGTGGCCCCATCGGCCAGCCAGAAGTCCACCAAAGCGATAGCAGGCGCGCCGCGCTGGGCAATGGTGCGAAGCGCTTCGGGCGCGCTGCCCGCGCTCACCGCATCTTCCAGTTTCTTGTGTAACCGCAGGAACGCGGTCATGCCGTGCGCGACGAGGGGATGGTCATCGACCACCAGCCCATAGTTGTCGCCACCAGGGCGCAAAGGTTCAGACAAGCTCAAGAAAATTTCCGTGCCGGTGCAGTTCGCCGCCCTCGGGCTGTGCTGCACCGTGTAACAAATACCCCCCTGCAGAGGGGTGGGGCATGGGATGCACTGTACTAATAATCAGCGGCATTTTGACGCCGAGCCGGGCGATATCGCCCTCGGCTGTTGCTTTGCTGCCAGTCACCCCGACGCAGGAACGTGCCGGTGCCGCCGTGCCGGACCACGCGCGTTCGCTGCGATCGTGGGTGTTCTCCCCCTTGGGTGGCCACCTTCTCATTTCCATCTTTCACACGGAAAACACCATGAACACTGCGAATCTGACCCGCCTGGCTGCTACCGCCTTGATCGCCTCCTTGCTCGCTGCCTGTGGCGGCAGCGACGGCAACGGCGACCCCACGGCGCCAGGGGTGCCCGGCGCACCGGCACCTGCCCCGGCCCCATCTCCTGCCCCAGCGCCTGCGCCCGGGACCGATCCGACCACTCCCGCGCCGGCCCCTGCGCCGGCTCCGGCCCCAGCCAACGTGACGGGCCAGTACCGCCAGGAAAGCGCTGCCACGACGATGGATGCCGCCCTGGCGGCCATGAACGCACAGGGTGCCCAGGGCTATGCGTACCTCGCCACGCTCGCCGTCAATCCGGGCACCGCCTCACAGGCGCTGGGCAGCTTCTACCTGCAGGACACGGCCCATACCGGCTCGCGCCTGCAGTACCAGGCCATCGCCCAGCCCGCGACGGCGGACGCGCTGCTGGCGCTGCTCAACCAGCAGGGTGCCAACGGTTTTGCGTACAAGGCGCCCATGTCGTTCGGCTCGGCGTCGGACGCCCGGGGGATCTTCGTGAAAGACACGACCAAATCGACGACCTTCACGTATGAAAAGCTGCCCATCTCGTCCACGCTGTCCAGGGACGCGTTCGTGGCCCAGCTCAATGCGCAGGGCGCGCGTGGCTTCCGGCTCGTGGGGCCCATGACGGCGGGCAATGAGTTCTTCAACGTGTATGTGAAGGATTCTTCGGCCAACACCTACGCCTATGTGGGGCTGGACGGCTTGCAAGCCACCGGCGCAGCCTATGGCAATGCGCTGCGCCAGCGGCTGGACGAGCAGGGTGGCCAGGGTCGCCTGTGGGTCGGCGAATTCGTGCTGCAAGGCAATGCCAGCGTCAGCATCTTCGAGAAAAGCGCGAGCCAGACCGGCGCCATTCGCTACAGCGTGGACCCTGCGAGCGCCAGAACGACGCTGGAGCAGGTGCGGGCCGAGCTCAATGCACGGGCTGCGCAGGGCTTCTTTTATTACAGCGATGTGGCTTCCGTCGATGCGTCCTCCACCTCCACCTCCATCGCCTCGTTCACGGTGTCGATGAGTGGGGCGGAGTCGGTGCGCAACCCCTTGGCGGGCATCGCCTATCCTTGAAGTCGGTGGTGCCTGGGCAGCCATGCCAGGCGGGGTTGGCTGAAGCACTCCAGCGCTTGCGGTAGATTGCAGGGCTTTTCTGGCGCCCCATGCGCCTGCCCTGCCGGGCGCTTCTGCCCCATCCTTCTGCCATGCCCCATTCCTCCCTGCGACCCGCCTACGAGGCCGTTCTGTTCGATTGCGACGGCGTGCTCGTGGACAGCGAGGCCATCACCCACCGCGTGCTGCGCGACCGGCTCGAAGCCTCCGGCTGGAAACTCTCTGCGGAGGAATGCATGGCCATTTTTTTGGGCAAGGCGGTGCGCAGCGAGGTGGCCCGCATCGAGGCCGAGACTGGCCAGCCGTTGACGGATGCGTGGATGGCCGATTTCTATGCCCGCCGCAACGACGCGCTGCAGGCCGAGCTGGGGCCCATTCCAGGCGCCCTCGACGCCGTGCGCGCCGTGCATGCGCGGCTCGGTGGCCGCATCGCCTGCGCTTCGGGCGCGGACCGCTTCAAGGTCGAGCTGCAACTGGCCAAGGTGGGCCTGACGCCGTTCTTTCAGGGCAGGGTGTTCAGCGGCCATGAAATGCCCCGCACCAAGCCCGCACCCGATGTGTACCTGGCCGCCGCCGCAGCCCTGGGCGCAGACCCGGCGCGCTGCCTGGTGGTCGAGGACTCGGTCACGGGCGTGCAGGCCGGTGTGGCGGCAGGCGCCACGGTGATCGGCTACAGCCCCTCGCCTGTCGGGCACTGGGCGGTCCAGGATCTGCGCGCGGCGGGGGCGGCCCATGTCATCGCCCACATGTCGGAGCTGCCTGCGCTGCTGGGCTGAGCGGGCCTGCAAAAGCGCAGGCTGCAGCGGGGAGGGCACGGTCTTCGCTTCAAGCAGGCCACCGTACTGCGTACTGAAACAGCCCCGGCGGCGCTTCACCCCCCGCTCGCCAGGCGGGCGGCGCGGCGAAACGCGGCAGGCGACTGGCCGGTCCAGTCGCGGAACGCGCGGATGAAGCTCTTTTCGTTCATGAACCCGGCTGCCTGCGCCACCTGCTTGATCGGGCGGTCGGTGCGGTGCAGCAAATCGATGGCGCGGTGCTGACGCACCTCGTCCTTCAATGCCTGCAGCGATGCGCCTTCTTCCTTGAGCTGGCGGTGCAGCGTGCGTGGCGACAGGTGCAGCCGTTCGGTCAGGGCCTGTGCGCCGTACAGCGCGCCCGAGTCCGCAGCCAGCACCTGCCGCACGCGCTGTACCAGCAGGCGGTCGCGCCGGTATTGGCGCACGGTGAGCGGCAGGGCGCGTTGCAGCATGGTGCGCAGCGCCTCTTCGTCGCGCCGCAGCGGCAGGGCGAGGTAGCGCGCATCGAAGCGCAGGACGGCCTGCGGCGCCTCGAAGGCGATGGGGCCGGCGAACAGCAGCGGATAGACCGCCTGGTGCGGCGGCGGCGCGAAAGGAAAGTCCGCCCCCTGCAGCGGCAAGCGCGAATCGATCAACCAGCACGCCAGTCCCAGCGCATTGCGCAGCATCGACACGAGGCAGAACTCGCGCAGCGTGCCCAGATCGCGGTGCTCGTTGATCGCCAGCGTGGCGGTGGCGCCGTCGCTCGTCAGGGTGAGGGCGATGTCGTCGGTCAGCAGGCCATGGTGGCGGCACCAGCGCTGCAAGGCCAGGCCCAGGTGCGGCGCGCTGATCGAGGCGCGCGCCAGCATGCCGTAGCTGCCCCAGGGCAGGCGCCGGCCGAACCAGCCCAGGGCTTCGTCGTCCAGTTCGCGCATGGCGCCGTCGGAAAGCTGCTCCATCTGCAGCGCGGTGATGCGCCCGTGCGGGTTGCCGATCTCCGGTGGCGTGATTTGTGCCTGCCGCAGCACCGCCGATGCGTCCATGCCCCGCAGGGCGTAGGCCTGCATGATCGCGCGAACGAAAGCCATCGGTGTCGCCGCTGCGGGCCCCTGAGTGCTGGACGGGGCGGAGTCGATGGGGGTGGCGGGCATGGCTGCGAGTGTGCCTGCGCTGGCGCATATTGCAACCTTTGTGACCCCATCTGTCATGCTGCGGGGTCTGTCGCGGGCGTATGCTGCGGCCCATCGCCGTCCCCCGGCCGGGCCGGGGGCGCGCAAACGAGGAGACATTCCATGGATCGAGTGAGCCCGACCGCCCCGTTGACCTTCGCCCAAGCCAGGGGCTCCACGGCGGAGCCCCTGATCGAGCAGGCCATCGGCGCGTTCTTCGCCGGCATGGCGCAGCGCCAGCCCGACCGCGAGGCGCTGGTGAGCGCGCACCAGGGCCTGCGTTACACCTACGGCCAGTTGCACGCCGAGGCGCGCCGCCTGGCCAGTGCCTTGCTGGGTCTGGGCCTGCAAAAGGGCGACCGGGTCGGCATCTGGTCGCACAACAACGCCGAATGGGTGCTCATGCAACTGGCCACCGCGCAGGTCGGACTGGTGCTGGTGAACATCAACCCCGCCTACCGCACGGCGGAGGTGGAATACGCGCTCAACAAAGTCGGCTGCAAGGCGCTGGTGACCATGGCGCGCTTCAAGACGAGCGACTACCTGGGCATGCTGCGCGAACTGGCCCCGCAGTGGGCCGCCGGCACGCCGGGCGAGTTGCAGGCCGAGCGGCTGCCGCAGCTGCGCAGCGTGGTGTGGATCGACGGCGGCAGCGAGGGCACCGCCGACGAGCCCGGCCTGCTGCGGTTTTCAGAACTGATGGCGCGGGGCGACGCGCAGGATGCGCGCATCGACGCCGTCGCCGCCACGCTGGATGCGAACGATCCCATCAACATCCAGTTCACCAGCGGCACGACCGGGTTTCCGAAAGGGGCCACGCTCACGCACCGCAACATCCTCAACAACGGTTTTTTCATCGGCGAATGCATGCGGCTCACGCCCGAAGACCGGCTTTGCATTCCCGTGCCGCTGTACCACTGCTTCGGCATGGTGCTGGGCAACCTGGCCTGCATGACGCACGGCGCCACCATCGTCTATCCGAACGACGGGTTCGATCCGCTCAAGGTGCTGGAAACGGTGCAGGCCGAGCGCTGCACGGGCCTGCACGGCGTGCCCACCATGTTCATCGCCGAGCTCGACCACCCGCGCTTCAAGGAGCTCGACCTGTCCACGCTGCGCACCGGCATCATGGCCGGCTCGCCGTGCCCCATCGAGGTGATGAAGCGGGTGGTGAGCGACATGCACCTGTCGGAAATCACCATCGCCTACGGCATGACCGAGACCAGCCCGGTGAGCTGCCAGAGCAGCACCGAGACGCCGCTCGACAAGCGCGTGTCCACCGTCGGCCAGGTGCAGCCGCACCTGGAGATCAAGATCGTCGATCCCGACATGGGTGCCGTGGTGCCCGTGGGCGAGCGCGGCGAGCTGTGCACGCGCGGCTACTCGGTCATGCACGGTTATTGGGACGACCCGGCCAAGACGCGCGAGGCCATCGACGAAGCGGGGTGGATGCATACGGGCGACCTGGCCACCATGGATGCCGAGGGCTACGTGAACATCGTCGGCCGCATCAAGGACATGGTGATCCGCGGCGGTGAGAACGTGTACCCGCGCGAGATCGAGGAGTTCCTGTACCGGCACCCGCAGGTGCAGGACGTGCAGGTGGTGGGCGTGCCCGATGCCCGCTACGGCGAAGAGCTGTGCGCCTGGATCATCCCCAAGCCCGGTGCGGCGGCGCCCACCGAAGACGACATCCGTGCGTTCTGCAAGGGCCAGATCGCGCACTACAAGGTGCCGCGCTACATCCGCTTCGTCGCCGAATTCCCGATGACGGTGACCGGCAAGATCCAGAAATTCAAGATCCGCGACGCCATGAAAGAACAGCTCGGCCTACAGGAAAGCACCACCGCATGATTCTCGAATCCCAACTCAATCCCCGCTCGGCCGACTTTCTGGCCAATGCCGCCGCCATGCGAGCGCTGGTCGAAGACCTGCGGGCCCGCACGGCGCAGGTGGCGCAGGGCGGCGGCGAGGCCGCCCGCGCCAGGCACACCGCCCGCGGCAAGCTGCTGCCGCGCGACCGCGTGCAGATGCTGCTGGACCCCGGCACGCCGTTTCTCGAACTGGCACCCCTGGCCGCGCTCAACATGTACAACAACGACGCGCCTGGCGCCGGCCTGATCGTCGGTATCGGCCGCGTGAGCGGCGTGGACTGCATGGTGGTGTGCAATGACGCCACGGTGAAGGCCGGCACCTACTACCCCATGACCGTGAAGAAACACCTGCGCGCGCAGGAGGTGGCCGCGCAGAACCACCTGCCGTGCATCTACCTGGTGGATACCGGCGGCGCCAACCTGCCCAACCAGGACGAGGTGTTTCCCGACCGCGACCACTTCGGCCGCATCTTCTACAACCAGGCGCACATGAGCGCCCAGGGCATCGCGCAGATCGCGGTGGTGATGGGCTCCTGCACGGCGGGTGGGGCCTACGTGCCCGCCATGAGCGACGAATCCATCATCGTCAAGAACCAGGGCACCATCTTCCTGGGCGGCCCGCCGCTGGTGAAGGCCGCCACGGGCGAGGTCGTCACGGCGGAAGACTTAGGGGGCGGCGACGTGCACACGCGCCTGTCCGGCGTGGCCGACCATCTGGCGCAAAACGACCTGCACGCCTTGCAGTTGGCCCGCAACGCAGTGCGCAATTTGAATAGAAAGAAGGCTGATGCCGCCGTATCCATTGTGCCGATAGCTCCTAAATTAGGAGCGCAAGAGCTGTACGGCGTGATTCCGGTGGACACGCGCAAGCCTTTCGATGTGCGCGAGATCATTGCCCGCATCGTGGACGGCAGCGAGTTCGACGAGTTCAAGGCGCGTTACGGCAGCACGCTGGTCACGGGCTTTGCGCGCATCGAAGGCATGCCCGTGGGCATCATCGCCAACAACGGCATCCTGTTCAGCGAGTCGGCGCTCAAGGGCGCTCACTTCATCGAACTGTGCTGCCAGCGCAAGATCCCGCTGGTGTTCCTGCAGAACATCACCGGCTTCATGGTGGGCCGCAAGTACGAGAACGAGGGCATCGCGCGCAACGGCGCCAAGATGGTCACGGCCGTGGCCACGGCTGCGGTGCCCAAGTTCACCATCGTCATCGGCGGCAGCTTCGGCGCCGGCAACTACGGCATGTGCGGGCGGGCGTATTCGCCGCGCTTTCTGTGGATGTGGCCCAACGCGCGCATCTCCGTCATGGGCGGCGATCAGGCGGCCAGCGTGCTCGCCACCGTCAAGCGCGACGGCATCGAGGGCAAGGGCGGCCAGTGGAGCGCGCAAGAGGAAGAGGCCTTCAAGGCCCCGATCCGCCAGCAGTACGAGAGCCAGGGCCATCCCTACTACGCCACCGCGCGGCTGTGGGACGACGGCGTGATCGACCCCGCCGACACGCGTCGCGTGCTGGCGCTGGGCCTGTCGGCCACGCGCAATGCGCCGATCGAAGACACGAAGTTCGGCCTGTTCCGCATGTGACCCGCGCGTTGCCCTGGACCCCACCATGACCCTTCACCGAAACGCCCTGGCCTGGCTGCTGCGCTCCGCGCTGCTGCTGGGCGCCGTGCCCGCGCTGGCGCAGCTGGCTCCTTCCGCTGCGCCCACGCTGGACGCCACGCTGCGCGAGCAGATCGTGATGGTGCCCAAGGGCGAGGGCCTGCTGGCCACCGAGCTGGAAACCACCGTGTACCGCCCGGCAGGGATGGGACCGTTTCCCGTCGTCGTCATCAATCACGGCAAGGCCAACGGCAACCCGCGCCTGCAGGAGCGGTCGCGCTACCTGGCGGCCGCCCGCGTGTTCGTGGAGCGCGGCTACCTCGTGGTGATCCCGATGCGCCAGGGCTTCTCGCACTCCACGGGCGCCTACCTGGGCAGCGGCTGCAACGTGGAAGGCAATGGCCGCACGCAGGCCGAGGACGTGCAGGCCGCGCTGACCTACGTGCGCCGCCTGCCGGACGCGGACAGCCAGCGCATCGTGGTCGTCGGCCAGTCGCACGGCGGCCTGACCACCCTGGCGCTGGGCACGCTGAACCCGCCCGGCGTGCGCGGGCTCATCAATTTCGCCGGCGGTCTGCGGCAGGAGCAATGCCCCGGCTGGGAAAACAACCTGGCCAGCGCCTTCGGTGCCTACGGCCGGAGCACGCGCCTGCCGTCGCTGTGGTTCTACGGGGACAACGATTCGTACTGGCCCACCTCGCTGTACCGCGACATGTACGCGCGCTACGTGGCGGGCGGTGGGCGGGCGCAGCTGGTGGCGTATGGCAGGTTCGGAGCCGATTCGCACCGGCTGTTCGCCTCGCAAAGCGGCGTACCGATCTGGCTGCCGGAGGTGGAGCGCTTCCTGGACGGCCTGGGCCTGCCGTCCCGGCCCGTGACGCACATCCTGCTGATGCCGCACGACAGTCCCGTGCCCCAGGCCACCGACGCCTACCCCGCCACCGATGCGTCGGCCATTCCCTACGTGCGCGACGCGGCGCGGGAGGGCTACCGCAAGTTCCTCGCAGCGCCATGGCCCCGGGCCTACGCCATCGCGCCCAGCGGCGCCTGGGCCTACTACTACGGCCGGGCCGATGCCATGGCCGCGGCGGTGGCCCGCTGCAACGAAAACGCCAAGGCGGCGACCTGCCATTTGTATGCCGTGGACGATCACGTCGTGTGGGAGGCGCCATGAGGCCCGCCCATTCGCCCGCCGCACCCGTCCGGTCGCATCCGCGTCCGGCTTTTTCTCCAGAGCATCGAGAACCCCACCCATGAACTCCGTCCAGACGGCCTACGACGGCGCTGTGGCGCGCATCACGCTGGCCCAGCCCGAGCTGCGCAATGCCTTCAACGACGAGACCATCGCCGCGCTCACCGCCGCGTTCGCGCAGGCCGGCGCGCGCGACGACGTGCGTGCCGTGGTGCTGGCCGCGCAAGGCACGGCCTTTTGCGCCGGCGCCGACCTGAACTGGATGCGCCGCATGGCCGACTACACGCGCGATGAGAACCTGGCCGATGCCGGCGCGCTGGCCGAGATGCTGCGCACGATCTACGAATGCCCCAAGCCCACCATCGCCCGGGTGCAAGGCGACGTGTATGCCGGCGGCATGGGCCTGGTGGCTGCCTGCGACATGGCGGTCGCGGTCGATACCGCGGGCTTTTGCCTGTCTGAGGTGAAACTGGGGCTCATCCCCGCCACCATCAGCCCGTATGTGATCCGCGCCATGGGCGCGCGGGCGGCACACCGCTATTTCCTGACCGCCGAGCGTTTCGGGGCGGCCGAGGCGCTGCACCTCGGGTTCGTGCATGCCGTGGTCGAGTTCGAGCAGCTCGACGACACCGTGGAGTCCTGGCTCAAGGCCCTCACCAGCGCCAGCCCGGCGGCGGTACGCGCCTGCAAGCGCCTCGTGCAGGACGTGGCCGGCCGCGACATCGACGCCGCGCTGATCGCCGCCACGGTCGAAGGCATTGCGGACATCCGCGCGAGCGACGAAGGCCGGGAAGGCGTGCAGGCCTTCCTGCAAAAGCGCAAGCCGTCCTGGCTCCCGGCGCAGGGCTGACCGGAACCGCCATGGATGCGCTCTGGCTGAACATCGTCCAGTGGCTCCACACCGTGGGGCTGCATGTGGGCGGCGATACCGCCCGCGACGTGGCGGCCGGCGCAGCCCATGCCACGGCCGCGCTGGACCTGCCGGGCCTGATGGCCCTGGCGGCCGCGCTGGGCTGGGCCAGCGGCTTTCGCCTCTATGCCGTGGTGTTCATCGTGGGGCTCATGGGTGCGGGCGGCTGGCTGCCTTTGCCTGCCGGCCTGCACGGGTTGCAGCATCCCGCCGTGCTCGCCGTGAGCGGGCTGCTGCTGTGCGTGGAGTTCTTCGCCGACAAGGTGCCCTGGCTCGACAGCGCCTGGGACGCCGTGCACACCTTCATCCGCATTCCTGGCGGCGCGCTGCTGGCTGCTGGCGTGTTCGGTGCCGACAACGCCACCATGGGTCTCGTCGCCGGGCTGCTGGGCGGCTCGCTCTCGGCCACGGCGCTGGCCACCAAGATGGCCACGCGCGCCGCCGCGAACACCTCGCCCGAGCCGTTCTCCAACTGGCTGCTGTCGTTCTTCGAGGACGGCCTGGTCGTGGCCGTGGTGTGGCTCGCCACGCAGCACCCGGTGCTCTTCGGCTTCGCACTCTTGGTGATGCTGGTGGTCTCGGTCCTGCTGCTGGTCGTGCTCTTCAAGTTCCTGCGCGCCGTGCTGCGGCGCGTGTCGTCTTTCTTTTCTGGTCCTGCGAAGGTGGTTTGAATGTTCCAAAAAATCTTGATCGCCAACCGCGGTGAAATCGCCTGCCGGGTGGCTGCGACCGCGCGCCGCCTGGGCGTGAAGACCGTGGCCGTGTACTCCGACGCCGATGCGGGCGCCAAGCACGTGGCCGCGTGCGACGAGGCCGTACACATCGGCGGCAGCGCGCCCAAGGACAGCTACCTGCAGTGGCAGCGCATCATCGATGCCGCCCAGGCCACGGGCGCGCAGGCGGTGCACCCCGGCTACGGCTTTCTGTCGGAGAACGAAGAGTTCGCCCAGGCCTGTGCCAACGCCGGGCTGGTGTTCATCGGCCCCCCGCCCTCCGCCATCCAGGCGATGGGCCTGAAGGCCGAGTCCAAGCAACTCATGGAAAAGGCCGGCGTTCCGCTGGTGCCCGGATACCACGGCGCCGACCAGGACCCCGCCTTGCTGCAGCGCGAGGCGGACCGCATCGGCTATCCCGTGCTCATCAAGGCCAGCGCGGGCGGCGGCGGAAAGGGCATGCGCGCGGTGGACCGGTCGGAAGACTTCGCGGCCGCGCTGGCGTCGTGCCAGCGCGAGGCCATCAACAGCTTCGGTGATGACGCGGTGCTCATCGAGAAATACGTGCAGCGCCCGCGCCACATCGAGATCCAGGTGTTCGGTGACACGCTGGGCAACTGCGTGTACCTGTTCGAGCGCGACTGCTCGGTGCAGCGCCGCCACCAGAAGGTGCTGGAAGAAGCCCCCGCGCCCGGCATGACGCCCGAGCTGCGCGCCCAGATGGGCAACGCCGCCGTGGCCGCCGCGCGGGCCGTGAACTACGTGGGCGCGGGCACGGTGGAATTCATCGTGGAGCAACGGACCAGCGGCGCCATGCAGTTTTTCTTCATGGAGATGAACACCCGCCTGCAGGTCGAACACCCGGTGACCGAAGCCATCACCGGCCAGGATCTGGTGGAATGGCAATTGCGCGTGGCATCGGGCGAGCCGCTGCCCCTTGCGCAGGACCAGTTGCGCATCACCGGCCATGCCATCGAGGCCCGCATCTGCGCCGAGAACCCCGACAACAACTTCCTGCCTGCCACCGGCACGCTGCATGTCTACCGCAAGCCGGCCGCCACCAGTTTCGAGCGTGCGCCGCTGCACGGCGTGGGCGCCGGGGTGCGCATCGACGACGGCGTGCGCGAGGGCGACGCGATCAGCCCGTTCTACGACTCGATGATCGCCAAGCTCATCGTGCACGGCGATACGCGCGAGCAGGCGCTGGCGCGGCTCGACGAAGCGCTGGCGCAGACCCGCATCGTGGGCCTGTCCACCAACGTGCAGTTCCTGCGCCGGGTGGCGCGCACCGGTTCGTTCGTGCAGGCCAACCTCGATACCGCGCTGATTCCGCGCGAGCAGGCCGTGCTGTTCCACCAGGAGCCGGTGGGCCTGCCGCTGGCTGCCGCTGCGGCCGTGGCACAGACGCTGCTGCGCGAGCGGGCGACCGAAGGGACCGACCCGTTCAGCCGACGCGATGGCTGGCAATCTCACGGCGTGACGCGCCGCCCGTTCGCGTTCGAGTTCGGCGGCCAGCCCGTGAACGCCTGGCTCACCTACGGCGCTGGCGGTGCCATGCTGCTGGCGGTGGGCGAGGGGGATGCCGAGGTGGCCGGGCCGCTGGCCTTTGCAGCTGAGGGCGAAGGGATGGACCTGCGGTTTGCCGGCCAGCGCACGCGCACCGTGGTGCATGCGCAGGGTGAGACCGCCCACGTCTTCACGCCGCACGGCGCCACGCAGATCGTTGCCATCGACCTGCTGGCCCATGCGGGCGAGGTCCATGCCGAAGGCGGGCGCCTCACCGCACCCATGCCGGGCAAGGTGGTGTCGTTCGCGGTCAAGGCGGGCGATACCGTGACCAAGGGCCAGGCGCTGGCCGTGATGGAAGCCATGAAGATGGAACACACCATCGCCGCACCCGTGGACGGCACGGTGCAGGAACTGCTCTACGCCCCCGGCGACCAGGTGACAGAAGGGGTCGAGCTGCTCAAGCTCTCGCCCGCGTGACAGCGCGCAGCATGCACTCGCGCTACGCTTTCGCGCCATGAACATCACTTTCTGCTGTACCCACACCAAGGCCGATCCCTGGCTGCAGGGCCTTCAGGCCGCACTGCCCGAAGCGAAAGTCACCGTCTGGCAGCCCGGTGCGCCCCCGGCCGATTTCGCGGTGGTGTGGGCACCGCCCCAGCAATTCATGGACGAGCAGGCCGGGCTCAAGGCATTGTTCAACATCGGTGCGGGCGTGGACGCGCTGCTGGCCTTGCGCCTGCCTGCTGGCGCTCAAGTCGTGCGGCTGGACGACGCAGGCATGGCCGTGCAGATGGCCGAGTACGTCTGCCATGCGGTGATCCGCCACTTTCGCGAGTTCGACGCCTACGAAGCCGACATGCGCGCCGGTGGCTGGGCCTTTCGCCGGCCGCGTCTGCGCGGTGACTTCCCCGTCGGGGTGATGGGCCTGGGCGTGCTGGGCGAGCGCGTGGCCAAAGCGCTCGCGCAGTTCGAGTTTCCGGTGAACGGCTGGAGCCGCTCGCCCAAGGCCATCGAAGGCGTGAAGGCCTTCCACGGCGCGGGCGGGGCAGAGGGCTTCGATGCATTCCTGGCCGCCAGCCGCGTGCTGGTGAACCTGCTGCCCTTGACGCCCGATACACAGGACGTCATGAACCGCAGCACGCTGTCGCGCCTGCAGCCGGGCGGCTACGTGATCAATGTGGCGCGGGGCGCCCATCTGGTCGAGGAAGACCTGATCGCGCTCATCGATGCGGGCCATCTGGCAGGGGCTGCGCTCGACGTGTTCCGTACCGAGCCGCTGCCTGCCGAGCATCCGCTGCGCACGCACCCGAAGATCACGACCACGCCCCACACCTCGGCCCGCACGCTGCGCGAAGAAAGCATTGCCCAGATCGCGCGAAAGATCGCCGCACTGCAGCGCGGAGAGCCGGTCGCCGGCATCGTGGACCCTCGGCGCGGCTATTAGCCGACGCTGGCTTTCACGCTCCCCTGGAACCCATCACAGCAGGAATTTTTCCCATGAGCAGCAGCATTCCTTCCCGCGTCAGACTCGTCGATGTCGGCCCGCGCGACGGCCTGCAGAACGAGAAATCGCCCGTGCCCGCCGCCGTCAAGATCGGCCTCGTGCACCGGCTGCAGACGGCCGGCCTGACCGAGATCGAGGTCACCAGCTTCGTGTCGCCCAAATGGGTGCCGCAGATGGCCGACAACGTGGAGGTGATGGCCGGCATCGAGCGGCAGCCCGGCGTGCGCTATTCGGTGCTCACGCCCAACCTCAAGGGTTACGAGGCCGCCGTGCCGACGCGGCCCGACGAGATCGTCGTGTTCGGCTCGGCCAGCGAAGCGTTCAGCCAGAAGAACATCAACTGCAGCATCGCCGAGAGCATCGAGCGTTTCGCGCCCGTGGTCGAGGCGGCGCGCGCGGTCGGCATTGCCGTGCGCGGCGCCATGAGTTGCACCGTGGGCTGCCCGTACGAAGGCGAGGTGGCCCCTGAGCGCGTGGCCTACCTGGCCGGCCTGATGAAGCAGATCGGCGTGCAGCACGTGGGCGTGGCCGACACCATCGGCGTGGGTACGCCGCGCAAGGTGCAGCGCGCCATGGAGGCCACCCTGCAGCACTACGGCATCGACGCGGTGTCGGGCCACTTCCACGACACCTATGGCCAGGCGCTGGCCAACACGCTGGCCTCGCTGGAGATGGGCGTGTGGCAGTACGACACCTCGGTCGCGGGCCTGGGCGGCTGCCCCTACGCCAAGGGGGCCACGGGCAACGTGGCGACCGAGGACGTGGTCTACATGCTGCATGGCATGGGCATCGACACGGGCATCGACCTGGACAAGCTCATCGATGCGGGCGCGTACATCAGCGACTTCCTGGGCCGCCCGTCCAACTCGCGCGCGGCCAAGGCGCTGCTGACCAAGCGGCTCGGCTGACCTGCCGCAACGGCGTCAGCCGCCGGCCGTCAGCTGCCCTGCAGCGGCGCCGCCACGTTCTGCAACTGCTCCTTGAGGTGCACTAAAAAAGACTGCGCGGCGCGTGACAGCGTGCGGCCCATCAGCGTCTGTACCTCGATGTTGCGCAGGTCCAGCCCACGGTCGCGCAGGCGCACGCAGGCCATTTCCTCGCGCTCGATCTGGTAGCGCATGGTGATCTCGCCGGAGATGGAAACGCCTTCGGGCTCGTGCTTGACGAAGCCGAACAGGCTGGCGATGTAGTTGCTGGTGAGCACCGGGTCGATCTGCACCTTCTGGCGGCTGCAGGCGATGTCGAAGAGCTGCCGCACGGTGGTGTCGGGCTCGGGCAGTGCCACCGGATAGTTCTGCAGTTGCGACAGGCTGACCTGCTGAAAGCGCGTCAGCGGGTGGCCTCGCTGCACCACGGCCATCACCGGCGAGGGCTGCAGCAGCTCGATGCGGATGTCTTTCTCGGCGTTGCGGCTCATGGTGATGCCGATGTCCGCATCGCCCAGCAGCACGCGGCGCGTGCTTTCAGCCGGCGGGAATACGCCCAGGTGGAACTGAATGCCCGGGTGCCTGCGGCGAAAGTCGCTGATGAGCCGGGGCAGGAACTCGAGCGCGAATCCCTCGGACGATGCCAGGCGCACCCGCCCGCGCTCCATGCCCTGCAACGCCTGCATTTCATGCACCACGCGCTCCGCATCGTGGGCCGACTTCTGAGCATGCACCGCCAGCAGTTCCCCTGCCGCGCTGGGCACCATGCCGCGCGCGTGGCGGTCGAACAGCGATGCACCCAGCAGGTCCTCCAGGTGCGCGATGTGCCGGCTGATGGCCGACCCCGCCACGTTCAATCGCTGCGAGGCCTCGCTGATCGAGCCGCAGCGGACCACCTCGAGGAAGTAGCGCAGGGCCGTGTCCTGCAACTGGCGGGCGACGATTTGCGAGCGTTTCATGGCGGGTGGCGCAGGGGCGTTGTGCATTGCAGCAGTGGCCGAAGCATAGAGGCACTGCCGCCGGAGCGTTGCCTTTTCGATAGCGCTCGCCGCGATATTCGGTAATGGCGAAAACGCGCCAGAGGTCCCATTCTTGCTCCCGGTCATGGTGTTTTCCTGGTTCATCACGATGAAGGAGTTCGCAATGGGGCATTTATTCACCCAATGGGTGCGTCGGGGTTGCCTGGCGCTGGGCGTGGCGGTCTGTGCGGCGAGCGCGCATGCCAACAAGGCCAACGACACCCTGACCTACGCCTCGGACAACGAGGTCGAGAACGTCAGCCCGTACCACAACAACATGCGCGAGGGCGTGGTGCTCGCCGCCATGGCGTGGGACACGCTGCTCTACCGCGACACCAAGACCGGCGAGATCAAGCCCCAGCTCGCCACGGCCTGGAAGTGGGAAACGCCCACGGCGCTGCTGCTCACGCTGCGCCAGGGCGTCACCTTCCACAACGGCGACAAGCTCACGGCCGACGACGTGGCCTACACCTTCAACGTGGTGACCGGCCCCGATGCCAAGATCGCCACGCGCCAGAACACCGACTGGATCAAGAGCGTGGAGAAGGTGGGCGATTACGAAGTGCGCATCCACTTGAAGACACCGTTTCCTGCGGCGCTCGAGTACCTGGCCGGCCCCACACCCATCTATCCCGCGGCCTATTTCACCAAGGTGGGGCTGGAAGGCTTCAGCAAGGCGCCCGTGGGCAGCGGCCCCTACAAGATCACCGCCGTGGTGCCGGGCCAGGGCGTGACCATGGTGAAGAACACCGCCTACTTCAAGGACAGTCCGGTGGGCCAGCCGAAGATCGGCACCGTGAAGTTCACCGTCATCCGCGATCCGGAGGCCCGCATGGCCCAGCTGATGACCGGCGCGGTGGACTGGATCTGGCGCGTGCCGGCCGACCAGGCCGATTCGCTCAAGGCAGCGCCCAATCTTTCGGTGCTGAGCGGCGAGACCATGCGGGTGGGCTTCATCTCCATCAACAACAACGGCACCACGCCCGAAGCTGCGCCTTTCAAGGATCCGCGGGTGCGCCAGGCGCTCAACTACGCCATCAACCGAAAGGGCCTGGCCGAAAGCCTGGTGCGCGGCGGCAGCCAGCCCGTCTATGCGCCTTGCTTTCGCACCCAGTTCGGCTGCGACACCAGCAAGGTGCAGCAGTACGAATACAACCCGGCCAAGGCCAAGGCGCTGCTGGCCGAAGCGGGCTACCCGACCGGGTTCGACACGGCCCTGTGGGCCTATCGTGAGCGCGAATATGCCGAGGCGATGATCGGCGACCTGCGCAAGGTGGGCATCCGCGCACGGCTGCATTTCGTTCAGTACCCGGCGCTGCGCACCGAACTGCGAGCCGGCCGTGCGCCGCTCACGTTCCAGGCATGGGGTTCGTTCTCGATCAACGACGCCTCAGCCTTCGTGGGCAACTTCTTCAAGGGCGGGCCGGACGACACCGCCAAGGACCCGCAGGTCATCGCGCTGATGCAGACGGCCGACGCCACCGTGGACAAGGCCGAGCGCAAGGCCAAGTACGCGCAGGCGCTGCAGCGCATTTCGGCGCAGGCCATGTGGGCGCCGCTGTTCACGTATTCGACCAACTACGCGTTCACGTCGGACCTGAAGTTCGAAGCCCAGCCCGATGAACTGCCGCGCTTTTTTCAGGCCAGCTGGAAGTAACGGCCCCGTCGCCGCCACCCTCCCAACGTTTCACCAGCCAGTGCCATGCTGATCTATATCTTTCGCCGGTTGCTCGTGGCGCTGAGCGTCATGCTGACCGTGGCGGTCGTCAGCTTCATGCTGCTGCACCTGTCGGGCGACCTGGCCACCGCCATCGCCGGCCCGGAATCGAGCGCCGCGGACGTGGAGAAAATCCGCGTGCAATACGGCCTGGACCGCCCCATCGTGGAGCAGTTCTTCGACTGGCTGGGCGCGGCAGCGCGCCTGGACTTCGGGCGATCGTTCTACTTTCAGAACACGGTGATGGAACTGGTCGGCGAGCGGCTGCCCATCACGCTCAAGCTCGGTGGCGTGGCCTTGCTGCTTGCGGTGGTGGTGGCCATTCCGTTGGGGGTGCTCGCCGCCCTCTACCGCGATACCTGGATCGACCGCGTGGCGCTGATGGTGGCGGTGGTGGGGCAGGCCATGCCGACCTTCTGGTTCGCATTGACGCTGGTGCTGCTGTTCGCCGTGGGCCTGAAATGGCTGCCCGTGGCGGGCAATGGCACCTGGCAGCATTTCGTGCTGCCGGCGGTGGCGCTGGGCTATTACGCCATGCCGGCCATGATGCGGCTCACGCGGGCCGGCATGCTGGACGTGCTGGGCGCCGACTACATCCGCACCGCACGCGCCAAGGGCCTGAGCCGCTCGCGCGTGGTGTTCAAGCACGCGCTGCGCAACGCCATCATTCCCGTGGTGGCGCTGGCCGCCGTGGAGCTGGGCTTCATGCTCGGCGGCTCGGTGGTGATCGAGTCGGTGTATTCCATGCAGGGGCTGGGGCAGCTCGCCTGGGATTCGATCGCACGCAACGATTACCCCGTGGTCCAGGCCGTGGTGCTGATCATCGCGGTGTTCTATATCGCGCTCACCTTCCTGGCCGACGTGCTCAACGCCGCGCTCGACCCACGCATGCGCACCCGCTGACACCGCCGCACCGGAGACCGCCATGAACGCTTCCACCACCCTTTCCTCCCCCGGCGCGGCGGCCACCCTGGCCCTGCCGTCGCCACCGGCCTGGCACCGCTGGTTGCGCCGCGTGCTGTGCCAGCGCGGCCTGGTGCTCGGTGCCATCGTGCTCATCGTCACGCTGGTGGCCGCGCTGCTCGCCCCCTGGATCAGTCCGCACGATCCTTACGCGCAGGACGTCACGCAGCGCCTCATTCCACCCGTCTGGCACGCCAAGGGCAGCTGGGAGCACGTGCTTGGCACCGACAAGCTGGGCCGCGACTATTTGAGCCGACTCATCTACGGCGCCCGCGTGTCGCTGCTGATCGGCGCGGTCACGGCGCTCATCGCCGGCGCCATCGGCACCACGCTGGGGGTGCTGGCCGGCTACTTCGGCGGCAAGGTGGATGCGGTGATCAGCTACATCATCACCACGCGCCTGGCCATGCCGGTGGTGCTGGTGGCGCTCGCCATGGCGTCGCTGGTGGGTGGTTCGCTGCAGGTGGTGATCGTGCTGCTGGGCCTGCTGCTGTGGGACCGTTTTGCCATCGTCACCCGATCGGCCACGCAGCAGTTGCGCGATGCCGAGTTCATCGCTGCGGCGAAGGCGCTGGGCGCCTCGACCCCGTACATCCTGGTGCGCGAGCTGCTGCCCAACCTGATGAGTGCGCTCACCGTGGTGGCGACGCTGGAGATGGCGCACGCCATCCTGCTCGAATCGACCCTGTCGTTCCTGGGCCTGGGCGTGCAGCCGCCCACGCCGTCCTGGGGCCTGATGGTGGCGGAGGGCAAGGCCTACATGTTCTTCCAGCCCTGGGTGATCCTGATCCCCGGCGTCGTGCTGGCCGTGCTGGTCCTGGCCATCAACCTGGTGGGCGACGGCATCCGCGACCTCACCGCGCCCGATGGCCGGAACTGAAAGGCAAAGACCCATGACCACTCCTTTGCTGGATGTGAAAAACCTCCGCGTGGACCTGCCCACCGAGCGCGGCATGCTGCACGCAGTGCGCGGCATCGACTTTCATGTGAACCGCGGCGAACTGCTGTGCCTGGTGGGGGAGTCGGGCTGCGGCAAGTCGATGACTTCGCTCGCGCTCATGGGCCTCTTGCCACGCAAGGCGGTGCGCACGGCCGACCACATCCGCTTCGACGGTGCCGAGCTGCAGGGCCTGCCCGAGCGCGGCATGGCGGCCCTTCGCGGCGCCCGCATGGCGATGATCTTCCAGGAGCCGATGACTTCGCTCAATCCTTCCTATACGCTGGGCGACCAGCTATGCGAGGCGCTGCGCGCGCACCGCAAGGTGAGCATGGCGCATGCCCGCGAGCGCGCCGTGTACCTGCTGGAGCGGGCAGGCGTGCCACAGGCTTCCGAGCGCCTGCGGCAGTATCCGCACCAGCTGTCTGGCGGCCTGCGCCAGCGCGTGATGATCGCCATGGCACTGATGTGCGAGCCCGACCTCATCATTGCGGACGAACCCACCACGGCGCTGGACGTGACCATCCAGGCGCAGATCCTGCGGCTTCTGCGCGAACTGCAGCAGGAATTCGGCATGGCTGTGGTGTTCATCACGCACGACCTGGGCGTGGTGGCGCGCATCGCCGACCGCGTGGCCGTCATGTATGCAGGGGAGGTGATCGAGACGGCGCCGGTCAAAGAGTTGTTTGCCCGTCCCACGCACCCTTACACCCAGGGTTTGCTCCAGTGCATTCCCGTGCGCGGGAAGACCTTGCCCGGCAGTCGCCTGCAGGCCATTCCGGGCGTCGTTCCCAGCCTGGTCGGCACCGTGCAAGGGTGCGCCTTTTCCAACCGCTGCGCGCACGTGCAGGCGGCTTGCGCCCACACGCCGCCGTATGTCGCGTTGAACGCCCGGCATGCCGCACGCTGCGTGCATGCCCGCCCCCTGGAGGAAGCCGCATGATCCCGACACCCGATCCCCTGCGTGCCTTGCCCGAATTACCGGGCAGCGACATCGCGCTCGAACTGTGCGCGCTGCACCGAAGCTTTCAGCTGAAGCGGGGGCTCTTCCGTGCCCCTGGCGAGATCCATGCCGTGAACGACGTCTCGCTGCGCATTCGCAAGGGCGAAACGCTGGGCCTGGTGGGCGAATCCGGTTGCGGCAAGAGCACGCTGGCCAAGATGCTGCTGGGCCTGCTCGCGCCCAGTTCGGGCAGCGTGCTGGTCGATGGCAAAGAGATCGACCCCCGCCACCGCCGTGCGCTCGCGCGGCGCATCCAGCCCATCTTCCAGGACCCGTATTCGTCGCTCAACCCGCGCCGCACGGTGGCGGACATCGTCGGCGTGCCGCTGCGCCTGCACCGGGTCGGTACGGCCGCCGAGCAGCGCCTGCGCGTGCGCGAAATGCTCGATCTCGTCGGCATGCCCGAGCGCACGCATGCGCAATACCCCAACCAGCTCTCAGGGGGGCAGCGCCAGCGCGTCGCCATCGCGCGGGCACTGGTGCTGCGGCCGGACATCCTGATCTGCGACGAGCCGACTTCGGCGCTCGACGTATCGGTGCAGGCGCAGATCCTGAATTTGCTGCTCGACCTCAAGGCCGAGTTCGGGCTGACCTATCTGTTCATCAGCCACGACCTGGGCGTGGTGGAGCACCTGGTGGACTGCGTGGCTGTGATGTACCGCGGCGCCATCGTGGAGCTGGGCACGCGCGAGCAGATCTTCGCCCGGCCCGAGCACCCCTACACCCGCCGGCTGCTCGCCTGCGCCCTCACGCCCGAGCCGGGCCTGGGCATTCCCGACATAGAGCGCGCCGCGCTGGCCTGACCCACCCGAGCGGCGCGGCCATTCTTCGTTCCACCCCACCGAGGACTTTTCCATGAGCCGTGACCAAGCCATTGCGCAGACGCTGGCCTGCTTCGACGACGGGCGCTTTCAGCAGACGCTGGCGCGCCGCGTCGCCTTTCGCACTGAAAGCCAGGACGCCGCCAGCGGCCCCATCCTGCATGCCTATCTGACCGAAGAGATGGTGCCCCAGTTACAGGCACTGGGCTTTGCCTGCCGCGTCGTGGACAACCCGGTGCCCGGAAAAAGCCCTTTCCTGCTGGCCGATCGCACGGAAGAGGGCGCCGCGTTCACGCTGCTCACCTACGGCCACGGCGACGTGGTGCGCGGATACGACGCCCAGTGGCGGGCGGGCCTCAAGCCCTGGGACATCGTGGTGGAAGGCAATCGCTGGTATGGCCGCGGCACGGCCGACAACAAGGGCCAGCACACCATCAACCTCACCGCGCTGGAGCAAGTGCTTGCGGTGCGCGGCGGGCGCCTGGGCTACAACGTGAAGATCATTCTGGAGATGGGCGAAGAGGACGGTTCGCCCGGCCTGGACGCCGTGTGCGCTAAAGAGCGCGAAGCACTCGCGGCAGACCTGTTCCTGGCGTCCGACGGGCCACGCGTGTCGGCATCCCGCGCCACCCTGTTCCTCGGCTCGCGCGGCGTCTTCAACTTCGACCTGCACGTGAAACTGCGTGAGGGCGGCCACCATTCGGGCAACTGGGGCGGCCTGCTGCGCAACCCGGGCATCCGGCTGGCCCATGCCATCGCCAGCCTGATCGACGAGCGTGGCCGCATCCAGGTGCCGGGACTTCGACCCACCGAGGTACCCGCCAGCGTGCGAGAGGCGCTGCGCGACATCGAAGTGGGCGGCGGTCCCGATGATCCCGAGATCGATGTGGACTGGGGCGAGCCCGGCCTCACGCCTTCCGAGCGCGTGATCGGCTGGAACAGCCTGGAGGTGCTGGCTTTCACCACGGGCAACCCCGCCATGCCCGTGCACGCCATTCCCTCGGAGGCGCGCGCGCACTGCCACATGCGCTATGTGGTCGGCTGCGACCCGACGGCCTTCCTGGGCCATATCCGCGAGCACCTGAACGCCCGCGGCTTCACCGATGTGGAGGTGCGCGGCACCGATGTGCACATGGCTGCCACGCGGCTGGACCCCGACGACGCCTGGGTGCGCTGGGGCCTGGCGTCCATTGAGCGTTCCACGGGGCGGCGCCCCGCGCTGCTGCCCAACCTGGGCGGCTCGCTGCCCAACGACGTGTTCTCGGAAACGCTGGGTTTGCCCACGCTCTGGGTACCGCATTCGTACCCTGCGTGTTCGCAACACGCGCCCAACGAACACATCCTGGCCGATGTCACGCGCGAATCGCTGCACATCATGGCCGGCCTGTTCTGGGATCTGGCGGAGCAGGGCCCCGGCGTGCATCGGGAGCGTGCCACGGCTTGATAGCCAAGTCGCTGTGGCCGGAAAGCGCTGCTAGGCATTGCTAGTGGTAGCAACCTTCAAAAAGGATGATCGAGAGCGTGTATTTTTCCGACCGCTCCCGTGCTGTAGTGAGCTACGGCGGCCCGGTTTACTATCTGCGCATGCTAAATCGTGTATTCCAAAACAAATTCATCAGCTTGCTCACGAGGGCGCAAGAGTCATGTTGAGCCCTGAGTTCGTTCAGGCGCTGTTGTCCGATCTGGAGTCGGATCGTGTAGAGCGGACAGTGTCCACCAGCAATACCGACAAATTTGCGCAGGCCATCTGTGCCTTTGGAAATGACTATCCCAACCATCGTCAGCCCGGTTATCTCATTGTTGGAGCCAACGATGATGGTAGCTTGGCAGGGCTGACGGTCTCTGATGAACTGCTGCGCAACCTTGCGGCCATCCGTGCTGATGGCAATGTACTGCCTCCCCCGGCGATGACTGTTGAGAAAGTCGTCATGCAAGCAGGATGCGAGGTGGCTGTGGTGGTGGTCCAGCCATCCACGGTTCCACCCATTCGATACAAGGGCCGTGTCTATTTGCGCGTCGGTCCGCGCAAGGGCATTGCCAACGAGCAGGAAGAGCGCATTCTGTCCGAGCGTCGCGCCAGCCTCGTGACTACTTTCGACGCCCATCCTGTCGGTGAGGCAGGATTGAACGATCTGACGATGCGCCTGTTCGATGAATACCGCATGCAAACGGTGGACGCGGGCACCATTGCAGCGAACCACCGTACCACCGAGGAGAAATTGGCATCCCTGCGCTGTTTTGATTTGACCTCTGGCAAGCCCACTGTCGCGGGGATTTTGTTATTCGGCACCAACCCGCGTTATTTTTTGCCTGGAGCCTATGTTCAGTTTCTGAAATTCCCAGGAACAACACTCACGGAAAGGCCGGAGGATGAACTGGAAATCTCTGGAGACTTGCGAACGGTGGTGGAAACAATGCGCCAGAAAATCGTAGGGCACAACCATGTCGCATCTACTCAAGGCGAAGGGTTTCGAGATCGCCCCATTCCCGACTATCCCGAATGGGCGTTGCGCGAGCTTTTTCACAACGCCGTCATGCATAGAGATTACCAGTCCAACACACCGGTGCGTTTTTATTGGTTTTCTGATCGTATAGAAATCCAGAGCCCTGGCGGCCTTTATGGCGAAGTCACGCAAGCGACCTTGACCCGCCGTAATAGCTATCGCAATCCTGTTTTGGCAGAGGCTATGAAATCCATGGACTATGTCAATCGCTACGGCTATGGCATCCAGCGTGCTCAGTCATTGCTGCTAGAGAATGGAAGTCCACCTCCTGAGTTCGAAATCGACGACAAAATCTTCCTCGTCACCATTCGCCCTTCCATCCGATGAAAACCATTGCCTTCTTTAACAACAAGGGCGGTGTTGGCAAAACTTCGCTGGTGTATCACCTAGCATGGATGTTTGCAGAGCACGGCGTACCCGTGTTAGCTGTGGATCTGGATCCTCAGGCCAACCTGAGTTCCATGTTCTTGGATGAAGATCGGCTGGCCGAGCTGTGGGACAACGGTGGCTCGAACACGATTTTTGGCAGCCTTCAACCATTGATGAACAGGACTGGGGATATTTTTTCTCCGCATGTCGAGAAAATAAGGCGGAATCTGGGGCTTGTTCCAGGCAATCTAGCCTTATCCCGATTCGAGGATTTGCTTTCCGAGAACTGGCCCAAGTGCCTGGATGGTCAGGAAGCTGCTTTTCGTGTCATCACCGCTTTTCATCGAATCATGCTGGATGCGGCCGGTCAGATAGGCGCAGAACTGGTTCTCATCGACGTAGGGCCGAATCTAGGGGCTATCAACCGGTCTGCATTGATCGCCGCCGAGCAGGTGGTCCTGCCTCTGGCGCCAGATTTGTTTTCTTTGCAAGGGCTGAAAAATCTGGGCCCTACGCTACGCGATTGGCGTAAGGGCTGGAAGAAGCGCTTGGGTGAACTACCTGACAGCGCAGGCATTGCAGCACCCAGTGGTGAGATGCAACCTGAGGGCTATGTCGTCATGCAGCACGGTATTCGAGATAACCGCCCGGTTAAAGCTTACCAGCGCTGGCTTGATCGCATTCCGGGTGTTTATCGGGAATCGATTCTTGATCGAACGGTGACCAAGCCCCCGTCTCCGGAGAAGGATCCATACAACTTGGCATTGCTTAAGCACTATCGAAGTCTGATGCCACTGGCGATGGATGCACGCAAACCGATGTTTGCCTTGAAACCGGCCGATGGTGCCATCGGGGCCCATGTGGAGGCGGTACGTGCTTGTTATCAGGACTTCTTTCAGTTGGCACAGCGCATTGCCACCAAGGCCGATATTGCTCTGCCTTGACTGATACGGGTTGTTTGTATCGTTAAATTGAAAATAAGGAACGTTGCAATGTGCGGTGTTGAATTGAAGGCATATCCCGAAGGCGTCCAGCGCGTGGCCGCCACGCTGCAGACGCTGGGCCACCCGCACATGCCGCGCATGCTCGACGACGCGGCGCGCACGGCGCAGCAGGCGGCCGATGGCCTGGGCATACTGGTCGGCCAGGTGGCCAAGAGCATCATCTTCCGGCGCAAGAGCGACGATGCCGCCGTGCTGGTCGTCACCTCGGGCGACCGGCGCGTGGATGAAAAGAAGGTGGAAGCGCACGTGGGCAAGATCGGCCGGGCCGATGCCGAGTTCGTCAAGGCGCGCACGGGCTTTTCGATCGGTGGGGTGTCTCCGGTGGGCCACGCGACCCCACCCGTCACGCTGATCGACCGCGAGCTTTTCCGCTTCGAGGAGATCTGGGCGGCTGCCGGCCATCCGCACAGCGTCTTCGCACTGCGCCCGCAGGATCTGGAGAAACTCACTGGCGCTCCCGTGGTCGATGTGGTGCAGGCACCGGTGTCGGCATGAGTGCTGCTGAATCGATAGCTGCTCGCGCAATGCTGTTGGGCGCTGGCGGGTATTTTGACGAGAGCAGTGCCGAGGGGGTGCCTTCGCCCTGCATCTCGGTGTGCCGCCTCTCGGCCGATGGCACTTTCTGCGACGGCTGCTTTCGCACGCTGGACGAGATCCGCGTTTGGGCGGGCTCCGATTCCACTGAGCGCCGCGCGATCTGGGCCCGCCTGGCGCAGCGCGCGGGTTTCGAGTTTCCGCCGCCGTCTCCGTTCGAGGACTTGCCGTGAAGCACATCACCTTCTATCTGGACTTCGTCTCTCCGTATGCCTGGCTGGCGTTCGAGCAATTGCCGCATGCCCTGGAAGGATTGAGCTACAGCGTCGAATACCGTTCCGTCCTGCTGGGCGCGCTGCTGCAGCAGCATGGCAATCCTGGCCCGGCCGGTATCCCGGCCAAGCGGCTGTGGACGTATCGCCATGCCGAGTGGCTGGGGCATTCGCTCGGAATGGGCCTGACGATGCCGGCGCAGCATCCGTTCAACCCGCTTTTGCTGCTGCGCCAGGCGCTGGCCTGCAGCGATGACGGCGCCATCAACCGCTTCGTGGCCGGCACCGTGCTGCGCCATGTGTGGCTGGGCGGGCTCGACGCCAACGATCCGGCGCGGCGAGAGGCACTGGCCGAAAACCTGGCGCAGCAACTGAGGCCGGACCCTACCGGCGGAACCGCCGCCAAGGCGCTGCTGCGCGCCAACACCGATGCTGCAGCGCAACGCGGCGTGTTCGGCGTACCGGCGTTCGAGGTGGATGGCCGCCTGTTCTGGGGGCTGGACAGTTTGCCGATGCTGCGCGCCTACCTGGCCGGCGACCCGTGGTTCGAAGGTCCTGCGTGGGCCCATGCCGAAGCCTTGCCTTCGGGCACGCCGCCTGCGGCAGCTTGAATGTCACTCCAGGCGGGCGCCAGCGGGTCGGCCCTGCCGCGCTGGGCTTCGCGCTGTCTGCGCCAGCTCGTGTCGCCCATTTCCTCGAAGTTCCCTTCATTTCAGGGTTAGTCCCCGGCAGGGTTTTCCCGTGGCATGGTGGGACCGCCTGGGCCGGCGCCAAGCCCCCTAACGGCAGTCTTGAGCCCTTTTCACCCCTGATTTACCGCATCGAGAAATGACGGGTCAGGGTCGGCCCTAGGTTTGTCAGTTGGGAGTCAGTCCGGCGTGCCGAAGGGTGCGCCGTGCTTGTCAGTGTTCGGTCAGATGCGCGTCCGATATTGCGGTCCAGGTTGCGACGAGTGCCCGGAAACCCCATCGCACCGTGCATTCCCGCGTTCCCCCGACAACCTATGGAGACAAGCACCATGGCTACCAATGCTGCACCCCGGCCCATGTCGCCGGAAGAAAGAAAAGTCATCTTCGCCTCGTCGCTGGGCACCGTGTTCGAGTGGTATGACTTCTACCTCTACGGCTCGCTCGCGGCCATCATCGCCAAGCAGTTCTTCAGCGGCCTGGATGCGGGCTCGGCCTTCATCTTCGCGCTGCTGGCGTTTGCCGCCGGCTTCATCGTGCGGCCCTTCGGTGCGCTGGTGTTCGGCCGGCTGGGCGACATGATCGGGCGCAAGTACACCTTCCTCGTCACCATCCTGATCATGGGCCTGTCCACGTTCATCGTGGGTGTGCTGCCGACCTACGCCAGCATCGGCGTGGCAGCGCCGGTCATCCTGATCGTCCTGCGCATGCTGCAGGGCCTGGCGCTCGGCGGCGAATACGGCGGCGCCGCCACCTATGTGGCCGAGCATGCGCCGCAGGGCAAGCGCGGTGCCTATACGTCCTGGATTCAGACGACCGCCACGCTGGGCCTGTTCCTGTCGCTGCTGGTGATTCTGGGCACGCGCACGATCTTGGGCGAGCAGGCTTTCGGCGATTGGGGCTGGCGCATTCCGTTCCTGGTGTCCATCCTGCTGCTGGGCATCTCGGTGTGGATCCGCCTGTCGCTGTCCGAATCCCCTGCCTTCCAGAAGATGAAGGCCGAGGGCAAGACCTCCAAGGCGCCGCTGGCCGAGTCGTTCGGCCAATGGAAGAACCTGAAGATCGTGATCCTGGCGCTGATCGGCCTCACCGCCGGCCAGGCCGTGGTCTGGTACACGGGCCAGTTCTACGCGCTGTTCTTCCTCACGCAGCAACTCAAGGTGGATGCCGTCACGGCCAACCTGATGATCGCCGCCGCGCTGCTGATCGGCACGCCGTTCTTCGTCGTGTTCGGTACGCTGTCCGACAAGATCGGCCGCAAGCCCATCATCATGCTGGGCTGCGTGCTGGCCGTGCTCACGTACTTCCCCGTGTTCAAGGCCCTGACCGAGGCGGCCAACCCCGACCTCGCCGCTGCCCAAGCCAAGAACAAGGTGGTGATCGTCGCCGACCCGGCCGAGTGCTCGTTCCAGTTCAACCCGACGGGCACGTCCAAGTTCACGAGTTCATGCGACATCGCCAAGCAGGTGCTGGCCGCCGGTTCGGTGAGCTATGACAACGAAGTGGCCCCTGCCGGCACGCCTGCGGTGATCAAGATCGGCGCGACGACCATTCCGAGCTACAGCGCCAAGGGCCTGCCTGCCGACCAGGTCAAGGCCAAGGACGTGGAGTTCAAGAAAGCGGTGGCTGACACGCTGAAGGCCGACGGCTACCCGACCAAGGCCGACCCCGCCAAGATGAACAAGGTGATGATGGTCGCCATCCTGACGTACCTCGTGCTGCTCGTCACCATGGTGTACGGCCCCATCGCCGCCATGCTGGTGGAAATGTTCCCCACCCGCATCCGCTATACGTCCATGAGCCTGCCGTACCACATCGGCAACGGCTGGTTCGGCGGCCTGCTGCCCACCACCTCGTTCGCGATCGTGGCCCAGACCGGCAACATGTACAACGGCCTCTGGTATCCCATCATCATCGCGGGCGCCACGGCGATCATCGGCACGCTGTTCATCCGCGAAACCAAGGACGTGGATATTTACGCGAACGATTGAACTTCCTGCATGACCCAAAGGCGGACCGCTGCAAAGTCGGTGGTCCGCAGTGTGTAAAGGTAGTCATGTGTTGGCAAAAAACGCCAAAGTGTGGCGGTAATGCATCAGCGTTGTTATCAAAGTGACTTTGCATGCTGGTATTTGGGTGGCAACACCTAAAATTTCGTAAGTAGTTGCACCAACGTCCGGCGGCCACCCGCTCTGCAGTGCCTACCCAACCATCTGATGAATAAAAGCATTCAAGGAAATCACATGCAAAAGACGAACCGTTTGGCACTGGCTGTGCTGGCCCTCCTGGGTAGCACCGCTGCCTTCGCTCAAAGCAGCGTCACGCTGTATGGCCGTGTGAACACCACGGTGGAACGCCAGGAAGTGGGCGACACCAAGACCACCGGTCTGTTCAACAACGCTTCGCGTTTTGGTTTCAAGGGCGTGGAAGACCTCGGCGGCGGCTTGAAGGCTGGCTTCCAACTGGAAAGCGGCTTTGCCTCTGACACCGGTTCTTCCGACGCACGTGGTTTCTTCGCCCGTCAAAGCGAAGTGAATCTGTCGGGTGGTTTCGGCGCCCTGCGTCTGGGCCGCTTCACGGCTGAGTCCTACTACGCTACGGCCGACTACGTCAGCCTGCACAACCATGACACCGGTTCGTCGTCCGACGCGTTCTACGCCTACGTGATGCCCGATGCCAACAAGATTTCCTACCGCACCCCTGACTTCGGCGGCCTGACCGTTGAAGGCGCCGTGGCTCTGCACGAGCAAGCCGTCGGCGTGAAGAACGCCTATGACCTGGCTGCCAACTACAACCTGGGCGCTCTGGCCCTGGGCGCTGGCTACAGCAAGCAAGGCGACGTGAACCAGTTCGCACTGCGCGGCCTGTACACGATGGGTTCGTTCATGTTCGGTGGTTACTATCAACGTGACGAAGACGCATACGTCCTGAACGGCGGCAAGCGCAACACCTTCCGTCTGTCGGGTGCCTACCTGATGGGCGCTTCGGAATTCCACGTGAACGTGGGCCGCGCCGGCAAGTACAAGAACGTGTCTGACAGCGCTGCTACGCAATACACGCTGGGCTACAACTACAACCTGAGCAAGCGCACCAAGGTGTACGGCTACTACACGAAGGTCAACAACAGCCGCAACGCTGCTTACATGACCGGTATCGCCGGCGCTGACTTCAGCTCCGTGGCAGTGGGTGTTCGCCACGCTTTCTAATTGCTGATGGACGTCGCTTCGCAGGTGGTTCCGGCCGCTCGCCAAGCGCTTCACGCAAACAGAGCCTCACATCCCGAAAGGGGTGTGGGGCTTTTTTTCAACCGTTTCGGCCGTTCTGGTCACTCAAAAAGGAGATAGGTATGTGGAAAATCGTCGTGGGCTTCGTTCTGTTTGCAGCGCTGTCGCTCTTCGTCATCATGAAAGCCGGGGACAAAGTGGACATGAGCGGTGAAAAACATGGAGCCGATGCGGTCCACGTGCCTGAAACCGCTGCGCCAGCGGCCAGCACCCCCGCGTCGGTGCCCGTACCCCCTGCATCCGCCGCCAGCAGCGCGTCTTGACGCGCTTGAAGCGCTGGGGCCGGGTGCCCGGCTGATGCGGCCTTGGGGCATTCGGCTCCGCCAAAAAAGCGAAGGCCGGCCAGTTCTCAGGAACTGGCCGGCCTTTTTGTTTTCATGGACCGGTTTTGGTTTTTTGGCTTGAAGCGAGTGGGTGGGCGAGGCGGCTCCTGGCAACTTGTCCTTCACCCTGGCCGTCAGCGCCTGAATTTTCCGTCCGATCCGATGATCGAAAGCTCGGCAAAGTCGAGCCCCGAATGATCGTCGGGCCCGTAGCTCACTTCGAGTCCGCCCAGGTCGAACTTCTGCAAGCCCTCCAGCGCGGAGCGAATGCGTTCCCGCGTGGGCTTGGGCCCGGCGCGGCGCAGGCCTTCCACCAGCACCTTGGCGGCCGCGAAGCCTTCCAGCATGGCCGGGCTGACGTCCTTGCCCTGCACCTTGGCCAGCTCGTGCGCTTCGCTAACCAGCGCCAGGTTCACGGCGCGTTCGTTGGGAAACACCTGGGTGACGATCACCCCGCGGGCGTTCTCGCCCAGGCTTTTGGCGAAACCCGCCGAGGCGTTGTTCGACAGCGTGACCAGCTGCGCCGCCGAGCCGGCCGCGCGGAGCGCCTTGTAGCCGTCGGCCACGGCGGTGCTGGAGGCGATCATCAGCACGGCCTGGGCCTGCGACTGGACGATTCGGGGCACGAGCGCCGAGAAATCGGGCTTGGATCGGTCGATCTTTTCCTGCAGCACCGCCTTGAGCTTGGCGTTGTCCAGCCCTTTCTGCGCGCCGGCCAGGCCGTCGGCCCCGAAGCTGTCGTCCGCATGGACCACGGCGATCTTGGTGACGCCGATGGACACCAGGTGCGCGATGGTTTTCTCGGCTTCGCGCTGGTAGGGGGCCCGCACGTTGAACACGTTCTTGCGCACCGGCTTGTGCAGCGCCATGGCGCCGGTGGATGGCCCGACGAGGGCGACGCCGTGCTGGTCCAAAACGGGAATGACGGCCTCGGTCGGCGGCGTTCCGCGCGTGAGGAAGAGCGCGGAAACGTGCTGCTCTTCGATCAGCTTGCGGGCGTTGGCAGCGGCCAGCTGGGGGTCGAGCTTGTCGTCCAGCGAGATCAGCTGCACTTTCTGCCCATGGATGCCGCCGCGTGCGTTGATCGCGTCGAGGTACAGCTTGGCGCCGTCGGTGGTTTCCTGCACGCCCGCAGCGACCGTTCCGGTGAAGCCGGCGGTCTGCCCGATGAGGATCTGCGCCGGCGCGACCGACAGCCATGCGGCCAGCGCGATGCCCGCGCCGAGTTTGTGAAGAGAAGTCATGGTGATGGATTGAGGGAGAAGGGATCACGCCACGCCCGGGCTTTGCAGGGTTGCAAAAACATTCTCAGGCAAGTGGCGGTTAACCGAACGGCATGGGAATTGTGCCGTTGCCAGATGATTCTCCACATATCCCCCTGCCCAGGGGTCGGCCATCGCGTCCAGTCCAGGGACGGAGCCGGGTCTTTTGAGGGAGGCAGCGCGGGTGAGGGCCATGGACGCACCGGGAAAAGGCGGCGCCAGATCATTCCAGGCCGTGCCTCAACGGCTGGCCGCACCCGTTGCGCAGCCCTGCCCTGGCCCCGTCCTGGTCTTGGCCCAGCTACTCCCTCAACCCCGGGCAGCGGGGATGACGGCGCTCAGGCGCCTTCATGGCGCTCAGCGGCGAAACTTGCCGTCCGTTCCGATGATGGACAGGTCGGCAAAGTCCAGCCCGGTGTGGTCTTCCGGGCTGAAATTGACTTCCAGGCCCCCCAGGTCGAACTTCTGCAGGGTTTCCAGCGCGGCGTGGATGCGTTCGCGGGTGGGCTTGGGGCCCGCGCGGCGCAGGCCTTCCACCAGCACCTTGGCGGCGGCGTAGCCTTCCAGCATGGCGGGGCTGATTTCCTTGCCCTGGGCCTTGGCCAGTTCCTGGGCTTCGCGCACCAGCGGGAAATTCATCGCCCGCTCATTGGGAAACACCTGGGTGACGATCACGCCGCGCGCATTGGCGCCCAGGCTCTTGGCGAAGCCTGCCGAGGCGTTGTTGGACAGCGTGACCATCTGCGCGGCCGAGCCGGCGGCCCGGAACGCGGCGTAGCCTTCGGCCACGGCGGTGCCCGAGGCGATCATCAGCACGGCCTGGGCCTGCGACTGAACGATCTTCGGGGCGATGGGGCCGAAGTCCGGCTTGGACCGGTCGAACTTTTCCTGCAGAACGGCCTTGAGCTTGGCGGCCTCCAGGCCCTTTTGCGCGCCCATCATGCCGTCGGCCCCGAAGCTGTCGTCCGCCTGCACCACGGCGATCTTCGTGATGCCCATGGACACCAGATGGGAGATGGCCTTTTCGGCTTCGCGCTGGTAGGTGGCGCGCACGTTGAAGACGTTCTTGCGCACCGGACGGTGCAGCACCATGGCGCCGGTGGACGGGCCGACCAGGACCACGCCGTGCTTGTCCAGCAGGGGAATGATGGCCTCGGTGTGGGGCGTGCCGCGGGTGAGGAACAGGGCGGAGACGTTCTGCTCTTCGATCAGCTTGCGGGCGTTGGCGGTGGCCAGCTGGGGGTCGAATTTGTCGTCCAGCGAGATGAGTTCCACCTTCTGGCCCAGCACGCCGCCACGGGCGTTGACGGAGTCGATGTACAGCTTGGCGCCATCGGTCGTTTCCTGCACTCCGGACGCGACGGCGCCCGTGAAACCCGCCGTCTGGCCGATGAGGATCTGAGCGTGCGCGGCGGACAGCAAGCCTGCCAGCAGCAGCGCCAAGCCGGTTTTGCGCATGAGGTTCATGGTGTCTCCTGTCGAATCCGTGAAAGACTGCAGAGGAAAGCCCTCCGCCTGACCGGCACCATGCCGCAGTTGGGAATTCGTGACAACCGGTAACACCCTGAGTGCGAAGCCCATTCCATCAGGCGGGGGGCGGTTGCCAATGGCCGAGTCGCCCCGATATGGGAAAACGCCCTACCTTCCGCACGCGGCCGCAGTCCATAGAATGCTTCGCCTCCCCACCCGAAAGACCCCCGATGACCCAGGGATTGATCCGCATCCACGGTGCCCGCCAGCACAACCTCAAGAACCTCGATCTGGACATTCGCACTGGCGAGCTGACGGTGGTCACGGGCCCGAGCGGTTCGGGCAAATCCAGCCTGGTGTTCGACACTCTCTATGCCGAGGGCCAGCGCCGCTACGTGGAAACCTTCAGCGCCTACGCGCGCCAGTTTCTGGACCGCATGGACAAGCCGGCCGTGGACAAGGTGGAGGGCGTGCCGCCCGCCATCGCCATCGACCAGACCAACCCGGTGCGCTCCAGCCGCTCCACGGTCGGGACGATGACCGAGCTGAACGACCACCTGAAGCTGCTCTTCGCCCGCGCCGGGCAACTGTTCGACCGCCAGACCGCGCAACCGGTGCGCCACGATTCGCCCGAAACCATCTACGCCGACCTGCAGCGCCGCTGTGCCGAAGCGGGCGACCCGCGCATCGTCCTGACCTTTCCGGTCGAATTGCCAGCCAACACGTCGCCCGAGCAGGTCGAGCAGTGGCTGTCTGCCAGCGGATTCACCAAGGTGCAGGCCGAGCGTGAGGTCGCAACGCCCACCGGCCCGCGCAAGCTGCTGGACGTGGTGGCCGATCGGTTCCGCCTCGGCACCGCCGAGAAGGCGCGCGTGGTGGAAGCCATCGAGGTGGCGATCAAGCGCGGCGCCGGGCGGCTGAACGTGTACCGACTGGTTGATGAAGGCGAGCCCGGATCCGCCGCCGGGCCGTCCCAAGGCGGATCAGCCCTCTCGGGGGGCAGCGCACCACGCGCAGCGAGAAGCGTGGGGGCGCGGGAGATTTGGCGCTTTTCCACCGGGCTGCATTGCCCGGACAGCGACTTGCGCTACAGCGAGCCGATCCCCTCGATGTTCTCGTTCAACTCCGCCGTGGGTGCCTGCGACACCTGCCGGGGTTTCGGCCGCGTGATCGGCGTGGACTACGGCCTCGTGATCCCCAACGAAAAGCTCACGCTGCGCGCGGGCGCGATCAAGACCATCCAGACCCCGGCGTGGAAAGAGGCGCAGGACGACCTCATGCGCCATGCCGAAACCGCCGGCATTCCGCGCGACACGCCCTGGTACAAGCTCACCGAAGACCAGAAGCAATGGGTCATCGGCGGCGCGCCCGGCTACAAGGACGGGCAGTGGAACAAGCAGTGGTACGGCATCAAGCGCTTCTTCGAATACCTGGAGAGCAAGGCCTACAAGATGCACATCCGCGTGCTGCTGTCCAAGTACCGCAGCTACACGCCGTGCCCCACCTGCGGCGGCGCGCGCCTGAAGACCGAGAGCCTGCTGTGGCGCGTGGGCGGCAAGGAAGATGCCGACGCGGCCATCGACCCCGCGCGCCGCTTCATGCCGCAAGGCGTGCAATGGAGCCGCGCGCAGCTCGAAGCGCTGCCCGGCCTGTGCCTGCACGACCTGATGCTGCTGCCCATCGACCGGCTGCGGCGCTTCTTCGACCGCATGGAGCTGCCCGAGGGCGATGCCGCGGCCGGGGGCGACGCGCAGGCGCTCAAGCTGCTGCATGAAGAGATCACCACGCGCCTCAAGTACCTGTGCGACGTGGGCATCGGTTACCTCACGCTGGACCGGCAAAGCCGCACCCTCAGCGGCGGCGAGGTGCAGCGCATCAACCTGACCACGGCGCTGGGCACCTCGCTGGTGAACACGCTGTTCGTGCTGGACGAGCCCAGCATCGGCCTGCACCCGCGCGACATGCACCGCATCACCGAGGCCATGCTGCGCCTGCGCGATGCGGGCAACACGCTGGTGGTGGTGGAGCACGACCCGGCCGTCATGCTGGCGGCCGACCGCGTGATCGACATGGGCCCCGGCCCCGGCGAGCGCGGCGGCTCCATCGTGTTCGACGGCACCACGGCCGACCTGCGCCGCGCCGACACGCTGACCGGCCAGTACCTGGGCGGCACCAAGCAGATCGGCATGGGCTACCAGCGGCACGTGACCGAATCGACGCCGCGCCTCATCCTGGAAGGCGCGCGCGAGCACAACCTGCAGAACGTGTCGGTGGAGTTCCCGCTGCAGCGCCTGGTCACCGTGACCGGCGTGAGCGGCTCGGGCAAGTCGAGCCTCATCCAGGACGTGCTGGCCCCCGCGCTGCTGCGCCACTTCGGCAAGGCGACGGAGACGCCCGGTGCGCACGACCGCCTGCTGGGCGCCGACCACCTGGGCGAGGTCGTCTTCGTGGACCAGTCGCCCATCGGCAAGACCGCGCGTTCCAACCCCGTGAGCTACGTGGGCGCCTGGGACGCGGTGCGTGAGCTGTTCGCCGTGGCGCCGCTGTCGCGCCAGCGCAGCTACACCGCGTCCAAGTTCAGTTTCAACTCGGGCGACGGGCGCTGCCCGACCTGCGGCGGTTCGGGCTTCGAGCATGTAGAGATGCAGTTCCTGTCGGACGTGTACCTGCGCTGCCCCGACTGCGACGGCAAGCGCTACCGGCCTGAAATCCTGGAAGTGACCCTCGAACGCGGCGGCCGCTCCTTCAACGTCGCCGACGTGCTCGACCTCACGGTGAGCGAGGCCGCCTCGCTGTTCGCCGCCGACCGCGACGTGATCCGCGCGCTGCAGCCCATCGTGGAAGTGGGGCTGGAATACGTGAAGCTGGGCCAGCCCGTGCCCACGCTGTCGGGCGGCGAGGCGCAGCGCCTCAAGCTCGCAGGCTTTCTGGCGGAGGCGGCGCGCAGCGAATCCAAGTCGCGCCAGCCGCTGGCGCGCAAGGGCACGCTGTTCCTGTTCGACGAACCGACCACGGGACTGCACTTCGACGACATCGCCAAGCTCATGCGCGCGCTGCGCAAGCTGCTGGATGCCGGGCATTCGCTCATCGTCATCGAGCACAACCTGGACGTGATCCGCGCCAGCGACTGGATCATCGATCTCGGCCCCGAGGGCGGCGACGGTGGCGGCCTGCTGGTGGCCGAAGGCACCCCCGAAGACGTGCGCCAGCACCGCACGTCGCACACCGGCCAGGCCCTGCGCGAGTACGAGCAGGCCCTGGGCGAGGGCGGCCACTCGGTGCACGAAAAGGCGGCGGTGCTACGAAAAGAGAAGCAGACCGCCCTAGCCAAACATGCGCCGGCAGCCAAAAACGCCATTGAAATCGTCAACGCCAAGGAGCACAACCTCAAGAACCTCAGCGTGGACATTCCGCGCGGCCAGTTCAACGTGATCACCGGTGTGTCGGGCTCGGGCAAATCGACGCTGGCGTTCGACATTCTTTTCAACGAAGGCCAGCGACGCTACCTCGAATCGCTCAACGCCTACGCGCGCTCCATCGTGCAGCCGGCGGGCCGACCCGAGGTGGATGCGGTGTACGGCATTCCGCCCACGGTCGCCATCGAGCAGCGCCTGTCGCGTGGCGGCCGCAAGAGCACGGTGGGCACGACCACCGAGGTGTGGCATTTCCTGCGCCTGCTGTACGTCAAGCTGGGGGTGCAGCACTGCATTTTCGATGGCGCCGCCGTGCAGCCGCAGACGCCCGACAGCATCGCCGCCCAACTGCTGCGCCACTTCAAGGGGCAGCACATCGGACTGCTGGCGCCGCTGGTGATGAACCGCAAGGGCGTCTATACCGAGCTGGCCGACTGGGCGCGCCCGCGCGGCTACACCCACCTGCGGGTGGACGGGCACTTTTTGCCGACCACGGGCTTTCCGCGCATCGACCGCTTCAAGGAACACACCATCGAGCTGCCCGTGGCCAGCCTGGACGTGTCGCCCGAGAACGAAGGGCTGCTGCGCTCGTCGCTGGCGCGCGCGCTGGAACTGGGCAAGGGCGTGGTGCATGTGCTGAGCCAGCTGGACGGCCTGAAGGACGCCATGCTGGCGGGCGGCGCCACCGCGCACATCGGCACGCTGCAGGCGTTCTCCACCAAGCGCGCCTGCCCCGTGTGCGCCACGAGCTATGCCGAACTCGACCCGCGCCTGTTCTCCTACAACAGCAAGCACGGCTGGTGCCCCGACTGCGTGGGCACGGGCGTCAAGCTCACCAAGGAGCAGCGCAAGGTGTTCGACGACTCGGTGCAGGACGACAAGGAAAAAGGCCGTGAGCAGACCTTTGCCGAACCCGAAGCCGAAGACATGGCCGACGTGGCCTGCCCCACTTGCCAGGGCTCGCGGCTGAACGCGACGGCACGCGCCGTGCGCTTCGGCGAGAACGCCGCTGCCGGCCGTGCGGGCGTGGGCATCGCCGCCATCGCTGCGCTGTCGGTCACCGACATTCGCCAGTGGATCGAAGGGTTGCAGCAGGGCGCGGCCTTGAGCCAGCGCGAGGCCGGCATCGCACGCGACCTGATCCCCGAGATCCAGAGCCGGCTCGAATTCCTGGAGGAGGTGGGCCTGGGCTACCTCACGCTGGACCGGGGCGCCCCCACGCTCTCGGGCGGCGAGGCGCAGCGCATCCGCCTGGCCGCGCAACTGGGCAGCAACCTGCAGGGCGTGTGCTACGTGCTGGACGAACCCACCATCGGCCTGCATGCGCGCGACAACCAGATCCTGCTGAACGCGCTGCACAAGCTGGGCGACAAGGGCAACACGCTGGTGGTGGTGGAGCACGACGAGGACACGATCCGCCGCGCCGACCACATCATCGACATCGGCCCCAGCGCCGGCAAGCGTGGCGGGCGGCTGGTCGCCCAGGGCTCGGTGGCGGACATCTCCGCGGCCGAAGACTCGCAGACCGGCCGCTACCTGCTGCACGCCATGCGGCATCCGCTCAAAGCCCGGCGCCCGGTGGTGCCGCCCGTGCATATCGTCCGTTCGGATGCTACTATTTTGATAGCTGTTACCGCAGATAATACTAGGGCGCAAGGCCAAAACGATACCAAAACGGCCGACCCCGAGCATTGGCTGACCGTTCGCGGCGCCCAATTGCACAACCTGCAGCACGTGACGGCCAGCGTGCCGCTCAACCGCTTGGTGGCCGTCACCGGCGTGAGCGGCTCGGGCAAATCGACCCTGGCGCGCGACGTGCTGCTGGCCAATGTGCAGGCCTGGGTGCAGCAGCGCTCCACCAAGGCCGGCCGCGACGCGATGGACGCCGGCAGGGCGCCCCCGCTCGTGGGCTGCACCGGCCTGTCCGGCTTCGAGACGGTGGACCGCGTGCTGGAGGTGGACCAGACCCCCATCGGCAAGACGCCGCGCAGCTGCCCCGCCACCTACATCGGCTTCTGGGACACCATTCGCAAGCTCTTCGCCGAAACGCTGGAGGCCAAGGCGCGCGGCTACGCGGCCGGGCGGTTCAGCTTCAACACCGGCGAAGGCCGCTGCCCGAGCTGCGAAGGCCAGGGCATCCGCACCATCGCCATGAGCTTTTTGCCCGATGTGAAGGTGCCTTGCGAGACCTGCCACGGCGCGCGCTTCAACCCCGAGACGCTCGCCGTCTCCTGGCGCGGCAAGAGCATCGGCGACGTGCTGCAGATGGAGGTGGACGAGGCGGTGGAGTTCTTCGCCAGCATGCCCAGCATCGCGCACCCGCTGCAACTGCTGAAAGACGTGGGCCTGGGCTACCTCACGCTGGGCCAGCCCAGCCCCACGCTGTCAGGCGGCGAGGCGCAGCGCATCAAGCTCGTCACCGAGCTGACCAAGGTGCGCGACGAGGTTGGCCGCCGCGGCCAGAAGGCGCCGCACACGCTCTACGTGCTGGACGAGCCCACGGTGGGCCTGCACATGGCCGACGTGCACAAGCTCATCCAGGTGCTGCACCGGCTGGTGGACGGCGGGCACAGCGTGATCGTCATCGAGCACGACCTGGACGTGATCGCCGAAGCCGACTGGATTCTCGACCTGGGGCCGGAAGGCGGCCGGGAAGGGGGGCGCATCGTTGCGGCGGCGGCGCCCGAGGACGTGGTGCGGCTGGGCACGCACACGGGCAAGGCGCTGGGGCCGGTGCTGGCGAGGGGATAGGGGCTGGTTTTAGAACGCATGGGACTGGAGGTGGCGTGCCCCCGTCGTTCTCTCCATGCACTCGGAGGGCGCGCGCAAATCCGATGCACGGCGCCCAGCGCCTTCAATTCATGGTTGTGCGCTGCAACGTGGGAATGACTTGGGTGCCAAAAAGCCGGTAGGAGTTTTCGAAAGAAGCCCGGTTTTCTCGATTACCCGCAAAAAATCCGACGATGTTGGCAGCACCTGTCAGCCTTGCTTGTTCAACGATTTGCTCGATCACTGCGTCCGGTGTGCCCGCGATGATGTCGTCCGTCAGGATGGATGGAATCTGCGTTTGCGCCGCCTGGGCATGTTCCCTGGCCTCCGAGGCGCTCTGGGCAACGAAGATGCAGCGGCGGACAGCCAATCGATCAGGGTTGCAGTGATTGCCGTTCGCTGTCCATGCACTCCGGTAGTTGTCGAAGAGTTCCTTGATCTGCGGCGTCGCCAAGAAGCCGGTGCATGCCTTGTACCCCCGTTGCGCTACCTCTTGCGCCGAGGCATTGCTGCGGATGGTGGCCCACACCGGCGGGCCGGGCCGCTGGAGCGGCCTGGGAAGCATGGGCAATTGGTCGAACGACCAATATCGGCCATGGTGAGACAAGGTGGGATGGCGCCATGCCTTGTCCAGAATGTCCAGCGCTTCGTTGAACATGGGCGTGATGTCCTCCTGAGCTATGCCGACCGCCTGCGCTTCTAAGGGGTTGGAGCCACGGGCGACGCCGACCTCCAGCCTTCCCCCGCTCAGGTGGTCCAACATGGCCACCTCCTCCAAAAAGCGCCACGGATGCCATAGGGGCAGGACCCAACCCAAGATGCCGATGCGCAAATTCCGCGTTCTGGCTGCGAGTGCGGCTGCAAGGATGCCGGGACAGGGAGAAATCCGGGCGCCACTGAAATGGTGTTCGCTGAAGAAGATGCCGTGAAAGCCAAGATGTTCGGCTTCGGTCCACAGGTTGAGGCGCCACGCGAACTCTTCTTGAAAGGCGTCGCGGCAATGGGTTGAGGCAGAGGGATCGGCGGATGTGTTGAGCTGCTCGAAAATCCAGGGCTTTATCGTGGTTTTAAGAGGCCTGGATGAATTCGGAGTTTTTTCGCGGGGGCGTTCAGGGCTGAGAAGCGAATCGTACATGGGTAGAAAAGGTCACTGGAGAGCGCAATGCGATTGAATGAATAAAGAAACGTGCTCACGCGTAATCGAGTTGATCGATGGCGTATTTGATTTCATTATTTTTTGGGGTGGAAGGATGTTTTGCGCTACCTCAATCCGTAGGGGCCGGAACAGAATTAATGGTGAATCAGGAATTCGATGATCAGTCCGCGTGTTGCCCTTCAATTTTTGAAGCGTCCCATCGTTTTAATTCAACGGCCCTGGCGAGCATTCCCAATGTCAGTGGAACTTTAATGACTTCTTTTTTTAACTTTGCTCGAAAGCCAGGAAAGGGCAATAATAGAAATTTTAATGGATTCAAACCCTCTCCGTTAAAGTATCTTTGAAAATTGAATGTTTCGTAATCTACTTCGAATTTATCAAAGAACTTTTCCATGAAATCTACTGCGTCATCTCCTGTGATTTGCAGATCATCCTCTATTGTTGTGAATTGATTTAGAATTTTGCTCGGAAAAACACCAGATTCCTTTCTGGCGAAATCCTCTATTTCTGCAATAAGATTTCTGTCCATTAAAAATCCTGTCCTCTTCGTTTGCAATTTCCACAAACAATACTTTTAACTGCAACATACTCTTCCAGGTGACTGTAGGAAGAATCTTGTATTTCAGTTCAAAAGGCAGAGCTTTCCTTGACACAACAGGGAACCTCTCAAAACCTCCGAATTTGCAAATTCGAGCGCCGTAACTCGTTGATTTGTAAGGGCGCCGAGTGGCTGGGATAGGGGTTTTGAGAGGCTCCCTGGAGTGCAGGGGGCGGGAATTTTTAGTCGCCCCTGCAAAACCCTGGCAACCCGCATGAACACTGGGTTTTCGCCAGTTCCGCTAGTTGCTTGATCCCCTGAGAATCAACAAATCAGATTTTGTTTTCTGGGAGTTTTGCAGATGTCCGAG
>NZ_BQXQ01000021.1 GCF_030159055.1 Acidovorax sp. SUPP3334
ATTGCGAAAGGGGGAGAAGCTCAAGGAGCGTGTGGATGCGCAGTTGCAGTCGGTGGCTGAAGATCCTGCACTCATCAGGTCATTCTTCAGACACCCATCTGTCGCCTATATTTCTGACTTGTGAGTATTTCTTCGAAGACGCCCACACCGCGGGCGGCAGCTGACGCCACGCCATGCGGTTCCGATCCCTGAACCCCGCGCTCATGGAGCGCCTGGACCCCGAAACCGGCGCGGCCGGGGGCGGCGATTCCGCGCTGCCGGCACCTTCTGCAAGCCCGCTGGGGGCTGAGGCCGTGCCCCCTGCGCTGCTGCGGGTGGAAGGCGTGAGCATCGACTACCGCACGCGCGACACCGCCGTGCGCGCCACGCACCGGGTCGATTTCAGCGTGCACGCGGCCGACCGTTTCGTGCTGCTGGGCGCGTCGGGCTGCGGCAAATCGACCTTGCTCAAGGCCATCGCGGGCTTCATCGCGCCGAGCGAGGGCCGCATCGTGCTCGACGGCCAGCCCGTCACGCGGCCGGGCCCTGACCGCGTGGTGGTGTTTCAGGAGTTCGACCAATTGCCGCCCTGGAAGACCGTGCGCGAGAACGTGATGTTTCCGCTGCTGGCCGCGCGCCGTGCCAGCCGGGCGGAAGCCGCGGAGCGCGCGGCGCTGTACCTGGACAAGGTCGGGCTCACGAAGTTCGCCGACGCCCATCCGCACCAGCTGTCGGGCGGCATGAAGCAGCGCGTGGCCATCGCCCGTGCCCTGGCCATGCAGCCGCGCGTGCTGCTGATGGACGAGCCCTTCGCGGCGCTGGATGCGCTCACGCGCCGCCGCATGCAGGAAGAGCTGCTGGGCCTGTGGGACGAGTTCCGCTTCACGCTGATCTTCGTCACCCATTCGATCGAAGAGGCGCTGGTGGTGGGCAACCGCATCGCCATCCTGTCCCCGCACCCGGGCCGGCTGCGTGCCGAGGTCAATTGCCACCAGTTCGGGCTGCACAGCCTGGGCGGCGCCGCGTTCCAGGCCACGGCCCAGCGCATCCACCGGCTGCTGTTCGACGAGGCCGCACCCGGTGAAGGCGGCGGTGCCGCCGGCTCGGCCGGGCCCGTGCAAGCAAAGGTGCAGGCGCACGAACGGGCCGTGGCTTCGCCGTCCCTGCGCCCGGCCGGGGCCTTGCCGTTTCAGATATCCGTATGACCGCTGCCCTGACCCCTCCCGTGGACACGGTGCTGCGCGCGCGGCCCGAGCCGCCCGTGCGCCCCGAATTCGAAGGCCCGCTCGCGCCCCTGGCCGGCATCGCGCCGGAGCAGCCGCTGCCTCCCTTTGCGAGATTCTGGCAGCACAGTGCCGTGCGGCGCCTGGCCATCCTGGCGGTGCTCGCGGTGCTGTGGGAAGCGCTGGCGCGCTGGCAGAACAACGATCTGCTGCTGCCCACGTTCCTGCAGACTGCACGGGCGCTGGGCGAAGGGCTGGCGTCGGGCGAGCTGCTTGCTAAGGCGGCCATCTCGCTGTCGGTGCTGCTCAAGGGCTATCTGGCCGGCATCGCGGGGGCCTTCGTGCTCACCACGCTGGCCGTGTCCACGCAGTTCGGGCGCGATCTGCTGTCCACGCTCACGTCCATGTTCAACCCGTTGCCCGCGATCGCGCTGCTGCCGCTGGCGCTGCTGTGGTTCGGCCTGGGGCAGGGCAGCCTGGTGTTCGTGCTGGTTCACTCGGTGCTGTGGCCGCTGTCGCTGGCCACCTACGCCGGGTTTCAGGGCGTGCCGGAAACCCTGCGCATGGCCGGGCGCAACTACGGGCTCACGGGAATCCGCTACGTGCTGCAGATCCTCGTGCCTGCGGCGCTGCCGTCCATTCTTTCCGGGCTGAAGATCGGCTGGGCCTTTGCCTGGCGCACGCTGATCGCGGCCGAACTGGTGTTCGGCGCCTCGTCGGGCAAGGGCGGGCTCGGCTGGTACATCTTTCAAAACCGCAACGAGCTCTACACCGACAAGGTGTTCGCGGGGCTTGCGCTCGTGATCCTCATCGGGCTCTTGGTGGAGACGCTGGGCTTTCACACGCTGGAGCGGCTGACCGTGCGGCGCTGGGGCGTGCAGCGCTGAAAAATGGGCCGGGGCAGGCCGCGCTCGCGGCGCACCCATCCGCCGGCCAGGGCCAATCGCGGGGCTGCGATCCGCGGCAAGCCCTAAACTCCCAGCCCATGTTTCGCTGGCTGATCGTCGTTTTTCTCGCGCTGGTGCTGATCAATGGCCTCACGCCGTTGCTGCAGCGCCTGGGAATGGGCCGGTTGCCGGGAGACTTCCGGTTCAGGCTGTTCGGCCGGGAGTGGTTCATTCCGCTCACCAGCACCCTGTTGCTCAGCGCCCTGGCCAGCCTGATCGCCAAATGGGTGTGAGGCCTCCACGCGCCTGTCACCAAACCTCCATCTGCCCTTGCCACACTGGGCGCGCCCGATGTCCCGGCCGCCCCTTTGAAAGTCGTTTTTCCATGTTCCGCTCCATCGCCCGGCTGCTGCCGCTGCTCGCCTGCGCCCTCGTGCCGTTGTCCGCCTCCGCCCAGGTGCCTGCCAACACGCTGCAACGCATTCAGGAAACCCATTCCATCACCCTGGGCGTGCGCGAAGCGGCTTGGCCGTTTTCGTTCCTGGACGACAAGAAGGCCCCCGCCGGTTATTCCGTCGACCTGTGCCTGGCGGCCGTGGAAGAGATCAAGCACACGCTCAAGCTCAAGGAGCTGGACGTGAAATACAAGGTGGTGAGCGGCACGGAACGCATTCCCAAGCTGGAAGCCGGCGAGATCGACCTCGAATGCGGCTCCACCACCAACACCAAGGCGCGCCAGGACCGTGTGGCGTTCAGCAACACCGTCTTCGTGGCGGGCATCCGCGTTCTCGTGCCCAAGGGCGTCAAGATGGATGCGCTGCAGGACCTGGCCGGGCTGCCCGTGGCGGTGAGCAAGGGCACGACGTCCGAGAAGCTCCTGACCCAGCTCGCCGTCAATGAGGTGAAGATGCAGCTCAAGGTGTTCGCCTCCGACACCGAGGCCTACAAGGCCTTCCAGGACGGCACCGTGCGCGCCTATGCCAACGACGATTCGCTGCTGCTCGGCATGGCCGCCAAGAACAAGGCCGCGGACAAGGTGGATCTCAGCAAGTTCGTGCTGTCGGTGGAGCCCTACGCCATCATGATGCGCAAGGGCGACACCGAGCTGGGCGCCGTGGTGGACCGCACGCTGAACCGCCTGTTTTCCAGCCGCGAGATCGATCCGCTGTACAAGAAGTGGTTCGCCAACGACCAGTTCAACCTGCCCATGGCCCGCCTGAGCCGCGAGAGCTTCAGCCGCCCGAACAAGGAACCCGGCGTGGCGATGGTCCTGGGCTACTCCATCTGACCCTGCAGCCCGCAGCGCCGGTGGGCGGCACTGGCCTACATCGCCGTGCGGCCTTGGCGCCGATACTGCCGGGCATCGCCCCCGCCGCTGACGCCGCCCCAGCCGCACTGGCGCGGCGGTTGGCCGGCGCAGGCCCCGCACACGACAGATACCAGATAAGCGAGGTGGAGATGAGAGCATGCATTGACATCGGCGGCACCAAGATCGCCGTCGCCCTGGCCCCCGCGGGCACCGGACTGGCCGAACTGGTGGCCCGCCGCACCGAGCCCACGGCAAAGACCGGTGCCCCCGATGCCCTCGCGCGGCAGGCCCTGCGCATGGTGGACGAAGCCTGCGCCGAGGTCGGCATCACCCGCGCGCAGCTGCAGTCCACCGGCGTTTCCGCCTGCGGCCCCTTCGCGCTGCGCGACGGCCAGGTGGAGCTGGCCACCCCCAACATCTGCGGCGGTCTGGCCGGCCCCGGGCGCGAGGCAACCAACGACTGGACGCAGATTCCCATCCAGGCACCGCTTGCGGCTGCCCTGGGCGTGGTGCACGCGCAAAACGATGCCGTGGCCGCCTTGCTGGCCGAGCGCCGCTGGGGCGCGCTGCAGGGCCTGGACCACTGCGCCTATGTGACCTGGAGCACCGGCGTGGGCGTGGGCCTGTGCGTGGATGGCCGGGTGCTGCGCGGCAAGAGCGGCAACGCCGGCCACGCGGGCCACAGCTTTTCCAGCGACGGGCCGGGCGATGCGATGTGCGGCTGCGGCAACGTGGGCGATGTGGAGTCGCTCGTGGCCGGTAACTCGATGCCGCGCCGGTTCGGCCGCGATGCCGAGCAACTGGTGGACGCCGCCAAGCGGGGCGATGCCGCCGCGCACGCCGCCGTCGCGGGCATGTGCCGGGTGCTGGGCCGCATGCTCTACAACCTGGTGGCCACGCTGGACCTGCAGCGCATCAGCATCGGTGGCAGCGTGTTCCTTCACCACCAGGACTACCTGCTCCCGCCCCTGCAGGCCGAGGTGTCGGCGCACCTGCCGGCGCTCACGGCCGGCGTGCAGCTGGTGCCGGCCGGGCTGGGGCTGCGGGTGGGCGACTACGCGGCGCTGGCCGTGGCCAGCGGCTGAACCGTTACATCGCGGGCCGGCATGGCGACGATAATCCGGCCCCATGCACATCCGCTTCACCAAGATGCAGGGCGCGGGCAACGATTTCGTCGTGATCGATGAAACGCAGGGCCGCCTCGGCCTGACCGCCGCGCAATACCGTTTCCTGGGCGACCGCCACTTCGGCGTGGGCGCCGACCAGATCCTCACCGTCCGTCCCTCGCCCGCCGAGGGCATCGACTTCGAATACCTGATCCACAACGCCGACGGCGGCGAGGTGGAGCAGTGCGGCAACGGCGCCCGCTGCTTCGCCCGCTTCGTGCGCGACAAGGGGCTCACCGACAAAGACCGCATCCGCGTGCGCACGCGGTCCGGCGACATCGCCCCCGAACTCACGCCCGACGGGCGCGTGACGGTGGACATGGGCTGCCCCGTGTTCGACCCCGTGCGCGTGCCGTTCGACACGGCCGGCCTCGTGCCGGTCCCGCAGGGTTCAGGGCAAAAATGGCCTCTGGCGCATGATCCAGTAGGGGGTATTGCTATTACTTTGGTAGCGGTCGCCTCCATGGGCAATCCGCATGCGGTGCAGCTGGTGGACGACGTGGACACCGCGCCCGTCGCCCAGGCCGGCCCCCTCATCGAGCGCCACGCGCGCTTTGCACAGCGCGTGAACGCCGGCTTCCTTCAAATCGTGGACCGCACCCATGTGCGCCTGCGCGTGTACGAGCGCGGTGCCGGCGAGACGCTGGCCTGCGGCACGGGGGCCTGCGCCGCCGTGGCCAGCGGCATCCGCCTGGGGCTGCTCGACGCGCGCGTGGACGTGCAGGCGCGCGGCGGCCTCCTCACCATCGCCTGGAACGGCGGCGACACGGACCCGGTCTTCATGACCGGCCCCGCCACGACCGTTTTCGAAGGCCAGATCGACATTCCCGACGCACCATGACCATGTCCCCAAGCAGCACCCAGGTTCCTCCCATCACCGAAGACGACATCGCCGAGTTCCTGGCGCAGACGCCGGGCTTTTTCGAGCGCCACGCCGAAGTGCTGGCCAGCGTGCAGATCACCAGCCCCCATGGCCAGCGCGCCGTGAGCCTGCAGGAGCGCCAGGCCGAGATGCTGCGCGAGAAGATCAAGGGCCTGGAGCAGCGCATCATGGAAATGGTGCGCAACAGCAATGAAAACGCCGCCATCGCCCAGAAGATCCACCGCTGGACGCGCGAACTGGCCGAGGCCCGCAACCCATCCAGCCTGCCTTTCGTGGTCGAGGAGGGCATTCGCCGCCTGTTCGACGTGCCGCAGGCCGCGCTGCGGCTGTGGGACGTGGCCCCCACCTATGCCGGCGCCGACTACGCGCAGGGCGCCAGCGCCGATGCGCGCGCCTTCGCCTCGTCGCTCACCATGCCGTTCTGCGGCCCCAACCTGGGCTTCGAGCCCACGGCCTGGCTGCCCGATGCCGGGCAGGTGCAGTCGCTGGCCCTGCTGCCGCTGCGAGAAGGCGCCATCGACAGCACGGCGCCCGCTTTCGGCCTGCTCGTGCTCGGCTCGCCCGACCCGCTGCGCTTCGATGCGTCCATGGGCACCGACTTTCTGGCGCGCATGGCCGAACTGGCCAGCGGCGCACTCTCGCGGCTGCGCTGAAACCGGGGCCTATGCCGCCCCTGCCGCCATCGCCACCGCCGGCACTTTGCGACGATTTTCGACGACTTGCCCGCCATGACTGACGACACGGTGCCCGCCGACCCGGCCGCAACGCCACAGGCCGGCCATCCGGCCGATGCGACGCAGGCGGCCGGTGCTGCCGATACTGCGGCCAGCCCGCCCGACGGTGCTCCCGCCCCGCCGCCCCCCGACCCGATGGTGCTGCGCTATCTGGAACATGTGCGGGTCGAAAAGCGCCTGGCCGCGCGCACCCTTGCGCTTTACACGCTGGACCTGGAAAAGCTCGCCCGCTTTGCCGAGGGTGCGGGCGTGCCGCTGCTGCGCCTCACGACTGGGCACATCCGCCGCTTCGTCGCGCTGATGCACAGCGGCGGGCGCAGCGGGCGCGGCATCGCACTCATCCTCTCGGGCTGGCGCGGCTTTTTCACCTGGGCCGGGCAGCAGGGCCTCGTGCCGCACAACCCCGTGCAGGGCGTGCGTGCGCCGCGCGCGCCCAAGCCGCTGCCCAAGGCCCTTGCCGTGGACGATGCCGTGCGCCTGGCCGAGTTCGAGCACGCCGGCGGAGACCCCTGGCTGGAGGCGCGCGACGCTGCCATGGTGGAACTGCTCTATGGCTGCGGGTTGCGCGTGGGTGAACTGGCGGGGCTGGATGCCGTGGCCGGGCCCGACACCCAGCGCCAGGGCCGCGGCTGGATCGATCTGGAGGGCGGCGACGCCCATGTGTTCGGCAAAGGCGCAAAGCGCCGCAGCGTGCCCGTGGGGCCTGCGGCGCTGGCCGCGCTGCAGACCTGGCTGGCCCAGCGCCCGCAACCCTTCGGCGGTGCGGCGTCGGCCCGGCTGGACGCTGCGCTGTTCGTGGGCCAGCGCGGCCGGCGGCTCACCGCGCAATCGATCTGGCTGCGCCTGCGCCAGCGCAGCCAGCAGGCGGGGCTGACCACGCCGGTGCACCCGCACATGCTGCGCCACTCGTTCGCCAGCCACCTGCTGCAATCGAGCGGCGACCTGCGGGCCGTGCAGGAGCTGCTCGGCCACGCCAACATCACCACCACGCAGGTCTATACGCGGCTCGACTTCCAGCACCTGGCCAAGGTGTACGACGCGGCCCACCCCCGGGCGCGCAAGAAATCCACGGATTGACCGGATCGGGCGGCCTAGGGGCGAGTCCTGAACGGGGCTTGACCGAAGCCTGAACCGGTCGTTTAACCCTGCAGCAGCCGCAGCGAGACGTGCGGGTGGGCCAGGGCGGGGCGGTGCGGCAGCTTGAAGGCGGCGACCGCCCCGAGCAGGTCGCGTGCGCGGCTGCTCAGGGCCGACGCGGCGGCGGCCATCTCTTCCACCATGGCGGCGTTGTGCTGGGTGGTCTGGTCCATCTGCGTCACGGCCCCGTTGATCTGGTCCACGCCTTCGCTCTGCTCGCGGCTGGCGGCGGTGATCTCTCCCACCAGCCCCGTCAGGCCGCCGATGCTGCTCACCACGCTGCCCATGGTCTGGCCCGCGCGGTCCACCAACGCCGTGCCCGCGTTCACCCGTTCCACGCTGGCGGTGATGAGGCCCTTGATCTCGCCGGCGGCCTGTGCGGCGCGCTGCGCCAGGTGCCGCACTTCTCCCGCCACCACCGCGAAGCCGCGGCCTTCGGAACCGGCGCGCGCCGCTTCCACCGCGGCATTGAGCGCGAGGATGTTGGTCTGGAAGGCGATGGCGTCGATCACCCCGGTGATGTCCGCGATCTTGCGGCTGCTGTCGTTGATGCCGCGCATGGTCTGTATCACGTCGGTTACCACCGCGCCGCCTTCGCGCGCCACGGCGCAGGCGTTCTGTGCGAGCTGGTCTGCCTGCCGTGCGCTGTCGGCGTTGTGGCGCACGGTGGCGCTCAGCTGCTCCATGGACGCCGCGGTCTGCTGCAGTGCGCCGGCCTGGCCTTCGGTGCGCGCCGAGAGGTCGCCATTGCCCTGGGCGATCTGCGATGCGGCGGCCGAGACGCTTTCGGCGCTTTCGTGGATGGCGGACACCACGGCGGCCAGGTGGTCGCGCATGTGGCGCAACTGCGCCATCAGGCTGGTGTCGTCACCCGGGGCGAGTGCGATGGCCACCGTCAGGTCGCCCTGCGCCACGCTGCGCGCCAGGGCTGCGGCCACGGCGGGTTCGGCGCCCAGCTCGCGCAGGATGCTGCGCGCCACCAGGTAGCCCAGGCCCAGCGCAGCCAGCACGCCCGCGGCCACCGCCGCCACGATGCCCAGGCGCGTTTTAGCGAAGGCCTCTTCCGCGTTTTCGTAGTCGGCGTACGCCGTGTCCAGCTGCACTTGCGTGAGCGACGACAGCACGGTCTGCAGCGGGTCGAGCGCCGGGTACATCTCGCGCGCGGCGAATGCGGTCAGGCCCGCGATGTCGCCGGCCTGAAGCAGGCTTTCCAGCCGCGCCACGGCGGCGTCGGCCGCCACCTGCAGCGGGCGGAATTGCGCGACCAGCCGGCGCTCCTCGCCGATCAGCCGGGTGGACAGGTAGGCCGACCATTGCGCATCGATGTCCTTGCGCGCGCTGGCGATCGACTCCAGCCCCTGCTGCGGCGTCATGGCGCCGTCGCGCACCTTGTGGGCGGTGTCGACCACGTTCACGGCGTACGCGTCGGCCACGATCTTGATCTGCTTGAGCGGCACGACCCGGTCGTGATAGACCGAGACGAGCGCTGCGTTGGAGCCCGCCATGCCCAGCAGGCCGGCCGTGCCGGCCCCCGCGGCGAGCAGGCACAAAAGCGCGAGAAGAAGGGCCAGGCGGGTGGCGACCTTGAGAGGACCGAAGTGCAGCATGTGGATGTTTCTCCCGAAATTATTGAAATGGATCTGGTGCGAACGCTGGCAGCAGCGCTCCAACAGCGGCTCCGGCAGGGGTGCTGGAGGCTGAACGGATCGTATAAAGATGTGAGCGGATGTTTCTCAACAATGCTCAAATGTTGCTTGGCGTCCTCGCCTGCGGCCTGGGTTTCACCTGCGGGCCGATGGCCGATTTCGCCGGGAAGGGCCTTGGGGCATCGCACAATCGCGGGCATGAAAACCCTTCGCCTTCGCCCTGGCAAGGAGCGCTCGCTCCTGCGCCGCCACCCCTGGATCTTCGAATCGGCCATCGCCAAAGGCGGGGGCGACAGCGGCGAGACGGTGCGGGTCGAGTCGCACGAAGGCCAGTTCCTTGCCTGGGCGGCCTTCAGCCCCACCTCCCGCATCCGCGCCCGGGTGTGGAGCTTCGACGAAGCCCAGCGCATCGATGCTCCTTTTTTAATAGCTAAGGTCCGGCGTTCCATATGCGCCAGAGGCCGATTCGGCATTGAAAGCGACGGCGTGCGCCTGGTGCATGGCGAGTCCGACGGCCTGCCCGGCCTGATCGTGGACCGCTACGGCGACACGCTGGTGGCGCAATTCACCAGCGCCGGCACCGAGCGCTGGAAGGCCGAGATCGCCGATGCATTGCTCCAGGAAACCGGCCTGGCCCGCCTGTATGAACGCTCCGACGCCAGCGTGCGCGGCCTGGAGGGCCTGGAGCCCGCCACCGGCTGGCTGCGCGGCGAGGGCGAGACGGGCCTGGAAATCCGCGAGCACGAATGGCGCCTGACGCTGGACATCGCCGAGGGGCACAAGACCGGCTTCTATCTCGACCAGCGCGACAGCCGCAAGCGTTTTGCGGATGCCACGCGGCGCCTGGGCTTTCAGCGCGTGCTCAATTGCTACTGCTACACGGGCGGCTTCACCGTGGCGGCGCTGGCGGGCGGGGCCGGGCAGGTGACCTCGATCGATTCCTCGGGCCCCGCGCTGGAGCGCGCCCGGGCGCACGTGGCCCTCAACGGGTTCGACGCCGGCCGCGCGGACTTTCTCGATGCCGACGTGAACGCCTCGCTGCGGCAATTCCTGAAGGACGGCCGCACCTTCGACGCCATCGTGCTCGATCCGCCCAAGTTCGCCCCCACCGCTGCGCACGCCGACCGCGCCGCGCGGGCCTACAAGGACATCAACCGCCTGGCGCTGCAACTGCTGGAGCCGGGCGGCATGCTCTACACGTTCTCGTGCTCGGGGGGCATCAGCGCCGATCTGTTCCACAAGATCGTCGCCTCGGCCGGTGCCGATGCGGGGGTGGACGGCTTCATCCTGGAGCGCCTGGGCGGCGCACCCGACCATCCGATGACGCTGGAGTTTCCCGAGGGCGAATACCTCAAGGGCCTGGCCGTGATGCGCAAGCCGGCCTGAAGCCCTCCCTTGCGCCAGGGTGGAGCGGCGGCACCGGGTGTGGGGCTTGACAGCTTCGCTAAACTTCTTTCATGCCCATGGAGCGGCCGCTCCGCCCGCTCCCCGATCCCCAAATTCCGCCGCGCTCCGCCACACCTCGGCCCCGGCGGCCTTTCCCTGAAAGCCTTCCATGTCCCTCATTCCCGCCACCATCCTCACCGGCTTCCTGGGCTCGGGCAAGACCACGCTGCTCAAGCGCCTGCTGTCCGAGGCCCACGGCCAGAAGATCGCCGTGATCGAAAACGAATTCGGCGAAGAGAACATCGACAACGACATCCTGGTGACCGAATCCAAGGAGCAGATCGTGCAGATGAGCAACGGCTGCATCTGCTGCACCATCCGCGAAGACCTGCGCGAGACGCTGCAATTGCTGGCCGCCAAGAAGCGCCAGGGCCTGCTCGAATTCGACCGCATCGTGATCGAAACCACCGGCCTGGCCGACCCCGGCCCCGTGGCGCAGACCTTCTTCATGGACGAAGAGATCGCAGAGACGTACCTCATCGATTCCATCATCACCCTGGTGGACGCCAAGCACGCGCCCCAGCAGCTCAACGACCGCCAGGAGGCGCGCCGCCAGGTGGGGTTCGCCGACCAGATATTCCTGTCCAAGACCGATCTGGTGGGCAAGGAAGAGACCGACGCCCTGATCCACCGCCTCAAGCACATGAACCCGCGCGCGCCCATCAAGGCCGTGCATTTCGGCGAAGTGCCGCTGGCCGAGGTGCTGGACCTGCGCGGCTTCAACCTGAACGCCAAGCTGGACATCGACCCCGAGTTCCTCAAGGAAGACGACCACGGCCACGGGCATGACCACGACCATGGCCACCAGGACCACGACCATGAACACGGCGAGCACTGCGACCATCCCTCGCACCAGCACGGCGAGAACCACGGGCGCCACCATCACCACGACGACGATGTGAAGAGCTTCGTCTACCGTGCCGAGCGGCCCTTCGATCCCGCCAAGCTGGAGGACTTCCTGGGCGCCATCGTCAACATCTACGGCCCGCGCATGCTGCGCTACAAGGGCGTGCTGAACATGAAGGGCACCGAGCGCAAGGTGATCTTCCAGGGCGTGCACCAGTTGATGGGCAGCGACCTGGGGCCGCAGTGGGCCGAGGACGAGCCGCGTTTGAGCAAGATGGTTTTCATCGGCCTGGACCTGCCCAAGGACATCTTCCTGCAGGGCCTCGAACAATGTCTGGCCGAGTAGGACGAAGCCCCTTTCGGCGCTTGCCGCGCGGGCTTGTGTGATATCTGCCACTTTCCAGTGCGCGACGCCCCTGGATCGATACAATCGCGCCCCGGTAAAACGCCGGAAGGCCTGCTACTGCCCCCGGAGCCGCGTCGCGTGCTCCGGGCCCGCCCCTACTGCGAGGAGACAGGAAGTGAAAGCCGATACCAGCAAACCCGAGGCGGATGCCAAGGCACCCCTCAGCGGCACCGTCCGCGCAGCCGCTAAAGCGGTTGCCAAACCCAAGCCCGAGGCGGCATCGCCTGTTTCCGCGGAGCCTTCGGACGAACCCGCGCGCAGCGCCCGGCCTTCTTCCCGTTTGGCCCAATTGACCGTACCATCCATGGCACCCGCGGTGGCTTCCACCGCCGCCAAAGCCAGCTACACACACACCATGCCTACGACCCTGCAAAATTCCGGCGCGGCCGCCAAGAAAGATCCGAAGCTGGCCGGCAACTGGAAAACCAAGTCCGCCGAGGAGCTGACCGACGCCGAAGTGCTCGCCATGCCCGACACCGAGTACATGAATGAAAAACAGCTGGCGTTCTTCCGCCACAAGCTGGTGCAGTTGAAGCAAGACATGCACAACAACGCCGGTGAAACCACCGAGCACCTGCGCGAAGACACCGTGGTCGTTCCCGACCCCGCCGACCGCGCCACCATCGAAGAAGAGCACGCCCTCGAACTGCGCACCCGCGACCGCGAGCGCAAATTGCTCAAGAAGATCGAGCAATCCATCGGCCGCATCGACGCGGGCGACTACGGCTACTGCGACGAGACGGGCGAGCCCATCGGCGTCGGCCGCCTGCTGGCACGCCCCACGGCCACGCTGTCGCTGGAAGCGCAGCAGCGCCGCGAACTCAAGCAAAAGATGTTCGGGGACTGATCTTCCCGAGGTGTTTTGCGCGGCGAGCGACCTGAACCACGATCCATGAGCAAGGAAGAGTCTTCCCCCGGCCTGTTGACCAAGATGGTTCGGTTCGTCCGCAACCCCACGGTCAACTGGACCGATCTTGATTCCATCGATGCCGACCGCGAAAGCCAGTACAGCAAGCAGATGCTCAAGGAGATGATCGAGCGCAAGCGCCGCAACGATTTCGTGCGCCGCCGCGAGTTCGATCAACTGCGCAAGCTGCGCAAGCGCGAGGCCCTGCAGGGCCAGCGCACCGAAGACCCGACCGCACGCCCCTCGTTCTTTCAAAGCAGCATGGCATCGCCCGATGACCGGGCCGTCACGCTCAAGAAGATCGACGAGATCGAGGCGCAGATGTCCCAGCAGTGGTGGAAAAGCAAGAACACCGCCGTGCCCAGCGAACTCGGCGACATGGGTTCGCCGGAGTCCAGGTCCGCGGCCGATGCCCGGGCCTTCGCGCCCACGGCGCCGGCCAGCCTGTCCGGCGCACTGTCCGCCGCCCCGACTGCGGTGCAGCCGCTGTTCACGGGCGAGAGCCTGCTGCCGGGCGCTTCGTCCGAAGGCGGCGCGATCGTGCCGCCAGCGCAGCGGCCGGTGCCATCGGCCCTGGCCAGCGCGCCGCCAGCGGTCCCCGCCGTGGTTCTAGAACCGGAGGAATTCGTGCACGAACCCGACCTCGAGGAAGCCGCCATCCGTTTTGCCAATGGCGACCATGCCGGCGCGGAGTCCGGCCTGCTCGAAGTGCTGGCGCAGCACGAGCAGGACGATCCCCGGCAGCAGCTGGAAATCTGGATGACGCTGTTCGATCTGTACCGCGCCATCGGAGAGCACGAGCGTTTCGATGCGCTGGCGATCGACTACGCCGCGCGGTTCAGCCGTTCGGCCCCGCTGTGGTTTTCCATGCCCGAGCTGCTCGGCCTGCAGGTGCAGGCGGCGCCGGCCGCCTCGGGGCTGCCCCAGCGCGAGTTCAGCTGGAACGCCCCGGCTTCCCTGGCAGCGCAATCGGTGGTGGCGCTGCAGGCCTCGCTGGCCCGTGCCGCACCGCCCTGGACCCTGACGTGGTCGCGCCTGGCGGCCATCGACGAGGCCGCGGTGCCGCTGCTGGCCAATCTGTTCACGCAGTGGGCCGAGCAAGAGGTGCAACTGTCCTTCTTCGGGGTGGATGCGCTCAATACGGTGCTGGAGTCGCGCACGCAGTCGGGCGACCGCGACACGTCTCCGGAATGGTGGCGCCTGCGCATGGCGGCCCTGCGCCTCATGGGCCGGCCCGACGAATTCGAACTCGTGGCCCTCGACTACTGCGTGACCTACGAGGTTTCGCCCCCCTCGTGGGTCTCGCCGCGATGCAGCTATTCCAGTGATGACGGCTCGGCGCCCGTGCCCGAAGCGGCGTCCCTGGCCGATCTGCACGCCTCGGGCTACGGCGACCCGTCGTCCATGCCCGCGGGGCTGGAGAGCGGCGATCTGCCGGCCTCGCTGTCCGGCCACATCGAAGGCGATGCAGCGCCCCTGCTGGAGCCGTTCGAAGAGCGGCTGAAGCCCGGTGCGCCGCTGATCATCGCGTGCGACCGGCTGATCCGCGTGGATTTCACGGCGGCTGGCTCGGTGCTCAACTGGGCGGCCGAGCAGCAGGCCCAGGGCCATGCGGTGCACTTCATCAACCTGCAGCGGCTGGTGGCGGTGTTCTTCAACGTGATCGGCGTGAACGAACACGCCTGGGTCGTTCCGCGCAAGAACTGACACCCTTCCGTCCGGTCTCCCAGCCGCGCCATTCGGGCTTGGCGGTGGATGCGGGCGGTGCCTTCCGGTGCCCTTGCGAAGGGCCGGTTGCAAACCGTGAGGGCATCCCCACATGCCAACGCTATGGAACAGTTTCACGGCACCACCATCCTCAGCGTCCGCCGCCAGACGGCGGACGGCATTCAGGTCGCCATCGGCGGCGACGGCCAGGTCACCCTGGGCAACATCGTGGTCAAGGGCACCGCGCGCAAGGTGCGCAAGCTCTACCACGGCAAGGTCCTCGCCGGCTTCGCCGGGGCGACGGCCGATGCGTTCACGCTCTTCGAGCGGTTCGAGGCCAAGCTGGAAAAGCACCAGGGCCACCTGACGCGCGCGGCCATCGAACTCACCAAGGACTGGCGCACCGACCGCGTGCTGCGCCGCCTGGAGGCCATGCTGGCGGTGGCCGATGCGAGCGCCTCGCTCATCATCACCGGCAACGGCGACGTGCTGGAGCCCGAGCAGGGCATCGTGGCCATCGGATCGGGTGGCGCCTATGCGCATTCGGCCGCCAAGGCGCTGTTGAACCACACGGAGCTCAGCGCGCAGGAGGTGGTCAAGAAGTCGCTGGAGATCGCCGGCGAACTGTGCATCTACACCAACATGAACCACACCATCGAGACGCTCTGAGCGTTCTGGTGTTTACTATTAATTTGATAGCTGCCTGCCCTAGAGGAATATGCGCTGGCAGCTCATTTGATTGCAGGTCTCCATGTCGTCCATGACCCCCCAGGAAATCGTCTCCGAACTCGACCACCACATCGTCGGCCAGGCCAGCGCCAAGCGCGCCGTCGCCATCGCGCTGCGCAACCGCTGGCGCCGCCAGCAGGTGGAGGGCGCGCTGCGCCACGAGATCACGCCCAAGAACATCCTCATGATCGGCCCCACCGGCGTGGGCAAGACCGAGATCGCCCGCCGCCTTGCGCGCCTGGCGGATGCGCCCTTCATCAAAGTCGAGGCCACCAAGTTCACCGAAGTGGGCTATGTGGGCAAGGACGTGGATTCCATCATCCGCGACCTGGTCGAGATGGCCGTCAAGCAAGCCCGCGAGAGCGACATGAAGAAGGGCCGCGCCCGTGCCGAGGACGCCGCCGAGGAGCGCATCCTCGACGTGCTGGTGCCGCCCGCGCGAAGCGCCGCGCAGGACGCATCCGCACCCGCCGACAACACCGCCCGGCAGGTGTTTCGCAAGAAGCTGCGCGAGGGCCAGCTGGACGACAAGGAAATCGAAATCGATGTGGCCGACGCCCGGCCCCAGCTGGAAATCATGGGTCCGCAGGGCATGGAAGAGATGGCCGAGCAGCTGCGCGGCATGTTCAGCCAGATGGGCCAGGAAAAGCGCCACACGCGCAAGCTCAAGATCGCCGAGGCGCTGAAGCTGCTCACCGACGAAGAAGCCGCCAAGCTCGTGAACGAGGACGAGGTGAAGACCCGCGCGGTGCAGAACGCCGAGCAAAATGGCATCGTCTTCATCGACGAGATCGACAAGGTCGCCACGCGGCAGGAATCCAGCGGCTCGGACATTTCCCGCCAGGGCGTGCAGCGCGACCTGCTGCCGCTGGTGGAGGGCACCACGGTGTCCACCAAGTACGGCATGGTCAAGACGGACCACATCCTCTTCATCGCTTCGGGCGCGTTCCACCTGAGCAAACCGAGCGACCTGATCCCCGAACTGCAGGGGCGCTTTCCGATCCGGGTGGAGCTGGAGTCGCTGTCGGTGCAGGACTTCGAGGCCATCCTCACGCAGACCCATGCCTCGCTGGTCAAGCAGTACCAGGCCTTGCTGGCCACCGAAGGGGTGACGCTGGAATTCGCTCCCGAAGGCATCACGCGGCTGGCGCACATCGCGTTCGACGTGAACGAGCGCACCGAGAACATCGGCGCCCGCCGGCTCTCCACGGTGATGGAGCGCTTGCTCGACGAAGTGAGCTTCGATGCGGCCCGGCTTTCGGGCCAGACGGTGGTCGTGGACGCCGCTTACGTGAGTGGCCGGCTCGAGTCCTTGAGCCAGGACGAAGATTTATCGCGCTATATCTTGTAAAAAGATTCCGGGCCGGCGCGGCCCCTGGTTCGTTGGCGGGATTCCAGGTTGGGTGAAACCCTTCAGGTATCACTTGCACAGGCTGCCCTAAGTGCTTATTCAGTAACGCATTTTGGGTATTCCTCACTGGCACTGTCGGTGCTAAGTCGTTGATTTCATTGCAAAACTTTGTTGCACCTGGCGGGGCCCGGTATTTTTTTCCTGCTACAGTGCAAAAAAGTGCAATTAAGTGGTGAAAAGTGCCCTCGTGCGCCCATTCCGGGCGTTCAGGCGCGACAACGAGTTAGGGTTCGATTCCGTGTTTCAAGGGGCGTCATCGCTGAGTCTGGATGCAAAGGGAAGGCTTTCCGTGCCTACCCGGCATCGTGACGTCCTCGCCGCCACGGCGAACAGCCAACTCACCATCACCAAGCACCCGCACGGCTGCCTCATGGTGTTCCCTCGCCCCGAATGGGAAAAATTCCGCGAACGCATTGCCGAGCTGCCCATGTCCGCCCAGTGGTGGAAGCGCATCTTCCTGGGCAATGCGATGGACGTGGACATGGACGGCACCGGCCGGGTGCTGGTTTCGCCCGAACTGCGCCAGGCCGCGGGCATCACCAAGGACACCATGCTGCTCGGCATGGGCAACCACTTCGAACTGTGGGACAAGGCAACGTACGAGGCGCAGGAAGCCGTCGCCATGCAAGCCGAAATGCCGGCCGCTTTCCAGGATTTTTCTTTCTGAGGCCATGGTGAACGCACCGCTGCAACACACCACGGTCTTGCTGGGCGAGGCGGTCGACGCCTTGCTGGGCGCCGCCGGCCCTGCGCCCGCAGGCACCTGGATCGACGCTACCTTCGGGCGCGGAGGGCATTCGCGAAGAATCCTGGACCGATTGGGGCCGAGCGGAGGCCTCGTGGCGTTCGACAAGGACCCCGAGGCCATCGCAGAAGCAGCGCGCATCACCGATGCGCGTTTTTCCATTCGGCACGAGGGATTTCGCCATCTGGCGGACCTGCCCGAGCGCAGCGCCGCCGGCATCCTCATGGACCTGGGCGTGAGTTCGCCCCAGATCGACAGCCCCGACCGGGGCTTCAGCTTTCGTTTCGATGGCCCGCTGGACATGCGCATGGACACCACGCGCGGGGAAAGCGTGGCCGATTGGCTGGCCACGGCCGAGGTCGGCCAGATTGCGGAGGTGATACGTGACTACGGCGAAGAACGGTTTGCTGGCCCCATTGCAAAGGCGATTGTTGCTCGTCGCGAGGAGCGGGGCCCTCTTGCCACCACCGCTGAACTGGCCCAACTCGTGGCTGGCTCGGTCAAGACCCGCGAAGCAGGCCAGAACCCTGCAACGCGCACCTTTCAGGCTCTTCGGATTTTCATCAACGCCGAGCTTGAAGAACTCCAGCAGGCGCTAGAGGCCAGCCTGAGCGTGCTCGCGCCCGGTGGCCGGCTGGTGGTGATCAGCTTCCATTCGCTGGAAGACCGCATCGTCAAGCAGTTCATCGCCCAGCATTCCAAAGAGGTGTTCGACCGCCGCGCGCCGTTCGCGCAGCCGCAGCCCATGCGCCTGAAAGCGCTGGACCGCATCAAGCCCACCGCGGCCGAGATCGAGGCCAACCCCCGCTCCCGCAGCGCCGTGATGCGTGTGGCCGAGCGCACGGAGGTGCCGGCATGACGCGCCTGAGCCTGGTGTTGCTGCTCGGTGTGATGGTCAGCGCGCTGTACCTCGTGCACATGCAGTACGAATCCCGCCGCCTGTTCACCGAGCTGGACCGTGCGGTGGCCGAGTCGCGCCGGCTCGAGACCGAGCAGCAGCGCCTGCAGGTGGAAAAACGCGCCCAGGCGACGCCGCTGCGCGTGGAAAAACTCGCCCGCGACCGCCTGCAGATGCGCACGGCGACGCCGGCCATCACCCAGTACGTCGCCGACGACGGCACGCCGGTCGTGACGGCCGCCACGGCAGCGCCGGTTCCGGCGACGCCTGCTTCCCGGAGCGTGCGCCGATGAGCCGCAGCGTCAACTACACCTCCAGCCCGCTGCTGGCCAGCAAGACGCCGGTCTGGCGCAGCAAGTTCATCGTCGCCATGGTGGCGCTGGGCTTCGTGGGACTGGGCGCCCGTGCGGCCTACGTGCAGGTGTTCGGCAATGCGTTCTTTCAAAAGCAGGGCGAGGTGCGCTTCGCCCGCACGCTGGAGTTGCCGGCGAACCGGGGCCGCATCGTCGATCGCAACGGCCTGATCCTCGCCTCCAGCGTTCCGGCCGCGAGCATCTGGGCCATTCCGGAAGACGTCGAGCAGGACAATCCCGAGGTGCGCGAAAAGCTCCAGCAACTGGCCAAGCTGCTGGAGATGCCGCTGCCCGCGCTCAAGACCAAGCTCGCTGACGAAGACAAGACCTTCGTCTGGATCAAGCGCCAGCTCGATTGGGAGGTCGGCCAGCAGATCGCCGCCCTCGACATCAAGGGCATCTACCAGCGCAAGGAATACAAGCGCCAATACCCCGAGGGCGAATCGGCCGCGCACGTGGTGGGCTTCACCAACGTGGAAGACCATGGGCAGGAGGGCATGGAGCTGGCCTTCGACCAGCAGCTGGCGGGCAAGGCCGGCTCGCGCCGGGTCATCAAGGACCGGCTGGGCCGTGTGGTGGAAGGCATCGGCGCCGAGGTGCCGCCGGTGGACGGGCAGGACATGCAGCTGTCCATCGACAGCAAGGTGCAGTTCTTCGCCTACCAGAAGCTGCGCGACCAGGTGGCGCTGCACAAGGCCAAGGCCGGCAGCGTGGTAGTGCTGGATGCGCACACCGGCGAGCTGCTGGCGCTGGCCAACTACCCGAGCTACGTGCCCGACAAGCGGCAAAACCTGACGGGCGAGCAATTGCGCAACCGCGCGCTCACCGACGTGTTCGAGCCCGGCTCGACGATGAAGCCGTTCACCATTGGGCTGGCGCTGGAAACCGGCCGCGTGCGGCCTGACACCATCATCGACACCAACCCGGGCCGTGTCACCATCACCGGCTCCACGATCTCCGATACGAGCAACCACGGCGTGCTGACGGTCGAGGGCGTGATCCAGAAGTCCAGCAACGTGGGCACCACCAAGATCGCCATGCAGATGCCCGCCAAGGAGATGTGGGAGACGTTCTCTGCGGCCGGCTTCGGGCAGAAGCCGCAGATCCACTTCCCTGGCGTAGTCACTGGCCGGCTGCGGCCCTACAAGACTTGGCGCCCTGTGGAGCAGGCCACCATGTCGTACGGCTATGGGCTCTCGGCCAGCCTGTTCCAGATGGCGCGCTCCTACACCGTGTTCTCCAACGGCGGCAAGATCATTCCGGCCACCATGCTCAAGAGCCACGAGCCGGCGGTCGGCGTGCCCGTGTTCTCCGAGCGCACGGCCGACCAGGTGCGCAAGATGCTGCAGATGGCCGCAGGCCCCGGTGGCACGGGCCAGCAGGCGCAGACCGTGGGCTACTCGGTGGGCGGCAAATCCGGCACCGCGCGCAAGCAGGTGGGCAAGAGCTACGCCTCGGGCAAGTACCGTGCGTGGTTCACCGGCATGGCCCCCATCGACAAGCCGCGCATCATCGTCGCCGTGATGATCGACGAGCCCAGCAACGGGGTGTTCTACGGCGGTGCGGTGGCCGCGCCGGTGTTCAGCGCCGTCGTGCAGCAGACCCTTCGCATGATGGGCGTGCAGCCCGACATGGCCGTCAAGCCGCAGATCGTGGCCAATACCGTGGAGGAATCGCTATGACGACAACGACGACCCCGTTGCTCACCTCCGTGCACGACGCCGTGCAATGGCTGGCTGCCCGCGTGACCGGTACGCTGCAGACCGACAGCCGGCTGGTCCAGGCCGGCGACGGTTTCATCGCCTGGCCCGGCGCCGCCACCGATGGCCGCGCCCACGTGGGCAACGCGCTGGCCCGTGGCGCCGTGGCCTGCCTGGTCGAGCACGAGGGCATCGATGCCTTCCACTTCGGCGATGCGCCGGTGGCTGCGCTGCGCGGCCTGAAAGCGGTCACCGGCAGCCTGGCGGCCGAATGGTTCGGGCATCCCACGCACTCGCTGGACGTGCTGGCAGTGACCGGCACCAATGGCAAGACGAGCGTCAGCTGGTGGCTGGCGGACGCGCTCAACCTGTTGTCGCGCAACGAACTGCTCGCGCGAGGCGGCTGTGCGCTCATCGGCACCCTGGGCGCTGGAGTGCCGCCCGCGCTCGAATCCACCGGCCTCACCACGCCGGACCCGGTGCGCCTGCAGCGCGCCTTCGCGCACTTCGCCAAGGAAGGCCGTGTGGCCTGCGCGATCGAGGCGTCGTCCATCGGCCTGGCCGAGCACCGCCTGACGGGCACGCGGGTGCGTGCGGCGCTGTTCACCAATTTCACACAGGACCATCTCGACTACCACCCCAGCATGGCGGCGTACTGGCAGGCCAAGAGCACGCTGTTCGAATGGCCCGGGCTGCAGATCGCGGTGGTGAACACCGACGACCTGCGCGGCGCCGAGCTGCACGAGGCACTGTCCCAGCAACCGCTGGACCTGTGGAGCGTTTCCCTGAAGGGGCCGGCCCGCCTGCAGGCGCGGGACATCGCCTGGGGCGATGGCGGCCTGTCGTTCACCGTGGCTGAAGGCTCGCAGACCCATGTGCTGCAGACCCGGCTGGTCGGGCATTACAACGTGAGCAATCTGCTGCTGGTGCTGGCCACCCTGCGCGCGCTTGGCGTACCGCTGGAGCATGCGATGTATGCCTGCGCGCAGCTCTCTCCGGTACCGGGCCGCATGGAACAGATCCATCTGCCGCACCAACCCCTGGTGGCCGTGGACTATGCCCACACGCCCGATGCGCTCGATCAGGCGCTGCAGGCGCTGCGCCCCATTGCGGCCGACCGCGGCGGTCGGCTGTGGTGCGTGTTCGGCTGCGGCGGAAGCCGCGACCGCGCCAAACGGCCGCTGATGGGCGCGATCGCGCAGCAGCGTGCCGACGCGGTCATCGTCACCAGCGACAACCCGCGCGGCGAAGTGCCGGCGGACATCATTCATGAGGTGCTCCAGGGCACCGTGGCCGGACGCACCGTGCGCGCCGAGGTCGATCGCGCCGCCGCCATCGCGATGGCATTGTCGGAAGCGGGCCCCCGCGACGTGGTGCTGATCGCCGGCAAGGGCCATGAGGACTACCAGGAGGTGGCGGGCGAGCGCCGGCCGTTCTCCGACATGGGCCACGCACAGGCGGCACTGGCCGCCCGCGGAGGCCGCGCATGGGCATGATGACGCTGCAGCAGGCGCTGGCCTTCATCCAGCCGCGCGTGCCGGGTGCCCGGCTGGTGGGCGAGGGCGGCATGCCGCTGTCCCGCGTGCACACCGACACGCGCACGCTGCAGGCCGGCGACCTGTTCATCGCGCTCAAGGGCGATCGCTACGACGCCAATGCCTTTCTGGCCGATGCGCGCGCGGCCGGCGCGGCCGCCGCCGTGGCGCATGGCGGCGTCGAAGCGGCGGGGCTGCCCGGCATCGAGGTGCCCGATACGCTGCAGGCGCTGGGCGCCCTCGCCGCTGGCTGGCGCGCGCAGTTCCGTCTGCCGCTCATCGGGGTGACGGGCAGCAACGGCAAGACCACGGTGACGCAGATGATCGCGGCGGTGCTGCAGGCCTGGAAGGGTCCGGCCGCCTTTGCCACGCAAGGCAACTTCAACAACGACATCGGCGTGCCGTTGATGCTGCTGCGCCTGAACGCAGCGCACGAGGCGGCCGTGATCGAACTGGGCATGAACCACCCGGGCGAGATCGCCTACCTGGCCGATTTGGCAGGCCCCACGGTGGCGCTGGTCAACAACGCGCAGCGCGAGCACCTGGAATTCATGCACACGGTGCAGGCCGTGGCCGAAGAAAACGGCGCGTCCATCGCAGCGTTGCCCGCCGACGGCGTGGCCGTGTTCCCGGCAGGCGATACCTACACCGCGCTGTGGCGGCAACTCGCCGCAGGGCGCCGTTGCGTCACGTTCGGTGCGGATGGCGCAGCGAGCGCCGACGTGCGCTGCGCCGCCGCGCAGTGGGAAGGCAGCGCCTGGCGCGCCCGCATCGAAACGCCGCAGGGCGGCTTCGACGTCACGCTGCGCATCGCCGGCATGCACAACGTGACCAATGCGCTGGCCGCCACGGCCTGTGCTTTGGCGGCCGGGGTGCCCCTGGATGCCGTGGCGCGGGGGTTGTCCGCCTTCGTGCCGGTCAAGGGCCGGTCGCGCGCCTTCAGCGTGCCCCAGGAAGGACGCGTGGTCACGGCCGTGGACGACACCTACAACGCCAATCCCGATTCCATGCGCGCTGCCATCGACGTGCTGGCCGGCTTGCCCGGCCCGCAACTGCTGGTGCTGGGCGACATGGGCGAGGTGGGCGAGCAGGGGCCGCAGTTTCACGCCGAGGCGGGTGCCCAGGCGCGCGCCAGCGGCATCGGCGGGCTCTTCGCGCTGGGCGCGCTCAGCACTCACACCGCGCAGGCCTACGGGCCGGATGCGCGGCATTTCGACGACATGGCATCGCTGCTCGCAGCGGTGCAGCAAGCCCTTCCCCAGGTGGGCAGCGTGCTGGTGAAGGGATCTCGGTTCATGAAGATGGAGCAGGTGGTGCAGGCGCTCGAAGCCCGTGCGGACGCGATGAAGAACGCACGCGGGGGCGCTACATGCTGCTGATGCTGTCGCAGTGGCTGCAGGGCCTGTCGCCGGAATTCGGCTTCTTCCGGGTGTTCCAGTACCTCACCTTCCGTGCGGTGATGGCCGCGCTCACGGCGCTGGTGATCGGGTTGGTCGCCGGCCCCAAGGTGATCCGCATGCTCACCTCGCTCAAGATCGGCCAGCCCATCCGCGGCTATGCGATGGAGTCGCATCTGTCCAAGAGCGGCACGCCGACCATGGGCGGTGTTCTGATCCTGGGCGCCATCGCCATCTCGACGCTGCTGTGGTTCGACCTGTCCAACCGCTTCGTGTGGATCGTGCTGGCCGTGACGCTGGGCTTCGGCGCCATCGGCTGGGTGGACGACTGGCGCAAGGTGGTGCGCAAGGATCCGGAGGGCATGCGTTCGCGCGAGAAGTATTTCTGGCAATCCGTCATCGGCCTGCTGGCTGCGCTGTACCTGGTGTTCAGCATTTCCGAGAACTCCAATTCGCGCGTGTTCGAGTTGTTCATCACCTGGGTGCAGTCCGGTTTCTCGCTGGACCTGCCGCCGCAGGCCGGGCTGCTGGTGCCGTTCTTCAAGGAAGTGAGCTATCCGCTCGGCGTGCTGGGCTTCGTGATCCTGACTTATCTGGTGATCGTCGGATCGAGCAACGCCGTCAACCTGACCGACGGACTTGATGGCTTGGCGATCATGCCGGTGGTGATGGTGGGCTCGGCGCTGGGGCTGTTCGCCTATGTGGCCGGGAGCACGGTGTATTCCAAGTACCTGTTGTTTCCGCACATCGCCGGCGCGGGCGAGCTGCTGATCTTCTGCTCGGCCATGGCCGGCGCGGGCCTGGCCTTCCTGTGGTTCAACACCCATCCGGCGCAGGTGTTCATGGGCGACGTGGGCGCGCTGGCGCTCGGCGGCGCTTTAGGCACCATCGCGGTGATCGTGCGCCAGGAGATCGTGCTCGCCATCATGGGCGGCATCTTCGTGGTCGAGGCGCTGTCGGTGATGCTGCAGGTGGCCTGGTTCAAGTACACCAAGAAGCGCTATGGCCAGGGCCGCAGGCTGCTCAAGATGGCCCCGCTGCACCACCATTTCGAAAAGAGCGGCTGGAAGGAAACGCAGGTGGTCGTGCGCTTCTGGATCATCACCATGCTGCTGTGCCTCATCGGTCTGACCACGCTGAAACTGCGATGAACCCGCACGACCCCCTTCTTCCTGGCGAGGCGCCCGGCCTGCCGCAGGGCGCCACCGGCCCCGCCGAAAGCGTGGCTGCGCCTGCGCGCCTGGAGGACTCGTCGGGGGATGGCGTGCCAGGCACGCCGGATGGCTCGCCACCACAAGCCCAGCCCGCGCATGTGGTGACGCAGGCCCTCGCGAGGGTCGTTGCCGAAGAGGCCGGACGGTCCGAGCCGCCTGAACTGCAGGCCCTTCCCGAAACGCCCGAGGTGCCGGAAACCTCGCTGCCGCAGGCGCCGGCGGCTGCCGACGCCGCTTTCGTGGCCCCGCCTGCGCCAGTGCCGGCGGACGACCGCATGGCGCAGGCGCTGGCCGGGATGACGGCCCCTGCCGTGTCCGCCGCCGCAGCCGCCGCCGCTTTCGTGGCGCAAATCTTCGCCGACGTGGCCACGCCCGATCCGCGCAAGGCGGCAGCGCCTGGCGGTGCGGGTGCCGATGCCGCCTCCACCGATACCGAGGCGTCCGTTGAGGGCGCTCCTGCCGCCGATGCTGCCGAAACGGAAGGCACGGGCGGCGGTGTGCCAACCCCTGCCGGGAGGCCTGGCGAAAACCTGGCGCCCCTGCAGGGCCAGAACATTCTCATCCTCGGCCTGGGCGCTTCGGGCCTGGCCATGGCGCGCTGGTGCGTGCGCTGTGGCGCCGCCGATGTGACCGTGGCCGACACCCGGGACGCACCGCCGCAGCGCGGCACGCTGCACGCCGAGCTGCCCCAGGTGCGATTCGTGGCCGGTGCGTTCGATGAACGGCTGATCGAGGGCCGCGCGCCGCATGCGATCTACCGCTCGCCCGGCCTGTCTCCCGTCAACCTGGCCGCCTTGTCGGGTGCAGCGCAAACGCGCGGCATTCCGTTCGAGGGCGAGCTGGCCCTGTTTGCCATGGCGCTGCGCGATCTGCGCGCGTCGCACGGCTATGCGCCGGCGGTGCTGGCCATCAGCGGTACCAACGGCAAGACCACGGTAACGTCGCTCGCCGGAAAGCTGGTGGACTGCGCCGGCAAGACCGTGGCGGTGGCCGGAAACATCGGCCCGACCCTGCTGGACACGCTGGGCCAGCACATCGACGCCAACACGCTGCCCGAGGTCTGGGTGCTGGAGCTGTCGAGCTTCCAGCTGGACGGGGTCACGGGCTTCGAGCCCACGGCGGCGGCGGTGCTCAACATCACGCAGGACCACCTGGACTGGCATGGCAGCCTGGCCGCGTACGCCGCTGCCAAGGCGCGCATCTTCGGCCAGGGCGGACTGATGCTGCTCAACCGCGAAGACCCTGAGGTCATGGGCATGCTGGCCGGCGCCAGCGCTGGCGGCCCTGCTGCCGGCGGGGCCGTTGCCAAGCCGGCATCACGCCAGAAGCCGCCCAAGGTGCAGGTGCGCCCGCACGTCACGTTTGGCGGCGACATGCCCCAGCGCCCTGGCGATTTCGGCCTGGAGATCGTGAACGGCATGGCCTGGCTCGTTCGCGCCCAGGAGGCGGACGAAACCGCGCGGCGTTCGCGCGTGCAGGACGAAGAGCTGTACATCCAGCGCCTCATGCCAGCGGATGCGCTGCGCATCCGCGGCCGGCACAACGCCGTGAACGCCCTGGCCGCGCTGGCGCTGGCCCAGGCGGCGGGCTGCGCGCTGGGCCCCATGCTGTACGGCCTGCGCGAGTACCGGGGTGAGCCGCACCGGGTGGAGCCCATCGGGCTCATCGGCGACGTGGAGTATTTCGACGACAGCAAGGGCACGAACGTGGGCGCCACCGTGGCCGCGTTGACGGGCCTGGGGGCCGAGCGTCGGCTGGTCGTCATTCTGGGCGGAGACGGCAAGGGGCAGGACTTTTCGCCCCTGGCCGCGCCCGTGTCGCGCTATGCCCGCGCCGTGTTGCTGATCGGCCGCGATGCGCCGCAGATCCGCGCAGCGCTGCGCGATGCGGGCGTGGCGCTGCTGGACGCGCAGACCCTGCCCGAGGCCGTGGCCCTGGCCACGCAGCGCGCCCACGCCGGCGATGCGGTGCTGATGTCGCCCGCCTGTGCCAGCTTCGACATGTTCAACGATTACGAGCACCGTGCGCGCGTGTTTTGCGAAGCGGTGCAGGCACTGGCGAACGACCGCGGCCAAGACCTGGAGGGCTCCGCATGAGCACCGTACCCGCATCGCCCAGCCTGGCGCAGCGCCTGTCCAGCCGATTCGGCGGATGGTTCGGCGGCAAGCCGGCCCAGCCGGCCGATGTGCTGCCGGTGCGCGTGGGCGGCACCGAATACCGCCAGACCACGACCACGCCGGCCAGCGTGCTCGGCTTCGACCAGGCCCTGCTGTGGGTCGTGGTGGCGTTGCTCGCGTGGGGCCTGGTGATGGTGTATTCGGCCTCCATCGCCATGCCCGACAACCCGCGTTTCGGCAAGATCGCCCCGACCCATTTCCTGGTGCGCCACATCATGGCGCTGGTGATCGCCTTCGTCGCGGCCTTGCTGGCGTTCCAGGTGTCCATGGCCACGTGGGAGCGCGTGGCCCCCTGGCTGTTCGTGCTGTCCATCGCCTTGCTGATCGCGGTGCTGATCCCCCATGTGGGCACGGTGGTCAACGGTGCGCGGCGGTGGCTGTCGCTGGGCGTGATGAATTTTCAGCCGTCCGAGCTGGCGAAATTCGCGGTGATCATCTATGCGTCCGACTACATGGTGCGCAAGATGGATGTGAAGGAACGCTTCTTCCGCGCCGTGCTGCCCATGGGGGCCGCCGTGGCGGTGGTCGGCGCCCTGCTGCTGGCAGAGCCCGACATGGGGGCCTTCATGGTGATCGCCGTGATCGCCATGGGCATCCTCTTTCTGGGCGGCGTGAACGCCCGCATGTTCTTTCTGATCGCCGCCGTGCTCGTGGGCGCGTTCGCCCTCATGGTGATGATGAGCGACTGGCGGCGCGAGCGCATCTTCGCGTACCTGGACCCATGGAGCGAGAAGCACGCGCTGGGCAAGGGCTACCAGTTGTCGCACTCGCTGATCGCCATCGGCCGTGGCGAGATCTTCGGCGTGGGGCTGGGCGGCAGCGTGGAAAAGCTGCACTGGCTGCCCGAGGCGCACACCGACTTCCTGCTCGCGGTCATCGGCGAAGAGTTCGGCCTGGTCGGCGTACTCGTCCTGATCGTGCTCTTCCTGTGGATGACCCGCCGCATCATGCACATCGGCCGCCAGGCCATTGCCCTGGACCGCGTGTTCGCGGGGCTGGTCGCGCAGGGCGTGGCGATCTGGATGGGTTTTCAGGCCTTCATCAACATGGGCGTGAACCTGGGCGCGCTGCCGACCAAGGGCCTGACGCTGCCGCTGATGAGCTTCGGCGGGTCGGCCATCCTGATGAACCTGGTGGCGATTGCGGTGGTTTTACGGGTGGATTATGAAAACAAGCACCTCATGCGCGGAGGCCGCGTATGAGGTGCTTGTTTCAACAAAACAGGCACCGCATGGCGTCAGCCATGCCGGGCGCGCAGCGCACGGTGCGCGGAGGCCGCGCATGAGCACGCAGAAGACCGCGCTGATCATGGCCGGCGGGACCGGCGGCCACATCTTTCCGGGCCTGGCCGTGGCCGAGGAACTGCGCGCGCGCGGCTGGCGTGTGCACTGGCTGGGCACGCCCGCCAGCATGGAGTCGCGCCTGGTGCCGCCGCGCGGGTTCGCGTTCGAGCCCATCGACTTCTCCGGCGTGCGCGGCAAGGGGCTGGTCACGCTGGCCTTGCTGCCGCTGCGCCTGCTGCGCGCTTTCTGGCAATCGCTGGCGGTGGTGCGGCGCGTGAAGCCCGATGTGGTCGTGGGCCTCGGTGGCTATGTGACCTTTCCGGGCGGCATGATGGCGGTGCTGCTGGGCAAGCCGCTGGTGCTGCATGAGCAGAACTCGGTGGCGGGCCTGGTGAACAAGGTGCTGGCCGGCGTGGCCGACCGGGTGTTCACCGCCTTTCCCGACGTGCTCAAGAAAGCCCAGTGGGTGGGCAATCCGCTGCGCACGGCGTTTACCCGGCAACCGGCGCCGGCCGATCGCTTCGCCGGCCGCACAGGGCCGCTGCGCCTGCTGGTCGTGGGCGGCAGCCTGGGCGCGCGGGCGCTCAATGAGATCGTTCCCCAGGCGCTGGCCCGCATTCCGGCGGATCACCGCCCGGTGGTCACCCACCAGAGCGGCGCGGCGCAGATCGATGCCCTGCGCGAGCACTACGCGAAGGCGGGCGTGCAGGCCACGCTCACGCCATTCATCGACGACACGGCGGCGGCGTTTGCCGACGCCGACCTCATCGTCTGCCGCGCAGGGGCCAGCACCGTGACCGAAATCGCCGCCGTGGGCGCGGCGGCGGTCTTCGTGCCGTTTCCCCATGCGGTGGACGACCACCAGACCGCCAACGCCCGCTTCCTCGTGGACACCGGCGGCGGGTGGCTCGTGCAGCAGCGCGACCTCACCCCCGAATGGCTGGCGGAGATGCTACAAAATTCAGAGCGCACTGCCCTAGTGGATATTGCGCGGAAGGCCAAAAACATGCAAAAGATCAACGCCACCCGCGAAGTGGTGACCGCCTGCCAGGAGCTTGCCGGATGAAACACGCCATTCGCCACATCCACTTCGTCGGCCTGGGTGGCGCCGGCATGTGCGGCATCGCCGAGGTGCTGTTCAACCTGGGCTACGGCATTTCCGGCTCGGACCTGTCCGACAGCGCCACGCTGCGCCGCCTGCAGGCGCTGGGCATCCGCACCTGCGTGGGCCATGCGGCCGCGCACATCGAAGGCGCCGACGCCGTGGTCACCTCGACGGCCGTGCAAGCCGACAACCCCGAAGTGCTGGCCGCCCGCGAAAAGAAGATTCCCGTGGTGCCGCGCGCCCTCATGCTGGCCGAGTTGATGCGCCTCAAACGCGGCATCGCCATCGCCGGCACGCATGGTAAGACGACCACCACCAGCCTCGTCACCAGCGTGCTGGCCGAGGCCGGGCTCGACCCGACGTTCGTGATCGGCGGGCGGCTGAACAGCGCGGGCGCCAACGCCAAGCTGGGCAGCGGCGACTACATCGTCGTGGAGGCGGACGAATCCGACGCCTCGTTCCTCAACCTGCTGCCCGTGATGGCCGTGGTGACGAACATCGACGCCGACCACATGGAAACCTACGGGCACGACTTCGGCCGCCTCAAGGGCGCGTTCGTCGAGTTTTTGCACCGCATGCCGTTCTACGGCACGGCGATCCTGTGCGTGGACAACCCGGCCATCCGCGACATCCTGGCCGACGTGACCTGTCCCATCACGAGCTACGGCTTTTCCGAAGACGCCCAGGTGCGCGCGGTGGACGTGCGGGCCGATGCGGGCCAGATGCGCTTTCGCGTGCAGCGGCGCAACGGCGTCACGCTGCCGGACATCGACGTGGTGCTGAACCTGGCGGGAGAGCACAACGTGCTGAACGCGCTGTCGGCCATCGCGGTGGCGGTCGAGCTGAACATTCCGGACGACGCGCTGCTGCGTGCCCTGGCCAGCTTCAAGGGCGTGGGCCGGCGCTTCCAGCGCTACGGCGACATCTCGGCGCCGGGCGGCGGCACGTTCGCGCTGATCGAAGACTATGGCCACCACCCCGTGGAGATGACGGCGACGCTGGCGGCGGCGCGCGGCGCCTTTCCGGGCCGGCGCCTGGTGCTCGCGTTTCAGCCGCACCGCTACAGCCGCACGCGCGACTGCTTCGAGGATTTCGTGAAGGTCATGGGCAGTGCCGATGCCGTGCTGCTGACCGAGGTGTATGCCGCGGGCGAAGCGCCCATCGTGGCCGCCGATGGCCGGTCGCTCACCCGCGCCCTGCGCGTGGCCGGCAAGGTCGAGCCCGTGTTCGTGGACGACGTGGGCACGCTCGCGCAGGCGATCGTGGACAACGCCCGCGACGGCGATGTGGTGCTGTGCATGGGTGCCGGCTCGATCGGCGCCGTGCCGGCCAAGGTGGTGGAGATGCTGCAAACAGAACCAACGCAAGAAGCGCGACAAGCGCAGGAAGCGCCAGCCCTGGCGGAGGCCGCACGATGACGATCAACGAAGACACCACGCCGGCCATCGACGTGCGCTCCCTGGGCAAGGTCGCCGTGCTGATGGGCGGCTCGTCCGCCGAGCGCGAGGTATCGCTCATGTCCGGCGGCGGGGTGCTCCAGGCGCTGCGCGCCCGGGGCGTGGACGCGCACGCGTTCGACCCTTCCCAGACCGACCTGTCCGAACTGCGCCACGGTGGCTATGCGCGGTGCTTCATCGCGCTGCACGGCCGCCATGGCGAAGACGGCACGGTGCAGGGCGCGCTGGAACTGCTCGGCATTCCGTACACCGGCCCGGGCGTGATGGCGTCCAGCATCGCGATGGACAAGATCATGACCAAGCGCATCTGGCGCTTCGAAGGGCTGCCCACGCCGGACTGGCGCCTGGTGTCGAGCGCCGCGGAAACCGCGCAGGCCCTGCAGGCGCTGGGCGCACCGATGATCGTCAAGCCCTCGCGCGAAGGCTCCACCATCGGGCTCACCAAGGTGACCTCGCCCGGTCAGTGCGAACAGGCCTACCTGCTGGCTTCCCGCTACGACCCCGAGGTGCTGTGCGAGGAGTTCATCGAGGGCGACGAGACCACCTGCCCGGTGCTGGGCCAGGGGGCGGGCGCCCGGGCGCTGCCGGTGATCCGCATCGTGGCGCCGGCCGGCAATTACGACTACCAGAACAAGTACTTCACCGACGTCACCCAGTACCACTGCCCGAGCGGCCTTCCCGAAGCGCAAGAGCGCGAGATCCAGCGGCTCGTGGTCGAGGCTTTCCGCACGCTGCAGTGCCGGGGCTGGGCGCGCGCCGACATCATGATCCGCGCCAGCGACCGCAAGCCTTTCCTGCTGGAGATCAACACCTCGCCCGGCATGACCGGCCATTCGCTGGTGCCCATGTCGGCCCGCGCGAGCGGCGTGAGCTACGAGGCGCTGTGCCTGAGCATTCTCGCGAGCGCCTCGCTCGACGGGCTGCAGGGCAGCGCCGGCGCGGCAACCTTGGCCGCCGCCCCAGGAGCGCCGGGAGCCGCATGAACCCCTCGCTGCCCGCACCGCTTGACGTCAAGCTCATGAACCTGACCGCCACGGTCCTGTTCGTGGGCTGCGCCGCGCTCGTGCTGGTGGCGGGCGGCTCGTGGCTGCTGCGCCACCCGGCGTTCGCCATCGGCCGCATCGTGGTGCAGGGCGAGCTGGTGCACAACAACGCCGTCACGCTGCGCGCCAATGTCGGTCCGCACCTGGTGGGCAATTTCTTCACCGTGGACCTGCGTGCCGTGCGCGAGGCGTTCGAGCAGGTGCCCTGGGTGCGCCATGCCATGGTGCGGCGCGAGTTTCCCAACAGCCTGCGCGTTGAGCTGCAGGAGCACGACGCGGCCGCCTACTGGGGCGCCGAAGAAGGCTCCACCCTGGTCAACAGCCAGGGCGAAGTTTTCGAGGCCAACGGCGACGATCTGGATGCGGACGATTTGCCCCGCCTGCAAGGGCCGCAGGGCCACTCCCTGGAGGTGCTGCAGATGTACCACCGCCTGGGCCCCGTCTTTGAGCCGCTGGACGCGAAAGTCGATGCGCTCGAACTCACCGGCCGTGGCGGCTGGCGCGCCACGCTGGACGGCGGAGCCACGCTGGAGCTGGGCGGCGGCACGCCCGAAGAGGTGGTGCAACGCTCACAGCGCTTCGTGCGCACGCTGGCGCGCGTGGCCGGCCAGTACGGACGGCGCGCGGATGCGCTCGAATCGGCCGATCTGCGCCATGCCGACGGCTATGCGCTGCGGCTGCGCGGTGTGACCACGGTGAATGGCGACGTGCCCAAGGCCGCCGCCAGGGCCCCCGCGCGCAACGCGGCGCAGCGCGCACGCCCAGGCAGAACAACAGGGCAGAACCACTGAGGGCAGGACACAGAATATGGCAAGAGAATACAAAGACGTGGTCGTGGGGCTGGACATCGGCACCGCCAAGGTGATGGCGGTGGTCGCCGAGGTGCTGCCCAACGGCGAACTCAAGCTCGCAGGGCTGGGCGTGGCGCCGAGCAACGGCTTGAAGCGCGGCGTGGTGGTGAACATCGACGCCACGGTGCAAAGCATCCAGCAGGCGCTGAAAGAGGCCGAGCTGATGGCCGACTGCAAGATCCAGCGCGTGTACACCGGCATCACCGGCAGCCACATCCGCGGGCTCAATTCGAGCGGCATGGTCGCGGTCAAGGACAAGGAAGTCACCCAGGCCGACGTGGCGCGCGTGGTGGAGACGGCCAAGGCCATCAACATCTCCAGCGACCAGCGGCTCCTGCTGGTCGAGCCGCAGGAATTCGTGATCGACGGGCAGGATGTCAAAGAGCCCATCGGCATGAGCGGCATCCGCCTGGAGGCCAAGATCCACATCGTGACCGGCGCTCAGAGCGCGGCCGAGAACATCATCAAGTGCGTGCGCCGCTGCGGGCTCGAAGTGGAGCAGCTCATGCTGAACCCGCTCGCCTCCAGCCAGGCCGTGCTGACCGACGACGAGCGCGAACTGGGCGTGGCGGTGGTGGACATCGGCGCTGGCACCACCGACGTGGCGATCTTCACCGGCGGCGCCATTCGCCACACGGCCGTGATCCCGATCGCGGGCGACCTCATCACCAGCGACATCGCCATGGCGCTGCGCACGCCCACCAAGGACGCCGAGGACATCAAGGTCGAAAGCGGCTACGCCAAGCAGCTGCTGGCCGATCCGGAGGCGCAGGTGGAAGTGCCCGGCCTGGGCGACCGCAGCCCCCGCATGCTCAGCAAGCAGGCGCTGGCCGGCGTGATCGAGCCGCGCGTGGAGGAAATCTTCTCGCTCGTGCAGCAGGTGATCCGCGAGTCCGGCTACGAAGAAGTGTTGTCCTCTGGCATCGTGCTCACGGGGGGCAGCGCCATCATGCCGGGCATGGTCGAGCTGGGCGAGGACATCTTCCTCAAGCCCGTGCGCCGGGGTATTCCGAAGTATTCGAGCGCGCTGGCGGACATGATCGCCCAGCCGCGCGCAGCCACCGTGATGGGCCTGCTCGAAGAGGCGCGCCTGGCGCGCCTGCGCGGCTTCAAGGTGGCGCAAAAGAGCGGCTCGGTCAAGACCGCGTTCGGCCGCTTCAAGGATTTCATCGTGGGGAACTTCTGACATGTTCCTCCCTCTGCCCTGGCTTGCTCGCGCCGGCCCCCAAGCGCTTTCCTGGCTTCGATGGCGGGGCACCGGCCCGCCGTTCGTTCCCCGGACTGTCTCGCAACCCATTTCAACCATCCAGCCTTTTTGGCCCCATGCAATTCACGTGAAAGACTAGGAGCACCCACCATGACCATCGAAATGATCGAAGCCGAAGAATTCAATCAGGGCACCCAGATCAAGGTGATCGGTGTCGGCGGCGGCGGCGGCAATGCCGTGGCCCACATGATCGCGCGCAATGTCCAGGGCGTGGAGTTCGTCTGCGCCAACACCGACGCTCAGGCCCTCACGCGCAGCCCCGCGCACCGCACCATCCAGCTGGGCGGCAGCGGCCTGGGCGCAGGCAGCAAGCCCGACAAGGGCCGCGACGCTGCCGAGGCGGCCGTCGAAGACATCCGCAGCGCCATCGCCGGCGCGCACATGCTGTTCATCACCGCCGGCATGGGTGGCGGCACGGGCACGGGCGCCGCGCCCGTGATCGCGCGCGTCGCCAAGGAAATGGGCATTCTCACCGTGGGCGTGGTCACCAAGCCCTTCGACTGGGAAGGCGGCCGCCGCATGGCCAATGCCGACAACGGCCTGGCCGAGCTGGAAGCCAACGTCGATTCGCTGATCGTCGTGCTCAACGAGAAGCTGCTGGAAGTGCTGGGCGACGACATCACCCAGGACGAAGCCTTCGCGCACGCCAACGACGTGCTGAAGAACGCCGTGGGCGGCATCGCTGAAATCATCAACGAATACGGCCACGTCAACGTCGACTTCGAAGACGTGCGCACCGTGATGGGCGAGCCCGGCAAGGCCATGATGGGCACCGCCACGGCAGCCGGCCCGGACCGCGCACGCATCGCCGCCGAACAGGCCGTGGCCTGCCCGCTGCTGGAAGGCATCGACCTGTCGGGCGCCAAGGGCGTGCTGGTGCTGGTGACGGCGGCCAAGGGGAGCCTCAAGCTGTCCGAGTCGCGCCTGGCGATGAGCACCATCAATGCCTACGCCTCGCCGGATGCGCACGTGATCTACGGCGCCGCCTACGACGACAGCCTGGGCGAGGAAATCCGCGTGACCGTGGTGGCCACCGGCCTGTCGCGCCAGAACGCACGCCGCCAGCCCATCTCGGTGGTGCAGGGCGGCCTGCGCACCGGCACGGACAACGTGGCCTACCAGATGCCCATCGCCGGCGCGACGCTGGGCGGTGGCCTGGTCGGCGCGGGCTCGGCGCAAGCGGACTACGGCAACATGTCGGTGCCCAGCGTGTGGCGCACCAACCGCACGCAGGCGGCAGCCCGTGTGGACGCGCTGTCTTCCGGCGGCATGGACGACCTGGAAATCCCCGCATTCCTGCGCAAGCAGGCCGACTGACCGGGAGGGCCGCCCGGCCTTTCTTGTTCACACAACCGCCGCCCTTCGCAAGGGGCCGGCGGTTTTTTTACACCCCGCCTGGCCTATCACCTTCATAGATGCGGGGATGCCCCACGATGGTGCCCACCCCTCTAAAATCGCCCGATGCTCCAGCAACGCACGATCAAGACCCTGACCCGCGCCGTCGGCGTAGGCCTGCACAGCGGACAGCGCGTCGAATTGACGCTGCGCCCGGCACAGCCCGACACGGGCATCGTGTTCCGCCGGGTGGATCTGCCGGAGCCGGTGGACATTCCGATCACCGCCATGGCCGTGGTGGACACGCGCATGGCGTCCACCATCGGCGTGGGCAGTGCCAAGGTGCACACGGTGGAGCACCTCATGTCCGCGTGTGCCGGCCTGGGGCTGGACAATCTCTACATCGACATCACGGCCGAAGAGGTGCCCATCCTCGACGGGTCTTCGGCCTCGTTCGTGTTCCTGCTGCAGAGCGCGGGCGTGGAGCTGCAAAAGGCCCCCAAGCGTTTCATCCGCGTGATTCGGCCGGTCGAGGTGCGGGAAGGCACCGGTGCCAACACCAAGTGGGCGCGGCTCGATCCCTACCATGGCTACAAGCTGCGCTTCGAGATCGACTTCGCGCACCCGGCGGTCGATTCGACCGGGCAGAGCGTGGAGTTCGACCTGGGGCAGGGCAACTACACCCGCGACATCGCGCGCGCACGCACCTTCGGTTTCACCAAGGACGTGGAGATGATGCGGGCGAGCGGGCTGGCGCTGGGCGGCGGGCTCGACAACGCCATCGTCATGGATGACTACAAGGTGCTCAACAGCGATGGTCTTCGCTACGACGACGAGTTCGTCAAGCACAAGATTCTCGATGCCATCGGCGACCTGTACCTCGTGGGCAAGCCGCTGCTGGCCGCCTACAGCGCTTTCCGCTCGGGCCATGCGATGAACAACCTGCTGCTGCGCGAACTGCTCTCGCAAAAGGACGCCTGGGAAATCGCCACGTTCGAGAACGAGCGCCAGGCGCCGGCCGGCTTCGCGCAGCCGGTGGCTGCGTGGTAGGCCCGAGCAACGACGGTTCGGGTTCGGCATGCTGATCTTTCGCTGGCTGGCGACCTTGCTGCTGCTCATGGCGGCCGTGTCGTTCGCGTTCTACGTGGGCACGGGGCAGGCGCGCTACAAGCGCTGGGGCCTCATCATCCTCAAGTGGACGGTGATCGCCGCGTTCGTGTTCTTCGCCGTGCTCATCCTGGGGCGCATCGCTTGAACGGACTGGAGCGCGCCGGGGTGCTGGCCTATACTGGCGCCTGCTCCGGGGTGTGCTGATGCGCTGAGATGCGGGCGGCCTGACGAATGTCAGGCTGGCTTGCGAACCCGACGAACTTGATCCGGTTCATACCGGCGGAAGAAGAGCCGACCTCCCGTGACCGTGCCCGCACCCGCGTGGCACGCACCGCTTCAACAGGCGCCGTGCGCCTGTTCCGGCGCAGGTCCATTTCCGGAGCAGCCCCACCGCCCCCGGAAACAGGAGACCTGCCCCATGAACGCACCCGAACCCCTCGCCCGCGAAAAATTCGCCGAACTGCTCGCACTCACCCGCGAGCCCTTTCCCGCATCGCGAAAGGCCTATCTGCCCGGCCACACGCACGCGGACGTGCGCGTGCCGGTGCGCGACATCGCACTCACCAACGGCGAGCAGGTCAGCGTGTACGACACCTCGGGGCCGTACACCGACCCCGAGGCCGTGATCGACGTGCGCCAGGGCCTGGCCAGCGTGCGCGGCGGCTGGATCGCAGCGCGGGGCGATGTGGAGCACTACGAGGGCCGCGCGCCCGTGGCGCTCGATGACGGCCAAAAGAGCGAAGACGCGGCCCGTCTGGCCCAGTTGCGCGCCGAGGCCGCCGCGCTGCAGCGCCGGCCGCTGCGCGCCAAGAGCGGCGCCAACGTGACGCAGATGCACTACGCACGCCGCGGCATCGTCACCCCCGAGATGGAATACGTCGCCATCCGCGAGAACGGCCGCCGCGAATGGATGGAGCAGTACATGCAGGACGCCGGCCGCGAGCAACGGCTGATCGGCAACCCCATGGGCGCCAGCATTCCCAAGATCATCACGCCCGAGTTTGTGCGCGACGAAGTGGCCCGTGGCCGCGCGATCATTCCCGCCAACATCAACCACCCCGAAGTGGAGCCGATGGCCATCGGGCGCAACTTCAAGGTCAAGATCAACGCCAACATCGGCAACTCGGCCGTCACCTCCAGCATCGAGGAAGAAGTGGAAAAGCTGGTGTGGGCCATCCGCTGGGGCGCCGACAACGTGATGGACCTCTCCACCGGCAAGGCCATCCACACCACGCGCGACTGGATCGTGCGCAACTCGCCGGTGCCCATCGGCACGGTGCCGATCTACCAGGCGCTGGAGAAGGTCGGCGGCGTGGCCGAGGACCTCACCTGGGCCATCTTCCGCGATACGCTCATCGAGCAGGCGGAGCAGGGCGTGGACTACTTCACCATCCACGCGGGCGTGCGGCTGGCCTACATCCACCTCACGGCCCAGCGCCGCACCGGCATCGTCTCGCGCGGGGGCTCCATCATGGCCAAGTGGTGCATGGCGCACCACAAGGAGAGCTTCCTGTACGAGCACTTCGAGGACATCTGCGACATCATGAAGGCGTACGACGTGTCGTTCAGCCTGGGCGACGGCCTGCGCCCCGGCTGCGCGTCCGACGCCAACGACGAGGCGCAGTTCGCCGAACTGCACACGCTGGGCGAACTCACGCAGACGGCCTGGAAGCACGACGTACAGACCATGATCGAAGGCCCGGGCCACGTGCCCATGCACCTGATCCAGGCCAACATGAACGAGCAGCTCAAGACCTGCCACGAAGCGCCTTTCTACACGCTGGGCCCGCTGACCATCGACATCGCCCCGGGCTACGACCACATCGCCAGCGCCATCGGCGCGGCCATGATCGGCTGGATGGGCACAGCCATGCTTTGCTACGTGACGCCCAAGGAACACCTGGGGCTGCCCGACCGCGACGACGTCAAGCAGGGAATCATCGCCTACAAGATCGCGGCGCACGCGGCCGACGTGGCCAAGGGGCACCCCGGTGCCCGCGCGCGCGACGACGCGCTGAGCCAGGCGCGTTTCGATTTCCGCTGGCAGGACCAGTTCAACCTGGGCCTCGACCCGGAGACGGCCAAGGAATACCACGACGAGACGCTGCCCAAGGACAGCGCCAAGGTGGCGCACTTCTGCTCGATGTGCGGCCCCAAGTTCTGCTCGATGAAGATCACCCAGGAAGTGCGTGAATTCGCTGCCAAGGGCCTGCAGGAAAAGGCGGTGGAGTTTCGCGGCACGGGCGGCGAGCTGTACGTGCCGATCCAGCCGGTGGCTTGAACCGCCTTCGATCGGTCGCGCCGCCTGGCTGGGCGGCGCGCGAGCCGCTCAGGCGTGCGTCAGTCGCAATCGCATGGCGGGCGCTGGCGCCGACGGGTGAGCGGCCCGCGGCGTTGCTTCGCCGCTGCCGGCGGACTGCGGCAGCGCAAACTGGCTGATCACCGCCGACAGGTCATGCGCCTGGCCGCGCAGGCTTGCCGCGGCGGCGGCGGATTGCTCCACCAGGGCGGCGTTTTGCTGCGTCATCTCGTCGATGCGCGACATGGCGGCGTGGATGGCGGCGATGTCCTGGTTCTGCGACTGGGTGTGGCTGCGGATCTCGCCCATGGTCTGCGCGGTGTTCTGGATGGTGGAGACCACGCGTTCCATCGTGCGGCCCGCGTGCCCGGCCAGGCTGGCGCCCGAGGCCACCTGCTGCACCGACTCGGCGATCAGCGCCTTGATCTCGCGCGCGGCCTCGGCCGAGCGGTTGGCCAGGCTGCGCACTTCGCTGGCCACCACGGCGAAGCCGCCAAGGAGATCAAGGGCCTCATCGGTTCATCGGTGGACCGTGTCGAAGACGGCTCGCGGCTGGTGACCGAAGCCGGCGCCACCATGAACGAGATCGTGGGCAGCGTGCGCCGCGTGTCGGACATCATTTCCGAGATCACCGCGGCGTCGTCCGAGCAGAGCGACAACATCGGGCAGATCAGCCAGTCCGTGAGCCAGCTCGACCAGATGACGCAGCAGAACGCGGCCCTGGTGGAGCAGTCCACGGCCGCCTCGGAATCGCTGCGCGACCAGGCCAATCAGCTCACGCAGGCGGTGAGCCAGTTCAAGCTGAGCGATGCGGACGCGGTGCGGCCTCTCGCAACGGGCGAAGGCGTGAGCGCGAGCGTGGCCCGCACCCGTGCGGTGCCGGCCGTCAAGCAAGCCTCGGCGCTGCAATTGCGCTGAGGCACCTGCGCGTGCGCCTGCGGGCGGATGCATCTGGTTGCGCGTGTGCGCCGCTTGCAAACCTGTGCCAACGCCGGGAAAACCTCTGGTAAAGCAAGGGTTGCCGAAGGAGAAAACCGCGCGAATTGCGGCACCATGCGGGCATGTTCAACCTTTTCGAAGGGCTTGAAATGTCGCGAGACGCTTCGATCCTGAATGACTCCCGCGGCCTGTCCGCCGCAGAGACCGCCTCGATGGCTTCCCCCTCCCGTCGTCTGCAGGGCCTGGCGGCGGCCTGCGTTGCCTTCCTCATGGGCGCCGCTTCGCTGGGCGCCGAGGCCCAGCCCCGCGACGACCGGCACGAGCAGCGCCATGGCCAGCGCCACGGCGACCACCGCGATCGCGACCGGGGCCGGGACGACGGCCGCCATGGCGACCGCCGGTATGAAGGCCCCCGACACGACGACCGGCGCGGCCCGCCGGGCTACCGGCATCCCGGTCCGCCACCGCACGCCTACCAGGGCGGCCCCGCCTATCGCCCCGGTCCGCCCATGGTGCATCCGGGCCACCGCCCGCCGCCGCCGATGTACGGGCACCGGGGCGTGGGGCCCCAGCACGACTGGTACCGCGGCAGCCGCGTGCCGCCCATGTACCGCTCGCACCATTACGTGGTCAACAACTGGCGCCACCACCACCTCGCGGCGCCGCCGCGCGGCTACCACTGGGTGCAGAACGGGCCGGACTATCTGCTGATCGCCATCGGTACCGGGGTGATCGCGCAGATCGTCTTCCAGTAGGGCGAGAGGGCAGCGGCCCCGGAGCGGGCGGGGCGCCCTTCGCGCAGCGCTTGCGGTCAGTAGCTCCGGCCGCCCTTGTACATGGCGTGCTGGCGCCGGTTGAGCGTGGCCGCCTCGCCCAGGCGGGCCATGGCGGCTCCGGCGTGCGCGTGGGTGATGGCCATGCCCAGCGCGTCGGCCGCATCGGAGCCGGGCAGGCCGGGCAACTGCAGGAGGCGCCGCACCATCTCCTGCACCTGCGTCTTGGCCGCTCGGCCGTGGCCGACCACGGCTTTCTTCATCTGCAGCGCGGTGTACTCGGCCACCGGCAGATGGCTGGCCACCAGCGCGGTGATGCACGCACCCCTGGCCTGTCCCAGCAGCAAGGTGGACTGGGGGTTCACGTTCACGAAGACGATCTCCACCGTGGCCACGTCGGGCTGGTAGCGCGCCGCGACTTCGGTGATGCCGTCGAACAGCACTTTCAACCGCCCAGGCAGATCGCCCAGCGCCAGCGCCGTGGTGCGGATCGTCCCGCTGGCGACGTAGCTCAGCGCGTGGCCGTCCATGTCCACCACGCCGAAGCCGGTGGTCTGCAGGCCGGGGTCGATTCCCAGGATTCTCATGTGCTCACTTATTGATAGCTGTCACCGCAATGGATACGGCGGCAGTGGTCGATTCGACCTATAAACCGAAGTACCAGCGCACGGAGTGGAAAAACACCGGCGCCGCAAAGCACAGCGCGTCCACCCGGTCCAGCAGGCCGCCCGCGCCGGTGACCGACTGGCCCTGCATGCCCCAGCTCCTGATGCCGCGGTCGCGCTTGAGGGCTTTCATCACCAGATGCCCCAGGCTGCCCGCCAGGCAGGCCAGCAGCGCCATGCCCAGCGCCTGGCCCGGCTTGAACGGCGTGATGAACGACAGCATGACGCCCGCCACGCCGCCCACCGCGACGCCGCTGGCCCAGCTCAGCCATTGAAAGCTCTGGCTCACCTGCGGCGCCACGGGCCGGTGCGGAAATTTTCGACCCAGCAGATGCTGGGCGATCACGCCGGCCTGCACCACCACCACCAGGAAGAATACGAGGAACGCGCCCTTGCCCTCGTAGCCCGGAAAGTCGAGCAGCAGCAGCGCGGGCACATGGCTCATGCCGTACACGCACACCATGATTCCCCACTGCAGCTTGGCGTTGCGCTCCAGGAAGCGCTCGGGATCGTTGGCCAGCGCGCTGGCCACCGGCAACGCCAGAAACACATAGACGGGAATGAACACCGTGAACAGATCGAACTTGCGCGTGCCCACGATGATGAACTGCAGCGGCAGCACCACGAAGAAAGCCAGGACCAGGCTGCGGTGGTCGCCCCGCCGCGTGGGCGATAGCGTGATGAACTCGCGCAGCGCGAAGAACGCCACGATGGCGAACAGCACCGTGGCCACTGCATCGCCCAGCGCCCAGCCGATCCAGAACACCGTGGCCATGAACCACGAGGTTTTCAGCAAGCTCCAAAAACGCCGCCATTCCTGCTGGTGCGCTTCGTGTTCGGCCTGGTCGTGCTCGTCGGTGCTGCGCGCCTCGCGCAGCGTCTGGAAGAACGCATACAGCGTGACCAGCGACAGCAGGCCGAACATCGCGATGAACAGCGCGCCGATCTGCTGCGTGGTGGTGAGATTGCGAAGGAAGTCGTTCATCCTCAGAGCTCCCGCAGCGCGATGACGGCGCGGCGTGCGCGGTCCAGGAACGGGCGGCGCTCTTCGCCGGGCTCGACCTGGATGGGCGCGCCGAAGGTCACCGAGCACAGGATGGGCACCGGCACCACTTCGCCCTTGGGCATGACGCGCTGCACGTTGTGGATCCAGGCCGGCACCAGCACCGCCTGCGGGAACATCAGCGCCAGCTTGTACAGGCCCGACTTGAACGGTTGCGGCTCATCGCCTTGGCCGCGCGTGCCTTCGGGAAAGATCACGATCGAGTCGCCGCTCTCAAGGGCCCGTACCAGCGGGGCCAGCGGATCGTCGGGCGCCAGCGCATCGCGCAGGGCTTGCGCGTCGAGGACCGGAGCGTCTGAAGCCGCACCGGACGCGGGCGCCGGCTCGGCCGCATGCGTCATGTCGGGCAGCGCGGAGGGGGCGGCGGGCGCGGCAGGCATTTCGGCCGCCACAAATCCGGACAACGGAATCTGCTCGCCTTCCGCCGGGTTTGGGGTGCCCAAAGGCGCCGCGATCCCGGGCGAGTCGAGCGACGGCTCCACCCTGACGGCCTCGACCGGCGCCGCGGCCGCGGCTGCGGCCGGCGGGGTGCCCGACTGGCGATCGACATACACCGCGTTGAACACGGCCGTGGTGATCCATTGCCTAAACGGCGTCTTGGTCCAGTAGTCCTTGGCGGCGATGGGGCGCGTGATGCTGCGCAGCTCCTGCGGCAGGGCCGCCCAGATCATCACCAGGTCGGCGTGGCTCTGGTGGTTGGCGAAATAGATGCGTTGCTCCGCCTTGGGCGGGCAGCCGTACCAGCGGGCCTGGGAGCCGGTCAGAAAGCGCACCAGTCCCAGGAGGAAAAGGCTCATCAACTTGGAAAGCATGGCGGCCATGATACGGGCGCAGAAAAGGGCCGCCGCAATGGCCGAGCCCGGGTGCGCGCTACGGCTGAACAGACGCCGCCACGGTTTTTCCGCATCGGGCTGAAATTCCATTCTGCAAGGCGGAATTTTTCAAGTTCGCGCTTTTCTTTCATTAGGGCACTTCTAGACTATCCGTACCGTTCGAAAGCGGTTGGGTTTTCCATCTACAAGAAATAAGGGGGTTTTCCATGAATTTTTCGACCACGCGCCGCAAGGCACTGGTTCTGGGCCTATCGGGCGCCTTGCCCTTCGGGGCGCAGGCGCAGGGAGCCCCTTCTTCGACGGCCGACTACCCCTCGCATCCCGTGCGCCTGATCGTGCCGTTCGCACCCGGCGGCTCGACCGACATCCTCGGCCGCCTGCTGTCGAAGCATTTGTTTCCAGCCAGCGGCCAGCCCATGGTGGTGGAAAACATGGCCGGTGCGGGCGGCAATCTGGGCGCGTCGCTGGTGGCCCGCTCTCCGGCCGACGGCTACACGCTGGAGATCGGCGCCATGTCCACGCATGCCATGAACGGCAGCCTGTACAAGCAATTGCCCTTCGACCCGATGAACGATTTCGATACCGTGGCCATGCTGGCCTACGCGATCAACGTCATCGCCGTTGCGCCCAGCGTGCCCGCGCGCAACTTCGCCGAACTGCTGGACTACATCCGCGCCAATCCGGGCAAGCTCAACTACGCCTCGGGCGGCATCGGCACGCACAACCATCTCACGCTCGCGCTGCTGGCGAAGACCGCGCAACTGGACATCGTTCACGTGCCCTACAAAGGGGGTGGCCCCGCCGTCGCCGCGCTGTTGCAGGGTGAATGCCAGATGTTCGCGGGCGGCGCCTCGCTGCTGCTGCCGCATGCGCAGGCCGGCAAGGTACGCCTGATCGCCGTGACCGAAAAGACCCGCTCCGACCTGCTGCCCGATGTGCCCAGCGCGTCCGAAACGCTCAAGGGTTTCGAGGTCACCAACTGGTATGGCGTGTTCGCGCCCAAGGGGCTCGATCCGGCGCGCCGTGCCGTGATCAATCACGAAATCAACCGGGTGACGGGCCTGCCCGAAGTGGCCGAACGGCTCAAGGGTCTGGGCATGGTGCGCGCGCCCGTCGATCCGGTTCAGTTGCGCGAGATCCTGCAGGCTGACTACCGGCTGTGGTCCTCCACCGTCAAGTCGCTGGGAATCGCCTCCGAATGAATACCCCACACCCCCTGTCCGGGGCGCTGAACAGCGTCGACTGGAGTGCCTTGGAATGGACGCCCGTGCGCCGCGGCATCGAGCGCAAGGCGTTCGGCAGCGAGCACGTCACGCTCGCGCTGCACCGGCTGATGCCGGGGCACGAGCCGCGTCCGCACTCCCATCCCCATGAGCAGGTGGTGTACATCCTTTCGGGCCAGATCGACTTTTTCATCGACCAGCAGGTCAAGCGCCTCGGCCCCGGGGGACTGCTGGTGATTCCGCCCAACGTCCAGCACTACGGGGTGGTCGTGGGCGACGAGCCGGTGCTCAATCTCGACGTTTTCACGCCCGCGCGCCCGGAATACCTGGCATGAGCGGCGCCCCCCAAGGCGCTGGCGACGGCCGTTCCCTGCGCGAACGGCTTGTGGCGGGCGAGCCTTTGTTCTCGACCTTCGTCAAGACGACCTCGCACCAGACGGTGGAGGTGCTCGCCGCCACGGGCCTCGATACCCTGGTGCTCGACGCCGAGCACGCACCGTTCGGCCCCGAGAGCCTGGACCGCAGCCTGCTCGCCGCGCGCGCCTGCGGCCTTCCCGTGCTCGTGCGCGTGCCGTACCCGCGCGGCGCGGCCATCCAGCAGGCGCTGGACATGGGGGCTGCCGGGGTGATGGTGCCGCACGTGGACTCCGCCGCCGTTGCACTCGACGTGGTGCGCGCGGCGCGGTATGGCGGCACCCGTGGTTATTCCGCTTCGCCGCGCGCCGGAGGCTATGGCCAGCGCGGCATGGCCGAGCATCTGCGCCTGAGCGACGCGCATACCGCCGTTCTCGTGCAGATCGAAAGCGGGCAGGCCGTGGCGCAGGCGCGAGAGATCGCGGCCGTGCCCGGTGTCGACTGCCTGTTCATCGGCCCTGCCGATCTCGCCGTATCGATCGGGGCCGACAGCCCGACCGATCCGCGCGTGACCGAGGCGGTGGCCCAGGTGTGCGAAGCGGGGCGCCAGGCACGTTGTGCCGTAGGCTGCTTCGTGTCCGATGTGCGTCAGGTGACTAGCCTGCGTGCGCTGGGCGTCGCGTTCTTCGTCGTCGGCTCCGACCAGGCGCTCTTGCGTGCCGCGGCACGGCAGGCGATGGCGGGAGCGCTTGAATCCATGGCGGCATAGGCTGCGTACCGCTGATTGCGTAGTGCGCACGTGCGCCATACTGCCCAACCCGAGACCGAGAGAGAAACATGAGTACCGAAGTCCGTTCCGTGCAGCGTGCGCTGCTCATCCTTCGCGTGATGAACGAGCGATCCACCTGGAGCCTGCAGGAACTGCACCAGCGCACCGGCCTGGCCAAGTCCACGCTGCACCGGCTGCTGAGCACGCTGGAGTCCGAGAAATACGTGCGCAGCGATCCGCACGCCTACGGCCAATACCAGCTCACGCTGGCCGTGGGCAACCTCAGCAGCGGCATCAACGAAAAGCTGCGCCTGGCCGAAGTGGCCGCGCCGCTCATGATCTCCACCACGCGCCAGATCAAGTGGCCGCTGTCGCTGGGCGTCATCGAGGGGCACCAGATCCGCGTGGTGTTCTGCACCATGCCTTACAGCCCCTACGCCATCCGGCCCTCCAGCCTGGGGCGCCGCTACGAGCTGATTCCCTCGGCGCTGGGCCGCACCTACCTGTCGTTCTGCAGCCGCGCCGAGCGCCGCATCCTGGTGGAGTCGGCCAACCTGCACGGCGACGAGAGCCAGAAGATCACCGACCTGTGGGGCATGCGCAAGATCGTGCAGCAAACGCGGCGCCAGGGCTACGCCATTCGCCACGCCCGCAGCAACGCCGAGAGCACGGCGTTCGCCGTGCCGGTGTTCGGCGGCGGGGTGCTGCGCGGCGCCCTGGTGTATTCGACGTTCGCCAGCCAGATGGACGAGCGCATGCTCAAGCGCTTCCTGCCGCTGGTGCAGGCCACCGCGGACCGCATCGGCGAAGAGGCAGCCGTCATGCCCGGCCCGGTGGGCGACATGCTCAACGGCCCGCACGTCTGAATCCAGGCGCCTCGGCTCCGGGGCTTCTGCCCCGACCTGACCTGACCTGGGTTTCTAGGGCAGTTCGGCGGCTCCCATGCGGCCCAGGATCACGCGCGTGCGGCCGGACAGGTAGGCCGACCCCGGCGCTTTTTCAAATCGCTTGGGCTGCGGCAGCATCACCGCCAGCCGGGCCGCTTCGGCCGCGCTGAGTTTGGCGGCGCTTTTGCGAAAGTAGTGCTGCGCGGCGGCCTCGGCCCCGAACACGCCGTCCCCCCATTCCACGCTGTTCAGGTAGATCTCCAGAATGCGCTGCTTGCTCAGCAGTTGCTCCAGCGCCAGCGTGAGCACGAACTCCTGCCCCTTGCGCAGCAGCGTGCGCTCGCCCGACAACAGCAGGTTCTTGGCCAGTTGCTGCGTGATGGTGGAGCCGCCGCGGATCTTGGGGTTGCGCACGGGCCGGTCGGGCTGCGCCTCCTGGCGCTTGGCGGCCTGGGCCTCGGCGCGGGCGTTGCGCTCCCAGGCCTTTTCGATGGCGTTCCAGTCCACGCCGTCGTGGTTGACGAAACCGTCGTCCTCCGAGGCGATCACCGCGCGCTTGAGGGTGTCGGCGATCTGGCCATAGGGCACCCACTGCTGGCGCCACTGCAGCGGGCCGGGGCCGGCGATCTGAGCCCAGGCTTCGGAGCGCTGGAACGCGGTGGATTCCGGGTCGATCACCACCATGGCCGCGATGCGCCCGATGAAGAAGACCTGCAGCGCCACGAAAGCCAGCAGCACCAGCCCGATCCATCGCAGCAAGGCTTTCATGGCGGGCTCAATGGCCTGCCGCCATGGCGGCGCGCAGTTCGTCCAGCACCTGGGCCGCCGGAGGGCGCACCCCGCGCCAGAGCGCGAAGGCTTGCGCCGCCTGCTCGACCAGCATGCCCAGGCCATCGCGCGGCACGGCGCCGTGCTGGCGGGCCCAGTCCAGGAACCCTTGCGCCGCGGGGCCGTACATCATGTCGTAGGCCAGGCTGCCGGCGCGCAGCACCTGGGCCGGCACCGGAATGTCGCCACCGGCCAGGCTGCTGGCGGTGGCGTTGACGATCAGATCGAAATCGGCCTCCAGCGCATATATCTCTAGGGCATCTAGCTCTGTTTTTTGTAGCAAAGCCAGATCCGCATGCGCCTGCACCAGGGCCTGTGCTCGGGCGGCCGTGCGGTTGACCACCACGATGCGGCGCGGGCGCTCGTGCAGCAGCGGCCCCAGCACTCCGGCCGCCGCGCCGCCCGCACCCACCAGCAGCACGTCGCGGCCCGCCAGCGGCACGCCGGCGTTGCGAACGATGTCGGCCACCAGGCCCAGGCCATCGGTGTTGTCGGCGGCCACGCTGCCATCGTCGTCGAAGGTGAGCGTATTGGCCGCGCCGGCAAGCCGCACCCGTTCGCTGGCGCGGTGGGCCAGCCGGGCGGCGTCGAGCTTGAAGGGCACCGTCACATTGCAGCCGCGCCCACCGGATGCGGCGAAGTCGGCCAGGGCCTGGCCGAAGCCCTCCAGCGGCACGAGGCGGCGGGCGTACGAAATGCGCTCGCCGGTGAGTTCGGCGAATCGCGCATGGATCCAGGGCGAGCGGCTGTGCTCGACCGGGTTTCCCATCACGCAGTAGGAGTCCACGGGTGAAGTCATCGGGGTGCGTTGTGGATAAAAGGCGTTGAGTCGGCCGCAAGCGGCCCGGAGCGCGCGGACATCGATCAGCGCACGCTGGTTTCGAGGGTCTGGTCGCGCGTGAACTTGAAGCGCGACACCACGGCGATCTGGTCGGCCTTGGCCCGCATGGCCGGGCCGAATGCGCCGAACGGGCCGGCCGACCGGGCGATGGCCTGGGCGCGGTTATCGAGCAGCCGGTTGCCGGAGCCCTGCACGATCTCGGTCTCCAGCACCGTGCCGTCGTGGTTCACGGTCACGATCATCGTGAGTTCGCCGTAGAGCTTTTTGCCGCCCTGCTCGGGGAAGTTGTCGGTGCCCTTGTCCTCGATCTTGCGGCGCAGCCCGTCGTAGTACACGGCGTACACCTCCTCGCGCGTGGCGGGGCTGATGTAGCGCTTCTTGGGACGGGCGTTTTCTTCGTTGATGCGCTTTTCGATCTCGGCCAGCAGCTTGATGAGCTGGCGGCGCTTTTCTTCCTGCGCCAGGGCGTCGGCGCTCTGGCTGGGCTGGCGCGGATCGGGCACGGGCAGGGTCGCCAGTTGCTTGCGCAGCTGGGCCAGCAACTGGCTTTGCTGCTCCTGCATGGCATCGAGCTTGCGCTGGGCCTCTTCGAAGTCGTCGCCCACCGCGGTCAAAGCCGAATAGGGCAGGGGGCTGGTGGCGCGGCCCTTGGCCGCCTCGCCGCCGCCCGCCAGGGACGACTGCGCGATCGCCTGCGCCTTGTCAGGCCGCTCGTTGGACTTGGCATTCACCAGGATCACCTCCAGCGGCGTGTCCTGGAAAACGCGGTTGAAGCCTTCCGGGTCGATGAACCGCACCGACAGCAGCACCGCATGCACGGCGACGGACACGCCGAGCGCCAGCTGCAGCGTGCTGAATCGTTGGAGGAAGGCGGGCGGTTTCACGGCGCCCGATTATCCGTGCCGGGGCTCGCGCCGGCCTCGGTTTCGTTCACGTCCACCGCGATGGCGATGGGGCCCGCCACCGCTTCTTCGTCGTCCTCGCCCGCCTCGTCGCCCTGCGGCGCGGCATCGGCGCTGTCGGCCGGGCTGTCCAGGCGCTCCAGCACGGAGCCGTTCACATCGAGCGTGATCTCATCGATCTCGCCGAGCTTCACGCGCACCCGCGCTCCGCGCGGCAGGTTCTGCGCGCCCAGCACCGGCAGCACCAGCGGCAGCGCATCGGCCCGCACGAGGAAGCTGCCGCCGGGGCCTTCCTTGAACACGGTGGCCTCGATCTCGGTGATCTCGTTTTGCTGCAGGTATTGCAGCGTCCAGAAGCGCTCCATGCCGGCCTGGTAGCCGTTGTAGGCGCTGTAGGCTGCATCGAAGCTGCTGATGACCGAGAACAGGTCGGCATCCTTGGGCTTGAACGGTGCGGCCAGCGCGGCCGTGCGGCCATTGCGCACGCACGCGATGATCTGCCACTGGTTCACCAGATCGACGTAGCGGCGCAGCGGCGAGGTCGCCCAGGCGTAGCTTTTGACGCCGATGCCCGCGTGCGGCAGCGCCTTGGTGCCCATGCGCACCTTCACGCCGGGCGCCAGGCTGGCCTGACTGCGGTAGATGCCGGGCACGCCGTGGTCGGCCAGCAGGCCGCCCCAGGTGCTGTTGGCCACGATGGCGGCCTCGGCCACGATCAGGTCCAGCGGCGCGCCGCGGCGGCGCGTGGTGATCGAGACCGTCTCGCGGCCCTGCGGCTCGGCGCCGTCATTGCCGGTGAGGCGAAAGTTGTAGTCCGGCCGGTTGAAGGTCTCGGGCTTGCCCCGCACTACTTCGCGCTGGGCCTTGAGGCTCCTGGCCAGGCGATGCAAAAAAGATAGCTGCCCACGCAGGTCCAGCAAGCGCTGGGGGGCATCCGGAGCCTGAAACGACGGATCGGTCAGCCACTCTTCGGTCACGATGTGGTCGAGCTGATCGTGCCGCAGGTTCGCCACCACGGGCACGCGTTCGAGCTTCGTCTCGGTGCCGGAAATCTCCAGCGTGGCCTCGTCGATCGTGACGTACAGCGACACGGCCGGGTTGGCCCGGCCTTCGTCCAGCGTGTAGATCTTCACCACCTCGTCGGGCAGCATGGTGATCTTGTAGCCGGGCATGTACACCGTGGACAGGCGGTTGCGCCCCAGTTGGTCCAGCGGCGTGCCCGGCACGATGGCAAGGCCCGGCGCGGCGATGTGGATGCCCAGCACGACGGTGCCCGTGCCCAGGCCTTGTACCGACAGCGCATCGTCGATTTCGGTGGTCTGCGAATCGTCGATGGAATAGGCCTGCACGGGGGCCAGCGGCAGGTCTTCGGGCGGCTGCGGCGCCGTGACGGCGGGAAAGCCGGTGCCCTTCGGGAAGTTGTCGAACAGGAAGCGCTTCCAGTGGAACTGGTAGGCCGAGTCGATGGCGCCGGCCCGTTGCAGCAGCTCCAGCGGCGGCAGGTGGGTCGCGCGGCTGGCCTCCACCACGGCCTTGTACTCGGGCGCGTTCTTGTCGGGCCTGAACAGGATCTTGTACAGCTGCTCGCGGATCGGCTGCGGGCACTCGCCCCGGCCGAGTTGCTCGGCCCAGTCGGCGATCTGCTGCAGCACGAGCTTCTTCTTCTCGATGGCGGCCAGCGCCTGCTGCAGGATCTCGGCCGGAGCCTTCTTGAACCGGCCCTTGCCCGCACGGCGGAAGTAGTGCGGCGCCTCGTACAGCGCGAACAGCGCGCCGGCCTGCTGGACCAGGGTGGCGTTCTCGGAGAAATAGTCCCGTGCGAGGTCGGCGAAGCCGAATTCGTCCTCGGGGGCGAATTCCCAGGCCAGGTCGAGTTCGATCGACGCGGCCACGGCCTGCGCCTGGGCCAGCATCTCGGCTGGCGAGGGCTTTTCGAACCGGATCAGCAGGTGGGCGGCCTTGACCTTCACCCGTTTGCCCGAGTCGAGTTCGATCTGGGCTGAGCTTTCGGCCTCGGAAAGGATGCGGCCGGCGAGGAATTTGCCGGCCTCTTCAAACAGTGCATGCATGGGCCGGATTGTCCCATGGGCGCCGAAGGCCCCGGCCGGCACCCCGGACCGCGCCGCCGGGTTTTCGCCAGTCCGCAGATCCAGGCCGTGCGCCCGCCTGCCTATGATCGGGTTCTTTGCCTGCGCCGCACCCGTTCATGCCCCTGTTCAACGCCTTCGCCAGTGTGCTGGCTCTCGTGGCCGTGGCGCTGCCGTTCCTGTTCGCCCACACCCAGGCACCGCTGTCCAATTTCTGGCCCCAGATGGCATCGGCCGCCTGCGCCCTCGTGCTGGCCGGGATGGCGGTGGGTGCGGCGCAGGCGCAGCCGGCCCGGGGCGGGCTGCGCCGGTGGGCGGGCTGGGTGCTGGCCGGTGGCTTGCTGCTGGCGGCGGTGCTTGCGTCCGTGGTGGGGCTGGTGCAGTTCTTCTGGGGCGATGTGGGCGCGTCGCCCTTTATCTATCCGTCCACGCCGGGACTGGCGCTGGGAAATCTGCGCCAGCGCAACCAGCAGGCTTCGCTGCTGGCCATGGGGGCCTGGTCGCTGGCCTGGACGATGGGCCGCCTGCAGGCCGCGCTGCCGGCCATCCGCCGGCCGGCCGTTGCGGTGGCCGCTGGCGTGCTGGCCGCCTGGGCGCTGGTGCTCATCAGCGCAGCGGACGCGGCCACCGCGTCGCGCACGGGCATCCTGGAATGGGGCGTGATGCTCGGGCTGCTGGTGCTCTGGCGCCGGTCGCTGGGCGTGTTCCCGCTGGCCTTCGCGGCCACCGGCGCGATGCTTTATGCGCTGGCGGCCTGGCTGCTGCCCTGGATGCTGGAGCACTGGATGGGCGTGCAGATGGACGGGTTGTTCCAGCGGCTGGCGGACGAAGGCCAGGGCTGCGTCAGCCGCAAGGTCCTCTGGAGCAACATGCTCCACCTGATCGCGCAAAAGCCTTTCACCGGATGGGGCTGGGGCGAAATGGCCTATGCCCATTACGCCACCCTGTTCCCCGGCGAGCGCTTTTGCGTGCTGCTGGACAACGCCCACAACCTGCCGCTGCATCTGGCCGTGGAGCTGGGCTTGCCGATCACGGCGCTCCTGTGCGCGTTGGCGCTGTGGGGCGTGTGGCGCCTCTCCCCCTGGCGGGAGACCGATCCGGTGCGCCAGCTGGCCTGGGGCGTGCTGGCCATCGTCGGCGTGCACAGCCTGCTGGAGTTTCCGCTGTGGTACGGGCCGTTCCAACTGGCCACGGTGTTCGCGCTGCTGCTTTTGGTGCGCCGCGAGCGCACGGGGCCCCCTCTGCGGCCAGGCCGTGTGGGGATGGGCGCCGCAGCCCTGGCGTGCGGCGCGGCGCTGGCGCTGGGCGGGCTGCTGGTGCGGGACTACGAGCGGGTGAGCCAGCTGTACCGCGCGGTGCCCGAGCGCGATCCGGACTACCGCGAGGACACCGCGCGCAAGGTGCTCGCCAGCATTGCGTTCTTTCGGGAGACGGCCCATTTCGCCACCGTGACGACCACGCCGGTGACCGCCCAGAACGCGGCGGAGATCCATCCGCAGGCGACGCGGCTGCTGCACTATTCGCCGGAACCCCGCGTCATCGAAGCGGTGCTGGCCAGCGCGGCCCTGCTGGGGCGCCAAGCCGAGGTCGATTTCCACACCGTGCGCTATCGCGTCGCCTATCCGCAGGAATACGCGCGCTGGGCGGCCAGCCATCCGCAGGGAGGCAGTGCCGGCGCCGCGCCGCCCGCCTCGGCAGCGGCTCCTTGAGCCCGGCGCCTATGCCAGGCCGCAGAACCGCGCCACCGTGGCGATGTGCGCCGGGAAATCGCTCAGGGCATGGTCGCCGCCTTCCAGCAGCACCTGCTGCGCGGCGGGGTAGCGCCCCGACATTTCGCGCCAGTCCAGCAATTCGTCGCCTTTGGCAATGATGGCCAGTTGCGGGCCGGCGGGCGGCAGGCCCCGCACATCCAGTGCACGCAGTTCCCCGATGTATTCGGGGAGGAAGAAAAAGCGCTCTGCCGGATCGTGCCACGCGGTCTGCTCGCCGATGTAGCGCTCCAGATCGCGGGCCGGGTCCACGGCCGGGTTGAGCAGAACGCTGGGGCAGCGCGCCTGCTGCGCCACCCAGCTGGCGTAGAACCCGCCCAGCGACGACCCCACCACGGCCATCGCGCCGCGGGGCCAGTCCGCGATGCCCTGCGCCACCTGCTGCATGGCTGCGCGCGGCGAAGGCGGCAATGGCGGGCACCAAAAGTGCACGGCGGGATGGTGGGCAGCCACGTAGGCCGCCATCTGCCGGGCCTTGGCCGACTGGGGCGACGAACGGAAGCCGTGCAGATAGAGCAGATGGGTGGTGGCAGGCATGCGGGACGGTGCGGGTGGCAGGCAATGGTGCGGCAGGGCCGGGGGCCTTCGATTGTGCCGGGGCGGCGGCGCCATCGGCCGGCCGGATAATCGCGCCCCATGTCCGCCGTTTTCGACAAACCCTCCCTGCTGCAGCGCGTCCTGCCCCTGTTCCGTGGCTTCGACTGGCTGCTCATTCTGGTGCTGCTGATGCTGGCATCGACGGGGTTGGTGGCGATGTATTCCTCGGGCTACGACCACGGCACGCGCTTTTACGACCATGGCCGCAACATGCTGCTGGCCGCCGGCATCCTTTTCGTGGTGGCCCAGGTGCCGCCCCAGCGGCTGATGGCCATGGCCGTGCCGCTTTATACGCTGGGGGTGGCCTTGCTGGTGGCGGTCGCGCTGTTCGGCATCACCAAGAAGGGCGCCCAGCGCTGGATCAACCTGGGGGTGGTGGTGCAGCCCAGCGAATTGCTCAAGATCGCCATGCCGCTCATGCTGGCGTGGTGGTTCCAGCGGCGCGAGGGCCAGTTGCGGCCGCTGGACTTCGTGGTCGCCTGCGCCTTGCTGGCGGTGCCGGTGGGCCTCATCATGAAGCAGCCCGACCTGGGTACCTCGCTGCTCGTGCTCGCGGCCGGGCTGTCGGTGATCTTCTTCGCGGGCCTGCCCTGGAAGCTGGTGCTGCCGCCCATGCTGATCGGGGGCATCTGCATCGCGCTCATCGTGTGGTTCGAGCCGCAGATTTGCGCCGACGGCGTTCGCTGGCCCGTGCTGCACGACTACCAGCAGCAGCGCATCTGCACGCTGCTGGACCCCACGCGCGATCCGCTGGGCAAGGGCTTTCACATCATCCAGGGCATGATCGCCATTGGCTCGGGGGGCTTCTGGGGCAAGGGCTTCATGGCCGGCACGCAGACGCACCTGGAGTTCATTCCCGAGCGCACCACCGATTTCATCTTCGCTGCGTTTTCAGAAGAGTTCGGGCTGGCGGGCAACCTGTTTCTCATCGTCTGCTTCCTGATGCTGGTGTGGCGGGGCCTGGCCATCGCGGTCGGGGCCACCACGCTGTTCTCGCGCCTCATGGCCGGCGCGGTGTCGATGATCTTCTTCACCTATGCCTTCGTGAACATGGGCATGGTAAGCGGCATCCTGCCCGTGGTGGGCGTGCCGCTGCCCTTCGTGAGCTATGGCGGCACCGCCATGGTCACGCTGGGGCTGGCGCTGGGCGTGCTGATGTCCATCGCGCGGGCGCAGCGCATTCCCATGGCGGAACGCAGCTAGCCAGCCGCAAGGCACGCCTCGATCGCACGCCCCACCTGCAGCACGCGCGCATCGGCGCCGTGCACCCCGCCCACCGATAGGCCCACTGGCAATTCGCCGGGGCTCTGGCAGGGCAGCGACAGCGCGCAGCCGTCCAGGAAATTGAGTACCGTCGTGTTGCGCAGCACCAGCCCGTTGGTGGCAAGGAACTTGGCGTCGTCGCTGGCCAGGTCCGCCAGCAGCGGCGCGCGCACCGCCACGGTCGGCATCAGCCAGGCGTCGAAATCGCGCAGGCGCTCCCGGGCGGTGGCCTGCAAGCTCAGCCGGGCATCCTGCAGGTCGATGTAATCGGCGGCCGAGATCGCGGCGCCCCGGCGGGTGCGCTGGGCCACGCGGGGGTCGTAGCGCGCCGCCTGCGTGGGATCGTCCAGGCGGGCGCGGTGCACGTGCCAGGCTTCGGCTGCGATCAACCCGCCCGCTGCGTTCAGCGCGGGCAACCGGTGCAATTCCGCGAAGCCGAAGCGCACGATGCGGGTACCGCCCGCGGCCAGGCGCTGGAGCGCGGTTTCGAAGGCGGCCGCCACCGCCGGCTCGACGCCGTCCATCACGTAATCGTCCGTCACGCCAAGGCGCAGGCCCGCCAGCGGCGCCGCGCGCGTGTCCAGCGTTTCGCCGCTCAGGATGGCATCGACGATGGCGCAGCAATCCACGCTGCGGGCCAGCGGGCCGACCGAATCCAGGCTGCGGGACAAGGGATATGCCCCTTGAAGCGGCACCCGCCGGGCCGTGGGCTTGAACCCCGTCAGCCCGCAAAACGCAGAGGGAATGCGGATCGAGCCGCCCGTGTCGGTGCCCAGCGCCACGGTGGCCATGCCGAGCGCCACGGTAGCGGCGGCGCCGGAGCTGGAGCCTCCGGTGATGCGGCCGCGATCTTGCGGATGGGCGGGCGTGCCGTAGTGCGGATTCAGCCCCAACCCTGAAAACGCGAACTCGCTCATGTTCGTGCGGCCCAGCAATACCGCGCCCGCGGCGCGCAGGCGCGCCACGGCCACGGCATCGGCTGTGGCGGGGGGGCGATCGGCCATCACGGTGGCGCCGGCACGAGTGACCTGGCCGCGCACGTCGAACAGGTCCTTGATCGACACCGGCAGGCCGGCCAGCGCAGAGGGGACGTTTCCGGCAGCACGGGCGGTATCGATGGCGCGGGCGGCCTGCAGCGCCCCCTGGGCGTCGATGTCGCCCACGTACGCATGCCCTGCGGCCGAGCGGTGCGCGTCGATGCGCTCCAGCGCCGCCTCGACCAGTGCCACGCTGGTGGTGGCCCCCCGGGCCAGGGCGTCGGCCTGCTCGCGGACGGTCGGGTGGTGGGTCGTGGCCAGGGCCTTCATTGCGCGATCTCCAGGGGCGTTGGGGGTGATGGGGGGCTTTGGATTGCCAGCAGGAGGTTTTACCCCAGTCGAGCGGCCCTGGCGCCCACGATTGCCGACATGGCCGTGCCGCCGGTCGGGATGCTCGCCAAGCGCCACGCCACCGGGCGACAAGGCTTCTAGAATCTGCCCATGATCTCCCGCGAACCCACCATCGAACGCCTGTCCGTCGCCCGCCGCCTGCTCCTGGAGCCTTTCGGCCTCGACGAAACCCACCTGGCGCGCGCGCTGGCCGACATCCGCGCCCATCAGGTGGACGATGCCGACCTTTACTTTCAATACACGCGCAGCGAGGGCTGGAGCCTGGAGGAGGGCATCGTCAAGACGGGTTCCTTCAGCATCGACCAGGGCGTGGGCGTGCGGGCCGTGAGCGGCGAGAAAACGGCCTTCGCCTATTCCGACGACATCTCCGAAGCGTCTTTGCTCGACGCGGCACGCACCGTGCGCGCCATCTCTGCGGTCTCCCAGGAAAAGCGGGCAAAAATCTCGCTGAAGAAAATCTCCGCCAGCCGATCGCTCTATCCCGGCACCGACCCCATCGCCTCGCTGGACAGCACGGCCAAGGTGGCGCTGCTGGAGAAGGTGGAGCAGCAGGCCCGCGCCAAGGACCCGCGCGTGGCCCAGGTCATGGCCGGCCTGGCCAGCGAATACGACGTGGTGCTGGTAGCGCGCTCCGATGGCACGCTGGCCGCCGATGTGCGGCCGCTGGTGCGCCTGTCGGTCACCGTGATCGCCGAGCAGGCCGGCCGCCGCGAGGTCGGCTCGGCCGGCGGGGGCGGACGCTTCGGGCTGGCTTATTTCGACGATGCGCAAATCACCAAATATGTCGATGAAGCGGTGAACGCCGCCCTCGTCAACCTGGAATCGCGCCCCGCACCTGCCGGAGAAATGACCGTGGTGCTCGGCCCGGGCTGGCCTGGCGTGCTGCTGCACGAGGCCGTGGGCCACGGGCTGGAAGGCGATTTCAACCGCAAGGGCTCGAGTGCGTTCAGCGGCCGCATCGGCCAGCGCGTGGCGGCCAAGGGCGTGACGGTGCTGGACGATGGCACCCTGGCCGACCGCCGCGGCTCGCTCAACGTGGACGACGAAGGGCATGCGAGCCAGCGCAACGTGCTCATCGAAGACGGCATCCTCAAGGGCTACATCCAGGATTCGATGAATGCGCGCCTGTCGGGCGTGGCGCCCACCGGCAACGGGCGGCGCGAAAGCTATGCGCACATCCCCATGCCGCGCATGACCAACACCTACATGCTGGGCGGCGACAAGGACCCGGCGGAGATCGTGGCGAGCATGAAGCGCGGCCTCTACGCCACCAACTTCGGCGGCGGCCAGGTCGACATCACCAGCGGCAAGTTCGTGTTCTCGGCCAGCGAAGCGTACTGGGTCGAAAACGGCAAGATCCTGTACCCGGTGAAGGGCGCCACCATCGTCGGCAGCGGCCCGGAGTCGCTCAAGAAGGTGACGCTGATCGGCAACGACATGGCGCTCGACAGCGGCGTGGGCACATGCGGCAAGGAAGGCCAGAGCGTGCCGGTCGGCGTGGGCCAGCCCACGTTGCGCATCGACGGTCTCACGGTCGGCGGCACGGCCTGACGGCAGGCGGCGGGTCTTCCAGGCGTCCGCCATGCCCGCCCCTCCGTCCAGCCAGCTGCTGAACACCGCCCAGTCGTTCGGTGATGTCAGCCGTTTGCTGCGCGAGGGGGTTGCCGATGAAGAGTCCCGCCAATTCCGCGATGCGCTGACATCGCTCTCCGTGCTCATCGAAGACGCCGCGCAACTTCGCCGCGCTTGCGCGGACCCCTCCGCCATTTTCTGGAGCCTGGAGCACCTGAGGCGCGCGGCGCGTGAGCACCAGTTCTTTCTCACGGGCCTCGGTTCGGCCTGGCATGCGCTGTACGAGCTGGGCGCCTATCAGCAGGCGCTCAAGGACATGCGCGATGCCATCGACCTGTGGCACCAGGCGCTCACCCGGCAGAGCCGCACCGAGCCGGCCTGCTTCGATGCGTTCGAGCGCCTGGCCTGGCGCACGCTGGGCGAGGCATTGCTCGTCATCGACATGTACGAGCAGGGCGGCGCGGCCTTCAGCGAGCCGCCCGCCAAACCCCCTGGCGCTACGCGCCTGCCGATGCTGGCGCGCCTGCGCGGCTGGCTGGCGGGGCGCAGGCGATGAACGCTCGCCGCTCCCTTTGTGGCGACGCAGCAACGCGCCGGGGATGTTGCGGCGCAAAAATCGGTGTTACATTGCCACCGATGCAAGTGCGTAGCGCGTTTTATTTTTGGTTTTACTTCTCTGTCCCTGGCGGATGAGAGGTCGCGCGCAACCACCCGAGCCCTTCTCCTAGAAACCGCCGAAGCTGAAAAGCCCGGCGGTTTTTTGTTTTCCGCTCCCCCTTTTTTCCGATCCACCCCACGAGGACGCAACCATGACGGCCACTGCCAACCCCACCAGCGATGCCTGGTACCGCGACGTCGAGAAGACCAGCCAGACCGACGACGAACGTATCAAGGACATCACCGTGCTGCCTCCCCCGGAACATCTGATCCGCTTTTTCCCCATCCGGGGAACGGCGGTGGAATCCCTGATCACGCGAACGCGGCGTGGCATTCAGGACATCATGGCGGGCCGGGACGACCGGCTGCTGGTGGTGATCGGCCCGTGCTCCATCCACGACCCTGCGGCAGCGCTGGAATACGCGCGGCGCCTGAAGGCCGTGCGCGAGCAGTACGCCGACACGCTGGAAATCGTGATGCGCGTGTACTTTGAAAAGCCCCGCACCACGGTCGGCTGGAAGGGGCTGATCAACGACCCGTACCTGGACGAAAGCTATCGCATCGACGAGGGCCTGCGCATCGCGCGCCAGCTGCTCATCGACATCAACCGCATGGGCGTGCCGGCGGGCAGCGAGTTCCTGGACGTGATCTCGCCCCAGTACATCGGCGACCTCATCAGCTGGGGTGCCATCGGGGCGCGCACTACCGAAAGCCAGGTGCACCGCGAGCTGGCGTCGGGCCTCTCGGCGCCCATCGGCTTCAAGAACGGCACCGACGGCAACATTCGCATCGCGACCGACGCGATCCAGTCCGCCAGTCGCGGGCACCATTTCCTGTCGGTGCACAAGAACGGCCAGGTGGCGATCGTCAGCACCCAGGGCAACCCGGACTGCCACGTGATCCTGCGCGGCGGCAAGGCGCCCAACTACGATGCCGCCAGCGTCGCCGCTGCCTGCCAGAACCTGGAGGCCGCCAAGCTTCCCGCCACCCTGATGGTGGATTGCAGCCACGCCAACAGCAGCAAGCAGCACGAAAAGCAGCGCGACGTGGCGCGCGACATCGGCGCGCAGATCGCCGGGGGCTCGCGCAGTGTGTTCGGCCTGATGATCGAAAGCCACCTGACCGCAGGCGCCCAGAAATTCACGCCAGGCAAGGACCAGCCGGGCGCCCTGGAATACGGCAAGAGCATCACCGATGCTTGCCTGGGCTGGGACGATTCGCTGTCGGCACTGGCCGATCTGTCGGCCGCCGTGGTGGCGCGCCGCGCCCTCTGAAAGACGGACCGGGGCGGCGTTGCCAGCGGTGTAAGCTTTGACCGCCGCCACCGTGCGGCGCCAGCTTGCGCCCCATGCTGTCCGTCTCACTGTCCTGACCTCGATTTAAGGAAAGCAATCCATGCGCAGAGAAGTCTCGATCACCCTGGCGCCGGGCCAGGAATTCCGTTTCGATCTGCAAGGATCGGAGCCGCTGGGCAACGAAGACGCCCGCCGCTGGCTGGACGAGGCGTTCATCAGCCTGGAGTGCGAGCCGCTGCGGGCCAGCGGCAAGGTGCTGCTTGCCGACAAGGTGCTGACGGTGGCGCAGGCCGCTGGCGCTCAGCTGCTGTCCGATCCGCAATGGGGCCGCCAGTTCGCCGAAGCGGCCAGCGCCGCCCTGGCCCGGCCGGTGGTCCGGGTGGATGTGGCCGCCATGGCCGTGACCTACTGAATGAAGCCCGGACGGCACGGCGGCGGCCGGCGATGGGGAATGGCGCCCCTTTCATGCGCTGAAATTCGATGCCGAAAAGGCCTCCGGCGCATATTCCACTAGGGGGTGTTGCTATTATTTAGATAGCAAATCGATGAGCTTGCCGTGAATGCCGCCGAAGCTGCCGTTGCTCATGCAGACGATGTGATCGCCCGGCTGCGCTGCGTGTGCGATCTGCGAAGTCAGCGTGTCGATGTCCGGCGCCGTGACGGCTTTGGCGCCCATGGGTGCCAGCACCTGGGCGGCGTCCCAATCGAGCCCGGCGGTGTGGCAAAACGCCAGGTCGGCCGGCTCCAGGGCCCAGGGCAATTGGGATTTCATCGTGCCGAGCTTCATGGTGTTGCTGCGCGGCTCGAACGCCGCGAGGATTCGCACCCCGGGCCCGACGCGGCGTCGCAGGCCATCCAGCGTGGTGCGCAAGGCGGTGGGGTGGTGGGCGAAATCGTCATACACCGCGATGCCTCGCACGGTGCCGCGCAATTCCATGCGCCGCTTCACGTTCTGGAACCGCCCCAGTGCCCGGCCGGCCTCTGCCGGTGAAACGCCCACATGGTGGGCTGCCGCGATGGCGGCCAGGGCGTTCAACTGGTTGTGCACGCCGGTCAACGCCCATTCCACGCGGGCCACCGCCTGGCCCCGGTGGAGCACATCGAAGGCTTGCGGGTCGCCCTGCGCCGTGAAGTCGCTCACCAGTGCGCCGAAGCTCGTCACCTCGCTCCAGCACCCCGCGTGCAGCACGCGCACCAGGCTTTCCTCCAGCCCGTTGAATACGACGCGGCCCGAGGGCGGCACCGTGCGCACCAGGTGGTGGAACTGCCGCTCGATCGCCGGCAGGTCGTCGAAAATGTCCGCGTGGTCGAATTCCAGGTTGTTCAGCACCGCGGTACGGGGCCGGTAATGGACGAATTTGCTGCGCTTGTCGAAAAACGCGGTGTCGTATTCGTCAGCCTCGATCACGAACACGGGCGCCTCGCCCGCGATGCCCGCGCCTGGCGAAGGCCGGTGCGGCGCGCCCAGCCGGGCCGACACGCCGAAATCCAGTGGCACCCCGCCCACCAGGAAGCCGGGCTGCAGGCCCGCGCATTCCAGAATCCACGCGAGCATCGACGTGGTGGTGGTCTTGCCGTGGGTTCCCGCCACGGCCAGGACGTGCCGGCCCTGCAGCACGTGTTCGGCCAGCCACTGCGGTCCGCTGGCATAGGCTGCGCCTGCGTCGAGGATGGCTTCCATCAAGGGAAATTTCGGCGTGCCATCGGGCAGTCGCGCCCGGCTGACCACGTTGCCGATGACGAACAGATCGGGGGCGAACGCCATCTGGTCGGCGCCATAGTCTTCGATCAGTTCGATGCCCAGTGCGCGGAGCTGGTCGCTCATCGGGGGATACACGCCGGTGTCGCAGCCGGTGACCTTGTGGCCCGCTTCGCGTGCCAGGGCCGCCAGGCCGCCCATGAACGTGCCGCAGATGCCCAGAATGTGAATATGCATGGGCGCAGATTCTAAGGTTGCAGGCCCCTGAGTCCCTCCGTGCTTATCCCCATTGCCTCATCAGCTATGATTTTAATAGCATTTGTCGATTCGGGGCCTCCCATGCCCCTGCCGGGCGCGGGCGCATTCGCGGGCCTGCAAGGGCCATTGCGGCCACAATGCAGCCTTATCCCCGAGCCGCCGCCATGCAAAACGCCCTCGCCACCGAGATCGCCAACGCCGCAGCCCGTCTGGTCGTCGAAGAGGGCCTGGAATGGGGGCCTGCCAAACGCCGGGCCGTTCGCCAGCTGGGCCTGCCGACCCGCACTCCGCTGCCGGACAACGATCTGGTGGAAGACGCGGTGCGTGAATACATCGGCCTGTTCTGCGCCGACACCCAGCCGGACGAGCTGCGTGCCTTGCGCCAACTGGCGCTCGTCTGGATGGAGCGCATGGAGCCGTTTCGTCCCCACCTGGGTGGCGCGGTCTGGCATGGCACGGCGACCCGGCTGTCCGATATCTATTTGCAGTTGTTCTGCGACGACTGCAAGTCTGCCGAGATCGCCCTGATCGATCACCACGTGGACTATGAGCCGCGTACCGTCACCGGTTTCCATGGGGAGTCGGTGGAAGCCTTGAGCGTGTCCAGCCATTCGCGGCCTTTGGGCGAGATGATTGGCGTGCACCTGTTGATCTATGACCTGGACAACCTGCGCGGCGCGCTCCGCCCTGATGCGCGTGGCCGCACGCCGCGCGGCGATGCGCGCGCCGTGCGCAAGCTATTGGAGAACACCCCCGAATGAGTCTGTCGCCGCCCTCCGATCCGGGCACTTCCTTTTCCGCCGATGCCAGTTCGCCCAACCGCGTCCAAGGTGCCGCATCGGCCTCGCGCCGCAGTCTGCTCTACGGCGGGGTGGCTGCTGCCGCCGCGCTGGGCGGTGCGGGTCTGGCATGGTGGCGGTTTCAGCCGCATGCCGTGATGACGGGAGCCGAGGCCGCGCTGTGGGCCGAACGTTTCGACGCACCCGCAGGTGGTGAGCCCGTGGCGATGGAACGTTTTCGCGGCAAGCCGCTGCTGGTGAACTTCTGGGCGACCTGGTGCCCGCCGTGCGTAGAGGAATTGCCGCTTTTGAATGCCTTCTACCGCGAAAACGCAGCAAAAGGCTGGCAGGTGGTGGGCTTGGCCATCGACCAGCCTTCGTCGGTGCGCAAATTTCTGGATCGCCTTCCCTTGGACTTTCCCATCGGCCTGGCAGGGTTGTCCGGCACCGAGCTGGGCCGTTCGCTGGGCAATCTCACAGGAGGATTGCCATTTAGCGTGCTGATGGGCGCAGATGGAACCGTGCTCCACCGTAAAATGGGGCAGGTGACCCCGCAAGATATCCAGCAGTGGGTCTTGCTGGGTTAGAGCGCCCTGGGATGCACTGGGGAGTTCAATGTATTTGCAACCAAATGCCGGTCGTAGGTCGAATTTAGGGTAAATTCGCGCCCTATTTTGTTTTTGGCGTTGGAGTTCCCATGGATTTGCGAAAACTCAAGACCTTGATCGACCTCGTGTCAGAGTCGAATGTGTCAGAACTCGAGATCACCGAGGCAGAAGGCAAGGTCCGCATCGTCAAGAGCGGCGGTGCGGTCGTCCAGCAATATATGGCGGCCCCCGCCCAGGCCGCAGCGCCTGCCGCCGCAGCCGCCGCCCCTGTGGCCGAACTGCCGGCCCCCGCCGCCCCGACCGGCCACATCGTCAAGTCGCCCATGGTGGGCACGTTCTACCGTGCGTCCAGCCCGGGCGCCAAGTCGTTCGTCGAGGTGGGCAGCCAGGTCAAGGAAGGCGAGACCATCTGCATCATCGAGGCCATGAAGATCCTCAACGAAATCGAAGCCGACAAGTCCGGCACCGTCACCCGCATCCTGGGTGAAAACGGCCAGGCCGTCGAATACGGGCAGCCTCTGTTCGTGATCGAATAAATTGCGCATGCCCCTTCCGGTCCTTGTCGCGCGCACCGGCCTTGTCGCCGGTCGCCAGGGAAAGTCCATGTTTCAGAAAATCATCGTCGCCGGCTCCGGCGTCCTTGCCGCAGGCAAGGCGCGCCAGCCCACCGCACTCGCGTGCGCAGCGCACGGGTGATCGAGCCGCGAAGAAGCCTATGTTTAAGAAAATCCTCGTTGCCAATCGCGGCGAAATCGCATTGCGCATCCAGCGCGCCTGCCGTGAGCTGGGCGTCAAGGCCGTCATGGTGTATTCCGAGGCCGACCGCGACGCCAAATATGTGAAGCTGGCCGAAGAAGCGGTCTGCATCGGGCCCGCGCCCTCGCCGCTGTCCTATCTCAACATGCCCGCGATCATCTCGGCGGCCGAAGTGACCGATGCCGAAGCCATCCACCCCGGCTACGGCTTTCTGTCCGAGAACGCCGATTTCGCCGAGCGCGTGGAAAAGAGCGGGTTCCAGTTCATCGGCCCGACGCCCGAGTCGATCCGCACCATGGGAGACAAGGTCTCGGCCAAGCAGGCCATGATCCGCGCAGGCGTGCCCTGCGTGCCGGGCTCCGAAGGCGAACTGCCGGACGATCCGGTCCAGATCCGTCGCATCGGCAAGGCGGTCGGCTACCCCGTGATCATCAAGGCCGCCGGCGGCGGTGGCGGCCGGGGCATGCGCGTGGTGCACACCGAGGCGGCACTCATCAACGCCGTTCAGATGACCAAGGCCGAGGCCGGTGCGGCGTTCGGCAATCCGGCCGTTTACATGGAGAAGTTTCTCCAGAACCCGCGCCATATCGAAATCCAGATCCTGGCGGACAAGCACCGCAACGCGGTCTACCTGGGCGAGCGCGACTGCTCGATGCAGCGCCGCCATCAGAAGGTGATCGAAGAGGCGCCGGCGCCCGGCATTCCCCGCAAGCTGATCGAGAAGATCGGCGAGCGCTGCGTGGCTGCGTGCAAGAAGATCGGCTACCGCGGCGCGGGCACGTTCGAGTTCCTGTATGAAAACGGCGAGTTCTACTTCATCGAAATGAACACGCGCGTTCAGGTGGAGCACCCGGTGACCGAATGGATCACGGGCGTGGACATCGTGAAGACGCAGATCATGGTCGCCGCAGGCGAGAAGCTGCCGTTCACGCAGCGCCAGATCGAGATCCGCGGGCACGCCATCGAGTGCCGCGTGAACGCGGAAGACCCGTACAAGTTCATTCCCTCGCCGGGCCGCATCACCATGTGGCATGCGCCGGGCGGCCCGGGCGTGCGTGTGGACTCGCATGCCTATTCGAACTACTACGTGCCACCGAACTACGACTCGATGATCGGCAAGATCATCGTGCATGGCGATACGCGTGAGCAGGCCCTGGCGCGCATGCGCACGGCGCTGTCCGAAACGGTCATCGAGGGCATCAACACCAACGTGCCGCTGCACCGCGAGCTGATGGTGGACGCCAAGTTCGTGGCCGGCGGCACCAACATCCATTACCTGGAAGAGTGGCTCTCGCAGCACAAGCGCTGAGCTTGCCGCGCGTGGTGGTTTTGCATGCTGGCACCTGGCAACGGGTGCCAGCATTTTCGTTTTCTCCCGGAGGTCCCCATGTTTGAGCTGAGCCTGATGTGCCCAGAAGACCGGGTCGAGTCTTTGAGCGACGCGCTCGATGCGCTGCAGGCGCTGAGCGTCTCCGTCGAAGACGCCGACGCGCAGACCGATGCCGAGCAGGCCCTGTTCGGCGAGCCCGGCATGCCGCCCCCGAAGGACGGCTGGCAGCGCAGCCGTGTGGTGGCGTTGTTCCAGAGCGAGACCGAGGCCCAGGAAGCAAGCGCCCTGCTGGAAGTGCAGGATTTTTTCGAAGGCTGCCGCGTGCTGGGGATCACGGCCTTGGAGGATCAGGACTGGGTGCGGCTCACGCAGTCGCAGTTCGCGCCGGTGGACATCACGCCGGATTTCTGGATCGTGCCCACCTGGCATGAACTGCCGGCCGAAGCCAAGCGCAGCATCCGGCTTGATCCGGGACTGGCCTTCGGCACGGGCACCCACCCGACCACGCGGATGTGCCTGCGCTGGATCGCGGCGCAGGGTGCCCTGCACGCAAGCGCTGCCAACCCCCTGGGGCGCGTGCTCGACTATGGCTGCGGCTCCGGCATCCTGGCGATCGGCGCCGCCAAGTTCGGCGCCACGGACATCGACGCCGTGGACATCGACCCAGCCGCCGTCAAGTCCACCCGCTTGAACGCCGAGGCCAACGGCGTCGCGCTGAAAGCGGGCCTGCCCGATCAGGCCGGCGGCACCTACCAGACCGTGCTGGCCAACATCCTCGCGACACCGCTCAAGGTGCTGGCGCCGCTGTTGTGCGCGCATGTCGCGGCGGGCGGGCATCTGGTGCTGGCCGGCATCCTGGAGCGCCAGGCCGATGAACTGAAAGAAGCCTATGCGCCGTGGCTTTCCCTGCAGGTCGCCGACACGCAAGAGGGATGGATCCTGATGGTGGCTGCGCGTTGACGGGCGAGGCCATGCGGGCCTGCGGGCCGGCGTGGCGCACCCCTACAATTCCGAGCCGATGAGCCAGATCACACGCTGCCCCGCCTGCGGTACGACCTTCAAGGTCGTCGCGGACCAGTTGCGCATCTCCGATGGATGGGTGCGTTGCGGGCAGTGCAAGGAGGTCTTCGACGCCGCTGCCCACCTGGTGCGCACGTCCTCGCACGACTTGCTGCCCGAAATGGCGATTCCCGACAGCCCGCGCCCCGCAGCGCGGCTTCCTGCGGTCGCCGAGCGGGCGTGGGGTGGCGGCAGCACCGCCATGCCACCAGCGCAGCCGGCATCTTCGCCACCCAACGCGCCAGCGGCATCGCCGTTGCCATTCGTGCCCGGGTCAGCGCCAGAGTTTTCGGCACAACCCTCCCTGCCAGCGGCGTTGGACGACACGCTGCCGGCCCCGCTGGGCTTGCCCGAGCCGCCCGCCGTGCCCAGCTTCCTGACCGCGCGGCTGCCTGCGTCACCTTCGATGGAGCCGCCGTCCGATTGGAGCCTGGAGCCGGCATCGCCGCTGGGCTGGCGTGTCCGTCCTGCCGTGCCGAACACGGCCCGCGACACGGTCAAGCCAGAGCCCGCAGTGCCAGGCCCTTCCGGGGGCTGGGAACTGCCCGGATCGGCGCCTGACGACGAATCCGCTTTTGATGGTGCGGCAGAGACGCCTGCCGCCGATGCGAGGGATGGTGCACGGGCGGCCTCGGGCACGTTGCCGTCCGAGTCCCAAGCGCTGTCGGGCTACGAACTTCCGTTCGCCGAACTGCGCGATTCCGAATGGCCGGACGATCTGGACGGCGAGCCGGCGCCGGAACACAAGGATGAACTGCCACAAGGCAAGCCGCACGGCAGCGCGAGGCAGGAAGCGACCGACGATGCGATCGCCAAAGCGGTAGCGATGGACATGGCTTTGGAAGCCATCGATGCCGATACCGATCCGGTGGCCATTGCCACCCAGGCGGGTGGCGGAATGGAGGGGCTCGCCCCAATCCTCACCGAACCCCTGGCGACGTCAGCGGCCGCCACGGCCGATGCGCGGCATGCGCCCCGCCGGGCGCATCTGCCATATGGCTCCGATGAAGACGACGACGATGGGCAAGAGGCCGCCCCGTCCGCCACGCAGGACGAGCCGGGCTTCGTGCGCGCCGCGCGCCGCAAGGCCTTCTGGCGCAAGCCCGTGGTGCGGGTGGGCATGGCGCTGCTGCTGCTGGTGCTGCTCGCAGGGCTGTCGCTCCAGATGGCCATGCAGGAGCGCGACCGGCTGGCGTCGCAATACCCTGGCATGCGGCCAGTGCTTCAGGCGTTGTGCGTGCCGCTGCAGTGCGCCATCGGTGCGCCGCGCCGCATCACGGAGGTCGTGATCGACAGCTCGTCGTTCAACAAGGCCCGGGGCGACTCGTACCAGTTGGCCCTGTCCATCAAAAGCCGCGCCGACTTCGCGCTGGCCATGCCTTCGGTGGAGTTGACGCTGACCGACGCGCAGGACCGGCCCGTGCTGCGCCGCGTGCTGCGCCCGCAGGAGCTGGGCGCGCCGGGAGAAATCGCACCCGGCGGCGAGTGGAGCGGCACCTTGCCCGTGTCGGTGGTGACGGGCGGCGCGCGCGTGTCCGGCTACCGTGTTCTTGCGTTCTATCCCTGATTGTTCTCTCTTAACTGGACCTGTTATGGCTGCCCTGATTTGCGGTTCCCTGGCGTTCGACACCATCATGACTTTCGAGGGCCGCTTTGCCGAGCAGATATTGCCCGACCAGTTGCACATCCTGAACGTCTCGTTCCTGGTGCCCTCGCTGCGCCGCGATTTCGGCGGTTGCGCGGGCAATATCGCGTACAGCCTCAAGCTGCTGGGCGGCGATCCCGTGCCCATGGCCATGCTGGGCAGCGATGGCGCCAGCTATCTGGAACGCCTGGGCTCCCTGGCGATCGATACCCGGCACGTGGGTCAGGTGGATGACCTGTACACCGCGCAGGCCATGATCATGACGGACCGCGACAACAACCAGATCACGGCCTTCCACCCCGGCGCCATGATGCAGGCCCACCGCACGCGCATTACGGCCGAGTCCGACGTGCGCCTGGCCATCATCGCGCCCGACGGACGCGATGCGATGCTGCAGCACGCTGCGCAACTGACGGAGGCCGGCGTTCCTTTTGTGTTCGATCCCGGCCAGGGCCTGCCCATGTTCAACGGAGAAGAGCTGGCCCATTTCATCGAGCAGGCCACGTGGATCACCGTGAACGACTACGAAGGCCGGATGCTGTGCGAGCGCACTGGTCTGAGCTTGCAGGAGATCTCTCGCAAAGTGCGGGGTCTCGTCGTCACGCTCGGGGCGGAAGGCTGCGACGTTTGGGAGAACGGCGAACGCACGAATGTCCCGGTCTCGGCGCCCGCCGCGGTGGTCGATCCCACCGGCTGCGGCGATGCATGGCGGGGCGCGCTGCTGTTCGGCCTGGAAAAGGATTGGTCCCTGGTGCGCTGCGCGGAACTGGGCAACCGCATGGGAGCGCTGAAGATCGCGCAGCGCGGTCCGCAGAACTACGTGCTCGACTTTCAGCCGGAATGACCCCATCGGAATAGACAGGCGGGCGAATAACTTTTCGCTTTGCCTGCCAGGCTGCCAACCCGTTTTGTGATGCACATGGCAGGCATGCGGGCATAAAAAAACCCGGTGCAGGGCACCGGGTTGGCGGGACTTCTCCAGCGGCTCTGCCTTACGGCTTGCCACCCGTGGGGAAGGGCCAGGCGGCCTGGGGGTTCAGCGTGGTCTGCGCAGCAGGCGCAGGTGCAGGGACCTTGGCCGCTTTCTTGGGCGCAGCGGCCTTCTTGGCTGCCGGAGCTGCGGCAGGCTTCTTGGCTGCAGTCGCTGCAGTCGTCTTCTTGGCCGAAGCCGCAACCTTCTTGGTCGCGGTCGCGGGCTTTGCGCTGGCCTTCTTGGCCGGTGCTGCAGCCTTTTTCGCAGGAGCGGCGGCCTTCTTGGCTGGAGCAGCAGCCTTCTTGGCCGGTGCTGCCTTCTTCGCAGCCGTTACCTTCTTGGCGGGGGCGGCGGCCTTCTTGGCGGGCGCTGCCTTCTTCGCTGGAGCAGCAGCCTTCTTGGCCGGTGCTGCCTTCTTCGCAGCCGTTACCTTCTTGGCGGGGGCGGCGGCCTTCTTGGCGGGCGCTGCCTTCTTCGCCGGTGCGGCGGCCTTCTTCGCTACCACGGCCTTCTTGGCGGGGGCGGCTTTCTTCGCGGGTGCTGCCTTCTTGGCGGCGGTCTTTTTCGCAGTTGCCATCATTTTCTCCTTGGGTCAATTTGCAAAGAGCACTCCACGCCTGCATTGGACATGGAGCGATCCATGGGGATGGGGGAAATCCCACCGCCATGAACACGGGAACGCCCCGCACGGCAGGGCTTCGCAGCGCTGTCGGTCTGGGGCGTGGAATGAAAATGCATGGCCTGGAATGTGTCGGGGGGCTAATCCCAGGACAGTGCACCGCCGGACTGGTACTCGATGACGCGGGTCTCGAAGAAGTTGCGCTCCTTCTTGAGGTCGATCATTTCGCTCATCCAGGGGAAGGGGTTTTCTTCGTTGGGGAACAGCGCTTCCAGGCCGATCTGCGTGGCACGGCGGTTGGCGATGTAGCGCAGGTAGCCCTTGAACATGGACGCGTTCATGCCCAGCACGCCGCGCGGCATGGTGTCTTCGGCGTATTGGTATTCAAGCTCGACGGCCTTCATGAATAGGCCGTTGATCTCTTCCTTGAACTCCGCGGTCCACAGGTGTGGGTTCTCCAGCTTGAGCTGGTTGATCAGGTCGATGCCGAAGTTGCAGTGCATCGATTCGTCGCGAAGGATGTACTGGTATTGCTCGGCCGCACCGGTCATCTTGTTCTGCCGGCCCAGCGCCAGGATCTGCGTGAAGCCGACGTAGAAGAATAGGCCTTCCATCAGGCAGGCGAAGACGATCAGCGACTTGAGCAGCGTCTGGTCGGTCTCGGGCGTGCCGGTCTTGAAGTTGGGGTCCATGATCGCCTCGATGAAGGGGATCAGGAACTCGTCCTTGTTGCGGATGGAAGCGACTTCGTTGTAGGCGTTGAAGATTTCGCTTTCATCGAGGCCGAGCGACTCGACGATGTACTGGTAGGCGTGCGTGTGGATCGCTTCCTCGAAAGCCTGACGCAGCAGGAACTGGCGGCATTCGGGCGCAGTGATGTGGCGGTACGTGCCCAGCACGATGTTGTTGGCCGCGAGCGAGTCGGCGGTCACGAAGAAGCCGAGGTTGCGCTTGATGATGCGGCGCTCGTCTTCGGTCAGGCCGTTGGGGTCTTTCCACAACGCGATGTCGCGCGTCATGTTCACCTCTTGCGGCATCCAGTGGTTGGCGCAAGTGGCGAGGTATTTTTCCCAGGCCCATTTGTACTTGAAGGGCACCAGCTGATTGACGTCGGTCTGCCCGTTGATGATGCGCTTGTCGGCGGCATTCACGCGGCGATGCACGGTAGCGGCGGGCTGTGCGGGCGCAGCCGCTGCATCGTTGATGGACAGAGTTTCGGAGGACGTCGCAACTGCCTGCAAAGGCGCGGACGGCGGCTCCGCCGGGCGGTTGTTTTGCAGACCGCCGTCCAAGAGTTTCTGCGATGAGGGCTTGACTTCTTCGTCCCAGGTCAGCATAGGTTTTCCAATGGTCGGATTATGAAAGCAGCGCTGCAAAATTAAAAGCGCTGGAGCGTGATGCAGCCATGTTTTTGTTGCTTCACTGCACATGCGCGGCGCCCTGAACGATCAGGGCGCCGCGCATGGCGTGCGCATCACTGGCAGGCTTCGCAGGTCGGGTCGTCGATGGCGCAGAACTTCACATCGGTCGCAGGCAGCGCAGCGGCTTGCGCCTGCGCTGCAGCCGCTGCGGCTTCGAGCGCGCTGGGCTTGGCTGCGGCGTGTGCGCCACCGCCGTCATTGCCCGATGAAACCGAGTTGAGCTGGCGCGTGTTCACGGTGCTCATCTCGACGTGCGTGGCGCTTTGCGTGCGCAGGTAATACGTGGTCTTGAGACCGCGCACCCATGCGAGCTTGTACGTGTCGTCGAGCTTCTTGCCCGACGCGCCGGCCATGTAGATGTTCAGGCTCTGCGCCTGGTCGATCCACTTCTGGCGGCGCGATGCGGCTTCGACGAGCCACGAGGGTTCCACTTCGAAGGCCGTGGAGTACAGCGCCTTGACGTCTTGCGGCACGCGGTCGATGGAGTGCAGCGAGCCCTTGAAATGCTTGAGGTCCATGACCATCACGTCGTCCCACAGGCCCAGGCGCTTCAGGTCGTGCACCAGGTAGCTGTTGATGACGGTGAACTCGCCCGACAGGTTCGACTTGACCGACAGGTTGCCGAACGATGGCTCGATGGACGCATCGACACCGACGATGTTCGAGATGGTCGCAGTCGGCGCGATGGCCACGCAATTGGAATTGCGCATGCCGTCCTGCGCGATCTTGTTGCGCAGCGCATCCCAGTCGAGCGACGAGGAGCGATCGACTTCCACGAAACCGCCACGGGCCTTTTGCAGCATGTCGAGCGTGTCGAACGGCAGGATGCCACGGTCCCACAGCGAGCCCTTGTAGCTTTCGTACTGGCCGCGTTCGCGCGCCAGTTCGGTCGATGCCCAGTAGGCGTAGTAGCAGATGGCTTCCATCGACTTGTCGGCGAACTCGACGGCGGCTTGCGATGCGTAGGGGATGCGCAGCTCGTACAGGCTGTCCTGGAAAGCCATGATGCCCAGGCCCACGGGGCGGTGGCGCATGTTGGAGGCGCGGGCTTTTTCCACGGCGTAGTAGTTGATGTCGATCACGTTGTCGAGCATGCGCATGGCCGTCGAGATGGTCTTGCGCAGCTTGGTGTGGTCGAGTTCGCGGCCGTTCGGGCCGTCCTTCAGATGGCGCATCAGATTGACAGAGCCGAGGTTGCACACGGCGGTTTCCGTGTCGCTGGTGTTCAGCGTGATCTCGGTGCACAGGTTGGACGAGTGCACGACACCCGCGTGCTGCTGGGGCGAGCGCACGTTGCAGGCGTCCTTGAACGTGATCCAGGGATGGCCGGTTTCGAACAGCATCGTCAGGATCTTGCGCCACAGGTCGGTCGCCTGCAGGGTGCGCGAGGGCTTGATCTCGCCGCGCGCGGCCTTCTGTTCATAGGCCACGTAGGCCTTTTCGAAGTCGGCGCCGAACAGGTCGTGCAGGTCGGGCACGTTGGAGGGCGAGAACAGGGTCCAGGTGCCCTTTTCCATCACGCGGCGCATGAACAGGTCGGGAATCCAGTTGGCCGTGTTCATGTCGTGCGTGCGGCGGCGGTCGTCGCCAGTGTTCTTGCGCAGTTCCAGGAACTCTTCGATGTCCAGGTGCCAGGTTTCGAGGTAGGTGCAGACGGCGCCCTTGCGCTTGCCGCCCTGGTTCACGGCCACGGCCGTGTCGTTCACCACCTTGAGGAACGGCACCACGCCTTGCGATTCGCCATTGGTGCCCTTGATGTGCGAGCCCAGTGCGCGCACGCGCGTCCAGTCGTTGCCCAGGCCACCGGCGAACTTGGAGAGCAGGGCGTTTTCCTTGATCGACTCATAGATGCCGTCCAGGTCGTCCGGCACCGTGGTCAGGTAGCACGAAGACAGTTGCGAACGCAGCGTGCCGCTGTTGAACAGCGTGGGCGTGCTCGACATGAAATCGAACGACGACAGCACTTCGTAGAACTCGATGGCGCGGGCTTCGCGGTTGTCTTCCTTGAGCGCCAGGCCCATGGCCACCCGCATGAAGAATGCCTGCGGCAGTTCGATGCGGCTCTTGCGGACGTGCAGGAAGTAGCGGTCGTACAGGGTCTGCAGGCCCAGGTAGTCGAACTGCTGGTCGCGCTCGAACTTCAGTGCGGCGCAGAGCTTTTGCAGGTCGTACTCGAGCAGGCGGGGGTCCAGCAGGTCGTTGTCCACGCCCTTTTGGATGAACACGGGAAAGTAGTTGGCGTACGCGGCGCTCATCTCGCCGGGGGCCACGTCACGGCCGAGCACCTCGCGCACGATGGTGTGCAGCAGCAGGCGGGCGGTGGCGTAGGTGTAGTCGGGGTCTTTCTCGATCAAGGTGCGGGCGGCCAGGATCGAAGCCTTGTACACCTCGTCCATGGGCACGCCGTCGTACAGGTTGCGCATGGTTTCGGCGACGATCGGCGCGGCCTGGATGTCGGCACCCAGGTCGGAGCAGGCGGCCTGGATGAGGCCCAGCAGGCGTGCTTCGTCGAGGGGCACGCGCTGGCCATGGTCGATCACGTGCAGGGTGGGCACGGCGGGGGCGCTCTGATCGTGCTGGTGGGCGCGCTCCTGCGAGCGGCGCTCGCGGTACAGCACGTAAGCGCGGGCGACCTCGTGGTGCCCACCACGCATCAGGCCGAGTTCGACCTGGTCTTGCACGTCCTCGATGTGGAACGTGCCGCCGCCCGGACGCGACCGCATGAGGGCTCGCACCACGTTCTGGGTCAGCGTGTCCACCACTTCGCGCACGCTGGCCGATGCCGCACCCTGGGTGCCATGCACTGCCAGAAACGCCTTCATCAACGCCACGGCGATCTTCTGCGGCTCGAACGGCACGACGGCGCCGTTGCGGCGAATGATCTGGTAATGCGCCAGGACGTCACTGCCGGGCAGCGCCGCCTGCGATTCGTCCGCGGCCGCGGAGGTCTGGCCGAGGGCATTCGTGGTGGATGAAGGGTTTAGCGCAGCTTGCATGTGAGGAGTCCTTTGGGAGCTGTCGGAAAAGCGGATTCGGCGCAGGAATAGCTGCGCCGAAGCGGAAAAGAGGGTGGGGGTGGAGTGCCGGCCCCGCACGCTATATCTAGGGTGTGAGATGGTACCAAGACACTACCGGTAGTGTACAGCGCCCTTTGTGCGCGTTCCGGAAACATGCTGTTTCCGTCGTTCGGAAGCCTTTTTTCGAGGGCTCCGCAAAGGCTGAAAGAACGGGGTTTTCGAAAGAGAAACGTGGACTGGCGCGGGGCGTCGGGCGTTTCCGTTGCAAGAGCCGCATCAGCGCTGTATCGGTGTCAACGGGCGAGTGTCACGGTTCGGCAGCCAATCCGCTGGCGGGAAGGGTAAACCCTGAATTATGGCGGTGGCTCGGTTGACTTTTGCGGAAACACCGAAGACGGCCATGAAAGCTGGCTTTGCAGGCGCATCCAGTCGAAACCCGGCCCCGGATCCTGCTTTCTTCCCGGCGCAATGTGTTCGTGCCCTGCCACATGGGCGATCGGATAGCGCTGCGGCAAATCGCGGCAGAGCCGGGCCAGCGTGGCGTATTGGGCGGGCTCGAAAGTCTGGCCCTCCAGTCCTTCGAGTTCGATGCCGACCGAGTCGTCGTTGCAGTTGGCGCGGCTGCGGTAGCTCGAAGGGCCCGCATGCCACGCGCGCTGATCGCAATCCACGAACTGCCAGAGCCGCCCGTCACGCTCGATGAAGAAATGGGCCGACACCTGCAGTCCCCGAATGCCTGCGTAGTAGGGATGCGCGTCCCAGTCGAGCGCATTGGTAAATAGCTGATGCACTTGCCGCCCGCCATATACGCCAGGTGGCAGGCTGATCGAGTGCACGACGATGAGATCGATGGATGCGTCCGCAGGCCGTGGGCCGTAGTTGGGCGAAGGTTCGCGCGTGGCATCGCGGTACCAGCCTCCGTCCCAGGCCGTGTCCTCGCGAGCTTCCTGCGCCGCACCTTCGCGCGGGCCTGGCGGCTCACTCGCTGTCGTCATTGGCGTCGCTGTCGTTCGGCGCTGCGATGTCCAGGCGGGCGATTCGGTAGCGAATCTGCCGCAGGCTGATTCCCAGCCGCGCCGCCGTGGCGGTGCGGTTGAAGCCTGTCTCTCGCAGGGCGCGCACCAGAATCTCGCGCTCCTGCTGGTCCAGCCAGGCCTGAAGGTCGCTGGGAAGCGCGACCGAGGCGGCGGGATTGGCATTGCGCTGGTTGCCGGAGGCGTCCGTGCCCGCAGCGGCCGACACGGCCGGTGCTGCCGCTGCCATGTCCGCGCGCGCCGCGTCGAAGGCCGAGGCGTGCGGGGGCTCGACATGCAGTTCCTCTCCGTCGCTCAGGGCCACGGCGCGGTGCAGCAGGTTTTCCAGTTCTCGCACATTGCCGGTCAGCGGGTGCATGGCGATGCGATCGAGCGCGTTCTGGGTGAGCGGCGGCACGGGAGCGCCCGATTCCTGGGCAATGCGCGCCAGCAGCGTCGCGCACAGGGCCGGCAGGTCTTCGCGGCGTTCCCGCAACGGCGGAATGACCACCTCGATGACGTTGAGGCGGTAGTACAGGTCTTGCCGGAACCGCCCGGACTGCACATCGGCCGCCAGGTCGCGGTGGGTGGCGCTGACGATGCGCACGTCCACGGTTTCCTCCGCCGTGGAGCCCAGTGCGCGAACGCTGCGCTCCTGAATGGCGCGCAGCAGCTTGGATTGCATGGCGAGCGGCAGATCGCCGATCTCGTCCAGGAACAGCGTGCCCCCGCGGGCCGCCTGAAAGTAGCCGTCGCGGTCCTGCGTTGCGCCGGTGTAGGAGCCCTTTCGGGCACCGAAGAATTCGGCCTCGAGCAGATTCTCCGGAATGGCGCCGCAGTTCACGGCGACCAACGGGCCATCGGCGCGTTGGCTGCTGGCGTGCAGTGCGCGGGCCACCAGTTCCTTGCCGGTGCCCGACTCGCCGCGAATCAGCACCGGCGCCATGCTGCGCGCCACCTTGGCGATGCGCTGCTTGACGTTGCGCATGGCTTCCGACTCCCCGATGAGCCGGTCCAGCGAGAGCGTCGTGGTCGTGCCCGTGGCCTCGTGCGGTGCCCGAGCTGCCTGGCCGGTGCGGGCCGAGCGTGGCGGCGGAACCCCGCCGGTCCCCTGGATGGCCGAGGCGACGACCGAGCGGAACTGCTTCAGGTCGACGGGCTTGGTGAGGTAGTCGAACGCGCCCGAGCGCAAGGCCTCGACCGCATTTTCGGCCGACCCGTAGGCCGTCATGACCACGCAGCGTTCGCGCCGCTGCTGGTCGCGCAGTTCATGCAGCAGTTCCATGCCGAAGCCGTCCGGCAGGCGCATGTCGGTGATCACCGCGTCGAAGCGCTGGGCCTGCAGTTGCTGGCGTGCCTCCAGCAGGTTGGCCGCCGTCTCGACCCGATAGCCTTCGCGCAGCAGCGTCAGCTCATACAGGGTGCGCAGGTCGGGTTCGTCATCGACGACGAGGATCGTGGCGGCGTTGGCGTTCATGGGCTGGTGCGGGCTGGTCAGACGACGATTGTGTCAAACAGCGTGGCGTTGGGGTCCTGCGGCCGGGCGTTCTTGCGGAAAATGACGGTGAAGGCATTGCCGCCGACGGCACCCCGCGGCAGCGTGCGGGTCAGGCGCTGGTAGCCGATGGCGGCCCCGTGCCGCTGGCACAGCTCGCGGCAGATGTAGAGGCCCAGGCCACTGGAGCGGCTTTCCGACGAAAAGAAGGGCTCGAACAAATGGCGCTCCACGGTCTTGTCCAGGGGGGATCCGTCGCTCCACACTTGCAGCCCGACGGAGCCTTCGGCATTCACATAAGTGGCGACGTAGAGCGAATCGGGCTCCCTGCCCATGTAGCGCAGTGCGTTGTCGAGCAGGTTGACGATCACGCGGCGCAGGTGTTCGGCGTCGAACTCCACGGGCGCGCGGTCCGCTTGCAGGGCCAACTGGGCCCGGCGCTTTCCCGGCTCCTGCGCCTGCCAGTCGGCCCAGACCTGGGCGACCACGTCGCACAGCACGATGGTGGATGCGGGCGCATGGCTGATCTGATGCTGCACCCGGGCGATGTCCAGCACCTCCTCGGCAATGCGTGCCAGCCGCTCGGCGTTCTGCTGCACCATGTGGGCCAGGCGCTTCTGGCCCGGCTCATGCAACTCTTCTTCCAGCAGGGCATTGGCTTGCATGATGGCGGCCAGGGGGTTGCGGATCTCATGGGCCACGGCTGCCGACATGCGGCCCATCGACGCGAGTTTTTCGGTGCGAAGGCGTGCTTCCATTTCGCGCAGGTCGTGCAGGAACATCACGCACAGATGTTCTCCCCCGGTTTCGCGCGCGATCTCCTGCGATGAGGTGAGCCAGGCCCGCACATGCAGTGCCAACGGGCTCTGGCCCGGGTGCAGCACGTCCACATCGGCGCTCTGCGGCTGGCCTTTCAGGAAGGTCTGCCGCGCCATGGCGAGCAGGGGTTTCCAGGGCGACGAATGGCCCATCGAAAACGGCAGCGCATGCCGTGCGTTGGTGCCCAGCAGCCGCAACGCCGCAGGGTTGGCGATGCGCACGGTGTCCCGCTGGTCCAGCACCAGCACGCCGTCCGACAGGTTGTGGATGACCAGGGCGCTCACCTGCTCCTGTACCTTGGCGGCCATCTGGCTGGCCTGCGCCAGCTGCTGCTCGCGGTTCAGGCGGGAGGCGAGCTGATGCACCAGATAGGCGACGATGAAGTAGCCCGTGCCGGTGAGCGCCGTCTGGAAATAGCGCTGCGTGGCGTCGGAGCCGCCGATGCCGCCGAGCCACCATGCCCATGCCAGCAGCAGCAGCGTCACGGCCGCGGTCGTGCCCAGGGCCAGGGTCAGCGTGCCCAGCACGCCGGCCATCAGGATGGGCAGGCCGAACAGCGGGGTGAAGTTCATCGAGCCCACATGCAGTACCTGCAGCGTGCTGATCAAGGCCAGGTCCACGCCGATCGAGCACAGCCACTGCAGCCAGGAATGCGGGCCGGGCGGCGACTGGCCGGCCAGCACCAGCAGCAGCACGGTGGCCACCAGGTAGCCGGCGCAGATTCCCAGCAGGAGCGGCTCGTACGACTGGTTCAGCGCCACGCCCAGGCCCTGCAGCAGCAGCAAGGCCGCCGCCACCATGATGCGGCCCGACAGGAAGCTGCCCCACAGCCGGGTGAACGGCGCGTCGGCGGACCGAAGAACGCTGGCGCGCTTCAGGGCTGGCATGGGTGCCGGCTTATCACGCAGGCCCTTGGCGCTGGTGCTCGGGGCTGCAGTAGCTCGGGCCCCCGTCGCTCAGCGCCTCGGACCGGGGAATGTGCACACCGCACCGGGCGCAGGACACCATTGCCTGTGGCAGGGCCGGGCGCGTTGCCGCAGGCGGAGGCACGGCCCGGCGGCTGCGCCACACGCCGAAGGCGATGACCAGCACCACCAGCAGGACGAGGTACTTCATGCCGTGCGCCCCAGTACCACTTCGAGCACGAAGCGCGAGCCCACGTAAGCCAGCAGCAGCAGTCCCGCGCCGGCATACAGCACGCGCACCGCGCTGCGCCCGCGCCAGCCGAAACGCGCCCGGCCGATCAGCAGCACCGCGAAGGTCAACCATGACAAGACCGAGAAGACCGTCTTGTGCTCCCAATTCCAGGCCCGGCCGTACAGCGTTTCGCCGAACAGCCAGCCAGCGACGAGCGTGGCGGTCAGCAGTACGAAGCCGGCCATCACGAAGCGGAACGTGAGCCGCTCCAGGGTCAGCAGGGGAATGCCGCTGTGCGGGTCCGCCGCCCGGCGGATCTTGCGCTCGGCGCGCGTCATGAGCCAGGCGTGCACCACGGCCGCGGCGAACAATCCATAGGAAGCGATGCCCAGCGCCAGGTGCAGCGGCAGCCAGGCCGACGCGTTCACGTGCAAAGGCTGGCCCGGAAACAGCAGCGCCAGCAGCACCGCGACGGCGCCCAGGGTGGCCAGCGCCCATCGGGCCTGGAGTTCGGGAAACATCTGCCGCTCCACGGCATACACGGTGAGAACGAGCCAGGCCGTCATGGAGAGGGCGGGGGCAAAACCGAAGTGCGGCGTGTTTCCGAGCAGGCCCCAGGCCAGCACGGCGGCGTGCAGAACCCAGGCGACCCAGAGCGCGGTGCGGCCGCTCTGGGCGCCGAATCGTGCGGCGGCTGCGGCGGGGGCCGCATAAGCCACGGCCGCGGACAAGGCCAGCAGCCAGCTGACGGGAGACGCACTGGGTAAAATCATGGTCTCACAGTTTAGCCCTTCGCCCGCCTTCGGCGGACCTGCCTGCGGCACCAGTCGCCCAGGCGCGGGGCACTTCCGGAACACTCCTATGGCCTCCGCCCTTACCGAAAAACTCACGCGACTCGTCAAGGAGATGCGCGGCCAGGCCCGCATCACCGAATCCAATGTGCAGGACATGCTGCGCGAAGTGCGCATGGCGCTGCTGGAGGCCGACGTTGCCCTGCCCGTGGTGCGCGACTTCATCGCCCGCGTGAAGGAAAAGGCCCTGGGCCAGGAAGTGCTGGGCTCGCTCAAGCCGGGGCAGACGCTGGTGTCGATCGTGAACCGCGAACTGGCCGCCACCATGGGCGAGGGCATTGCCGACATCAACCTGGCGGCCCAGCCGCCCGCGGTGATCCTGATGGCCGGCCTGCAGGGCGCTGGCAAGACCACCACCACCGCCAAGCTGGCCAAGCACCTGATCGAAAAGCGCAAGAAGAAGGTGCTCACCGTGTCGGGCGACGTGTACCGGCCCGCCGCCATCGAGCAGCTCAAGACCGTGACGGCGCAGGCCGGCGCCGAGTGGTTCCCCAGCACGGCTGATCAGAAACCCCTGGACATCGCGCGTGCGGCCATCGACTACGCCAAGCGCCATTACTTCGATGTGCTGCTGGTGGACACGGCCGGGCGCCTGGCCATCGACGAAGCCTTGATGAACGAAATCAAGGAACTGCACGCCGTGCTGAACCCGGTCGAGACGCTGTTCGTGGTCGATGCCATGCAGGGCCAGGACGCCATCAACACGGCCCGTGCCTTCAAGGAGGCGCTGCCGCTCACCGGCATCGTGCTGACCAAGCTGGACGGCGACTCGCGCGGCGGCGCGGCGCTGTCGGTGCGCCAGGTGACCGGCGCCCCGATCAAGTTCGCCGGCGTCTCGGAAAAGATCGACGGCCTGGAAGTGTTCGATGCCGAGCGCCATGCGGGCCGCATCCTCGGCATGGGCGACATCGTCGCGCTGGTCGAGCAGGTGAGCGCGGGCGTGGACATGGAGGCGGCGCAGAAGCTCGCGGCCAAGGTCAAGAGCGGCGATGGCTTCGATCTGAACGACTTCCTGTCGCAGTTGCAGCAGATGAAGCAGATGGGCGGACTGTCCAGCCTGATGGACAAGCTGCCCGCCCAGTTCACCGCCAAGGCCGGCCAGGTGGACATGGACAAGGCCGAGAAGGACATCCGCCGCAAGGAAGGCATCATCCAGAGCATGACGCCGCTGGAACGCCGCAAGCCCGAACTGATCAAGGCCACCCGCAAGAAGCGCATCGCCGCCGGCTCCGGCGTGCATGTGCAGGAGGTCAACCGCCTGCTCAACGAGTTCGACCAGATGCAAGGCATGATGAAGAAGATGAAGGGCGGCGGCCTCATGAAGATGATGAAGCGCATGGGCGGCATGAAAGGCCTGGGCGGCGGCGGAATGCCGAAGCTGCCGTTCTGACCAGCGCCTGGCCGGTGCCCGCCATGCCGTGGGAAGAATTGCCCCAGCCGCCTTTGCCCATGGTTTGCTATAAAAATAATAGCTATATCCCCTAGTGAATCATGCGCTGGAGGCCAAAAAGACCATGGGTCCTCGGTGTGTGCTGTGAGGACGGACCGCGCCCAGTGCCTTGCCTGGCCGGCGCGTGGTGACTCTTTGAATCTTTCACAGCGACGCACGCAGACACAGGCCAACCCGTTTCACCCATGAAAAAGCCGACCCTCGGGTCGGCTTTTTCATGGGGGCGCCGCAGTTGCGGCGCGTGTCGGTGCGGCGGATCAGGCGGCCTTGAGCACCGGGGCTGCAGAACGCTGGGGGCGGTTCTTGAGTTGCGTGGCGTGCATCCACGCGCGGCGCAGGACAGGTGGCGACCATGCCTCTTCGGGGATCAGCAGCAGGCGCTGGGCGCGCACGGCGCGTCCCAGGGCGATCTGGCTGGAGATCACCACCAGCGGGATCGACAGAGCCAGCGGCAGGCCCACGGGCATGAGCCAGATCAGAGCGCTCGGATCGATCAGTGCCACGCCCACGCCCAGCAGGGCGATCACACCGGTCATGGGAGCCAGCTGGCGAACGGCATCGCTCCAGGGCACGGCATTGGCTTCGCGGGGTGGCGACTTCCAGTCCAGCTTCAGGCCGGTGAGGGCGATCAGCACGAACAGGGAATGGGCCAGCATGCGGATCGGGGCTTGCAGAATGGCCAGCACGCTTTCCAGGCCGGCGCTCTTGAGCAGTCTGGCGGTGCCGCCGTACTGCTTTTGCTCGCCCTTCATGAGGATCGCCGTCACACCCAAAGCACGGGGCAGGAACAGCATGCACAGCGTCCAGGCCCACAGCGCCATCAGTTCGCTGGGCAGGATGTTCCAGTCGGACACCAGCCGTGCGCCGGCCAGCCACAGGGCCGTGCCGAAGGTGATGAAGGCCAGCCACAGAGGAGCGGACAGATAGGCCATGGCGCCGGTGACGAACATGGCGCGGTGCACGGGGTGGATGCCGGGCTCTGCCATCAGGCGGGCATTTTGCAGGTTGCCCTGGCACCAGCGGCGGTCACGCTGCAACTCGGACAGCAGGTCCGGCGGTTGCTGTTCATAGCTGCCGACCAGGTCGGACACCAGCCACACCTGGTAGCCGGCACGGCGCATCAGAGCTGCTTCCACGAAGTCGTGCGACATGATGCCGCCGCTCATGCCGCCGGTGCCCTTGATGGGCGCCAGCGCGCAGTGTTCCATGAAGGGCTGGACGCGGATGATCGCGTTGTGGCCCCAGTAGTGGGACTCGCCCAGTTGCCAGAACTGCATGCCGAGGGTGAACAGCCGGCCGGTCACGCGGGAGGCGAACTGCTGTGCACGGGCGTGCAGGGTGACGTGGCCGATGGCCTGGGTGGCGGTCTGGATGATGCCGGCGCGGGGATGGGCTTCCATCAGCTTGGCCATCGAGACGATGCAATCGCCGCTCATGACGCTGTCGGCATCGAGCACGACCATGTAGCGGTAGTCCTTGCCCCAGCGGCGGCAGAAGTCGGCCACGTTGCCGGCCTTGCGGTGGCTACGGCGGGTGCGCAGGCGGTAGTACACCTCGACCTGGGGCTGGTTGCCATTGGCGGCCAGGGCGGCGCGCAGTTCTTCCCAGGCGGTGCGCTCTGCGGCGGCGATCTTGGGGTCGTAGCTGTCGGAGAGCACGAACACGTCGAAGGTCTTTGCCTGCCCCGTGGCCGCCACGGATTCGCAGGTGGCGCGAAGGCCGGCGAACACGGTGGCGACATCTTCGTTGCAGATCGGCATGATGATCGCGGTGCGGGCGTCGGGGCTCAAAGGCTGGTTGCGCACGCTGGCGGCCGACAGCGCGTGGGCATCGCCGCGCAGCATGACCCAAAAGCCCATCATGCCGGTCAGGAAGCCGGTGACGACCCAGGTGGAGAGCAGAGCGAACAGGGCCAGTTGGCCATATTCGAGCCAGGCGTTGTCATAGCTGGGCTGGACGCCGGCGAACAGCGTGGTGGCCAGCGCGCTGCTGGCAACCGTCAGCAGCATGAACACCAGGCGGCGCTGCTGGGCGGCATGCTGCCATGTTTCGGTGACTTCGGAGCCTTCGGCAGGGCGGTTGCGCTGGCCGTTCAGGCGCATCAGCAATGCGGTGCCGATGCTGTTCCAGAAACCGCGCCAGGGCAGCGGCGCCATGGAGCCGCGGTGCATGGGCGGTGCGGTGACGGAGTTGGGGTGGCGCTCTTCGCGCATCGTGCTGCGGTTGGAGGCCGCGGGACGGGGGTATTTGGCACCGCGCCTCGCCACCACGGCGGGTGCATGCGCCACGGCGCCGACACGTCCTACACGGGAAGATTGATGTGGGTCCATGGTTCCCTCATTGCGGAGTTGGGTTGTCGTTGGAGAAGAAGCGCGTGTCCGGCTTTCGGCGACAAGGCCGCCGGAGACGGAAGACACGGCCAGACGCGCGGAGACTTCGCCCTGGCTGCCCTGCGCCAGTGGCTGTCCTGCAGCCGTTGCGGCAGCAGGCACCCGGTTCGCAGAGGCGCTTGGCATCTGCAGGGTTTGGGAGGAGGAAATTTCTTGCGTCATGCTGGTCTATAGGGCAAACCCTGTGCCAGCTTCTAAAAGTCTTTTTAAATCAAAGACTTACGACGTTGTTGAGCTGTAAGCGATTGTGCAGTGCCGCAAAACCCCTCGAAAAAGGCTGAATCTGTCGGGATTCAGCGACCAACCCGAGGTGCGAGAAGTGAATTCCCTTTTAAATCAATGGCTTAGTCGTGTCGCTCTTCGGCGACATCCTCCGCGCTGCCTGCGTCGGCCTTGAAATGGCCGGGGGTCAGGGCGTGCTTTTGCAGCAGCCGGTAGAACTCCGTGCGGTTGCGCTGGGCGAGGCGGGCGGCATCGGCCACGTTGCCGTCCGTCATCTTGAGCAAGTCCACCAGGTACTCGCGTTCGAACCGATGGCGTGCTTCGGCGAAGCTCAGTACCTGCGCGGAGGGCGTGCGCAGGGCGCGCTGCACCAGCCCCAGGGAAACCAGCGGCGTCGTGGACAGCGCGCAGGCCTGCTCCACCACGTTGTAGAGCTGGCGCACGTTGCCGGGCCAGGCCGCAGTGGTGAGGGCCTTGAGCGCTTCCGGGGAAAAGCCAGACAGGCGCTTGTCGTATTTGCGGGCGAGGTTGTCCAGGAAGTGGTTGGCCAGCAGCGCGATGTCCTCGCGCCGGTCGCCCAACGTGGGCAGGGTCAGCGTCACGACGTTCAGGCGGTAGTACAGGTCTTCCCGAAACTGGGCGGCAGCCATGGCCGTCTCCAGATCGCGGTGGGTGGCCGAGATGATGCGCACGTTCACCGGCGTCGCCTGGCTGGCGCCCACCGGCCGCACGGCCCGTTCCTGCAGCACCCGCAGCAGCTTGACCTGCAGGGCGGGCGGCATGTCACCGATTTCGTCGAGCAGCAGCGTGCCGCCGTCGGCCGCCTGGAACAAGCCCTTGTGGTTGGTCACGGCGTCGGTGAACGCGCCCTTCATGTGGCCGAACAGCTCGGATTCGAGCAGCGCTTCGGGAATGGCGCCGCAGTTCACCGCCACGAAGGGGCGGCTGGCGCGCGGGCTGGCGCGGTGGATGGCCCGTGCCAGCAATTCCTTGCCGGTGCCGCTGTCGCCCAGCAGCAGCACGCTGGCATCGGACTGGGCCACCATGTGCGCTTCGGCCAGCAGGTCCGCCATGCGGTTGGAGCGGCTGATGATCTCCGCGCGCCAGGCATCGTCGGCCCGGGTGGTCTGCGCCGTGGGCGTGCTGAACGCCAGCGCCTGGGCGATCTTGTCCAGCAGGTCCTTGGCGTCGTAGGGCTTGGTGAGGTAGGTGAAAACGCCCCGGGCCGTGGCTTCCACCGCATCGGGGATCGTGCCGTGCGCGGTCAGCAGGATGACCGGCAGCGACGGGTGGCGCGAACGGACCTCGTCGAACAGCGCCAGGCCATCGCGCCCTGGCAGGCGCACATCGCTCAGCACGAGCTGCGGCCGGTCGATGTCCAGTTGGGCGAGCGCGGCCTCGGCCGAGGTCACGGCGGTGACTTCGTAGCCCGCGCCCTGCAGGCGCAGCGACAGCAGCCGCAGCATGTCGGCGTCGTCGTCCACCACAAGGATGCGTTGGCGGTGTCCGGAAGAGGCTTTCATGTTGGCGATCGGTTTGTAGCGGTCAGCGTTGGGGTTCGGGAGGGGGTTGCGCACCCTTGGCAGGGTCGTTGACGCCCCCGGGCCGGGCATTCAGGCTGCGTTCGATGGCGCGCATGGCTTCCAGCCGGTCGTTCAACTGGTCGATGCGCCGCTGGGCATCGCGCAATTGCTGGTTCTGGCGGTCCAGCTGGTCTTCCAGCCGGCGCTGCTGCAGCAACCGGCCTTCCAGCAGCCGGGCCAGCGGGTGCAACGTGGGCGCGGGGGCGGTGTTGTCTGCCATGACGCGCTGCACCAGTCCGAGCGCGCGGGCGGTGTCGGGTGCCTGGCGGGTGTGCATGAGCACGATGGCCAGTTGCAGCGTTTTCTCGGGCGAGGGCTGCTGGGTGTTGGACAGCTGCGTGATCTCGGCGGCAAGCTCCGCCGTGCCCATGCTGCGCGCCTTGTCTGCGTACTGCAGCATCTGCCGGGGAATGGATGCACGCGCGCTACCGCTGTCCTTGGGCGGCGCTTCGGTCATGGGCGGTGGCGCCTCGTCCGGCTCTTCCTTCGGAGGCGGTGCCGTTGGCGCGGGCGCTTCCACAGGAGGGGGGGGCGGCGGCGCCACGGGCGGCTGATTGGCGCAGCCCGCGCTCAGCAGGGCCACCGCCAGCAGCAGGCCGGCCGGCCCGGCGCAGCGCGCACCGCGGGCCGCGCCAAGGGCGGAAAGCGACGGGGATTCAGGAGACATGGGGCAGTTCAATGCGGAAGGGGGTGCGTTCGCCGTCCTCCACGAGCGTGACGTGGCCCCCGTGGGCGCTCACGTATTCCTGGACGATGGACAGGCCGATGCCCGTGCCGCGCGCGGCGTCTTCGGGTTGGCGCACACCCCGGTAAAACGGTTCGAAGATGCGGGAACGGTCATTCTCATGCACTCCCGGGCCGTCGTCCGCGAAATCGACCCGAATCCGGTCGGCAAAACGTGACAAGGTGATCCGAATCGTTCCACCGCGCGGCGAAAACCGGATGGCGTTGGACAGCAGGTTGCTCACCGCCGGGGCGATTTTCTCCGCATCGATTTGCAGCGACATCGGCGAGCCCTCCACCACCACATCGAGCTTCTTGGCCTGCCAGTGCAGGCGCTGCGCCTCCACCTGGCTTTCGATGAGTGCGAGCAGATCGGTTTCCGCGCGGCGCAATTGGCGCGCCTCGAACGCCGCGGCGTTGAAGCGCAGCAGCGCCTCGATCTCGCCCTGCAGCACCAGCGTGTTCTGGTGCAGGATGTCCACCACTTCCCGCTGGCCGTCGGTCAACTCGCCCGTGACGCCGTCCTGCAGCAGGGCCACACCCTCGCGCATCGAGGCCAGCGGCGTCTTCAGTTCGTGGGACACGTGCCGCAGAAAGCGCGCCTTGTCGGCGTCCAGTTCCAGCAGCCGCATGCGCAGCCATTCCAGCTGCTGGCCCACGCGGCGGATGTCCACCGGGCCGGACAGGTCCACCGCTTGCGACAGGTCGTTCTCGCCCAGCAGGCGGATGGCGTGCTCCATGCGCTTGAACGGCCGGGCCAGCCAGATGCCGAAGGCCAGCGCCAGCGCCAGCGCCAGCACGATCACGCCCACCACCTGGTGCGTCACCTCGCGCCGGCTGGCCTCGATCTTCTCCAGCAAGGCCGTGCTGCGCTGTGCGTTCATGTCCTGCACCGTCTGGGCGATGGTGCCGTTCAGCGCGTCCAGTTCGAGGAACAGCCCCGCCACGACCCGCTCGTTCTCCAGCGACAGCGCCGCAGGCCCGTCCAGCAGGGATGTGACTTCGCCCAGGTGCTTGCGCCACAGGTTGGGCAGGTCCGACGGCAGGCCCTTGGCTTCCAGCCGCTGCAGGATGTCGCGGGCCTCGCCGGACACTTCATCGAACCGCCTGCGCAGCGATTTGTCGGCCAGCACGAGCGACTGGCGCGCTGCGCGTTCCAGCGTCTGGCTGCGCCCGTTCAGGCTCTGCGCTGCCGCGGTGAGCTGGATCGCCTCGGCCGCGCCGTTGCGGCTTTGCCCCATCAGCTGTTCCAGCGTGAAGATCGCCCGCAGCGAACTGGCACCCAACAGGCCGGCGATCAGCAAAAAAGCCAGCAGCAGCATCTGCTGGAACGACAGGCCGCCCAGGGCCGCAACCCCTTGCTGCCGGCGCAAGAAGCGCATCGCGAATCCCATGCCCATGCGGCCCTCAGTGCGCCAGAGCAGGCTCGCTCACCACGACCTCGCCGCGCAGGGTGTATGCCTTGGCCTCGGTGATGGTCACGTCCACCATCTGGCCGACCAGCCGGGGCTGCCCGATGAAATTGACGACCCGGTTGCACTCGGTGCGGCCCATCAGCTCGTTCGCGTCGCGCTTGGAAGCGCCCTCGACCAGGATGCGCTGCACGGTGCCCACGCGGCTTTCGCTGATGGACTTGATGTTTCCATTGATAACGGCTTGCAACGCTTGCAGGCGCTGCAGCTTCACCTCATGGGGCGTGTCGTCGTGCAGGCTGGCGGCAGGCGTGCCAGGGCGCGGGCTGAAGATGAAGCTGAAGCTGTTGTCGAAATGCACGTCGTCGATGAGCTTCATCATCTTGCGGAAATCTTCCTCGGTCTCGCCAGGGAAGCCCACGATGAAGTCGCTGCTCATGGCCAGGTCCGGCCGGATCGCGCGCAGCTTGCGCACCGTGCTCTTGTATTCCATGGCGGTGTAGCCGCGCTTCATGGCCATCAGGATGCGGTCCGACCCATGCTGCACGGGCAGGTGCAGGTGGCTGGCCAGTTTGGGAATGCGGGCGTAAGCCTCGATCAGCCGCGGCGTGAACTCGTTGGGGTGGCTGGTGGTGTAGCGGATGCGCTCGATGCCCGGAATGTCGGCCACATATTCCAGCAGCAGCGCGAAGTCGGCGATTTCAGTGGTGTCGCCCATCTTGCCCAGATAGGCATTCACGTTCTGCCCCAGCAGCGTGATTTCCTTCACGCCCTGGTCGGCCAGGCCCGCGACCTCGACCAGAACGTCGTCGAACGGCCGGCTCACCTCTTCGCCGCGCGTGTAGGGCACCACGCAGTAGCTGCAGTATTTGCTGCAGCCTTCCATGATGGACACGAAGGCGCTGGCGCCGTCCACGCGCGCGGGCGGCAGGTGATCGAACTTCTCGATCTCGGGAAAGCTGATGTCCACCTGCGGGCGGCGCTGCGCGTCGCGCTGGGCCAGCAGTTCGGGCAGGCGGTGCAGCGTCTGCGGGCCGAACACCACATCGACATAGGGCGCGCGCTTGATGATCTCGGCGCCTTCCTGGCTGGCCACGCAGCCGCCCACGCCGATCTTCACGCCCCGCGCTTTCAAGTGCTTGATGCGTCCCAGGTCGCTGAAGACCTTCTCTTGTGCCTTCTCGCGCACCGAGCAGGTGTTGAAGAGGATCAGGTCGGCCTCTTCGACATCCTGCGTGGGCTCGTAGCCCTGGGCGGCGCGGAGCACATCGGCCATCTTGTCCGAGTCGTACTCGTTCATCTGGCAGCCGAAGGTTTTGATGAAGACTTTTTTGCTCATGGGGAATCTCTGGTGTCGGTAGCGCTGCCTGCGGCAATGGCGGGCGAGGCCGGTCGTGCGGCTTGGAAAGGGTGGCGCGTCCCAGCCGCCGCAGCGCTGGTGGTGCCCGTGCCAGGGCCTATCGCTTAGGAATCTCGGACTCGAAGATGAAATTGCGGTCCGTCGAGTTGGCGCCCTTGCGTGGCAGGGCGGCCTCTTCCTTGCTGAGGATCCAGGCCGTCAGCAGCATGCCGGTGCTGGCCTCGATCACGTAGTTCACCGTGTACTTTTGGCCGATCACCGAGTGGGCCATGACCAGCGTGTTCTGCGGGCTGAACAGGCGCATGCCGGGGGCCATGCGGATGGCCTTGCCATCCAGTTGCGCATCGACGGTGCTGTTGATGGCCAGCGTTCCGCGCAGGGCATTTTCAGGAAAGGTGCGCAATCCGCCCAGGGGCGCGACCACCTGGGCCGCGGCGGGCAGAACCGCGCCGGTCAGAAGGGCGCCGGCCAACAAAGGCGCGAAGAGAAAGGAAAACGGGGCAGTGGGGCAGCGGTTCATGGTTTACATCCAGGGGCTGGGGGCGCGATTTTACGTGCAGGCCCGTCGAAGCGCCGCCCGCAGGAGCAGGCAGAACAAGAAAAGGGTTGAAAGCGAAAAAAGTCGCGATATAATCGAGGGCTTAGGCGCTTTAGCTCAGTCGGTTAGAGCGATGGAATCATAATCCACAGGTCCGCGGTTCGAATCCGTGAAGCGCCACCAAATTAACGGAAGCCCGCATCAGCACTCGCTGTGCGGGCTTTTCGCTTGAAGGGCCAGGTGGCGCAAGAAGTGGCGCAACTCCGCCATGCCCCAAGCCCTGAAAATCCTGCCCCACCTCCAACGCGACCGCCTCGGCACCTACTACTTCCGCCTCACCGTCGCCGGCAAGACCCTGCGCCGCTCGCTGGGCACGAAGGACCGCGCCTTGGCTACCATGCTCGCATCCAGACTCAATTGGGAGTGGGCCTTGACCAAGCGCAGCACCGAACCGACCGTCTCCGACATCCTCAAAGCCTTCAAGAGGGACGGCCGCGAGTTCAACGCCGAGTTCCCGGACGGAACCAAGCTCACCGGCATCGAGACCGATGACGACCTGCGCCGGGCCAAGGAGTTGATGCTCGCCCGGATTGAGGCCATAGGCCCAATCGAGTCGCACCTGGCGCCGCTGCGGCCCGAATACCGGCAGACTCCAAAGCGCCCCAAGAAGCCCTTCTCCAAGGCCGTGCTGCCCTATCTGGCCGAGAAGCTGCACGACAACGACGTGAAGACCCGCGAGGACAAGGAGGCCACCTACGCCGCGTTCGCCGCCCAGTTCGACGACCCCGACATGGCGGCCATCGACAAGCCCATGGCCGTCGCGTTCAAGCAGGCCCAGCTTGCCATCGGCACAGCCGGGGCCGACCGCATCAACAAGAAGATCGGCCACCTCGCTGACTTCTTCGCGTGGGCCATCGGCAACGGTGTCGCGGACGCCAACCCCTTCGACGGCACCCGCATCAGCAAGAAGTCCAAGCTCATGGAGGCCATCGAGTCCTATGAGCCCTTCACCGCCGAGGAGATCGCCGCCATCTTCAACCCGGCGACGTGGCCCGGCTGCGCCACCGCCAGCAAGCCGCATTTCCATTGGCTGCCCTTCCTGCTGGCATACACCGGCGCGCGCCCCAACGAGCTGGCGGGCATCATGCTGGACGACATCCGCCGCGAACAAGGCATCGACTACTTCGCCTTGAAGGCCGCGAAGAACAGCAACAGCCAGCGCAAGATTCCGTTCCACCGCGCCATCCGCGAATCCGGCTTCATGGCCTACCTCGACCAGCGCCGCAAGGACGACGCGGGCGGCCAGCTCTTCCCCCTGCTGCTGCCTAGCAAGAACGGCCACGCCAAGAACGTCTCGCGCCGCTTCAACGAGTCGTATCTGCTCACGCTCCGCATCAATGATCCACGCCGCCGCCTTTACAGCTTCCGCTCGACGTTCATCACCCGCATGAGCGAACTCAACGTCAACCCGGCGATGCTCATGGCCCTCGTCGGCCACTATGAACAGACCGCCGTTGACCTGTCATCACCGCACTTCAAAAACTACCAAGGGGCAAAGCGGATCGCCGCCCTGCGCGACACCATGGACTTGTTCGACATCGCCTTGCCGATGGTGTTTTGATCATCGGTGATCGCAGTCTCTGAGCCGTTTGCAGAGTTTGATGTCAGTTCACCGGGAGAAGGGGCCGAGGCCAAATTTCGCAAAGTGCTTCGCCGAGCGTCTTGCCTCGCTCCGCGATGGCCTGTTCATCCCACTCTGACGCTCCGTCGAAGTGCCGGTTCAATCGCAAGACTGAGTTTCGATACTCGAATAGCTTGAGCTCAAACGATCCATTGCTGGCGGCGGGGTTCAGATACTTGTTGAGGAGTGTCAGGTTGCCCAGCGTGTGCAGGGCCACGTTGCGCTGCCTAATCGAATCGGCAAACTCAACAAGATCGTCCTTGGCGAGAGACGGGTATTTGGCAATGTTGGCTGGTATCTCCCGGCCTTTGAGCTGCCAGTGCGTGGCCCATGCTTGGGGGAGCACATGCTCGATTTGCAAACCTGTGTCGATTTCGCCGCGCTCCGTCTTCTTCCCTCGCAGGCTCAGCTCAAGCCTTTCCAGAATCAGCCGCAACGCGGGCGTCTTCAGGCTTTCAAACACGGGTTTGCCGATGGCTGTCTCAAGCACTTGATCGTCGGTGGGCCAGCGCCTTGTCGAGCCGCCGCCTTCGAGCAGCTTGCGCCGCAAGGCCGACGGCACAGCGGCGCCTCGGGTTCCATTCAGACTAGCGATCACATCGACAAACAGCTTGTTGTATTCCTTGTTTTCCTCGCCGAGGAATACTCGACGCGCGATGAACGACTCGAGCGTGCCTAGACTTTCGGCAAGCTGCCCGGCATCCAGCCCGGCCTCCAATTCCAAGAACATGATCAGCGGCAGCGCTGTCGAAACGTCAAAGTCCGCCAAGACGCGACGCAAATCCGCGCTCGGCAGTCGCTCCATCGGCAAGGACTCATATCGCGTATACACATCGCCATGGGTGACGAAGTCGGACAGTTCATCCTTCACGCTGGCGTATCGCGGCGGAGTGGCCGACACCCAGCGCCGATATTCCTCGTTGACTCGCCGCGCGTCCACCATCTGGCCAGTCTTCGCCATCAAAAAATAGCGAAGGCCCAAGTCGAGGCGTGAATACGAGCGCCCGCCACGCTTGACCTCAGAGCTCCAAAATGGCGTCTCGAACTTGCTCCAATAGTTCTTGAAAATCTCGTCGCGATTGGCCTGTTCTTTCTCAGCGCGCATGAAGACCAAGCTTCGTAGCAAATCGGACTGCGAGAGTGGCCGGCCCTGCGAGTTGAGCGAATAGAAAATTTCTTGTGAATCGTCGCCTTCGGACAGCGCGATCTCGACCACCGAAAAATCTTGTTGCAAAGCCTGCAAGAGGGCGAACGCACTTGCCTCCGGGGACTTCCCCTCAGCCTCGGCCGTCGATGCGATCCAAGCGTCGATGCTCTGCGAAAAATACAGGTAGGCCTCCACCAATAGGCTTCTAGGCTCAGGTTTTCTCTTTTTCGGTAAGCGGACCAACGGATGCCGAGCCTCCACGGCTTGACGGCTGCCAGCCTTCACGATGCTTTGGAAGACATCGCGGTTGAGCGTCGTCGGCCAGATCTTGAACAGCTCCTCTTCGGGATGCTCCATGACATCCGGATCGGCGTTCTCCAAATACCGCTCAGATGGCCGCTCGAGCATCTTCCATTCGTTCCGTCGAGCGATATCCCGATAGGCGCACAGCAGCAACTGGAGCGTCGTCAACCGCTGCTGGCCATCGATGACCAAGAATCGCTTGACCTCCCGCGGCGAGCTGGGACGCACGCCCTCGATGATCAGAGCCCCTAGGTAATGCGGATTGGTCTTGACCCCCCGAAGCTGCAAGATGGCCTTCTCCGCCACATCCTCCCATAGGGTCGCCCACTGGGGGTTCTCCTGCCAGACGTAGAGCCGCTGGAACATCGGCACCACGTAGCGCAATTGCGAGTTGAAAAGAGCGTCGAGCGATCTTGGATTGGCTTGCATGAGTTGTATCTCCCCTGCTGCCAAGTATGCAACGCTCAAACGCCGGGCCGGGGCGCTGGTGGTTTTCAGTGGTCGTCATCCTGCGTGGGAATTTGTATAAACCAGACGCACTCGCTTGAGGTGCAATGTGGCGCGCCAATTTTCGCGGTGCATATGTCTGCAAACAACGACGTGTTCGGCGCCACCTGCCGCACTAGTGTTCTGTCCCGCTGATAAGTGAGCAAAGTCGATGCAGCTTTTCGAGTATCGAATCTGCGGTGGCGGTCCACCTGAAGGGTTGGCAGTTGGCGTTGTAGGCGGTGACGAAGTGGTCGATGCGTTGGACGAGTTGCTTGACGCTGGTGAATGATCCCCGGCGAATGGCCTTGTCCGTGATCAGCGAGAAGAAGCGTTCGACCTGGTTGAGCCAGGAGCTGTAGGTCGGGATGAAGTGCATGTGCCAACGCGGCCTTGCCGCCAGCCAGGCCTTGACCTTCGGGTGGCTGTGAGTGGCGTAGTTGTCGGCGATGCAGTGGATGTCCAACTGCGGCGGCACGGCCCGGTCGATCTCGCGTAGGAACGACAGGAACTCCTGGTGCCGGTGACGTGGCTTGCATGCGGCCAGCACGGCGCCGTTGAGTACGTTGAGTGCCGCAAACAGTGTTGTGGTGCCGTGGCGCTTGTAGTCGTGGGTGACACCCTCAACGTAGCCAAAGCCCATGGGCAGCATGGGCTGCGTGCGCTCCAGCGCCTGGCACTGGCTCTTCTCGTCCACACAGATGACCAGCGCGTTGTCGGGCGGGCTGAGGTACAGGCCGACCACATCGCGAAGCTTCTCGATGAAGAACGGATCATTGGACAACTTGAAGCCTTCGGTGCGGTGCGGCTGTAGTCCCAAGAGCTGGAAGGCTTCAGTCTCTCAGCAATGGCGTTGTTGGGCTCACCATCGGCACTGCTCAGAACGATGCGAGCCCGATTGCTCAGCGCAGCAGGCAGCGAGCGGCTGCGGGCAAGGGATTGAAGCTGCGATCGCTC
>NZ_BQXQ01000022.1 GCF_030159055.1 Acidovorax sp. SUPP3334
CGCCGCCCTTGCTCGATTTGGTCTTGATACCCGACTGCGTGGCGTTGCCGGGCAGGCCCCAGGGAGGCATGTTGTCGGCGTTATAGACGCAGCCCAGGATGATGGGGTAGTCGGGATCGCCGTTCAAAAAATCGACGATCACCTCCATGCCGATGCGCGGGATGAACACGTTGCCGAACTGCGGCCCGGCCCAGGTGGAGGACACGCGCACCCAGCAGCTGGAGTTTTCGTTCATGGCGCCGATGCGGTCCCAGTGGAACTGCACCTTGACGCGGCCGTATTGGTCGGTCCAGATCTCCTCGCCCGGCGGGCCGACGACCACGGCCGTCTGCGGACCCGTGGTGCGGGGCCGGGGCGTGGCGACGACGGGGCGGTAGGGCATGGCGGTGGGATGCACCTCCATCGAAAAGCGCTGGATGGAGCCGCCCTGGGTCTGGCCCACGCCATTGAGGCCCTGGCTGGCCTGGGCGTTTTCTTCCAGGTAGTACTCCACCGACACCACCAGGTACTGCTGGTTCTGGTCTTCGCGCGGGTAGTTGTCCAGCACGATGGTGTAGCCGGGGGCGATGCTGCGTTTGTTCAGCCTGGCCTGGGCGCGGTGGTGGCCGGCAAGGCCGGTTTCCATCTGCAGCCGGGTGTAGGTCTCGCCATCGGAAAACTCGGTGTAGCCACCCGGCCATTCATACATCTCGTAGCTGTCGTGCGCGTGGCCAGGAGGCGACTGGCGCATGTCGGACAGGTCGGCACGGGGTTTTTTGAAGTCGTAGTCGTTCAGGTAGGCGCGCCCGGGCTGCACGGCCTGGCCCATGTGCCAGGAAAAGATGTGTTCCCGGTCTGCCAGCGCGGTCTTTCCCGGCGGATGGAAGGGAATGACATGGCCGCCCGGCAGCGGGCTGTGCGAGCCCATCACGTCGTCGGCAAACACCAGCGTGTGGCTGCCGGCCTGGTGTTCGAAATACCAGTAAATGCCTTCCGATTCGCACAGCCGCGCAATGAACGCGAAATCGGTTTCATGGTATTGAACCGTGTAGGGCCGCACACGATAAGCCCGCGAGAGCTTTTTCTGCATCGGCTGCCCATATTTCTGCAGCACGTTTTCGACGATATCCGGGACGGTCATTTCCTGGAAGATCTTGAAATCGCTGCGCCGCGTGGCAAGCCAGAGCCAGGGTCGCAGCACCAGCCGGTAGGAGTAATTGGACGAGGTGTCCTGGCCCTGCATTCCAAAACCCGTGGCAATGCCGTCCAGATACCGCCTTCCCAGCCCCTCGGTTTCCACCACCACCGTGCTGCCCAGGCCCAGCAAGGCTTTCGGGTCGATGCTCCTGCTCTTGGAGATCAGGTCGATCTCGAATTCAAACAACCCGGACAGCGCCTCGCTTCCTTTCAATTGCCTGAATTGCAGCGCCTCTCCCAAAGGCGTTTGAATTGTTACGCGGCGATTGGTCATGCGAAAAAATGTTTCTGAGCGTTGAATCGGGTCCGAATTATGCAGTGCCGTTTTCAGTGACAGCGCACGCCGTTTGTGCAGCGCAACACCCTAATTGCATCCAGATGTATTTCATTGATGGATGCTTCGTGCCGGTTGTGATTTACGCCGCGTTGTGGTGGACTGCGGGGCGCCCGATGGCACCTTTTTTTGAACGCCTCGCCATCACAACGAAGGGATATCGATGAGCGCAGTTTTCGGACCGCAGCGGACCTGCTCTGTGGAACTCAATGGCGACAGCATTCTTTTCGGGTTCGACCCGGCCTCGGCGACCGGGCGGCATGCGCAGACCCCGGCGCAGCGCATCGTTTTCAAGCGGCCGGGCTGGGTGGTCGATGACCGGACTGCCGCGGGCCTCAGGGTGTATGACCTGGTGCGGGGCTACGAGGAACCCTTCGAAGGCGCTCCGCCCAACCTCTTTCCGCGTGGCCCGCAGGGGCCTTTCGACACCGAACCCCATGCCTCGCGGATCGTGGTCTTCCAGGCCGGTGTGAACGACCATGCCCGCCCGGGCTTCGATCTGGAGCAATTCGAGGCGGATTACCGCGGCCTGATCCGGGTGGCTCGCTCGCTGGGGCGCGCTGCCGTGGTCACGGGCCTCACGCCCGTATCGGACAAGATCTTCGGCCCCGAGGCGCTGGCCACCATGCACGCGATCAACGGGGTGATCCACCAGGTGGCCACCGACACCCGTACCCTGCATGCCCGATGGGATTCGATGCCGTTTTCGGTCGATGCGGATACGACCGATGGCATTCACCCGACGCAGGCCGCCTCCAACCGGCTGGCCGACCGCCTGACGGCCACGCTCGACCGCGCCTTTCGCCTCGGGGCTTGATTCGTGTCTGCGTTGCCAAACCGGCACAAACCCGGGGGCTGGTGAATTCCCTGCCCGGCAGGGGGCAAGACGGTGATACAAAAACACCAGCGGGCTGGAAGGCCGGTCTGCACGCAACCCCACGAAAAGGTCTTCTCGCATGCCCGCACTCGCCGCTTTCCTTCAGGAGGTCAAGCTGCCCACCATGCCCGAGGTGGCCCACAGCCTGATCCAGACCCTGCACGACGACGACATTCCCTTCGAGAAGGTGCGAACGGCCATCTCCAAGGATCCGTCGCTCACCGCCAAGCTGGTCCGCATGGCCAACAGCGCACGCTTCGGGCTGCCGCGCCAGGTGTCCTCGCTGGACGATGCCATCAACATGGTCGGGCTCAACCAGGTGCGCACGCTGGCCCTGGCGGCGTGCATGACCGGCTCGTTCGCCGATGCGCCGGGCGTGGACCGGCAGGAGTTCTGGAAGGAAAGCATGGCCTGCGCCGGCTACGCGCAATGGCTGGCGCGGGCCCTGGGCACCGATGTGCAGCAATCGTGGCTGACCGGCTTCATGGTGCGGCTGGGCGAACTCATCATCGCGCAGAAGGCGCCGCGCGAGATCGTCGAGATCGAACGCCTGCCCCATCTGCCCGGCGGCCGCTGGCAGCGCGAGCAGAGCCTGCTGGGCTTCACGGAGGGGCAGATCACCGCCGAACTGGCGCGGCAGTGGAGGTTTCCGGACGAGGTGGTGCGCGCGCTGGAAACCGCGTCCGACCCGCTGGCCAGTCCGTCGTTCTGCCGGCTGGGGGCCATCGTGCACGTGGCCACGCTGCTGGCCGAGATCGCCGTAGGCCCCAAGGCGACGCTGGCCGAAACGATCGGCGCCCTGCCGGACGAACTGCTGCAGGCGCTGCAGCTCGACCCCGGCTGGCTGGCCGACCATCTGCCGGACCCGGCCGTGTTCACCGACACTTCGGCGTTGTAGCCGCCTGCATCCCGACGACAGCCCCCAATGAAAAAGGCCGGCGAAAGCCGGCCTGATGGGATGGGTGACACCCGAGGGGGTGGGGCGGCAGCGCGTGCCGCCCTGAAGCCTTGGCGGCACTTCAGCGGGGGCCGCTCGTGTCCATGCGCTCGGTCTTGGCGTCCAGCAGCACCTCGGGGGCGTCGGCGTCCACCCAGTTGGGATCGTTCAGGCGCTGCTTGAGCTTGTTCTCGTCGAGGTCGCCGGTCCATTTGGCGACCACGATGGTGGCCACGCCGTTGCCCACCAGATTGGTGAGCGCGCGCGCCTCCGACATGAAGCGGTCGATGCCCAGGATGAGGGCCAGTCCCGCCACCGGCACATGGCCCACCGCGGACAGCGACGCTGCCAGCACGATGAAGCCGCTGCCCGTGATGCCGGCCGCGCCCTTGGAGGTGAGCAGCAGCACCAGCAGCAGCGTGATCTGGTGCGTGATGTCCAGCGGCGTGTTCGTGGCCTGCGCGATGAACACCGCGGCCATGGTCAGGTAGATGGACGTGCCGTCCAGGTTGAACGAGTAGCCGGTGGGAATGACCAGGCCCACGGTGGTCTTCTTGGCGCCCAGGTTCTCCATCTTTTCCATCATGCGCGGCAGCACCGATTCGCTGGACGACGTGCCCAGCACGATCAGCAGCTCTTCCTTGATGTACTTGATGAACTTCCAGATCGAGAAGCCGTGAAAGCGCGCAATCGAGCCCAGCACGATGAAGATGAACAGCAGGCAGGTCAGGTAGAACGAGCCCATCAGCTTGCCCAGCGACAGCAGCGAACCCACGCCGTACTTGCCGATGGTGAACGACATGGCGCCGAACGCTCCGATGGGCGCCACCTTCATGATGTAGCCCACGATGGTGAACAGCACGTGCGAGGTCTTCTCGATGAAGTCGAACACCAGCGTGCCGCGGCCGCCGAAGCGGTGCAGCGCGAAGCCGAACATCACGGCGATCAGCAGCACCTGCAGGATCTCGCCCTTGGCGAACGCATCGACCACCGTGGTGGGGATGACGTTCATCAGGAAGTCGGTGGTCGTGCCCATCTTGCCGGGCGCGGTGTAGGCGGCGATCGACTTGGTGTCGATGGTGGACGCATCCACGTTCATGCCGGCGCCGGGCTGCAGCACGTTGACCACGATCAGGCCGATGACCAGTGCGACCGTGCTCAAGATTTCGAAATACAGAAGCGCCAGGCCGCCGGTGCGGCCGACCTTCTTCATGTCTTCCATGCCCGCGATGCCGATCACCACGGTGCAGAAGATGATCGGCGCGATGATCATCTTGATCAGCTTGATGAAGCCGTCGCCCAGCGGTTTCATCTGTTCGCCCAGCGCTGGGTAGAAGTGCCCCAGCAGCACGCCGACGACGACGGCGAACAGCACCTGGAGGTACAGCGAGCGGTAGAAGGGCTTCTTGCGAGGGAGAGTGCTTGTCTCTTGCATGGGTTCTGCGCGTACCGTCGCCAGCAGCGCTCGTTTTTGAAGGTGGGTGAATGTATCTCTAGTCAAGGCCGTTTCGATTGTGGAAAGCCACATTCTGGAAACTACTTACGAATTTCGCCACTCGCCCCGTTTCGAGAAAATGCTTGCGGGCGCAAGAGAGCGCAGGACTCCGCTTCGGTGAACGAAGGGGGCCTTCTGCAGGCCGTACTGGTGAGCGCACCGGCGCCGTCGTCAGCCGCGTGACAGCCTCCGGTGGGCACTGCTCGCCGGCACCCAGAGGCGCATGCATGGCTTCAGCGGGCCGGGCACTGAGCCTGGTGCGCAGGGGAATCGCATGAAATTAGGCTCCAGCGCAATGAATACGGCGGTGTATAGCTATTTATTTGATAGCAATGGAGCGTGGGCCTGTTTGCCACCCGGCCATTCGTTCGAAGCCCGCGTGCCCGCCAGCCCGAGCCCCCCGCGTACGCCACTTGGCGTATTGGCGGCGCGGGGTGCGGTCTCCAGAATCCATTCCATCGACCGATCACAGGCCCCGTCCGGGGCCCCGGGCGAAGCGGTTTGACCCCCATCCATTGGAGATGCACCCCATGCAACGTCGTTACTCTCTCAAGGCCCTCGCGGCCGTCGCCACGCTGGCGGGCCTGTCGGCACTGCCGGCCCATGCCGCCGACACCATCAAGGTCGGCGTGCTGCACAGCCTGTCGGGCACCATGGCGATTTCGGAGACCGTGCTGAAAGACACGGTGCTCATGGCCATCGACGAGATCAACGCCAAGGGTGGCGTGCTCGGCAAGAAGCTGGAACCCGTGGTGGTGGACCCGGCCTCCAACTGGCCCCTGTTCGCGGAGAAGACCAAGCAGCTGCTGGGCCAGGACAAGGTTTCGGTCATCTTCGGCTGCTGGACCTCGGTGAGCCGCAAGTCGGTGCTGCCCGTGGTCGAGGAAATGAACGGCCTGCTGTTCTACCCCGTGCAGTACGAAGGCGAAGAGCTGTCCAAGAACGTGTTCTACACCGGCGCCGCGCCCAACCAGCAGGCCATTCCCGCGGTGGACTACCTGATGAGCAAGGACGGCGGCGGTGCCAAGCGCTGGGTGCTGCTGGGCACCGACTACGTGTACCCCCGCACCACCAACAAGATCCTGCGCGCCTACCTGAAGTCCAAGGGCGTGAAGGACAGCGACATCGACGAGAAGTACACCCCCTTCGGCCATGCCGACTACCAGACCATCGTGGCCGACATCAAGAAGTTCAGCCAGGGCGGCAAGACGGCGGTGGTCTCCACCATCAACGGCGACTCCAACGTGCCGTTCTACAAGGAACTGGGCAACGCGGGCCTGAAGGCCAAGGACGTGCCGGTCGTCGCCTTCTCGGTGGGCGAGGAAGAGCTGCGCGGCGTGGACACCAAGCCGCTCGTGGGCCACCTGGCGGCATGGAACTACTTCATGTCCATCAAGAACCCCACCAACACCGCTTTCATCAAGCAGTGGAGCGACTATGCCAAGGCCAAGAAGATCCCCGGCCACATGGACAAGCCGCTGACCAACGATCCGATGGAGGCCACCTACATCGGCATCCACATGTGGAAGCAGGCCGTCGAGAAGGCCAAGAGCACCGATGTGGACAAGGTCATCGCCGCCATGGCCGGCCAGACCTTCCAGGCGCCCAGCGGCATCGTGAGCAAGATGGACGAGAAGAACCACCACCTGCACAAGAGCGTGTTCATCGGCGAGATCAAGGCCGATGGCCAGTTCAACGTGGTGTGGAAGACGCCCGGCCCGGTCAAGGCCAAGCCGTGGAGCCCGTACATCGAAGGCAACGACAAGAAGAAGGACGAGCCGCAAGGGAAGTGACACCCCCCTGAGGCGCTGCTCGCCTTCACCCCTCCTTCTCTCGCTGCGCTGCGCTGCGCGGGAGGGGGGACGACGCCAGCGGCCCGGCAAAGCCGGTTCCGCGGCGTCTGCTGGCTTCGGGCCGCGCGGGTGCACGTGGCATGACGAAGCAGTCCGTGATCGCAATCCTTTCTTGTTCGTGACGACCTTCCCCTCACCATGCTTCCCACCTTCTTTCACCGCCTGATCGCCTGCCTGCTGCTGTGTGCGGCGGTGCAGGCGCACGCGCTCACGCCGCAGGCCGCGCGGGCCATGGCGGCGGGCGATACCGACGAGCGCATCGCCGCGCTGCAGCAGGCCACGGCCACGCCCGACGATGCGACGCTGGCGTTCATCCGCGCCATGGCCGACGACGCGGTCAAGATCGCGGGCGACCGGGCCATCGTGTTGAAGGACGGCAAGGGACTGGACCCCGCCACCGGCGCCCAGGTGCCGGTGCCCGACGATGCAGAGGACATCGTCAACAACAACCGCATGCGCGGCGAGTTCGACGCGGCGCTGGCCTCGCTGCAGCTGCTGTCGCCCGATGCGGCCCAGCGCCGCGCCGCCATCGAGTCGCTCAAGGAAGAGACCGACGCCGCGCGCCTGCCCCTCATCGAAAAGGCCCTGGCCGCCGAGAAGGACGCCGGCCTGCGCGGCCGGCTCGAAGCCATTCGCGCGCGGGTGCTGCTGGCCAGCAGCGATGCGGGCCACCGCCTGGAAGCCGCCCAGCACCTGGCGGCCAGCGGCAACCCCGCCACGCGCACCGTGCTGCTGGAGCAGTTGCGCCAGGAGGCCGACCCGAAGGTCAAGGCCGCCATCCAGTCCGCGCTGGCCTCGGTGGAAGGCCGGCTGCAGTGGGGCGAAAAGCTCGCCGCGCTGTTCTCGGGCGTGAGCCTGGGGTCCATCCTGCTGCTCGTGGCGCTGGGCCTGGCCATCACCTACGGGCTGATGGGCGTCATCAACATGGCGCACGGCGAGCTGATGATGATCGGCGCCTATGCCACCTACGTGATGCAGGGCCTGTTCCAGAAGTACCTGCCCGGCGCCTTCGACTGGTATCTGGTGGCCGCCGTGCCCGCCGCGTTCTGCGCCTCGGCACTGATGGGCGCGGTGCTGGAGCGCAGCGTGATCCGCTTCCTCTATGGCCGGCCGCTGGAGACGCTGCTGGCCACCTGGGGCATCAGCCTGATGCTGCAGCAGCTCGTGCGCACCGTGTTCGGCGCGCAGAACGTGGGCGTGGAAAACCCCGCGTGGATGAGCGGCGGCGTGCAGCTCATGGACAACCTGCAACTGCCCTGGAACCGCGTGATCATCGTGGCGTTCGCCTTCGCGGTGCTGGGCGGCGTGGCCTACCTCATCGGCCGCACGCGGCTGGGCCTGTTCGTGCGCGGCGTCACGCAGAACCGCCCCATCGCCTCGTGCATGGGCGTCAATACCGCCCGCGTGGACACCTATGCCTTCGCGCTGGGCTCCGGCATCGCCGGCCTGGCCGGCTGCGCCCTGAGCCAGGTCGGCAACGTGGGGCCCGACCTGGGCCAGGGCTACATCGTCGATTCGTTCATGGTGGTGGTGCTGGGCGGCGTGGGCCAGCTGGCCGGCACCGTGTACGCGGCGCTGGGCCTGGGCGTGCTCAACAAATTCCTCGAAGGCTGGACGGGCGCCGTGCTGGCCAAGATCGCGGTGCTGGTCTTCATCATCGTCTTCATCCAGAAGCGCCCGCAAGGCATCTTCGCCATGAAAGGGCGTGAAGCATGAACGCCACGACCCGTCTTCCGATGGCCTTGCCCGGCGCCGCGCCGCTGCTCACCCGCTCCGGCTGGTCGGCCTTCATCGCCGCGCTGATCGCCGTGTGCGCCGTGGCGCCCGCTCTCAACCTGTGGCTGCCCGCCGGCAGCCCGCTGCACCTGTCCGACTATGCGGTGGCGCTGCTCGGCAAGATCATGTGCTACGCCATCTGCGCGCTGGCCATGGACCTCATCTGGGGCTACACCGGCATCCTGAGCCTGGGCCACGGCCTGTTCTTCGCGCTGGGGGGCTACGTGATGGGCATGTACCTCATGCGCCAGATCGGCCGCGACGGCAACTACCAGAGCGACCTGCCCGACTTCATGGTGTTCCTGGACTGGAAGGAGCTGCCCTGGCACTGGGCGCTGTCGGACAGCTTCATCGCCACGCTGGTTCTCGTCGTGGCCGTGCCGGGGCTGGTGGCCTTCGTGTTCGGCTACTTCGCCTTCCGCTCGCGCATCAAGGGCGTGTATTTCTCGATCATCACGCAGGCCATGACGTACGCCGCCATGCTGCTGTTCTTTCGCAACGAGACGGGCTTCGGCGGCAACAACGGCTTCACCGATTTCAAGCGCATCCTGGGGCAGCCGATCGCCACGCAGAACATGCGCATGCTGCTCTTCGTGCTCACGGGGCTGGCGCTGCTGGGCGCGTTCCTGCTGGGGCGCTGGCTGGTGCGCAGCAAATTCGGCCGCGTGCTTCAGGCGGTGCGCGATGCGGAAACGCGCGTCATGTTCTCGGGCTACTCGCCGCTGCCCTACAAGCTCACCATCTGGACCATCAGCGCCATGATGTGCGGCGTGGCCGGCGCGCTGTACGTGCCGCAGGTCGGCATCATCAACCCGGGCGAAATGAGCGCCGCCAACTCCATCGAAATCGCCGTGTGGGCGGCGGTGGGCGGGCGCGCGACGCTCATCGGCCCCATCGTGGGCGCCTTTCTGGTGAACGGCGCCAAGAGCTGGCTCACCGTGACCGCGCCGGAGTTCTGGCTGTACTTTCTGGGCGCGCTGTTCATCGCCGTCACCCTGTTCTTGCCGCAAGGCGTGGTGGGCCTGCTGCGCAAGCCGGGCGGCGCCATCGACGGGGTCAAACGCCTGCTGCGGAAAGGCGGTGCGCGATGACCCCCGACCTGATGGAAGCGGGCGCGCACCGCCTGAAGGCCCCCGCCCGATTCGCCCCCACCGGCCAGACCGAATCGGACGGACGCGCCGCCGGCTTCTCGCGCGTGGCCGTGCCCGGCGAGGTGGACGTGGTCCACGGCCGCATCCTGTACCTGGAAGACGTGCACGTGAGCTTCGACGGCTTCAAGGCCATCAACGGCCTGAACCTGGACATCGCCCCCGGCGAACTGCGCTGCGTGATCGGCCCCAACGGCGCGGGCAAGACCACGATGATGGACATCATCACCGGCAAGACCCGCCCGGACCGGGGCACCGTGTTCTTCGGCAGCACCATCGACCTGCTGCGGCACAACGAGCCGGAGATCGCAGGGCTGGGCATCGGCCGCAAGTTCCAAAAGCCCACGGTGTTCGAGCAGCTCACCGTGTTCGAGAACCTGGAGCTGGCGTTGAAGACGCACAAGGGCGTGGCGTCGAGCCTGTTCTTTCGCCTCGACTCCGCCCAGGCGGACCGGCTGGCCGAGGTGCTGCACACCATCCACCTGGCCGATAGCGTGTCGCGCATGGCGGGGAACCTGAGCCACGGGCAAAAGCAGTGGCTGGAGATCGGCATGCTGCTGATGCAGGACCCCAAGCTGCTGCTGCTGGACGAGCCGGTGGCGGGGATGACCGACGAGGAGACGGCGCGGACCGCGGAGCTGTTCCTGACGCTGAAGGGGCGGCATTCGCTGATGGTGGTGGAGCATGACATGTCGTTCATCCGGACGATTTCGGAGAAGGTGACTGTTTTGTGCGATGGGGCGGTGTTGGCGGAGGGGACGTTGGATCAGGTGCAGGGGGATGAGAGGGTGATTGAGGTTTATTTGGGGCGGTGAGGCCGTGAGCTTTTTTGCAAAGTTGCTTGCTGGTTACGTTCCGGGGCCGGGTCTCGGCCCGGCGGCCGAGGTACTTTTCTTTGCTTCGCCAAAGAAACGTACCCAAAAGAAAGGCGACCCTACTGTCCGTGTCCCCTGCGCTGCGCTCCGGGGCAACCTGCGGTGCTCGCGGTTGGCGGGGTCCGCGCAAACTCGCTTCACTGCGTTGCGCTCAGACAGCGCGCGGCCCTTTTTCCGCCAGCCGCTGCGCTCCTCGGCACGGCCAGAAGGGAACCCTGCAGTCCGACATCCCACACGGGCCATCGCTGCGCTCGGCCAGGTGTGCGCGGCGCAACGCGCTCGCGCACCGAGGGCCGAGCGAAGCAATGGCCCGCCTGCTGAGTGCCCTTCTGGGTGCGCCGAGGAGCGCAGGGTGCGGGGTGGGCAGGTGTGCCGCAGGACACACCTGCTTCGTGAACTGACTCGCCGTGGCTGTCCGAGCGCAGCGCGCAGCGCGAAGCGAGTTCCACGGCGCACCCCGCACCCGAGCACCACAGGTTGCCCGAAGCGCAGCGCAGGGACGCACCCAGCAGGGTCGCCTTTTCTTTGCTTACTTTCTTTTGGCGAAGCAAAAGAAAGTGAGTGCGCCGCCGGGCGCATACCCCGGCCCCGGAACACAATCATCCAAAAGCTACAAAAACAATAGCAACAAGGCCAATCAACACTAGGGCATCAAACCCAAAAGACATCAAAAACCCATGCTCACCGTCCAAAACCTCCACCAGTACTACGGCGGCTCCCACATCCTGCGGGACGTGAGCCTCACCGCCTCCCCAGGCCAAGTCACCGTCCTCCTGGGCCGCAACGGCGTCGGCAAGACCACCCTGCTCAAAAGCCTCATGGGCCTCGTCCCCATCAAGAGCGGCACCATCACCTGGGAAGGCCACCCCATCCAGACCAAGACCCCCTACGACCGCGCCCGCGCAGGCATCGGCTTCGTCCCCCAGGGCCGCGAAATCTTCGGCCGCCTCACCGTCGAGGAAAACCTGCGCATGGGCCTGGCCTACCAGAGCGGCTCCACACCCATTCCCAGTCACCTGTATGAACTCTTTCCCGTGCTCAAGCAGATGCTCGGCCGCCGCGGCGGCGACCTGTCGGGCGGGCAGCAGCAGCAGCTCGCCATCGCGCGGGCACTGGCGCCCAGCCCGCGCCTGCTGATCCTGGACGAGCCCACCGAAGGCATCCAGCCCAGCATCATCAAAGACATCGGCCGCGTCATCCGCCAATTGGCCAGCGACGGGCTGGACGGGCACCCCGTGTCCATCCTGCTGTGCGAGCAGTACTACGACTTCGCCGAGGAGCTGGCCGACGAGTACCTCGTGATGGAGCGCGGCGAAGTCATCGCCCGGGGCCCGGGCAGCGAGATGCAGGCCAAGGGCATTCGCAACCTCGTGGCGATCTGAACCCCGGCCCTGGCCCTGCGGCGCCGCAGCGGCACCCGCAACAGCATCTTCATCCGCATCCCCGGTGGAGGAAACCAGCGCCTCCACAGGAGCTGCGTGAACGTACCGTGCAGTGGCGATGATGCCGCCGTGGGGGAGAATGGCTGCGCGCCTTGACCATGGCAACGCGGGCCCTCTATGCTTGCCGTGCGAGCGCCTGCCGCGCGGCGGCGTGCCGTCCCGCCCCGACTGCCGGGCAGGCCGGCGCGTCGCCCGCAGTTCCAAAAGGCCACCCCGAAGAGAAAGCACCGCGCTCCCATGTCCTCTTTTCCCCCTGGCGACTCCCCGGCAACCACCCCGCACGCGCTGACCTCCGCTTCGCCTTCTCTGCCATCCGCCGCCGGGCCGCACCTGCAGCCGCGCGAGGTGACCCTGCTGAAAATCGGCCTGCGCGACTTTTCCCAGATGGCGGCGCAGCTGCCGCCCGAGCAGTCCCTGCCGTGGGTGGAGCGCATCCTGGCCTGCCTGCACGGCGTGATGGCCCGCTACGGCGCCGAACTGGATCACCTGACGGGCGACGCGGGTGCCGTGGTCTTCGGGCTGAACGGTGGCGGCAGCCCGGCCGAAGACGACGTGCATCGCGCCGCCATGTGCGCCCTGGCCCTGCAGATGGCCGTGCGCGATTTGAACGACGCTTTTCTGCAGGACCGCCTGCCTTGCATCTACCTGGGCATCGGCATCGCTTGCGGTCCCGCGCTGGTGGGCGGCTTCGGCCGGCCGGCCGGTGTGCGCCAGTCGCCGGTGCTGCTGGGCGACGTGGTCATCGAGGCCCAGCAGCTGCGCGCCTTCGCCCTGCGCGGGCAGGTGCTGGTGAGCGAGGCGGTGTACCAGCGCTGCTGGAGCATGGCCTCCGTCGCGCCGCCCGTGCAGGTCTTCGTGAAGGGGCGCTCCGAGCCTTTGTCCATGCGCGAACTCGTCGCCGTCCCCAGCCGCAAGCTCAAGGTGCCGCGCCAGGAGTTCCGCCGCAGCCACCGCGTGGAGGCGCGCCTGCCGTGTACCTGGCAACGGGTGCAGGACGGCATGGTCATGCCCCACGCAGAGCCCTGCATCCTGCGCGACATGGGCTACCACGGCGCGCTGCTGGAACTGAGCGGCGCTGCGCCGCTGCTGCACGGGGAACTGCGGCTGTCGTTCGACCTGCCTCTCGTCCAATACCAGGCCCGCGATGTCTATGCCCGCGTCGTCACCCTCAAGCCAGCGGGCGACCAGGTGCTGGCGGGAGTGGAGTTCACCGCGACGAGCGCGGAGTTCGATGCGCGGGTGCAGCGGTTCGTGCAGGGGATGGTGGCGGGTTGAGCATCGGGTGATCCCAAAGAGGCCGCAGCCGGCAATTCATCCGCCGTCTTTGTCTTGGTCCAAAAGGTGGCCAAAACTCTGCGAAAGAAGATAAGGAACCATGGACCCCGCCACCCACCACCAGCTCGACTGCCAGTAGGCAATGGCCCAGCAAGCCCAGGCAAACCAGATCGTTGCCGTTTGAAGAGAGTCGGAGGGTTTCCGTTTGCTCATCGGGCGACCTTAACGCCGTTGAGTCCCCATCTCACATACACCAGGTAAGGAAGGATACGTGCCGTGCCCGCTGGCGTTGCCAGCATGATCGGAATCCGGGCCTGCGCTGCCACGATCAGATTGATGGGGCGCCCGATGCGCGCCATATAGACACCTGGGCCATAGATGCCATGGCGGGGGAAAGCGCTGGCTCGGATCACTCCGGTGCGCGCTATCCCTGCAGCACCGGCTGTCGTCGTGAAGTGAATCAGGTTCTTGGGCAGAGCGGCGAAGCCATAACCTGCTGTTCCGAGCGTGAGCGCGGTGGTTGGTGCTATTTCGGGTGTCCATAGCACCGCGACAGCGCCGGGGATGTGTGCCAATGGAGCCCACGGGCTCCTGGAGTTCACCGCGATGTTGGCCCAAGTTGGCCCAATACTGTGCCGCGTTGTCACCGGCCAGCGTCGAGGCCTGGTACAACTGCTGGAGTTGGAGGATGAACCGGCGCATCGGGCCTGGATCGGATATTTCAACGGGTTTGCTGCAGCCGTCGCGTCGACACATCAACGTTTGTTCGGTCATTCATCCCTCGGCACTGTGGTTATGCGGCGAGTTTACCTGCCGCGTCCCACAAGCGATGCTGGCGCCTCGCATGCCCGCTTACGCGCCCAATCGCTCCGCCAGCCCCACCAGACTCTCCGCGTGCCAATCATTCCCCGCATGCGGTGACACGTCCTTCGGCCGTGCCTTCCCGAATTCCCAAGGCCGTTCGATGTAAGCGGTTCGCAGCCCGCATTCCCGCGCCGCCGCCAGGTCGTCGTGGTGGGCTGCCACCAGCATGACCTGATCCGGCGCGAGGTCGAACGTGCGGGCCACGCCCAGGTACACCTGCGGGTCGGGCTTGTAGGCGCGGAACACCTCGGCGCTCAGGATGCAATCCCAGGGCAGGCCGGCGCGCTTGGCCATGTGGGTCAGCAGGCCGATGTTGCCGTTGGAGAGCGTGGTGATCGTGTACTGGCGCTTCAGGCGCTGCAGCCCCTCCACGCTGTCGGGCCAGGGGGCGAGCCGGTGCCACACGCGGTTCAGGTGCTGGCGCTCGGCCTCGGTCAGGTGCTGCAGGCCGAAGCGCGGCAGCAGGCCATCGAGGATGAGGCGATGCAGTTCGTCGATGCGGGTCCAGCCCAGTTCGCCGCTGCGCACGCGCTGCATGGCAGGCTGGTAGCCGTCGCGCCAGGCGAGGGCGAAGGCGTCGGCATCCACTTGCGGGTACAGGGCCTCGACTTCCCGCACGATGCTGCCGTGCCAGTCCACGACGGTGCCGAAGATGTCGAAGGCCAGCACGCGCACGCCGTGCCAGGGATGGTCGCTCATGGGGGTTCCTTGGTTGGGGTCGCGGTGATGAACAGGACGATCCGCAGCCGCTGCCACAGCTTAGCGGCGGTCGGCGAAACCGGCTGTTCCCTGGGCAAAGTCTGCCGGCCCTGGCGCGCAGGCCTGGCGTGATATGGTCACTGGCCTGCGGGTTTACCCTGATTTTTTATCCCGCCTGCCGCCCGGATCGCTTTGACGGATGGGCATGCAGGCATGCACGCCGCGCTTTCCATGACCACGCCTTCCCTGCCTTCCCGCTCCGCCGATGCCACGGCGACCGATTCTTCCGCCGCCCCGGCGCGCGACGACCGCACGCTGATGCGCGCCGTGCTGGCGCTGGGCCTGGGGGGCTTTTCCATCGGAACGGGGGAGTTCGTCATCATGGGTTTGCTGCCCGAGGTGGCGCGCGACATCGGTGTGAGCATTCCGCAGGCGGGTCACGTGATCAGCGCCTACGCGCTGGGCGTGGTGATCGGAGCGCCGGTGCTGGCCGTGCTGGCGGCAGGCTGGGGCCGGCGGGCATTGCTGATCGCGCTGATGGGGGTGTATGCGCTGGGCAATTTCGCATCGGCGATGGCTCCGGGCTACCTGTCGCTGAACGTGATGCGCTTCGTGACCGGGCTGCCGCACGGCACGTATTTCGGCGTGGCGGCGCTGGTGGCGGCGTCGCTGGCGCCACCCGGCCGGCGCGCCCGTGCGGTGGGGCTGGTGATGCTGGGGCTGACGGGCGCCACGCTGCTGGGCGTGCCGATCGCGGCGTGGCTCGGGCAGGTGTTCGGGTGGCGAGCGGCTTTCGTGTTCGTGGGGCTGATCGCGGTGGCGGCCATGGCCATGGTGCGGCGGGGCGTGCCCTACCAGGCGCCGGCCGAGGGCGCCAGCCCGTGGCGCGAACTGGATGCCCTGCGGCGCAAGCAGGTGTGGCTCACGCTGGGGATCGGGGCGATCGGCTTCGGGGGCATGTTTTCGGTATTCAGCTACATCAAGCCCACGCTGACGGAGGTGGCCGGGCTGCCGGTGTCCGGCGTGCCGTTCGTGCTGGCGCTGTTCGGCGCGGGCATGGTGGCGGGCAACCTGGTCGGTGCGCGGCTGGCCGACAAGTCGCTGATGCGCACGATCGGCGGGCTGCTGCTGTGGTCCATCGCGGTGCTGGGCGGCTTCGTGTTCGCGGCGCACCATGTCGCGACGGTGGCGCTGGCCACGTTCTTGCTGGGCACCATCGTCGCCATCGGCCCGGCGCTGCAGATCCGCCTGATGGATGTGGCGGGCGACGCGCAGACGCTGGCTGCGGCCCTCAACCACTCGGCGTTCAACTGCGCCAATGCGCTGGGCGCCTGGCTGGGGGGCGTGGCGATCACGGCCGGACTGGGCTGGACGTCCACCGGCTGGGTGGGCGTGCTGCTGGCGCTGGGCGGGCTGGCGGTGTTCGGGCTGTCGCTGGCGGCAGACCGGTCCGGGCGCGCCGCCAGTTGACGGCTTGGCGACGCAGGCTGCAGGCGGCCTGTTGCGTTACCGGCCCGTCAAGCCAAGGTGGCCGACCGGGACCGGGACCGGTGCCAGTGCCCCACGCCGGACATCACCATCACGCAGCAGGCCAGCCATGCGCCGCCGGTGAGCCAGCCGGCGAGCACGTCGCTCGCAAAATGCACCTGCAGCACCACACGGCTCCAGCCCACGGTGAACACGGTGGCCACCGCCAGCAGCACGGCGGGCAGATGCCATCGCGCGGGCAGCAGGCGCAGGACCAGATAGGCCAGCATTCCGTAGGCCACGAGCGAGCTGCTGCTGTGCCCGCTCGGAAAGCTGAAGCCGTCTGCCACGGCGATCTCGTGCGTGTGCACGGGCCGCACCCGTTCGAAGGTGTGCTTGAACCCCCGCGTGATCAGCCCGTTGCCGGCCAGCGCCGCCGTCCAGCCCAGTGCGAGCAGGCGGTACCGGCGCAGCCATAGAGCGGCTGCCACGGCCACGGCCAGCACCGCGAGCATGGCCGTGTCGCCCGCGTGGGTGAGGGTGGCGAACAGCGTCAATGTGGCCACGCTGGCGGTGGCGCGCAGCGTGTCGGCCAGCGTCTGGTCCAGCAAGGCCCAGACGGTGGGAGCCGCCCATTCTTCGGCCAGTGCCGCAAGGGCCTGTGCGCAGGCCAGCAGCAGCAGCGCCGCCACGAGCAAGGTGCCCAGCAGCCGCAGGCCCGCATTCCGGGGCGCGGTCCAGCGGTCCGCCCAGGGCGCTGTCCATCGGGCGCCATGGGTGTGCAGCGGCCCGGCGGCGGCCCAGGCCGCAGCGGCCGCCATCAATGCGATGGCCATGCCGCCTGCCCAGACGGTCAGCGGGTGCGATGCGGCCCACAGGGCGATGGCGTGCGCGTCCATCAGGCATGCCTCCCGAGCACGGGCGGCGGTGTGTCGTGAAAGCCTGGCGAGCGGGCAGGGCGGTGGCGGCAAGGCAAGGGCATGGATCGCGCGAAAAAGAGATGGACAGGGCGCCAATGGTGGCAGGCACGGATGCGTGAGCGCCCGTAATTCCCGGCGCCGCGCCGGGGTTTGCCGGCACGGCGGACGAGGGCGGGACGCCTGTCGGCCATGGCTGACAAGGGGTGCGCCTGCCTGCCGATGCATGTGCGGGAGCGGCTGTGTGCAGAATCGGGCGTCCCGCCCCGCAGGTGTACGCTGCGAGCCCGGTGCGGTTCAGCCCCGCCTGCGGATCTTCTCCCCCGAAAGCCTTCTCACATGCCATCCAACGACCTGCCAGCGTCCATGCCCCGAGGGCGCCGCCCGATCCACCTGGTGGTGCCCCACCGGCCCGGTGCCGATCACGGCCAGTTGCGCGCCCGGCTGGAGGCCCTGGCGCCCTTGCAAGGCAATGCCGTGCAGTGGCATGTGCCCGCGCTGCGCGCCGGCATCGTGCAGGCGGCCGAAGAGGCCGCGCTGGCCGCCAAGGCGAGCGGGGGGCTGGTGGTGGCCGCCGGCGGAGACGGCACCATCAACGCGGTGGCCACCGCCGCATGGAAGCACCAGGTGCGCATGGGCGTGATTCCGGTGGGCACCTTCAATTATTTCGCGCGTGAACAAAGCCTGTCGCTCGATCCCGAGCAGGCCGCCAACGACATCTTCGATGCGATGGATGCGGGCGATGTGCGGCCGGTGAACGTGGGCTTCGTCAACGACCGCATGTTCCTCGTCAATGCCAGCGTAGGGCTGTACCCGCGCCTGCTGGAAGAGCGCGAACTGGCGTCGCGCCGCTTCGGGCGCTCGCGCTGGGTGGCCATCGTGTCGGCGGTGTGGAGCTTTTTCAGGCCGGCCTCCGCAAGGCGCTGGCGCGTGGCGCTGCGCCAGCACGGCGTGGCAGCGCCCACGCGGGAAGAGTTTTTCGCCTCCACGCTGTTCGTGGGAAACAACCCGCTGCAACTGGAGCGCCTGGGCATTCCCCAGGCGCAGGACGTGGCCGAGGGCGACCACCTGGCCGTGCTGCTGCTCAAGCCCCAGAGCCGAGCGGCCACCGCCCGCACGGTGTGGAACGCGGCCATCGGCCAGTTGGCGCGCGATGAAGCCGTCATCAGCCTGGCCTGCGCCGAGATGGTGGTGGAGCCCACCTGGCGCCCGCACCGCGTGAAGGTGGCTTTCGACGGGGAGCGCGAATGGATGGTGCCGCCGTTGCGTTTTCGGGTGGAAGACCGGCCGCTGTGGCTGGTGGCTCCCACCGCCACCGTGCGCGACGACGACCCCGCCATGCAAGGCGCCGTTCCGGTCGCTGCCACTACCGCCCCGGCCACCGAACCCGAGCCGGAACCCGAAGCAGCTCCGGTCCCCGCACCGGGCCTGGCCCCGGCGGGCTGAATGCGCAGCGCCTGCGAGCCGCGATGAGCGTTCTCATGCACTTGTCGGACCTGCACTTCGGTGCGCACGACCCGCGCGTGTGCGCGGCGGTGGGCCGGCTGGTGCAGACGCTGGACGTGTCGCTGCTCGTGGTGTCGGGCGACCTCACGCAGCGCGCCACGGCGCGGCAGTTCGCGCAGGCGCACGAATTTCTGACCGGGCTGGGCGTGCCGCAATTGCTGGTCATGCCCGGCAACCACGATGTGCCCCTCTTCGCCTGGTGGGAGCGCCTGGGCCGGGCATACCGCCGCTACGAGCGCTGGTGGGGCCGCGACCTGGAGCCGGTGTGCGACGTGGCGGGCTTCCTCGCCGTGGGGGTGAACACCACGCGCCCCTGGCGGCACGAGCGCGGCAGCCTGTCCCACGCGCAGATCGATGCGGTGGCCGAGCGTTTGGCTGCGGCGCCCCGCGACCGTTGGCGCATCGTGGTCACGCACCACCCGCTGGTGGTCCACCCGACCAGCGACACCGAACACCGGCCCCACCGCGCCGGCGAGGCGCTGGCGCGCTGGCGCGAGGCCGGGGCGCAACTGCTGTTGTCCGGCCACGCGCACGAGCCCGGGCTGGCCGAAGTGCTGCCGGGGCTGTGGGCGGCGCGGGCGGGAACGGCCGTGTCGGTGCGCCTGCGCGCCCATGCGCCCAACAGCCTGGTCACCCTGGAACGGCGCGATGCCGGCCCGCCCGGGCTGGGCGCGTTGCCGGCCCGCCACCGGCTGACGCGATGGGATTACGACGCCCGGGTGCAGGCGTTTTTGCCGCTGCCTGCGCGCGACCTCGCAAGCTCCGGAACCTAGCGCCGGCATGGCAAGATCCAGCCTGTTGCCAAGGAACTGGACTGCCCCCCGATGCTGATCAATTGCGTTGCCTACCAAAACGGGGCCAAGCTGGCCGATATCTCGGTCGACCACATCAGTGATTACGTTTCCCTGCCCGGATGCTTCGTCTGGGTGGCGCTGGCCGATGCCACGCCGCAGGAACTGGACGAGATGCAAAAGGAGTTCGGCCTGCACGAACTCGCCGTGGAGGATGCGCAGCACGGCCACCAGCGACCCAAGATCGAGGAATACGGCAACTCGCTGTTCGCGGTGCTGCACCTGGTCGAGCCCGATGCCGGGCACGGTGGCGTCAACGTGGGCGAGGTCGATGTGTTCGTGGGCGCCAACTACGTGCTCTCGGTGCGCAACCGCAGCAAGCTGGGTTTCCTGGGCGTGCGCGAGCGCTGCGAGCGCCAGCCCGAACTGCTGCGCACCGGTGCGGGCTTCGTTCTGTATGCATTGATGGACGCGGTGGTGGACCGCTACTTTCCGGTGATCGATGCGCTGGAGGTGGAGCTGGAGCAGATCGAGCAGCAGATCTTCACCAAGGGCGCACCGCACAACAACATCCAGCGGCTGTACGAGCTCAAGCGCCGCGCCATGGTGCTCAAGCGCGCCGTCGCGCCGCTGCTGGAAGGCGTGGGCAAATTGCACGGTGGCCGGGTGCCCCAGGTGTGCATGGGCTCTCAGGATTATTTTCGCGACGTGCTCGACCACCTGAGCCGCATCAACGGCTCCATCGACGCGATGCGCGACACCATCGGCACGGCCATCCAGGTGAACCTGTCGATGGTGACGATCGAAGAGAACGAGATCACCAAGCGCCTCGCGGCCTGGGCCAGCATCTTCGCGGTCTGCACCGCGTTCGCCGGCATCTGGGGCATGAACTTCGAAGGCATGCCCGAACTGAAGTGGACCTATGGCTACCCGGCGGCGCTGTTGCTGATCCTGGGCGTGTGCGGCTACCTGTATTACCGCTTTCGGCGGGCGGGCTGGCTCTGAGCCGCGGCCGGGCCGGGAACGCCGTCTGCCAGGGTGTTGTAAACCACGGCGCGCCGAGAGCACGCCCCCATTGGTCAAATCGAAGCAAGATGGTACAAAAGCCGGGGATGGAGAAATCTCTGGCGGCGACACGGCAACAAGAACTACGGCGTTCCTTCATGCAACACCATTTCCTGACCCGCGCACTGTGCCGCCTGGCACTGGCCTGGCTCTGCTGCACCCCTTTGCCGGGAGTCGCGCAAAGCCCCGCGCCGGCCAAGGCCGGTACGGGGGAGGGCTCCACGGCGGCGAAGGGCCCGGCGCCCGCGCCGGTGTCGGCACCCTTCATGCTGCGGGTGGTGGGCAGTCTCGGGGCGTTGTCCCAGTATCAGGAGCGCGAGGCCCCGTTCTGGACGCAGGAGCTGGCCAAACTGAGCAACGGCCGGTTTTCCGCCACCATCGTGCCGTTCGATCGGGCAGGCGTGCCGGGCATGGAGATGCTGCGGCTGGTCGAGCTGGGCGTGGTGCCCTTCGGCACCACCCTCATGAGTTCCCTCACGGCGCAGTACCCGCAGTACACGGCGCCCGATCTTCCCGGCCTCAACCCCGACATCGCCAGCCTGCGCGCCACGGTGGCGGCCTTTCGCCCCTATCTGCAAAGCGCGTTGCGGCAGGAGCACGGCATGGAGATGCTGGCCATCTATGTGTATCCCGCCCAGGTGATCTTCTGCAAGAACGCCATGACCGGGCTCTCCGACCTGTCGGGACGCCGCATCCGGGTGGCGTCGGCCTCGCAGGCGGACTTCATCAGCGCCCTCGGTGGCATTCCGGTGCACACGGGCTTCGGCCAGATGGTGGCGAGCCTGAAGGCCGGCGACAGCGAGTGCGCGGTGACCGGCACCATGTCGGGCAACACCATGGGCCTTTATGAAGTGACCCAGTACGTCTACCCGATGCCGCTGACCTGGGGCCTGTCGATCTTCGGCGCCAACCGGGACATCTGGAACTCGCTGCCTGCCGACCTGCGCGCCCTGCTGCAACGCGAGCTGCCCCGGCTGGAGGCCGCCATCTGGGCCGATGCCGAGCGCGAAACCTCCGAAGGCCTGGCCTGCAACACCGGCCGTCCCTCGTGCCAGAAGGGCGCTCGCGGCTCGATGATGGTGGTGCCGGTTTCGGCGGCGGACGACATGCGCCGCGCCGAGATCCTGCGCACCACGGTGCTGGCGAACTGGCAGCGGCGCTGCGGCCCGGCCTGCGTCGATCTGTGGAACCGTACGGTCGGCCCTGCGCGCGGCATCCCCGCTCCCCGGGCGCCTTGATGAAGGCCGTTCCCCGACACATTCAGGCGGCCATCAGCGGTGTGGTGGCCGTCTTCCTGCTCGCCCTCGCCGTGTCCGCGGTCTGGCTGGTGTGGACCACGCGCCACTCCGCGCTCATGGAGAGCGAGGCGCAGGTCACTCGCTTCACCACCGGCGCCGAAGCCGCGGTCAACCGCGCGCTGCTCGGGCTGGACGTGCTGCTGGCCAGCACCGCCGACTTGATGGCGCTGCGCGAACAGATGCACGAGCCCGGCGGGCCCGGCTCGGTGAGCCAGCTGCTGCGCACGGCGGCGCGCCAGAACCTCATGGTGCGCTACGTGGCGCTGATGGACGGGCAGCGCAAGGTGGTCGCCTCGTCGGACGCGGCCGGCGTGCGCGTGGGGCTGGACCTGCCTTCGGGATTTTTCGATGAGGTCATGGGGCAGGCCGTGCCCACGCTCGCCATCAGCGTGCCCACGGTGAGCTTCTCCAGCTCCGAGCGCGTGGTGTACGTGGCCCGCCATGTCCGGTCGCCGGTCGGCACGCGGCTGGTGGCCATCGCCCAGGTGCCGACGAGCATGCTGGTGTCGGTGCTGACGCAGGCGGTGGACATCTCGGGCCTGGAGATCACGCTGGAGCGGGGGCAGGGGCAGATGCTGCTGGGCTTTTCGGGCCGGGGCGATGCACGCCACCGTGCCCGCGTACACCCCTTGAGCGAGGTGGGAACGCCGATCAGCGCCTGGGGGCAGGGCGCGCGCATTACCGGCGTCTCGGCGCTGGTGGTGGCGCGGCCCATTCTGTATCCGGACTTCTGGATTTCGGCCAGCCTGCCGCAGGAAGCGGCGCTGGCGCCGTGGCGCAGCGAGCGCAATGCCATCGTGCTCGTGGCCGTGCTGTTCGGCGCCACCGTGGCGGCTGCGGGGCTGGCCACCATCGCGTACCTCAACCGCATGAACCGCGCGCGGTTCGCCCTGGCCAGTTCCAAGTCCACGCTCGACCAGGCGCTCGGGTCCATGGTGACCGGCTTCGTGCTGCTGGGCCGCCAGCAGGAGGTGCTGCAGTGGAACCGCCGCTTCGAGGAGATCTTTCCGTGGCTGCGCGGCGTCATGGCCGAGGGGCTGCCGTTCCGCACCCTGCTGGAGGCGACCGTGCTGCACCACCTGCCCGACAGCGGCGAAGGCCAGCGTCGCGAATGGGTCGAGCAGCGCGTGGCCCTGCAGCACCACCCCGACGGCACGCACGAGCAGATGCTGCCCAACGGCCATTTCATCCAGATCACCGAGCGCGCCACGCCCGAAGGCGGGCTCATGATTTCGTACCACGACGTCACCGACCTGCGCCTGGCCAGCGCCGAGATCGAGAACCTCGCCTTCTACGACCTGCTGACCGGCCTGCCGAACCGGCGCCTGCTGCTGGACCGGCTGAACCAGGCCGCCGCCACGGCATCGCGCTCGCGCGAACTGGGGGCGCTGCTGTTTCTCGATCTGGACCACTTCAAGACCCTCAACGACACCCAGGGCCACGAAGTGGGCGATCTGCTGCTGCAGCAGGTGGCATTGCGCCTGAAAGAGTGCGTGCGCACCACCGACACCGTGGCGCGGCTGGGCGGCGACGAGTTCGTGGTCATGCTGTGCGACCTGGCACGCGATCCGCAGGAAGCCGCCACGCTGGCGCGGCGCATCGGCGAGAAGATCCTGCTGGCGCTCAGCAAGCCCTACCAGCTGCGGTCGCAGACGCACCACAGCAACTGCAGCATCGGCGCCACCGTGTTCGGCGATTCGCGGCAATCGGCGGCCGAGCTGCTCAAGCAGGCCGACATCGCCATGTACCAGGTCAAGGCCCGCCGGGGCCATGGCCTGTGCTTTTTCGACCCGCAGATGCAGGTGGTCATCACCCAGCGCGCGCAGCTCGAATTGGACCTGCAGACCGCCATCCAGCAAAACCAGTTCGTGCTGCACTACCAGCCGCAGTTCACCTTGCCCGGCACCGTGGTGGGCGCCGAAGCGCTGCTGCGCTGGCAGCACCCGGAGCGCGGCCTGGTGGCGCCCGGGCACTTCATCGCCGTGGCCGAGGAAAGCGAGCTGATCGTGCCCATCGGCATGTGGGTGCTGCGCACGGCCTGCGAACAACTGGCCGAGTGGCAGCGCGACCCGCGCCTGCGAAACCTGCACGTGTCGGTGAACGTGAGCGCGCGGCAGTTCCGCCATCCCGACTTCGTTGCGGGCGTGGTGGAGGTGATCCAGGAAACCGGCGTCCGCCCGCACCTGCTGGAACTGGAGCTGACCGAATCGCTGGTGCTGGACAACGTGGAAGACTCGGTCGCCAAGATGCACCTGCTGCGCACCAAGGGCGTGCGGTTCTCGGTGGACGATTTCGGCACGGGCTATTCCTCGCTGGCCTACCTCACCCGGCTTCCGCTGCACCAGCTCAAGATCGACCAGTCGTTCGTGCGCAACCTGGGCGTGCGGCCCACCGACGACGTGATCGTGCAGACCATCATCGGCATGGCCCGCAACCTGGAACTGCAGGTGATCGCGGAAGGCGTGGAAACCGCCGAGCAGAAAGACTTTCTGGCCCAGCACGGCTGCGATCTCTACCAGGGCTACCTGTTCGCGCGCCCCCTGCCCGTGGCCGAACTGGTGGAGCGCTTCGGCGACAGCGCCACGCCGATCTCACCGGCGCCCGGTCCGCTCTGAGCGGCCTGGCGGCAGGCCATGGACCCACGGCATCACAGAGATTTGCTATTTTTTATATAGCAATATGCCGTTGATTTGATTGCGCTGGAGGCCTTTTTGACTCCAAGTCTCAAACTCCAGCCCTCCAGCCCTCCAGCCCTCCAGCCCTCCAGGCGCTGTCAGGCCTTCAAGGCCTCGCCCCCCGGTACCTTCTGCGGCCGTGACGAAGCCACGATGCCGCTCACGATCAGCAAAAACGCCAGCGGCAGCAACACCAGAAACGCCAGGGCCCAGCGGATGAAGTTCAGCGTGACGGGAGGCACCAGGGTGTGGACCATCCGCCCCACCACCGCATTGCCGGCCCACAGGAGCGGCGCGGTGGCCAAAAGGGCGATGGTGCCGGGGGTGAGTCGTTGCGTCATGGGGCTGGACTGTAGCGTCTCGCCTTCGGCAAAACGGGGGGAAACATGGCAGGATTCGCGGGCTTTCCGTTGCCCGGTTTTTCATCTTTCCTCTTTCTCGCAGGAGTGTTTCCATGAGCCTTGCCGTTCAGATCCGCCAGCATGGCGGCCCCGAAGAACTTCAGATCGTCGATGTCACCGTCGGCGAGCCCGGTCCGGGCGAAATCCGCATCCACCACCATGCCGTGGGCCTGAACTTCATCGACGTGTACCACCGCACCGGGCTGTATCCGCTGCAGATGCCGGCCGCCATCGGCATGGAAGGCGCCGGCATCGTGGAAGCCGTGGGCGAGGGCGTCACCCACCTGAAGGCCGGCGACCGTGCCGCCTACGCCAGCAACCCGCCCGGCAGCTACGCCGAAGTGCGCCTGATGCCCGCCAAGACCGTCTGCAAGCTCCCCGACGCCATCGGCTTCGAGACCGGCGCGGCCATGATGCTCAAGGGCCTGACGGCGCAGTACCTGCTCAAGAAGACGCTGCCCGCCGAGGGCCTGCAGCCGGGCGATCACGTGCTCTTTCATGCTGCGGCCGGGGGCGTCGGCCTCATCGCCTGCCAGTGGGCCAAGGCGCTGGGCCTGCAGCTCATCGGCACCGCCGGCAGCGACGAGAAGTGCCGGTTGGCCCTGGCCAACGGCGCGGCGCATGCCATCAATTACCGCACCGAGGACTTCGCCGCCCGCGTGAAGGACATCACCGGCGGCAAGGGCGTGAAGGTGGTGTACGACTCGGTGGGCAAGGACACCTGGGAGAAGTCGCTCGAATGCCTGCGGCCGTTCGGCCTCATGGCCACGTTCGGCAATGCGTCGGGCCCCGTGGCCCCATTCGCGCCCGGCGCGCTGGGCGCCAAGGGATCGCTCTACGTGACGCGGCAGACCCTGTTCACCCACATCGCCACGCGCGAAGCCACGCAGGCCATGGCGGACGATTTGTTCGCGGTGGTGCAAAGCGGCGCCGTCAAGATCCACATCGAGCAGCGCTATGCCCTGCGCGACGTGGAGCAGGCACACCGCGACCTGGAAGCGCGCAAGACCACGGGCTGCACCGTCCTCACCCTGTCATGAGCGCCCTCGCGCCCACCGCCCCGGGCTGGCTGCCGGCCGCGCGTGCGCTGGCCCAGCGGCCTGCTGCGGCAGCGCGCCTGCCCTTCGCCGTGGCCGGCCGGATCGTCGGCAGCGTGGCCGAGGGCGTTCTGGATGAAATCATCGCCATGCCGCCGGAAAACATGCCTGTAATGCTATCGAAAAGAGAGCATTACGGTGTGGCAGGCTGGCACCTCGACAGCGCGGCCGGTGACGCCAGCGCCGCCCTCGCGCTGCTGGCCGATGCCTTGCGCCGCGCAGGGCGCTGCGGCCCCTGGCGCGATGAGCAACTGGCGGTGTGCAGCGCGGCGGGCGAGCGCATCGGCACGGTGGAACGCGGCGCAGTGCGCGTGCTGGGCATCGCCACCCGCGCCGTGCACCTCGTGGCCATCGCGCCGGATGGCCGCATGTGGGTGCAGCAACGGGCCTTCGACAAGCCCACCCACCCCGGCCGATGGGACACGCTGATGGGAGGCATGGTCAGCGCCGCCGATACCCTGGATACCGCGCTCGAACGCGAAACCTGGGAAGAGGCGGGCCTGCGCATCGCTGCGTTGCAAGACGTGGTCCACGGCGGCCATGTGGACTTCGCCCGGCCCAGCGACGACGGCGAGGGCGCGGGCTACATGGTCGAGCGCATCGACTGGTTCCACGCCACCGTGCCCGAGGGCCTGGCACCCGAGAATCAGGATGGGGAAGTGGAGCGGTTCGAGCTGCTGGCCGCTGCCCAGGTGCATGCGCGGCTGGCGCGCTGCGACTTCACGCCGGAAGCGGCGCTGGTGCTGGCAGGGTTCTACTGGCCGCAGAAGTGAGGCCAAGCCCAGCCGGCTGCGTTTGGCAATGCACTGTTTCGCATGGCCTCAGCGCTCATCGGGCGCATGCATAAAGTGAAGGCATGTTCCACACTCCGCGCAAGGATTCCCATGTTCAACGGCATCACCCATAAGTTAGGCATAGGCCGCAAGTCGAGCGACACGCAGGCCCATCCGAAAGAGGGGTCGGGCAAATCCTCCGGGAGTTCGTCGGGAAAGACATCGCGCCATTCGCATGCCGCTCCATCGGGAATGCCCTCTTCTCGTGCCCAATCGGGCGTCATCGCGTCGGAGCAGGGTGCTCGCCCCCGCACGCGGATCGATGGGGAGCCGTCTTCGGACCGCCCGCTCAGCGTCAAAGAGCAACGGCATCAGCAGTTGATGGCGCAGGCGGCCGCGATGGGGGGTGAATATGCGCCCAGCAGCTATACGCCCAAACCGAAAACGGAAAGGCCGACGGCCTCTGTGCCTTCTGCGCCGCCGAGGCTCGAGCGTCAGGATTCTTTCGACCCCAACCTGCAAACCATGATGTTCGACACGCCCGCTGCAAAGGAGTTTTATCAACACATGGTGAACCCAGGCGCGAACGCCCAAGGCGGCGCTTCCGCCGAAGCCGCCACGCCAGCGAGCGGGCGTACCTTTGGACGCAGCGGGCCCATCCAGGACCGCAATTACGACGCGGGGCCTGCGCCTCGGCGTTAGGGGGCCGACGCAAACGGTCGAGAGCGGGTTTCGAAGGCCTGGCGCTGCAGGTTTTACGGCGTCGCGCGGGTCGAATGCCTCGGCTCTGCCCGGGACGGATTTTTTGCCTGCCGCTCCTGAGCCACCGTTCGCACCAAGTCCCACGCGGCCTTCGCCACCGGCGCCAGTGCCCGGTTGCGGCGGTGGATGAGCACGATTTCCCGGTCCACGCGCGGGCGCAGCGGGCGCACGGCCACGCCGGGCAGGCCCTCGGGCGGCAGGGCGAGCGTGGGAACCACCGAAATGCCCAGGCCCGCACCCAGCATGCGAAAGATCGTGGTCGGGTGGCCGACTTCCTGCGCCACGGTGGCCGTCACGCCATGCGCGGCCAGCGCCTGGTCGATGAGGCGGCGGCTGCCGGAGGCGTGATCGAGCAGCACCAGCGGCTGGCCTTCCAGGTCGGTCCAGCGCACGCTGCGCCTGCGTGCCAGGGCGTGCCCGGGCGGGCAGGCCACGCAAAAAGGCTCGGTCAGAATCGCCTCGCAGGTGAGCGCCTCGCGGTCGCCGGGATCGACCACCACGCCGAAATCCACCTCGCCCGACAGCACGCTGGCCAGCACGTCGTTCTGGATGCGGTCCAGCAGCACGATCTGCAGGCCCGCAATCTCGCGCTGGCAGCGGGCGATGCAATCGGGCATCAGGTGCGCCGAGAGCGTGGGGCTGCTGGCCACGCGCACCCGGCCCCGCCGTTCGGACGCCATCCCGCGAACGTCCAGCAGCACGGTGTCCAGGTCTTCCAGCACGCGCTCCAGGCGGGCCGCCAGGCTGCGGCCCGCTTCGGTCAGTTCGACCTCGCGCGTGGTTCGGTTGAGCAGTTGCAGGCCCAGTTGCGCTTCCAGCTCGGTGATGCAGCGGCTCACGGCGGGTTGCGTGAGGCCGATCTGCTCGCCCGCACGGCTGAAGTGGCGCGTGGCGGCGACCGCGCGAAAGACATGGAGTTGGCGCAGCGTGATATTCATGATTCGGAATCATAAAACCATCAGATAAATCCATTTCTCTTTGGATGGTTGCGCTGGCCTAATGGCGGCCAATTCGATTGCAAAGGCTCCGCTCTCCATGGCCCGCTCCCGCTTCCTTCCCGACAATTTCACCCTCGCGCTGCTCGGCACGGTGGCCCTGGCGAGTCTGCTGCCCGCCTCAGGGGGCGTGGCCCACGGCTTCGAACAGGCCACGGTGGCTGCCGTGGCGCTGCTGTTTTTCCTGCACGGCGCCAAGCTGTCTCGCGAGGCCATCGTGGCCGGGTTGTCGCACTGGCGCCTGCACCTCGTGGTGGTGGCCTCCACCTTCGTGCTGTTTCCGCTCATCGGTTGGGCGCTGCGCCCCGTGTTGCAGCCGCTGGTGACGCCGGAGCTCTATCTGGGTGTGCTCTTTCTTTGCGTGCTGCCCGCCACCGTGCAGTCCGCCATCGCCTTCACGGCCATGGCGCGGGGCAACATGCCGGCTGCCGTGTGCGCCGCGTCGGGCTCGACGCTGCTGGGCATCGTGATCACGCCGCTGCTGGTGGGCGTGCTGCTGCCCGGTGTTCCGGCGGCGCACGGCGCTGCGGGCGGCGCTGGCGGCTCGCATGACCTGCTGGCCAGCATCGGACGCATCACGCTGCAGTTGTTCATGCCGTTTCTGGCGGGCCATCTGATGCGCCCCTGGATCAGCGGCTTCATTCAGCGCCGGGCGGCCGTGCTGAAGTTCGTGGATCAGGGCTCGATCCTGCTGGTGGTCTATACCGCCTTCAGTGCCGCCGTGATCGAGGGCCTGTGGCGGCAGATTCCGCTGCCGGCTCTGGCGGGCCTGCTTGCCGTGTGTGCGGTGGTTCTGGCGATTGCTCTGACGGCCACGACCTGGATCAGCCGGCGCCTCGGGTTTTCGAAGGAGGACGAAATCACCATCGTGTTCTGCGGCTCCAAGAAAAGCCTGGCGAGTGGCGTACCCATGGCCAAGGTGCTGTTCGCCTCGCATGCCGTCGGCGCCATCGTGCTCCCGCTGATGGTGTTCCACCAGATGCAGCTCATGGTGTGCGCGGTACTGGCCCAGCGCTACGCCCGCCGGCCGGAAGGGATGGCCGCCGCGGACCGCATCGCCGCCAATGCGGCGACGGTCCGCGCGGCCGAAACCTCCAAGGCCCCGTAACGGGATGAGTGGTGTGCCAGGGCCTGCACCGCTCAAACCCCGTCAGTCCTGTTCTTCGCCGGGCGGCACCTTCAGGCGGTCGTTGCGGACCTGTTATAGCGCAGTGCCACCACGGCGCTGAACCTCGCCGGCGGCATCGTCGCCAACGGTTCCGACGATGGCTTCACGGGGCCTGCCGCAGGCCGCTGCTGCTGCGGCGGCGGTGGCCATCGGAGGGGTGCTTGCCCTGGGGCGAACCCGTCATTTTCCGATCGCGGCATCCTGCGCCGCGCCAGTGGCCGTGCGCAGGCGGTTGGGCGCGAGGGCGCCGGCCGAGTCCAGGATGGGGTAGGCGATGGAGCAGATGTGCGAGTTGATGCGCTTGAGCTCGCTGATCAGGTCGATGTGCAGCGAACTCGTCTCCATGCTTTGCAGCGTCTTGTCGGAGAGTCTGACCAGGTGGGTGGCCGCATACGCGCGCTCCAGGTCCCGAAAGCGGGCTTTTTCTTCCAGCAGCTTTTGCGCATCGCGCACGGTGCCGTTGAGGAACACGCTCATGCCCAGCCGCAGGTTGTTGATCAGACGCTCGTGCAGCTCGGTGATCTCGGCCATGCCGGCTTCGGAGAACTGGCGGCCCTTCTTGATCTTCTTGTCTTCGATGTCCAGCAGAACGCGTTCGATGATGTCGCCGATCTGCTCCATGTTGATGGTGAAGCTGATGATGTCGGTCCAGCGGCGGCTTTCTTCCTCGCCCAGGGCTTCGCGAGAGATCTTGGTCAGGTAGTACTTGATGGACGAGTAGAGCTCGTCCACCTCGTCGTCCATCTTGCGCAGCCGCTCGGCCAGCTGGACGTCGTTTTTCTTGATGACGTCGAGCACGCCCAGCAGCATGGTCTCGACCACGTCGGCCTGGTGCAGAGCCTCTCGGGCAGCGCAGGAAATGGCGAGCGAAGGCGTGGAAAGGGCGGACGGGTCCAGGTGATGCGGCCGCAGGCTCTGGGCGCCCGCCGGCTTGGGCAGCAGCCGTGTCACCCAGGTGGCCACCCACTGCGTGAACGCGATGAACCCCAGGCTGATGATCACGTTGAAGCCCAGGTGGAACAGCACCACACCCTGTGCCGTGCCCGGCATCTGGGGCTGTACGTAGCGCAGCCACAGCCCGACGAAAGGCGCCACCAGCACGACGCCCATCAGCTTGAACACGAGATTGCCCACCGTGACCTGCCGCACTTCGACGGCCGACTTGGCGGTGGTGAGCACCGCCAGCAGGCCGCTGCCCAGGTTGGCTCCGAGCACCAGGCCCAGGGCCACGTCCAGCGGCACCACGTGCGAGGCCGCCATGGCCGAGATGAGCAGCACGATGGCCAGGCTGGAATAGGCGATCACCGCCAGCACCGCACCCATGACGATCTCCATCACGATGTCGCTGTTGAGCGAGCCGAGCATGGCCTTGATGATGGGTGACGCGAGCATGGGGCCGCTGGCCTGCACGACCATTTCAAGCGCCAGCAGCATCAGCCCCAGCCCGATGAGCACGCGCCCCACGCGCCCGGCCGAGCTGGACTGGCGGGTGATGAACAGCACCACCCCCACGAAGATGAACAGCGGCGACAGCCAGGAGAGATCGGTGGAGAACAGCACGGACATGAGCGCCGTGCCCACGTCGGCCCCGCGCATCACCGCCAGTGCGGCGGGCAAGGTGATGAGCCCCTGGCCCACGAACGACGAGGTCATGAGCGAGGTCGCCGTGCTCGACTGGACCAGGGCCGTCACGCCGATGCCCGAGAGCGCCGCCGTGAAGCGGTTGCCCATGCTGCGTGCCAGCATGGTGCGCAGGTTCGCGCCGAACACACGCAGCACGCCGGTGCGCACCAGGTGGGTGCCCCAGACCAGCAGTGCCACGGCGGCCAGCAGATTCAACAGGTGCTTCATGAAATGGGTCGGATGCTTCATCCGGGGGCGCTGCGCAGGGCTCCTCGCCCGGCTGCCTTCCCGAGAGTGACAGCATACTCCTGAATCCATAGCAATCGGCCAGCAACCGCAGGCTGCGCCGGGTCTGAGGCGCGGGCGCGCGGCGGTGAAGTGGATTCGCCTTTCCGGCATCGGCTTCGGGGTTGGGGTGCGGTTGGGAATCCTTGTTCCTACGCTCGGCCTTCCAACTCAAACATTCAAAGGGAGAAGCACAAGCCATGGTCCACATCGTCGATATCACACCGTCCAAGCCGGTGGTACGTTCCGACCCGGTGCGCGGCAAGGAAGCCGTTTCATCGCGCAAATCCAGTTCCATGCCAGGGGCGGGGCCCTTGAAGGGGCGGGTCGGTGCGCAGGGCACGCCAGCCAAGGACTCCGGGACGGCCACATTGCACTCGGCGCCCCATTCCCGCCCCCGGTCGAATACCGGGATCTGGATTCAGTCTCCGAAGTCGGGGGCCGAGCAGGCTTCGAAAACGCCTGCGGTCGGCGTAGCGAAGCCGTCGGCAAATGACATCCCCCGACTGGACCTGGCTGCAAAGGGGATTCTCAAGATATCGGGACAGCCGATGCGGTATGTCGATGACAAGGAGAAATCGGCTCAGGAAAACTTTGCGGCCTTGCGGGGCCATGTCGAGAATCTGCAAGGCATGCTGAAGCAAAGAGACGCAGCCTTCACGGCGCAGGCAAAGCTGCGCATGCAGCTGAATCACCTGGACGGCCACGCGGAACCTGAGCGATATGAAAGCTGGGCTCAGGCGGCGTCGGTCGAGCTGGAAGCGGCGTTCCAGGCGGCTGCGGCAGCCGTCAGCAGCATGCAGGTACGTCTTGATGCAGGTCCTGACTCCGGCGGCGATGGGTCGGATACCGAGGACTATCTGGACGCTCAGGCGGACTGGAGTTCTGACGTGGACAGCGATACCGAAATCGCTACGCCAGCCAAATCCGAAGTCAGCCCTCAGAAGAACGAGGATGCGCCAGTGAAGGCGGATGCCTTGGCAGCGCGTTTAGAGCCACAGACAAAGGCTGCCGATCTGGCTGCCGTTGAAACATCACTTCCCAAAGGGCCCGAGTCCACACCGATCGATAAAACGACAGCGGCTGAATCTCCCGCCGAGTTGGCCTTGGAGGAAGCCGACAGAAGCCGGCATGAAATGGCCACGGACCTGCTGGCGCTGAGCCGCTTGAACATGGGCCACCACACCAGTGGGGCGCTGGACCTCGTTGGAAACGTGCGTGCGATGCGCCGGAAAATCGATGCGCTGGAAAAGGTGCTCGCCACGAAAAGCCACGTACTGCAAGGCCATGCCGATCTGGTGGCGCAGTTGAACGGTGAAGCGCCGGCAGGCCGATTGGACTGGCCTCAGTTCAAAAAGTGGGAGGCCGCCGCCGCCGTCAGGCCCGATGAAAAGTTCGATGAACTGGCAAAGTCGGTCAGTGCGATCAAAGCCCGGATGCGCAACGGTATGGAACATCTGACTAGGATCGAAGGCTACACCGAGGCTGAAATTTTTTCGAAACCATGATGAACGGCCGAGTTTTTTTGAAAGCCTCGTCCAGCCGCTGCGGCCTGGACGCCGAGGCGCTTCATCGACCAATCGATCAATCGATCAACTGCCCCGCTTCGTGGAACGGGTAAGGCCCAGGGTAGGAACCGCTGGCCACGGTATGTCTCACCATGCGGCTGCCTCGGGGCAGGGCATGCAGCGCAAAGCCAGGTGGCTCCAGCGTCCAGGCCGATGCCGCATCCTCCGCCAGGTCCAGGCAGACCTGGTGCGCGGGCCAAGGCACGGTCGTTGCCAGGGTGCCCCGAACCTCACCTGGATGGCGCGGTGCAGGTGGCCGCAAACGACCCGTTCCACATTGGGGTGCCGTACCACGATGGCCTCCAGGGCCTGGGCGCCTTCGAGCAGGCCGATGGCGTCCATGTGGCCGATGAGCGTGCGAAAGGGCGGGTGTGCATTGCGATCACGACCGGCTGTCCGTGGTACGCCTCCAGCTGCTGCTCCAGCCAGGCGAGCCGTGCCTGGCAAAGGCCTCCTTCGCTGGCGCCCGGCACCACGGTGTCGAGCGCGATGAGCTGCAGTCCGCCCACAGGCACCCTGTATTGCACGAACCCTTCTTCGCCCAGGTACGCGTGCTCGGGAAAGCTCGCGCGCAGTTGGGTGCGGTCGTCATGGTTGCCGGGCAGCAGGTAGAGCGGCACGGCTCCGAGCGGTGCCAGCAGCTCGCGCAGGTGGGCATACTCCGCCGACCGCCCGAAGTCGGTGAGATCGCCGGTAATGACGATGGCGTCGGGCCGCTGCGGCAACCGCAGCACCGTTTCCACCGCCTGGTGCAGATAGGGCGCGGTATCCAGCCGCCCGTAGGCCAGCCGTTCGGCCACGCCGAACACCAGGTCGCGTGTGGCGGGGATGACCTTGTCCGGCAGGTTGAAGGCGCGGGATACGGTGGCGACCGAAACCCCTGCTTCGCGGGCGACGTCCTGAATGGTCAACGGGGAAGAGCGGGGTGAGGTCATGCCATGTAATCGATTTCATGGTGTTGGAGCTGGGCGGCGTGACGGCGCTATGACAGCGTGGGTGCAATCAAGCAATTTCACTTCGCAAGGGAGTGGGCGCGTTCGCAGGATCGCTTTCGCGAAAGTCCCCATTGGGGCCAAGCTCATGCGGCACTGAGCTATTTACGAATCGGAGCAGCCATGGTCACGCCTCTTTCGGCCCGCAACGCACAGCATGCACACCGTGCTGCAGCCCCTGCTGCCGATACGGCGCGAGCCCTCACTTCGGCCCCTGCCGCGCCTGCCGCCCCTGCCCGCGCTGCTTCTGCTGCAGCGCTGTCTGCGCGCGCGCCCTCGTCGGAAGGGCTTCCTCCGCGTCAAACCATTGCCCCGTCCCGCGAGCTGATGCCTCCGCGAAATGATGCCCGGCTGCGCGCCTACGTGATGGCCCGCGCCATCGACGGCCGGGTGGTGGAAGGCCAGGATCTGGCACGGCTGCGGCTGGCCAATCGCACGGTCGATATGGTTCGCGGCATGCTGCCCTGGGGACGAGGCAACGTGGCCGCCGATGTCGAGCGCACATGGGGCGAGAGTTCACGCAGAAGTCTGGCGTGCCACTCCATGACCTATCACCTGACGCAGTTCGCCGGATGGCCGCCTGTTCAGGCACGGGCGACGGCTGCACTGTTTGCGCAGGCGGGCACATGTGACGATCAAGCTGCGCTGAGCGTGATGTTGCACGCACCGCACCTGCAGCAAAATGAGGCGCTCTACCAGGTGATTTCTCTCCAGATCGGCCATGTCTGGGCGGAGTGGCGCGAAGAAACCCACCCCGGCAATGCGTTCGCGCTGGTCATGGACCCCTGGATGGACGGTCCAGCGGTGTTCGCGTCCGACGGCCAACTGTCGGACATTCCCCGAAGCACCCGGCCTCAATTCAACTTTTCTCAAGCCTCCGGACTGGCTGCCAAAGCCGAGACGGATTGGCTCATCGCGAATTCTGCCAATGGGTTGAGCGCGATGTTTTTGCAAGCCCGCACGACGATTGCGCCCGATTACCGCTGTCCCCCCGAGCTCACCTATCGAGGCATGCCGGTCATCAGCCGGGCTTTCGAGTTGAGGGTTCAGACGAAGCTCGACCGAACGGTCGACACCGCCAAGGCTGTGCGATTCGGAGTACCCAGCGATGCGCTGGCGGCATCTCCCAGCCTGCTGAGGGCTCGGCGCAGCCTGCTCAATGACACGCTGGCCGTGGGTGTGGCCCGCGAGATGACGCCCGGCCTGAGCCTGCGGGCTGCGCAAGAGGAAGTGCCTGAGCTGCTGGACGGCGCAAGGCACCGGCTTCGCAAAACGCTGTGAGCCCGCAAGGACAGGCGCCGCACTTGGGCGCCGACCCGGTCACGGCTTCAGGAGGACCGTTTCACCCGCAGCAATTCATCCAGGATCAGGCAGGTCGCCCCCACCGTGATGGCCGAGTCCGCCAGATTGAAGGCCGGAAAGTGCCAGCCGCGGGCGTGGAAGTCGAGAAAATCGACCACATAGCCGTGCATCATGCGATCCACCACGTTGCCCACCGCACCGCCCAGAATGCTGGACAGTGCAAAGCAGAACAGCTTCTGCCCCGGGTGCGCACGCAGTTGCCACACGATGAACAACGTGGCCGCTACGCCGATCCCGGTGAACACCCAGCGCTGCCAGCCGCCGGCATCCGCCAGGAATGAGAAAGCCGCGCCCGTGTTGTGCGCACGCACGATGTTGAAAAAGCTGGTGATGTAGGTCGCATCGCCCAGCCGGTAATAGCCCAGGATCAGCGTCTTGGTGAACTGGTCCGCGATCAGGATCAGCACGGCCCAGAGGAGCCAGGGCCACATCTTGCCGCCCGAGGCGGACGACGACGAAAAGCTGCTGCGGGCCATCACGCGTGCTCCCGCGCTTCGCCGGCGCCGAACAGGTTGCTGGTGCAGCGGCCGCACAGGGTGGGATGGGCCGGGTCCTGGCCCTGGCCCACATCGCCTCGGTAGTGCCAGCAGCGCTCGCACTTGGTGTTTGAACTGGGCTTGACGCTGATATGCAGCGCTTCTCCAGATACCAATTCAATAGCAGACGTGATGAACACGAACTTCAGGTCTTCACCCAGGCTTGCCAGCAACGCGTGGTCCTCGGGGGCAGCCGCCAGCGTGACGGTGGCTTGCAGCGACGAGCCCACCTGGCCTGCGGCGCGCAGTGCTTCGATCTCCTTGTTCACCGCATCGCGGATCGCACGCAGGCGGGCCCACTTGGCCAGCAGCCCTTCGTCGGTACCCGCGATGGAGCCGTAGGTTTCCAGGAAGATGGATTCGGACGCGCCGAACACCTTCCACGCCTCTTCCGCCGTGAACGACAGGAAGGGCGCCATCCAGCGCAGCATGGCATGCGTGATCTGGTAGAGCGCGGTCTGTGCGCTGCGGCGCGCGAGGCTCTTGGGCGCCGTGGTGTACAGGCGATCCTTCAGCACATCGAGGTAGAAGCCGCCCAGGTCTTCCGAGCAATACAACTGCAGCTTGGCGACCACGGGGTGGAACTCGTACACCTTGTAGTGGGCCAGTACCTCGGCCTGGAACTCGGCGGCGCGCGTCAATGCATAGCGGTCGATCTCCAGCATCTGGTCGAACGGCACGGCGTCGGCCTGGGGATCGAAATCGCTCACGTTGGCCAGCAGAAAGCGCAGCGTGTTGCGGATGCGGCGGTACGCATCCACCACGCGCGCCAGGATCTTGTCGTCGCCCGCGATATCGCCCGAGTAATCGCTCGCGGCCACCCACAGGCGGATGATTTCGGCGCCGAGCTTCTTGTTGATTTCCTGCGGATCGATGCCGTTGCCCAGCGACTTGCTCATCTTGCGGCCCTGGCTGTCCACGGTGAAGCCGTGGGTCAGCAGGCCCTTGTAAGGCGCGCGGCCCTCCAGGGCGCTCGCCAGCAGCAGCGAGCTGTGGAACCAGCCTCGGTGCTGGTCGTGGCCTTCCAGGTACAGATCGGCTTCGGGGCCGGTGTCATGGTGCACGCCGGGGTGCGTGCCGCGCAGCACGTGGAAGAACGTGGAGCCGGAGTCGAACCACACTTCCAGGATGTCGGTGCTCTTGGTGTAGCAAGCTGCGTCCTCGGCCCCCAGGATTTCTTCCGGGGTCACGCGGCTCCAGGCCTCGATGCCGCCCTTTTCCACGATGTCGGCCGCCTGGTCCATGATTTCCATGGTGCGCGGATGCAACTCGCCCGAATCCTTGTGCAGGAAGAAGGGGATGGGCACGCCCCAGCTGCGCTGGCGCGAGATGCACCAGTCGGGCCGGTTGGCGATCATGTCGTGCAGGCGGGCCTTGCCGTTCTCGGGATAGAAGCTGGTGTGCTCGATGGCTTCCAGCGCGGTCTGGCGCAGGGTCTTGGGCGCCTTGTCCTTGGTGAACACGCCTTCGCCTTCGTCCATGCGGATGAACCACTGTGCGGCCGCGCGGTAGATCACCGGCGTCTTGTGGCGCCAGCAGTGCGGGTAGCTGTGGGTGATGTCCTTGGTGGCCATCAGGCGGGAGGCTGCGCGCAGCGCCTCGATGACGACCGGCACGGCCTTCCAGATGTGCTGGCCGCCGAACAGCGGAAAGTCGGCCGCGTAGGTGCCGTTGCCCTGCACGGGGTTCAGGATGTCGTCCAGCGCCAGTCCATGCGCGCGGCAGGAGTTGAAATCCTCCAGGCCGTAGGCGGGCGAGGAGTGCACGATGCCGGTGCCGTCGTCGGCCGTGGCGTAGTCGGCCAGGTACACGGGCGACAGGCGCCGGTAGCCGTAGCTGCCGTCTTCGTTCTTCACGTCGTACAGCGGGTGTTCGAATTCCAGCCCGCCGAGCTTTTCGCCCAGTGCCGTGGCCAGCACCTGGCCGGTGAGGCCGTAGCGCGCCATGCAGTCTTCGACCAGGGATTCGGCCAGCACCAGCAGGCCGCGCTCCGTGTCCACCAGCGCGTAGGTGATTTCAGGGTTCAGGTTCAGCGCCTGATTGGCCGGGATGGTCCAGGCGGTGGTGGTCCAGATCACCACGAACGCGTCTTTGGACAGGCTACCGGAGGGGCCTTCCTGTCCTTGCAGGCCGAAGGCGGCGGCCAGCCTGGTGGGCTCGTGCGCCTTGAAGGCCACATCCAGCGTGGTGCTCTTCTTGTCCTGGTACTCGATCTCGAACTCGGCCAGCGAGGAGCCGCAGTCGAAGCACCAGTACACGGGCTTCAGGCCCCGGTACACGAAGCCGCGCTCCATCACGCGCTTGAATGCGCGGATCTCGCCTGCCTCGTTGGCGAAGTTCATGGTCTTGTAGGGGTTGTCCCATTCACCCAGCACGCCCAGGCGCTGGAAGTCGGCCATCTGCTGGGCGATCTGCTCGCTGGCATAGGCGCGGCTCTTGGCCTGCATGTCGTCACGGCTCAGGTTGCGTCCGTGCTTTTTCTCGATGGCGTTCTCGATCGGCAGGCCGTGGCAGTCCCAGCCTGGCACGTACAGCGCATCGAAGCCTTCGAGCTGGCGCGCCTTGGTGATCATGTCCTTCAGGATCTTGTTGACCGCGTGGCCCATGTGGATCTGGCCGTTGGCGTAGGGCGGGCCGTCGTGCAGGATGAACTTCGGCGCGCCGCAGCGGGCGTCGCGCAGCTTTTTGTAGATGCCTTTTTCGTCCCATTCCTTCACCCAGCCCGGCTCGCGCTTGGGCAGGTCGCCACGCATCGGGAAGGCGGTGTCGGGCAGGTTGAGCGTGGCGCGGTAGTCCTTGCCGGTGGAAGGGGTGGGGTGGGCGTTCGTGTTCTCGGACATGGCGGGACCTAAGGAGCGGGCCGTTCCGGGCCATGGCCCGGAACGCTGGGAGACAAAAAAGAGAGAGGAGCGGACGGGGCCGCAGGGCTGCGCTGCGGCACGGGGACCGTCAAATTCGGTCGCGCGTGGTCTGGCGACGGGTCTCGGCGTGCGTGGAGGCGGAGAAATACGCCCGCGCGTCATCGCAGTCCTGGGCGATGCCGCGGGTGAGGGCGTCGAAGCTGTCGTATTTCAGCTCGTCGTGCAGTTTGTGCAGAAGTTCCACGCGGACGATTTTACCGTACGCCCCTTCGGGCCCCAGATCGTCCGGCCACTCCAGGCAATGCGTTTCCAGCAGCACGCGGCCGCCGTTGACATCCTGCGGGTCGAGCGATGGGCGCACACCCAGGTTGGCCACGCCCGGCAGGGGATCGGCAGCCAGGCCGTGCACCCGCACCACGAAGATGCCACCTGCAGCGGGCTTCCAGTGGGCAAAACGCAGGTTGAGCGTGCGAAAACCGTCGCCCGCACCTTCGCGGCTGGCGCCCAGTTCACGGCCGAGCTTGCGCCCGTGCACCACGTGGCCCGAGATGGCATAGGGCCGGCCCAGCAGCCGTGCAGCGTCTTCCATGCGGCCGGCGGCCAGGGCCTCGCGCACGGCAGAGCTCGATACGCGCAGGCCATGGACCTCGTAGCTGTTCATGCGGGCCACTTCGAAACCCTGGCTGCGTCCCGCGCCGTCCAGCATGGCGTAGTCGCCCGCGCGCTGCGCGCCGAAGCGAAAGTCGTCGCCCACCAGCACGTAGCGTGCGCCCAGGCCGCGCACCAGCACGTCTTCGATGAAAGCCTGCGCAGGCTGGCTGGCCAGCCGCTCGTTGAACGGCAGCACCACGGTCTGCTGCACGCCGCAAAGGCTCAGTTCGTCCAGCTTGTCGCGCAGGGTGCCGATGCGGGCGGGCGCCAGTTCGGGGCGCTGGCGGGCGCCCGCGAAGTAATCGCGCGGATGGGGTTCGAACGTCAGCACGCAACTGGGCACGCCGCGGTGCGCCGCTTCGTTGTTCAGCAGTGCCAGCATCGCCTGGTGCCCCCGGTGCACGCCGTCGAAATTGCCGATGGTGAGGGCGCAGGCCGATGCGATGTCGGGGTGATGGAAGCCTCGGAAGATCTTCATCGGAGTGCTTTACTTTTGATAGCGCCTTGCGCAGGTGCAGCAAGCGCTGGACGCCAATTTGTCATGAACGGAGTATATTGTGAGCCACTGCGCGGCCTTGGCACGCCGCCCGTGAGACATCAGCGTTCCGAATCCTTGTGTGCATCGTTGTAGCAGGAGGCGAGTTGTGAAGGTCTTGAAGTTGTCGGCCCAGGGGTTGCCCCAATCGTGGATTTCGCTCGAGCAGGCGGTCATTCACTATGCCGCGGGCGAGGTGCGCTGGGAATCCGGCGGCCAGATCGCACGGTTTCGCGGCGGCCACAACGCGGTGACGGGCGAGCAGTCGGTCATCGGCATCAACAGCATCATCGGCACCAAGGGCGTGCCGGCCATCAATCCGTTCAACCTCAAGCCCAGCCTCACCAACAGCAAGCTCTTTGCGCGCGACCGCAACATCTGCGCGTACTGCGGCGGGCATTTCCACGAAGAAGACCTGACGCGCGAGCACATCGTGCCCTACGCGCGCCAGGGCGTGGACCACTGGATGAACGTGGTCACCGCCTGCCGCCCCTGCAACCACCGAAAGGGCCCGCGCACGCCCGAACAGGCGCACATGCCGCTGCTCTACGCCCCCTATGTTCCCAGCCTGTGGGAAGACTTCATCCTGCGCAACCGCCGCATCCTGGCGGACCAGATGGAGTTTTTGATGGCGCACGTGCCCAAATCGTCCCGCCTGCTGGACTGATCGAAAAAAAGCGCCCGCGCAGGTATTTTCCCCGAGGGCAGGGCGAAGTGGCTGCGGGAATAATCCCTGCCTCGTTTGCCACAACGCTCCCCGGGGCCCAAGATCGGACCGTTCCCATGCGCATTGCCTCCCGCCGCCTGTTGTTGGCCGCCGCCGTCGCCGGCCTGCCCGCCATTTCCGCTTTCGCCCAGCAGGCCAAGGAAGTCAAGGTCGGCTATGCGCTGGCGATCAACTCGCACTACGGGGCTGCGGCCCAAGCCTGGGCCGATACGGTCGAGAAGGGCACCAACGGGGCCTTCAAATTCAAGCAGTTCCCCTCCAGCGCCCTGGGCGGCGAGCGCGAATTGATCGAGGGCCTGCAACTGGGCACCGTGGAGGCGGTGATCGTCTCCACCGGCGCCTTGAGCAACTTCGTGCCCGATGTGGGGGTGGTGGACATTCCCTTCCTGTTTCGCGACACCGCCCACGCCCGCGCGGTGCTGGACGGCCCGTTCGGCCAGGACCTGCTGGGCAAGTTCAAGGCGCGCGGCCTGATCGCCCTGGCCTGGGGCGAACAGGGCTTTCGCCACCTGACCAACAACAAACACCCGGTGAGCACGCCGGCAGACCTCAAGGGCCTCAAGATCCGCGTGACCGAGAACCCCGTGCACATCACGGCCTTTCGCACGCTGGGCGCTTCGCCCACGCCGATGTCCTGGCCCGAGGTGATCGGCGCACTGCAGCAGGGCACGATCGACGGACAGGAAAACCCCATGTCGGTGATCGTTTCCGCCAAGCTGCCGCAGGTGCAGAAGTACCTTTCGCTGACCGGCCACGTCTATGCACCCATGGCGCTGATCGTGTCGCCCAATTTCTGGTCGGGCCTCACCGATGCGCAGAAGGCCACGTTCACCCAGGGCGCCAAGGCGGGCGCGGCGGCCTCGCGCAAGTTCGTGGACGACGTGGAGCAAAAGGGCCTGGCGGACGTCAAGGCGGCTGGCATGCAGGTCGTGGAGTCGGTGGACAAGTCAGCCTTCCAGAAGGCGCTGGAGCCCGCCTACAAGCAATACGCCGCCAAGTTCGGCCAGAAAACGCTGGACCACATCACCGGCACGAAGTGATCGAGGCCTGCACGCCCCGAGCCCTGGGCGGCGTGCTTTTCCTTCTGCCCGGTCTGTCCGGGCTTTTTCCTTTTATGACCATTGGATTTCTGCCCCCATGCTGAACCGATTCGAGCGCGTTCTGGTCGCCGGCAATCGCTGGCTGCTCATCATCTTGCTGCTGGCGATGGCCTGCATCGTCTTCGCCAACGTGGTGCTGCGCTACACCACGGGCGACTCCATCGTGTGGGCGGAAGAGGTGGCGCGGCACCTGATGATCTGGGGCACATTCCTCGGCGCGGGGCTGGTGCTGCGGTTCGGCGGGCATGTGGCCATCGACAATCTGCACCACACCCTGGGGCCGGCCGGCGCGCGCTGGATGCGCGGGCTGATCGTGGTGGGACTGGGAATTTTCTTCCTCGTGATGGCGTGGTTCTCGATGCAATACGTGTGGGCCACGCGGTTCCAGACCACGCCGGCCACCGACATCGCGTTCGCCTGGATCTATTCGGCGATGCCGGTGGGCTTTCTGCTGCTGTTCGCTCATTTGCTGTTCATGGCGCGGGGCTACGTGCGCGACGGGCGCTATGTCGAGTCCGACGAAATGGACGCCGAGTCCGCAGCCTCGCTGTGATGTTCACGAGAACCTGACCCATGGCCATCACCCTGTTCGTTTCCGCCATCGTCCTGATGGCGCTGGGCTTTCCCGTCGCGTTCGCGCTGGCCATGTCGGCCGCCATCGCCGTGTTCGTGGGCGGGCGCTATCCGCAGCTGATCGTGTTCAAGGAGATGTTCACCGGCATCGACAGCTTTCCGCTGATGGCGGTGCCTTTCTTCATCCTGGCGGCCGAGATCATGTCCGGCGGTGCGCTCACCGTGGTGCTGCTGCGCTTCGCGGCGCAGTTCGTGGGCCATCTGCGCGGCGGGCTGGGGCACGCCAACATCCTGTCGCTCACGCTGTTCTCCGGCATCTCGGGCTCGGCGCTGGCCGACGCGGCAGGCCCGGGATCGATGATGGTCAAGATGATGGACAAGGCCGGCTACTCGCGCGCCTATGCTGCCGCGCTCACCGCCAGCACGGCCATCGTGGGCCCCATCATTCCGCCTTCGATCATCATGATCATCTACGCGCTGCAGGACGAGCAGGTGTCGGTGGGCGGGCTGTTCATCGCCGGCTTCGCGCCGGGATTGCTGATTGCCGCCGCCATGGCCTTCGTCAACTGGCGCGTGTGCGTGCGCCGTGACTACCGCTCGCGCGAGCCGCGGCCGAGCCGGGCGGAGATGCTCACCAACAGCATCCGGGCGATCCCTGCGCTGATGCTGGTCGTGCTGATCCTGGTGGGTATCCGCTTCGGGATCTTCACGCCCACCGAGGCTTCGGTGGTGGCGGTGTTCTATGCGCTCATCTGCGGCAAGTGGATCTACCGCACGCTCGAGTGGAAGGCCCTGCCGCACATCGCCGCACGCTCGGCATTGCTCACCGCGTCGGTGCTGCTGGTGGTGGCCGCTTCGGCCGCGTTCGCCTGGGTGCTGACGATCGAGGGCATTCCCCAGCAATTGGCGGAAACCATCGTGGGATGGAACCTGTCGCCGGTCACCTTCCTGATCGCGGTCAACATTCTGCTGCTGCTGTTCGGCATCTTCATGGAGCCGCTGCCGGGCGTGATGATCCTCGTGCCGATCCTGGCACCCATCTCGGCGGCGCTGGGCATCGATCCGATCCACTTCGCCATGGTGGTGATCGTCAACCTCACGCTGGGCATGATCACGCCGCCCGTGGGCGGGCTGCTGTTCGTGACCTCCGTGGCCACCAAGGTGCCGCTGGCGGCCCTCACGAAAGAGTTGCCGCCCTTCTTGCTGGCGCACCTGGTGGTGCTGATTTTGCTGACCTTCGTTCCCGCGATCTCGACCTGGCTGCCGCACGCACTGGGGTTCTGACCCTGCGGCGGGCATGAAAAAAGCGCGGCATTGGCCGCGCTTTTTTTTGGAAAGGCGCCGTGGGCACCCCTTCGTCAGACCGCCTTGCGCGCCGTGACGATGAAGCCTTGCACGGGCTCGTTGTTCTCGTAGCGCAGCACGGTGTCTTCCACTTCCACGGTTTCGAAGCCTGCGGCCTTGCACAGCGCCACCACATGGCTGCGCTTGTGGGCATAGCGCCCATTCAATTGCAGCACCATGTCCGGGCCTGTTTCGTCCGAGGTCTCGCACGAGAAGATCAACTCGCCCTGGGGCACCAGGATGCGCAAGGCATTCGGAATGGTTTCGGCCAGGTCGCCGGTGTAGATGAACACGTCCAGCGCCGCCAGAACGTCATAGAGCGAGTCCGGAGTCTCTTGCAGGGCGTCCAGCAGATTGACGTTGTGGAAACGGTCGTACACGTTGTGGCGGCCGGCCTGCTCGATCATCTTCATCGAGATGTCCACGCCGATCAGGAACCCGTCGATGCGCCCCAGGCAGACGCCCAGCAGGCCCGTGCCGCAGCCCAGGTCCAGCACGTTGAGCTTCTTGTCTGGAAAGCGCCCGAGGATCTTGTCGGCCACCCGCTTGGGCAGCTGGTAGCGCAGGCCGCGCACCATGTGCTGGTCGTACATCTCTGCCAGGCTGTCGAACAGGCCGCGGTTCAGCTCCGGGGGCTGGTGCCTGGGCGTCACGCCATGGGCCAGAGCGGCGTAGTAGGCATAGACCGAGTCCCCCGGCGCCAGCTCCAGCAGCGTGGTCGTGTCGGCGATGGCGCGCGATGGTGTGCCGGCGGCGATATGGGCGTTCACGCGGCCGAGTAGCGATTCGGTGTCGGCGGCGTTTTCAGCGATCAGGCCGCTCCACATTTCGATGGATTCGGCATGCGCTCCCTGGCTGCTGAGGTCGCGCGCCAGCAGGCGGCGCAACTGCGGATCGCCAGGCACCAATTCGAGCCCGCGGCGCAGGTGGCGAATCGCCATTTCCAGATGCCCTGCGCGGTGCGCGATGTCGATCACGCCGGCCAGTGCCACCAAATTGGTGGGCTCGAGTTCTGCGACCTTCTCGGCCGTGCTCAGCGCTTCTTCGAACTGGTTCTGGCGGGCCAGGAGCCCGCCCAGTTCCAGCAATCCGGGAGCCCAGTCGGGAGAGATGGCCACGGCATGGCGCAGTGCTTCGAACGCCTTGGGCAGGTTGCCGGCCTTCTCCGCCATCAGGCCGGCGAGCATGAAGACGCGCGGGTCGTTGGGGGATTGCTTCTGGGCCTTGTTCAACGTGAGCGCTGCTTTTTGCAGCTCGCCCTCAAGGATCTGCGTCCTGGCGGTTTCAAGGTGTTTGCGATTGGGGTCTGCGAGGGGTGTTGCGCTCATGTCGGGAGGGGCAATTTGAGGGATGCGCGCGATGCTCGGCGCCTTCGGAATGGTGGGATTATCCCGGATTCGCCGTGCGCCCCTCCTGGGCCTCGGCCACATGGCGGCGAGGGCGGCGCGAAGGGGTGTGAAGAGGGGCGAAGAGGGGCGAAGAGGCGCTAGGAGGCGTGAATCGCGCCGTGAGTGCCCCGCCCGTACCCCGCCAACCCTTGCGCTGGCATGGCAACAACGAAAAGGCCGCTGGCACCAATCGCTGGCTGCGGCCTTCGGCCGGCTGGGATCAGTGGTCTGCCCGGTGCGAAAGCTCGTTCGCCACGGCACGAACCAGCTCGCCGCCGTCGCCGGACAGCTCCCAGAACATCATGCCGCGCAGGCGGGCCAGTTTCACGAAACGCGCCTTCTCACGCAAGGTCTGTGCATCGTCGAAGGTCCAGAACGTGGTGCCGTCGAACAGCCAGGCCGAGCGTGCATGCGCATCCCAGTAACGGGTGAAGCCTGGCTTGGCCTTGAGCGTCTGGTAGTCCTCGATGCCCGCTTCGTAGGTGCCGGCGGGAATGCCCGTGGCTGGCTGGTACAGGCCGCGCTGCGCGTTGTTGACGCCCGTCCAGCCGCGCGAATACAGCGGCGCACCGACGACGATTTGGTGAGCGGGCACGCCTGCCTGCAGATAGCGGCCCACGACTTCGGCCACCGAGAGCTTTTGCGCGCGGGCCGGATCGTTCGGGTTCGGCGCGAGCGCGGCCTGGTGGTTGGTGGTGGTCTCCCAGGAGCCATGCAGGTCGTAGGTCATGACGTTGATGAAATCGAGCGACTTCGCGACCTCGGCCAGTTCGATCTTGGCGGCGGTCTGCGGACCGGCCGGCGCGGCGATGGTCAGGCGCAACTGCGGATCGATCGCATCGAGCTGGCGCCGGAACTCCTGCAGCAGCAGCGTGAAGTTTCGGGTGTCTTCGGGCCGCACGGTGTTGCCCTCGGCGCCTTCTGCGGCTGGGTATTCCCAATCGATGTCGATGCCGTCGAACACCCCGGCGGCCGGGCCGTCGCCCGTCGTGGTGCCGTCGGTGCGGCCTTTGATGAAGAGGTCGATGCAGGAGGTGACCAGCGCGCTGCGGGACTCGGCCGTCAGGGCGGCGTCGGAGAACCACTTCGAGCCGCTCCAGCCGCCCAGCGCGATCAGTACCTTGGTGCCGGGATGAATGCGCTTGAGCGCACGCAGTTGCTGGAAATTGCCGCGCAGCGGCTGGCTGGCATCGACCGCCTGGCCGTCCACGCTCTCTTCGGCGGTCCACGCGCGCTCCACGTCGGCGTAGGCATCGCCCAGTTGGCAGACCACCGGGCCGGTGCCGCCGGCCTGCGCGGGCTGCACGTTCCCGAACGCGTAGTTGATGGTGGTGGCCGCGGGAACGCCGCCTTGTGCAGCCAGGTCCTTGACCTTGAAATTGCGCGCGTAGATGCCCCACGAGGTGAAGTAGCCGACGACTTCGCGCGGCGGGGCGTTGTCACCCGCGCCCGGACCATGGCCCGGCCCGTGGCTCCAGGCATTCGTGGCCATGAGGGCCATCAGTTGGATGGCGGCGATCTGCTTGATCAAGGTGCGCATGGCGGGGAAACCTCCGGAAGATGTGTTGATCGGGGCGGCTACTATAGCCAAATTCCGTCCTTTGGAATTTAAGAAAATCCCTGCGGCTGGCTGCCACGCCTTTCGGGCGGTGAGCGCCATCAGCCTGTCATGCGCGGCCGCTAAGGTGCGGCGCTGTCATCCCCTTGCTCCTCCATCCGTCCAAAGAGCCGCCCATGTTCCGATCCCTTGCCTGCGCTGCCGTCCTCTCCGTGTGCCTTGCCGCTTGTGGGGGCGGCGACGGCGGCGCCCGTGACATCAGCGTGCGCCTGATCGGCGAGCAGACGGTGCCGAACACGTTGCAGGTCGGCGGCACCCTGGTCGGAGGCCTGTCCGGCATCGACTACGACGCGGCCCGCGATACATGGGTGCTGGTCAGCGACGACCGGTCCGATAAGAACCCCGCCCGGTTCTACACGGCGCGCCTGCAGTTCGACCAAGCCACGTTCGCGCCCGTGCAGTTCCTCGCAACGGCGCCCTGGCGCCAGGCGGACGGCAGCACGTATCCCGCCCGCACCGCTTCGACAGCGGCCAGCCCGGTTCCCGACCCCGAGGCGATCCGCATCGACCCGCGCGACGGCAGCCTGTGGTGGACCAGCGAGGGCGATCGCGCCCTGGGCCTGGACCCGTTCGTGATGCATGCGGATGCCAGCGGCCGTGCGCTCGGAGCGCTGCCTCTGCCGCCCGCGTTCCGGATGTCGCCGACGCAGGCGACCGGCACCCGCAACAACCTGGCGCTGGAGGGGCTCAGTTTCTCGGCCGACGGTTCTTCGCTGTGGGCTGCCATGGAGGCGCCGCTCTATCAGGACGGCCCGGTGCCCACGCCCACGGCGGGCGCGTATTCACGCATGCTGCAATACAGCCGCAACGGCGCACTGCTGCGGCAGGTGGCCTATCCGGTCGATCCCATCCAGGCGGTGCCGGGCACGGGCAAGAACGCGGACAACGGCGTGTCGGAAATGCTGGCGGTGGACGACCACCGCTTTCTGGTGCTGGAGCGCTCGGGCGTACAGGGCAGCGACGACCAGTACCGCATGTACATCCGCCTGTACGAGATCGACACCGAAGGCGCGAGCGATGTGAGCGGCATGGCCTCGCTGGGTGCGGGCGGCTTCACGCCGGTGCGCAAGCGGCTGGTGCTCAACCTGAACACGCTGGGCCTGCGCACGGTGGACAACATCGAAGGCATGACCTGGGGGCCACGGCTGGCCAACGGCCACCGCAGCCTGGTGATGGTGTCCGACAACAATTTCAACGACACGCAGATCAGCCAGTTCCTCGCATTCGAGGTGCTGTCCGAATAGCCGGCCGCGCGGGCCGGCCCCTGGCGGTCAGGCGTCAGGCGAAGACGCCGGCCGAGTCCTGCATGCGCACCGACACCTCGCCCAGGTGGTGCAGCGTGTCGCCGTAGGTCATCTCCAGCTGCGTGAGCCGCTTGAAGTAGTGGCTGCCGATGTACTCGTCGGTCACGCCGATGCCGCCGTGCAGCTGCACCGATTGCTGGCCCACGAAGCGCATCGACTGGCCCAGCTGCACCTTGGCGCGGGCGATGGCGCGGCGGCGCTCGTCGGGCGGGGCGGTGAGCTTGAGGCTGGCGTAATAGCTCATCGAGCGCGCCAGTTCCAGCTGCATCTTCATGTCGGCCACCCGGTGGCGCAGGGCCTGGAAGCTGGCGATCACCACGCCGAACTGCTTGCGCTGGTTCATGTAGTCCACGGTGAGCGACACGGTCTGGTCCATCACGCCCACCGCTTCGGCGCACGCGCCGGCAATGCCGGTGTCCACCGCCAGTGCCAGCGCGGCCAGACCGTCCGTGGTGACGAGCGTAGCGGGCGCGTTTTCCAGCTGCACTTCGGCCGCGCGGCTGCCGTCCTGCGTGACATGGCCGCGTGTGGACACCCCCGGCGCGCTGCGTTCGACGAGGAAGAGGGCGATGGCGCCCTCCAACTGTGCGGGCACCAGGAAAGCATCGGCCTGGTCGCCGGCCGGTACTATGCTTTTAATAGCTGTCAGTGCATGTCCTGATTGCGCTGGAGCCGCTTTTGCCTCGCACACGTCCAGGCGATAGCGGGCCTTGCGTTCCTGCTGCGCCAGCACCACCAGCGCCTCGCCGCTGGCGATGCGCGGCAGCCAGTCGGCCTGCACGGCTTCGGGGGCGCAGTGGCCCAGCACCGTGCTGGCGATGAAGGCCTGCGCAAGCGGCTCCAGCACGATGCCGCGGCCCAGTTCTTCCAGCGCCACCATGGCGTCCACCGGGCCCTGGCCCAGGCCGCCGTGCGCCTCGGGCACGGTCAGGGCGGTGAGGCCCAGCTCGGCCAGTTCGTTGTAGGCCGCGCGGTCGAAGCCGCCGGCGGCCACGATGCCGCGGCGGCGCTCGAAGGTGTAGCCCTTTTCGACCCAGCGGCGCACCGCGTCGCGCAGCGATTGCTGGTCATCCGAGAAATCAAAGTCCATGTTTTCTACTCCTGGCGGAAGCTCTTGCGGCGGGTGCCGGGATCAGCCCAGAACGGTCTGGGCGACGATGTTGCGCTGCACTTCGTTGGAGCCGCCATAGATGGTGGTCTTGCGCAGGTTGAAGTAGGTCGAGGCCAGCGGCGCATTGGCCACCGCGCCGCCCGGGAAACCGCCCAGGGCCCCGGCGGCGGCATCGCCTTGCCACCCGGCCTCCATGGCCTCTTCGATGAAGGGCAGGCTGAAAGGGCCGGCGGCCAGCATCATCAGTTCGGCATAGCGCTGCTGGATCTCGCTGCCGCGGATCTTGAGCAGGCCCGCGATGTCCAGCGAGTTCTTGCCGGATTTCTCGGCCGACAGCACCCGCAGCACCAGCATCTCCAGCGCGACGATGTCCACCTCCAGCAGGGCGATCTGATCGCGAAAGCGCAGGTCGTCGTACACGCCTTCGGCGCGGGCGATGCGCTTCAAGCGCTCCAGCTCGCGCTTGCTGCGGTTCACGTCGGCGATGTTGGTGCGCTCGTGGCTCAGCAGGTGCTTGGCGTAGGTCCAGCCCTTGTTCTCTTCGCCGATGAGGTTCTCGGCGGGCACCTTCACGTTGTCGAAGAAGACCTCGTTGACCTCGCACTCGCCGTCCAGCAGCTTGATGGGGCGCACCGTGACACCGGGCGACTTCATGTCCAGCAGCAGGAACGAAATGCCAGTCTGCGGCTTGCCCTCGTTGCTGGTGCGCACGAGGTTGAACATCCAGTCGCCGTACTGGCCCAAAGTGGTCCAGGTCTTCTGGCCGTTGACCACGTAATGGTCACCCACCCGTTCGGCCCGCGTCTTGACCGAGGCCAGGTCCGAGCCCGAGCCGGGCTCGCTGTAGCCCTGGCTCCACCACACCTCGCCGCTGGCGATGCCGGGCAGGAAGCGCTTTTGCTGCTCGGCATTGCCGAAGGCCATGATGACGGGCGCCACCATCACCGGGCCGAAGGGAATGATGCGCGGCGCGCCAGCCAGTGCGCATTCCTCCTCGAAAAGGTGCTTTTGCACGGCGGTCCAGCCCGGGCCGCCGAACTCCTTGGGCCAGCCGAAGCCCAGCCAGCCTTTCTTGCCCAAAATCCTGGCCCAGCCCTGCATATCGTCGCGGCTCAGGCGCAGGGCGTTGTGCACCTTGTGGGAAATCTCCTGGGGGAGATGCTCTTTGACCCAGGCGCGAACCATTTCGCGGAAGGCCTGTTCTTCGGGGGTGAATGCGAGATCCATGCGGTGTGTCTCCTCAGGCTGCCGGTTCGAGCCCATCCGGCGGTTGTAGCACGGTCGTGCTTTTTACGCCTGTCCGGGCGGCGACACGGGCGCGGTGGGCTCGGGCGGCAGTCCCAGTTCCTGGCACAGCCGCTGCACGGTGGCACGCAGTCCGGCCACCTCCGCCTCCAGGGCTGCCACGCGGGAGGCCAGGCCCTGCGCCGCAGGGCCGTCGGCGGCCGCCGAGGCCATTGCGGCCCCTGCGGCATATTGGCTCGCGTCCACGGGGCCACACAGCAGGTGCGCCCAGCGCTGCTCGCGGGCGCCGGGTGCGCGGGGCAGCTGCATGACGAGCGGACCGCCCTTTTCGTCGCTGCGCGACTGCAGCTCGTCCAGAAAGGCCTCGACCGAGGAAATGTCGGCGAACCGGTGCCAGCGCTCGGAGGTGATGCGCAATTCGCCCGCCGTCTGCGGCCCGCGCAGCATCAGCAGGGCCAGCAGCACCGCCGACTGGTCGGGCACGCCGATGCCGCGCGGAAAGTTGTGCTCGAACTTCGTCGCCCGGTTGCCGCCGATCTCCACGGCGAGCGTGCGCAGGCGCAGCGCATCGAGCGCCTCCTGCACCTGGGCATCGGTCAGCTGCATCACCGGGTCTCGGCTGCTCTTTTGGTTGCAGCCGGTCACCACGGCATTGAGCGTGAGCGGATAACTGTCGGGAACGGTGCGGGCTTTTTCCATCAGCGTGGCGAGCACGCGGGCCTCGGTGGGCGACAGGGGGCGGGTGCGGGGATCGAAGGGCATGGCAGGGGATAATTTCCGGCAATGAAGAACATCGTGATTTTGATCTCCGGCAGCGGCTCCAACATGGCAGCCATCGTGAATGCCTCGCGCCAGCAAGACTGGGCCGGCCGCGACGGCGCCCGCGTGGTGGCCGTCCTGAGCAACAAGGCCGAGGCGGGGGGCTTGGCCTGGGCCCGGTCGGAAGGTATCGCCACCGGGTCGCTGGACCACCGGGCGTTCGAGTCACGAGAGGCATTCGATGCGGCACTGGCCGGGCTGATCGACGCGCACGCACCGGCGCTGGTGGTGCTCGCGGGGTTCATGCGCATCCTCACCCCGGGGTTCGTTGCGCGCTACAGCGGGCGGCTCGTGAACATCCATCCCTCGCTGCTGCCGGCCTTTCCGGGGCTGCACACGCACCAGCGCGCGATCGATGCGGGCTGTGAGGTGGCCGGGGCCACGGTGCACCAGGTCACCGCCGAACTGGATGCCGGGCCCATCCTTGCGCAGGGCGTGGTGCCGGTGCTGCCCGGCGACACGGCCGCGGCGCTCGCGGCACGCGTGCTGGCGCAGGAGCACGCCATCTACCCCCGCGCCATCCTGAAGCTGCTTCGCCAGCAGGGCTGACCGCGCGGCTGCGGGGCCTTTTCAGGACCAGCCGCTGAACACGCTGACCCGGTTGCGCCCTTCGTCCTTGGCCACATAGAGCGCGCGGTCGGCCCGCGCCAGCAGGGCGTGCGGATCGCTCACCTCTTCGAACCCCGCCGTGGCGACCCCGAGGCTGGCGGTGACCGGCCGGTGGGGCCAGTCGCTCGCGGCCAGGGCGGCGCGCAACTGGTCGGCGACGGCCCGGGCGCCCGCCGCGTCGGTGTGCGGCAGCACCACGCAGAACTCTTCGCCGCCGAAGCGGGCCGCGAAGTCCCCGGCCCGCACGCTGGCGCGGATCACCCCGGCCGCGTGCCGCAGGATTTCATCGCCTGCCGGATGGCCCAGGTCGTCGTTGACGCGCTTGAAATGGTCCAGGTCCACCATCACGAGGCTCAGTGGCAGCCGTGCGCGCTTGCATTCGTCCCAGCTGGTGCGCAGATGGCGGTCCAGGCAGCGCCGGTTCCACAGCCCCGTGAGCCCGTCGGTCATGCTCTCCAGTTCGAGCCCTGCCATGGCCTGGCGCAGTTCCAGCTGGGTCACCACCTGGCGGGCCAGCGACTGCAGGGCGCGGCGCTCGGCGTCGGAGAGCGTGCGCGGTTCGCGGTCGATCACGCAGACGGTGCCGATCGGCATGCCGTCCGAAGTCACCAGCGGCGCGCCCGCGTAAAAGCGGATGCCAGGTTCGCCGGTCACCAGCGGATTGCCGGAAAAGCGCGGGTCGAGGTTCGCGTCCGGCACTTCGAACACATAGTCGGGCTGCAAGATGGCATGGGCGCAGAAGGCCAGCTCCCGGGGCGTCTCGGCGGCGTCGAGCCCCACCCGTGATTTGAACCACTGCCGCTCGGTGTCGATCAGCGAGATCAGCGCGATCGGCGCCTGGCAGACCGCGGAGGCCAGCGTGGTCAGATCGTCGAAGGCCTGCTCGGGGGCCGTGTCCAGCACCCTCAGCTTTTCGAGGGCCTCCAGGCGCTGCGGCTCGTTGAATGGCAGCGGCGCGCCTTGGGGCAGGTCTTGTTGCGCGGAAGGCGCGGCGTCGGCAGGAACTTCGGGTTTCAGGGTGACAGGCATCTTGGGCTTCACTTTTCGGGACGACACAGAGTGTGTACGCAGCATGCCGATGTTCTGTTGTATCCATTTGCTACAGCCAAGGTCATCCCCTGGGGTTGACGGGCGGCAGCGACGCTGGCACGGTTGTGTTTTTGCTATGAAAAATATAGCTATGTGCCTTAGAAGATATTGCGCTGGAGCCGTTTTTGACGCAAAGACTGTCGGCGCGGGGTGCCGGTCCGCGCAGTTCGTCCACTGACGGGCTGCGCAGCACTGCGTGGCCCGGCGAAACCACGGGGCGGGCGCCCCCCGTGCCTGCGGGCTCGGCCGGCCGGAGCTGCCTCCGCTCCGGCTAGGCCCGTTGGAAGAAATGGCGCAGCCGCTGCGCGAATCCTCCGGATGAAGACTTTTCCGGCGTGGTGGGGGTAGGGGCCGCGCTGGCCGCCGCCGGCACAGTGGCCTGCGCCTTGGCGCGCGCCTGGTCCTCGGCGTCGAACAGGTCTTGCAGGGTGACTCTCGTCGCTTGGGCCTCCAGCTCGGGCTCCTCTTCGATGGTGAAAAGGGTTCGGTCTTGCAATCGGGCCATGGCCGCTTGGACCTCGAGGCTGTCTGCGTCCTCGATTTCCCCGGCGTGTGCCGGGTCCGGCGCCGGCTGTGTTGCGGGCGCAGGCTCCTGCTGGATTTCGGGGCGTGTCTCGGAAGGGGTGGGCGCCGCCTGTGGCTCGGGTGCGGGACGGTGCAGCGAGGCGGCAAAGGCCGGCCCTGCGCTCGCGTTCATGTAGCGGATGGCGGAGGCCACGTCGGACGCCTGCTGGCTGGCGGTGCCGTCCTCCAGGGGTTGGCGTGGCTGGGGCGCGGTCGCGGGCTTGGAATGGCGCCCCATCAGGCCGGACAGCAGGCCGCCACTGTGGCGGCTGCTGCTGGTGCTGCTGCTGGTTTTCGGCGCCGAGCCCGCTGTTTTCCCGGGCGCGGCCGATGTCGGCGCATTCGGGGTGGGACGGGAGTGCGTCAGTAATTTGGAGAATTTCACGGCCAGACCTTTGTTTCCACTGGCTCAGGCCAGAGGAATGAAACAGGATGGTGTGACGGGTGCCGTGGAATTTGATTTACCGCGCGAACATTCGATGGGTCACCCGAAGCCACCACATCGCAACGAGCATTAGGTTGGGGTGCTATCTAATTAATAGCTTAAAAGGCATTCGGAACTAGGGCGCAGGGCCTTTTTGACTCGCTACGGCGTGGCGTCTGGTCATGCTTGCACCGGCTGAAAGCGCGGCTGCTCGCGCCCGTCGATCACCACGGTTTCTTCGAACATCGCGGCGGGGCGCACCCACAGGCCGCGATCGCCGTACAGCGCGCGGTACAGCGTCATGGGCTCCAGCGTCTCGCTGTGGCGCACGGTGTCGATCACTTCGTACATCAGGCCCTTGTAGTGGCGGTACAGGCCGGGCGGGGTGCGGTGCAGCGCGGGGAGTTCGTCGTTCATGAATAAGATCGGCAGCTTGTCAAAAAGAGGGTGCGGGGCGATGGATCAGGCGGATTTCGTGCACATGGTCCGCATGAGCGGAGCATGCGAGCGCCGAGGACTCCAGCGCGTAACGGCGCAGTGTCGCCGCTTTCGCGGCCCTGGGCTATGCCTGGGTGGTGGGCTGCCTGCTGCTGGCGGCCGGGTGGCTGGCCTGGGTGGTGCCGCAACTGCTGCATGGCCGGTTTCGCATCGCGTACGTGTGGGTGGTGCTGGGCGCGGGCGGCCTGCCGTGGACCTGCCTGCGGGCGCTTTGGGTGCGCATCACGGCGGCCCACGCGCCCGGCCTGTTCGAAGCGCTGGAGCGCATCCGCGCCAAGGTCAAGGGGCCGACAGAGCTTTCGCGCTGCTGGATCGTGTGCAAGGCCCTGCGCGAGTTTCCACAGCGGCGGGCCTGCCTCGTCTTCGTCGAATTGCCCGGCCTGGACGATGACGATGACGGCCGCGCCAGCCTGTGCCGCTGGCTGGAGCGCCATCTGAGCCTGCCCGGCCCTGGCCCTTTGGGCAGGGGAGTCGCCCGCCCTGCAGGAGATCGAACGCTCGGCCTTCGCGCCGGTGCTGTCGCGGTAGCCGCAGACGGGCTCGGGCAGGGATCGGCGGGGCCAGGCGGCGCCAGTGGGACAATCGGGCGATGCATCCCAAAGCCCTTCTGGACGCCTGCGCTGAACTCGTCAGGCTGACCTTGACCCTCGAACACCCCGCCGACGCGGTGGTGTCCCGTTTTTTCCGTGACCACCGCTCCCTCGGCCCGCGCGAGCGCGCCACCCTGGCCGAGACCGCCTACACCGTGCTGCGCAAGAAGCTGCTGTTCGAGCAGCTGGCCCGTTCGGGCAGCGGCCCGAAAGAGCGGCGCCTGGCGATTCTCGGCTTCGCCCACAGCCAGGACGAACAGGCCCGCCGCACGAATGGCGGCAATGCCGCCGGCGCGCGGGACTTTCTGCGCGGCGCGTTGAGCGATGTGGAAAAGAACTGGCTCGACCAGTGCGACGCCGTGCCGGCCGACGACTTGATGGAGCGGCACCGCCACAACCTGCCCGAATGGCTGGTCGCGCCGCTCAAGAGCCAACTGGGCGACGGCTTCTGGCCACTGGTGGACAGCCTCTCCCAAAGCGCGCCGCTCGATCTGCGCGTGAACGCCCTGCAGGACAAGCGTGCCGAGGTGCAAAAGGAACTGGCCAAGGCCGGCATCCGCGCGGTTTCAACCCCTTATTCGCCCTGGGGCTTGCGCGTGGAGGGCAAGCCCGCGCTCGCCAAGCTCGACGCCTTTACCTGCGGTGCCGTGGAGGTGCAGGACGAAGGCTCTCAGTTGCTCGCGCTGCTGCTGGACGCCAAGCGCGGCGAGATGGTGGTCGATTTCTGCGCGGGCGCCGGCGGCAAGACGCTGGCCATCGGCGCGTCGATGCGCAACACCGGGCGCCTGTATGCCTTCGACGTGTCGGCCCACCGGCTCGACGCGCTCAAGCCCCGGTTGGCGCGCAGCGGCCTGTCGAACGTGCACCCCGCCGCCATCGCGCACGAGCGCGATGACCGCATCAAGCGCCTTGCCGGCAAGATCGACCGCGTCCTGGTGGACGCACCGTGTTCCGGCCTGGGCACGCTGCGCCGCAACCCTGACCTGAAATGGCGCCAGACGCCCCAGGCCGTGCAGGAACTGATCGCCAAGCAGACGGCGATTCTCGCCAGCGCCGCACGCCTGCTCAAGCCGGGCGGCCGGCTGGTGTATGCCACGTGCAGCGTGTTGCCGCAAGAGAATGAAGGCATCGCCGAGGCGTTCAGCGCGGCGCATGCCGACTTCGTCCCCGGCGACGCGGGCGAACTGCTCACGCAGCTCAAGGTGGAGCAGGCCCAAGCGCTGTGCAGCGGCATGGCCTCCGGCACTGGTTATCTGCGCCTTTGGCCCCATGTGCACCAGACCGATGGCTTTTTCGCCGCGGTCTGGACGCGCAAGCCCTGAACTTCGACCCGCCCGGAGCCTTCGCCCCAAGACACCTGTGGTGTCCTGGGTATGCGCGGCTTCGTGCCGATATCGCCTTTTAAAATCTGCCAGTTGCCCCGAACGGGGTGGCAATTCACTTTAGCTAGCGAAGGCTCTTCACCATGTTGTTACCCGATTGGGCTGTTTTGAACGCCGCCATCGACTGGCTGGGCCACGGCTTGTGGAACCTGAGCTGGTGGCAGGTGGTGCTGTACACCCTGTTCACCACGCACATCACCATCGCGGCGGTGACCATCTTCCTGCACCGCGCGCAGGCCCACCGATCGGTGGAACTCGGGGCCGTGCCTTCGCACTTCTTTCGCTTCTGGCTCTGGATCGGCACGGGCATGGTCACGCGCGAATGGGTGGCCATCCACCGCAAGCACCATGCCAAGTGCGAGACCGAAGACGATCCGCACAGCCCGCAGACCCGGGGGCTGGACACGGTGATGTGGCGCGGCGCCGAGCTGTACCGTGCCGAGGCGAACAATGCCGAGACCGTGCGCAAGTTCGGCCACGGCACTCCCGACGACTGGATGGAGCGCAAAGTCTACAGCCGGTTCGCCTGGCAGGGCGTGGGCCTGATGCTGATCATCAACCTGGTGCTGTTCGGCGGCCTGGGCGCCACCGTGTGGGCGGTGCAGATGCTGTGGATTCCCTTCTGGGCGGCGGGCGTGGTCAACGGCATCGGCCACTTCTGGGGCTACCGCAATTTCGAGGCGCAGGACGCCAGCACCAACCTGGTTCCCTGGGGCCTGGTGATCGGTGGCGAAGAACTGCACAACAACCACCACACCTATCCGACGGCCGCCAAGTTCTCGGTCAAGCCTTACGAGTTCGACATCGGCTGGATGTACATCAGCCTCATGCGCAGCGTGGGCTGGGCCACCGTCAAAAAGGTACCCCCGAAACTGCGGCTGGGCGCCGTCAAGCCGGTGGCTGACGAACACACGCTGGAGGCCCTCATCGCCAACCGCTACGAGGTGATGGCCGGCTACGCGCGCGGTGTGCGCCAGGCCTGCCGCGAAGAACTGGCTGCGCTCAAGGCCCGCAAGGCCGACGTGTCCGTGCTGCGCGCCGCGCGCCGCTGGGTGCACCGCGATGCCGAAAAGGTGCCTGCGCGCGCCAAGCCGCACCTGGCCCAGGCCCGCGAGGCCCATCCGGTACTGGACAAGATGATCACCATGCGCGAAGAGCTGCGCCAGTTGTGGCTGAACACCTCGCAATCGCGCGAGCAGCTCACGGCGGACCTGCAAGCCTGGTGCCGGCGTGCCGAAGAAAGCGGCGTGACCGCGTTGCGTGAGTTCTCGCTGCGCCTGCGCGCGGCACAGGTCTGAGGTTGCCGGGCCCCAGGCCTTTGTGATCGGTTTCCGCCTGCCGCACTGACCGATCCGTTGGCTGAAGCGGGCAGGGCTTTTCGGCCGCTGCAGGATGCCCGCCCAGCAGGCCTCAATGGGCTGCGCCGACACGGCTTTCTGCGCTCGCCCTGTTTTCGCCCAACGTTCTGGTCCACCGGGCAGCCACCCAGGCCCAGGCATGCGCGAGGGCGCTGCGTTGGGGCGCAGCCTCCGTCAGCACGGCACGGGCCGCCGTAAGGCCGGGATTGTGCAGTCGCACCCAGGCAGCGCTGCCTCCCTGCGTCAACGTTTGTCCAGCCACCAGGCTTTGCCGGGCCGCATGCAGCACCTGCCCGCAGATCAGCGGGCCAAAGCCCAGCCGAAGATCGCCTTCCAGCGCCTGGAGCGTGCTGGCGGCAGGCAGGCACACCAGCACATGCTGCCCGGGGGCGATGTCCAGCACCAAACGGCAGGCATTGGCAGAAGCGGAGGCGGGGCGGCGGGCGTGTGTCGTGGCGGTCATGGCGGACTCCTTCGGATGAACGCCCAAGCGTAAGAAAAGCCGGCCCCGAAAGGCAGGTACACGCGGCTCGGGCGGCAGGTAGAACAGCCGCGATCGGCAGGGGCCTGTTATGGTTCGCCAGGTTCCATCCTGTATCTGTTCCGGTGCCATGCGCCGGGGCATGATGGGTCTCCCGCATGCCGCGCGCGGGCCTGGTGTGCGCGGGTTCTTTTGATGCTGCGCCATGCCCCGCTCCGCCGATACCCGAGAGACTCCTCTGTACCGCCAATTGGCGGCCCTTTATGTGCAGGCGATCGCCGCTGGCAGCCTGCGGCCCGGCATGCGCATGCCCTCCGTTCGCGAGCTGTGCCAGCGCCATCAGGTGAGCCTGACCACCGCGCTGCAGGTGCTGCGGCATCTCGAATCCCAGGGCGCCGTGGAGGCGCGCGAGCGCGTGGGCTACTTCGTGCGGGAGCCTGGCGGCGTGGTGCTGCCCGGGGCGCGCGAGCCCGAATTGCTCGAACCGCTGCCGGACGATCCGGGCGTGTTTGCCGGCATCAACGAGCGCATTTCGATGTTCCTGGAAAAAGCCCGCCGCGCCGGACGCGTGCCGCTGGACCTGGGAAGCGCCATGCCGGCACCCAGCCTGTTCGACGCCCGGGCGCTGAACCGGTTGGCGCAAAGCCTGTTGCGCGAGCAGCCCGACATCCTGGTCTATGGGCCTTCCGCGCCCACCACCCACCCGGAATTCCAGCAGGCGATGGCGCGCCATGCGCTCACCTTCGGCGTGTGCCTGTCGCCTGCCGACATCGGCGCCACCCACGGCAACTCCGAAGCCGTGACGCTGGCGCTCGACGCCATTGCCGAGCCCGGCGACGTGATCGCGGTGGAGTCGCCCACGTTCTTCGGCATCCTGCAGGCCATTCAGGTGCGCGGTCTTCGTGCGTTGGAGATTCCGTGCAGCCCGCACACCGGGATATCGCTGGAGGCGCTGGAATTGGCGGCGCGCAACGAGCCCCGCCTGAAAGGCGTGGTGGTCGTGCCCCACCTGCAGATGCCCCAGGGCAGTGTGATGCCCGACGCGCACAAGGAGCGCCTGGTTGCGCTGTGCGTGGAATACGGCCTGGCACTGATCGAAGACGACATCTATCGCGAGTTCGTCGAATCGCCCCGCGCGCTGCGCCCTGCCAAGGCCTGGGACAAGGTGGGCGATGCGGGCCAGGTCATCTATTGCGCCTCGCTCAGCAAGAGTTTTGCGCCTGGCCTTCGGCAGGGCTGGATGAGTGCGGGGCGCTGGCAGGCCCGGGTGCAGATGCTCAAGTTCGCACGCACGCGCAACATGCAGACGTGGTCCCAGTTGCTGGCCGCGCGCAGCGTGGATTCGCCGGCCTACGAGCGCCACATGCGGCGCATGCGCATCCAATTGCGGCAGCAGCGCGATCAGTCCGCACGCGCCGTGGCGAGGTACTTTCCTGTCGGCACGCGGCTGAGCTTGCCGCCGGGAGGCATCAGCCTGTGGCTGGAACTCCCGCCCGACCTGTCCACCACGCGCCTGTACGACCAGGCCCTTCAGTGCGGCATCCGCATCGCGCCCGGGCCGATGTTCTCCAACACCGGGCGCTATGAGAACTTCTTGCGCCTGAGCTGCGGCATGCCGTTCACCCCTGAAGTGAAGGAGGCCTACCGCACGCTCGGCATGCTCATGGAGCGCCAGCGCGCAGAACTCCCGTTGCGCCGGGCTGCGTGATGTCGATGGGGCCGGTGTCCGTGCTGGCGGTGCGATAGGGCGCGGCATGAATTGCGCCAACCAGGGCGTGGACCGCTGCCGACAGCGAGCCGGCCATAAAAAAACCGCCCGGGGTGAGCGGGCGGTTTTTTGAAGGACCGAGGCTGAATCACTTCAGCTTCATTTCCTTGTATTCGACGTGCTTGCGAGCTTTTGGATCAAATTTCATGATCAGCATCTTCTCGGGCATCGTCTTCTTGTTCTTGGTCGTGGTGTAGAAGTGGCCGGTACCCGCAGTGGATTCCAGCTTGATCTTGTCGCGTCCGCCTTTGCTTGCCATGGTGCTTCTCCTTAAGCTTGGCCACGTGCGCGCAGGTCTGCGAGCACGGAGTCAATACCGTTCTTGTCGATCAAACGCAGGCCGGCATTGGAAATGCGCAGACGAACCCAACGGTTTTCGCTCTCGACCCAGAAACGGCGGTATTGCAGGTTCGGCAGGAACCGGCGCTTGGTTTTGTTGTTGGCGTGGGAAACGTTGTTCCCAACCATCGGGCCTTTGCCCGTGACTTCACATACGCGTGCCATGAGGACACTCCAGTATTTTCAACGGCCTTCGAGCGGGTGCCCTGCGGATTCGCCAGCGAACGACGCCGTGGATCGCAAGGCCTGTCGTCGGCCTCACCTCGCCAGTTCAGGGTGGCGGTAACCCGATCGCCTCATAAAAGCGCCGGCGCAAGCCGGCCTTCAATTTCAGCAAAGCCGCAGATTATAGCCCGCTTTGTTCAGATGACGCCATCCTGCTCCAGGAAGCGCTGCGCATCGAGCGCAGCCATGCAGCCCGTGCCGGCGCTGGTGATGGCCTGGCGGTACACATGGTCCTGCACGTCGCCGGCGGCGAAGATGCCTGGCACGCTCGTCTGCGTGGCGAAGCCCTTGAGGCCGCCCTGCGTGACGATGTAACCGTTTTCCATGGTGAGCTGGCCTTCGAAGATGCCGGTGTTGGGCGAGTGCCCGATGGCGATGAAGCAGCCCTGCAGGGCGATGTCTTCGGTGCTGCCGTCCACGGTGCTCTTCACGCGGATGCCCGTCACGCCGCCGTCGTTGCCCAGCACCTCGTCCAGCGTGTGAAAGAGCTTCAGTTCGATCTTGCCGGCCGCCACCTTCTCGTTGAGCTTGTCCACCAGGATCGGCTCGGCCTTGAACTTGTCGCGACGATGGACCAGCGTGACCTTGCGAGCGATGTTCGACAGGTAGAGAGCCTCTTCCACGGCCGTGTTGCCGCCACCCACCACGCAGACGTCCTGCTCGCGATAGAAGAAGCCGTCGCAGGTCGCGCAGCCCGAGACGCCGCGGCCCATGAAGGCTTCTTCGGAGGGCAGCCCCAGGTATTTGGCCGAAGCGCCCGTGGCGAGTATCAGCGCATCGCAGGTATAGGTGCCGCTGTCGCCCGTCAGCGTGAAGGGGCGCTGGCTGAAATCGACCTTGTTGATGTGGTCGAAGATGATCTGCGTCTTGAAGCGTTCTGCGTGCTCCAGGAAGCGCTGCATCAGGTCCGGGCCCTGCACGCCGTGAACGTCCGCCGGCCAGTTGTCCACTTCGGTCGTGGTCATCAGTTGACCGCCCTGGGCGATGCCCGTGATGAGTACCGGGCTCAGGTTGGCGCGCGCTGCGTACACGGCGGCGGTGTAGCCGGCGGGGCCGGAGCCGAGGATCAGGACTTTGGCGTGTTGCGTGTTGGACATGGAAGGTAAATCTTTGTTGCGCCCGCGGCCGGGCTGGAATGGCAGATGTGGCCGCGACCGCGGAGTATCAACCCGCGGGCGCAGGTGGAAGGCGCCGCTTTTTCAATCGCGCCCATTGTAAGAAGCGATGAAAAGCCGGGCCTGGGAGGAGGGTGCTCTGCCGATGTTTCCGGTGCATGCCCCGCAATGCGCATCGGGTAAGCTTGGCCGCGCACTTTTATGACCTATTCCCTCAATACCCTCAATGCTTCCTCCGCGGGCAAATCGCAGCCACGCAGCGGGGCAGCCCGTTTCGGCCACGAGATCAGCCTGGTAATCGGTCTCGTGGCGCTGGTTTTCTGGCTCCTGGCCCTCGCAACCTATTCAGGGCAGGACGCTGCCTGGTCCACCTCCGGCGTCGGCGACGGGCGCGTGATGGCCAACTGGGCTGGCCGCCTCGGGGCGTGGCTGGCGGACAGCAGCTATTTCGCGCTCGGCTTCTCGGTGTGGTGGTGCGTGGCAGCCGCCGTGCGTGCCTGGATCGCCTCTCTGGCGCGCTGGATGCGCGGCGGCGAAGACGCATCCGCCAATGCGCACAGCCCGATGGTGCGCCGTGCCATGTTCTGGGGCGGCCTGGTGCTGCTGATGGCAGCCAGCACCGGACTGGAATGGTCGCGGCTGTACCGGCTGGAGTCTTTGTTGCCTGGCCACGCGGGCGGCGCGATCGGCTACATCACCGGGCCCGCCGGCGTGAAGTGGCTGGGTTTCACCGGCTCGGGGCTGGTGGGCGTGATTCTGGTGGTGGTGGGTGCGGCGCTGGTGTTCCGTTTTTCGTGGGGCCATGTGGCCGAGCGGCTCGGCGGACGCATCGACGCGCTGGTGCAGATGGGTCGCGCCAAGCGCGAAAAAGCCAAGGACTTGGCCGTCGGCAAGCGCGCCGCGCGGGAGCGTGAAGAGGTGGTGCTGGAAGAGCGCCACGAGGTCGAGCAGCACCACCCGCAGCCGGTGCAGATCATCGAGCCGGTGCTGTCCGATGTGCCGCAAAGCGCCCGCGTGGTGAAAGAGCGGCAAAAGCCCTTGTTCACCGAAATGCCCGACAGCCGCCTGCCGCAGGTCGATTTGCTGGACGGCCCGCCCGCGCAGCGCCAGGAAACGGTCTCGCCCGAAACCCTGGAAATGACCAGCCGCCTGATCGAGAAAAAGTTGAAGGATTTCGGTGTGGAAGTGCGCGTGGTCGCTGCCATGCCGGGCCCGGTCATCACCCGCTACGAGATCGAGCCGGCCACGGGCGTCAAGGGCTCGCAGATCGTCGGTTTGGCCAAGGATCTGGCGCGCTCGCTGTCGCTGGTGTCCATCCGCGTGATCGAGACGATTCCGGGCAAGAACTTCATGGCGCTGGAGCTGCCCAACGCCAAGCGCCAGTCGATCCGGCTGTCCGAGATCCTCGGGTCGCACGTGTACCACGAGGGCAAGAGCATGCTCACGATGGGCCTGGGCAAGGACATCGTGGGCAACCCCGTGGTGGCCGATCTGGCCAAGATGCCGCATGTGCTGGTGGCCGGCACCACCGGCTCGGGCAAGTCGGTGGGGATCAACGCCATGATCCTGTCGCTGCTCTACAAGGCCGAGGCGCGCGATGTGCGCCTGCTCATGATCGACCCCAAGATGCTGGAAATGTCGGTGTACGAAGGCATTCCGCACCTGCTGGCGCCCGTGGTCACCGATATGAAACAGGCGGCCCACGGCCTGAACTGGTGCGTGGCCGAAATGGAGCGCCGCTACAAGCTCATGAGCAAGCTGGGCGTGCGCAACCTGGCCGGCTACAACGTGAAGATCGACGAGGCCAAGGCGCGCGAGGAGTTCATCTACAACCCTTTCAGCCTGACGCCCGAAGAGCCCGAACCGCTGCAGCGCCTGCCGCACATCGTGGTGGTGATCGACGAGCTGGCCGACCTGATGATGGTGGTGGGCAAGAAGATCGAAGAGCTGATCGCCCGACTGGCGCAAAAGGCCCGCGCGGCCGGCATTCACCTGATCCTTGCCACGCAGCGCCCCAGCGTGGACGTGATCACCGGGCTGATCAAGGCGAACATTCCCACGCGCATCGCCTTCCAGGTCAGCAGCAAGATCGACAGCCGCACCATCCTGGACCAGATGGGCGCCGAAGCCCTGCTGGGCATGGGCGACATGCTCTACATGGCCAGCGGCACCGGCCTGCCCGTGCGCGTGCATGGCGCCTTCGTGTCCGACGAGGAAGTACACCGCGTGGTGAGCTACCTCAAGAGCCATGGCGAGCCCGACTACATCGACGGCGTGCTGGAAGGCGGCACGGTCGATGGCGACGACGGTGCGCTCGGCGACTCGGACGGCAACGGCGGCGAGAAGGACCCCATGTACGACCAGGCCGTGGAGGTGGTGCTCAAGGACCGCAAGGCCAGCATTTCGTACGTGCAGCGCAAGCTGCGCATCGGCTACAACCGCTCCGCCCGCCTGCTCGAAGACATGGAAAAGGCCGGCCTCGTGAGCGGCCTGACCACCAGCGGCCAGCGCGAAGTGCTCGTGCCCGCCCGCGGCGGCGCCGAATGAGCACGGGCCACGCCGGCGATCCCCGTCAACGCGTCAACGCTCCAGCTTTCGCACCAGCGACCGAGAAACCATGAAAAAACTGATCCTCACCGCCCTGATCGCCGCCGCAGCCCAGTGCGCCAGCGCTGACGGTCTCCAAAGCCTCGAATCGTTCATGAAGGGCGCCGCGGCCGGCCGCGCCGACTTCACGCAGACCGTCACGTCGCCGCCCAAGGACGGCGAAACGGCCCGCACCAAGACGTCGAGCGGCACCTTCGAGTTTCAGCGCCCGGGGCGTTTTCGCTTCGCCTACAAGAAGCCGTTCGAGCAGACCATCGTGGCCGACGGCAAGACGCTGTGGCTCTACGACGCCGACCTGAACCAGGTCACCCAGCGCTCGCAGGCGCAGGCCCTGGGCACGACGCCTGCCGCCCTGCTGGCCTCGGCGCCCGATCTGCAGGCGCTGCGTGCCGATTTCACGCTCGAATCCTCGCCCGAGCAGGACGGCCTGCAGTGGGTGCTGGCGACCCCGAAGGCCAAGGACGGGCAACTCAAGAGCGTGCGCGTGGGTTTTCGCGGTGAACAGCTGGCGGCGCTCGACATCCTGGACAGCTTCGGCCAGCGCTCGGCGATCCGCTTTGACAACGTGCAGTCGAGCCCATCGCTGCCGGCTTCGACCTTCGAATTCAAGCCGCCAGCGGGTGCGGACGTGGTCCGGCAGTAAAGCGGCAATACCTTTACGCGGCAATGGATCAGCAGTTGGGTGCTATAAATTTAGTAGCATACTGCCGTTGATTTTATTGCGCTGGAGGCCTAAAAGGCTTTAAGGCCCCAGGGGCGGGCGACCGCAGCGGTGGCGCCGCGGCGTGCCCTTCCTCAACGTCCGGCCAGCAGCACCAGCGCCAGGCCCACCGCCGCAGGAATGGCCTGGATGAACAGGATTTTCCGGGCCGCCGTAGCAGCGCCGTACAGCCCCGCCACCAGCACGCACACCAGAAAGAACACCTTTACGCCCAAGCCGGCATCGCCCAGCCACAGGCCCCAGAAAAGCCCGGCCGCCAGGAAACCGTTGTACAGCCCCTGGTTGGCCGCCAGCACTTTGGTGGCGGCAGCCCGCTCGGGCGTTTGCCGGAAGGCGCGCAGGCCGGCGGGCTTGTCCCACAGAAACATCTCCAGCACCAGGATGTAGATATGGAGCAGGGCGATCAGGGCGACGACGGCATTGGCAGCGATGGACATGGGGGGCTCATCCTCAGGTGTTTGAATCGTTCGGGCGCCGCGGCATTGTGCGTGACATTCCCGCGACCGCACTGGGGCGAAGCGCTGGTGGCGGCTGGCGCAGAATAATCAACCGGCAATACGCGGTTGGCGGTTTGGCGGGTTGGCGGATTCGGGCCTTTCCCGTTGCCGCCGTCGGCTCGAGTAGGCCGGCCGCCTTGGCCGCCTCGGTGCCGCACCTTGCAGCGCATTCATTGACACTTCATTCCACGGACCTCTCTCGTTGACCTCCAAGCCCATGGCCGATCTGTTTTCTACCGCCCCTTCCGCACCGCTGGCCGAAGCCTTGCGCCCGGCCAGCCTGGACGAGGTCATCGGCCAGTCGCACCTGATCGGTGCAGGCCGGCCGCTGCGCCTCGCGTTCGAGTCGGGCAAGCCGCATTCCATGATCCTCTGGGGGCCGCCGGGCGTCGGCAAGACCACGCTGGCGCGGCTCACGGCCAGCGCTTTCGGCTATGAGTTCATCGCGCTGTCGGCCGTTTTCTCGGGGGTGAAGGAAATCCGCGCGTCGATGGAGCAGGCCGAGCACAACCTGGCGCTGGGCAGGAAGACCATTTTGTTCGTCGATGAAATCCACCGCTTCAACAAGAGCCAGCAGGACGGCCTGCTGCCGTTCGTGGAGTCCGGCCTGGTGACCTTCGTGGGTGCGACCACCGAGAATCCGTCGTTCGAGGTCAATTCGGCGCTGCTGTCGCGGGCGCAGGTCTATGTGCTGCAGGCCTTGAACGATGAAGAGCTGAAGCAGCTGGTGCATCGCGCGCAGGAGAAGGTGCTCACCCACCTGCGGCTGGACGATGCAGCGGTGGACACGCTGGTGGGCTATGCCGACGGCGATGCGCGGCGCCTTCTGAACCTGGTCGAACAGACGGACACCGCGGCCCGCGCCAGCGGCGTGCAGCAGGTCGATGCTGCCTTTTTGGAAAGCGCGCTCACCCTCAACGCGCGCCGCTTCGATAAAGGCGGAGACAACTTCTATGACCAGATTTCGGCCCTGCACAAATCCGTGCGCGGATCGCACCCCGACGCGGCGCTGTACTGGCTCAGCCGCATGCTGGACGGCGGGGCGGATGCGCGATACCTGTCGCGCCGCATCGTTCGCATGGCGTGGGAAGACATCGGGCTGGCCGATCCGAGGGCCATGCAGCTCGCCAACGACGCGGCGCTCACGTACGAGCGGCTGGGCTCGCCCGAGGGCGAACTGGCGCTGGCCCAGGCCGTGATCTACCTGGCCGTGGCGCCCAAGAGCAACGCGGGCTACATGGCCTACAACCAGGCCAAGGCGTTCATCAAGAAAGACAAGTCGCGCGAGGTGCCCAACCACCTGCGCAACGCGCCCACCAAGCTCATGAAGGAGCTGGGCCATGGCAAGGCCTACCGCTATGCCCACGATGAGCCGGGAGGCTATGCGGCTGGCGAAACCTATCTTCCCGAAGGCATGCCGGAACCCGGCTGGTACCAGCCCGTTCCTCGCGGTCTGGAGGCCAAGATCGCCGACAAGCTTTCGCAGCTTCGCCAACTGGACCGGGACGCCGGCAGCGAGTGAGCCCGTCAGTGTGGTGGCTGAATATCGATGCCGTGCCTGAATGGCGCGTGGCGTTCTTGCGCCGCGAATATCGTCCAGCATGCGGTCGTCTGAATGTCGTGCCGTGCCGCTGGTGCAGCGCCGATTTTGTGTAACGGACGACGTTTTACAGTGAATCAAATCATGAATAAACCATCGGTCAAGCTGGGGTGTCTGGCATCGTATAAGTCGTCGGCCCCAATCCTGCCGCTGCATCACGGTGCCTAATGCAGGCGCCGCCCCGCTGATGACGCTCCACTCCAAGGGAAAACCCCGCCAAACGTGCTAAAGGCGCGGGGATTCAACTGGCTACAATCCCGTCCACCAAACCCGCACAGCTTCGCTCCTGGCGGGTTTTTTGCTAGGTGGCACTCGGGGCTCACGAGGCGGTGCCGATTCCGGCCTGCGAAGTGCGCGCGTTACAAACGAAGGACTTTTTTATGGACATCTTGCTGCAGCAGATCATCAACGGTCTGGTACTCGGCAGCATGTACGCCTTGATAGCCTTGGGCTACACAATGGTGTACGGCATTATTCAGCTGATTAATTTTGCCCACGGAGAAGTGCTGATGATCGGCGCTTTGACCAGTTGGAGCTGTATCGGCCTCATGCAAGAGGCCATGCCCGGCGCCCCGGGCTGGGTCATCCTTCTGCTGGCGACGATCATCGCCTGCGTCGTGGCCGCCGCCCTGAACTTCGTCATCGAGAAGGTCGCCTACAAGCCGCTGCGCAGCAGCCCGCGCCTGGCTCCCCTGATCACCGCCATCGGCATGTCGATCCTGCTGCAGACGCTGGCCATGATCATCTGGAAGCCCAACTACAAGCCGTATCCCACCCTGCTGCCCACGACGCCATTCCAGGTCGGCGGCGCAGTCATCACCTCCACGCAGGTGCTCATCCTGAGCGTGACCGTAGTGGCGCTGGCCTCGCTGGTGTATCTGGTGAACTACACGAAGCTCGGCCGTGCGATGCGTGCCACGGCGGAAAACCCCCGTGTGGCGTCCCTGATGGGCGTGAAGCCCGACATGGTGATCTCGGCGACCTTCATCATCGGCGCCATCCTGGCGGCCATCGCCGGCATCATGTACGCCTCCAACTACGGCACCGCACAGCACACCATGGGCTTCCTGCCAGGGCTCAAGGCCTTCACGGCAGCGGTGTTCGGCGGCATCGGCAACCTCGCCGGCGCGGTGGTGGGCGGCATCCTGCTGGGCCTGATCGAGGCCATCGGCTCGGGCTACATCGGCACCCTCACGGGCGGCCTGCTGGGCAGCCATTACACCGACATCTTTGCATTCATCGTGCTCATCATCATCCTCACGCTGCGCCCCTCGGGCCTGCTGGGCGAGCGTGTGGCCGATCGCGCCTGAGGAACCCATCTCCATGAAGAACAACAAACCCGCACAGTGGATCGTCGGCGGCATCGCGCTGCTGCTGCTTCCCTTCATGCTGCAGTACTTCGGCAACGCCTGGGTGCGCATCGCCGATCTGGCCCTGCTGTATGTCCTGCTGGCCCTGGGCCTGAACATCGTGGTCGGCTACGCCGGCCTGCTCGACCTGGGCTACGTGGCGTTCTACGCCGTGGGCGCCTACCTGTTCGCCTTGATGGCGTCGCCGCACCTGTCGGAAACCTTCGAGTCGTTCGCAGCCATGTTCCCCAACGGGCTGCATACCTCGCTATGGCTGGTCATACCGCTCGCGGCGCTGGTGGCCGCCATCTTCGGGGCGGTGCTGGGGGCTCCCACGCTCAAGCTGCGCGGGGACTACCTGGCCATCGTGACGCTGGGCTTCGGCGAAATCATCCGCATCTTCCTGAACAACCTGGACCACCCCGTCAACCTGACCAACGGCCCCAAGGGCATCGGGCAGATCGACTCGGTGAAGGTCTTCGGGCTGGACCTGGGCAAGCGGCTGGAGGTGTTCGGCTTCGACATCTCTTCGGTGACGCTGTATTACTACCTGTTCCTCGTGCTGGTGGTGCTGAGCGTCATCATCTGCTACCGCCTGCAGGACTCCCGCATCGGCCGCGCCTGGATGGCCATCCGTGAAGACGAGATCGCCGCCAAGGCCATGGGCATCAACACCCGCAACATGAAGCTGCTCGCCTTCGGCATGGGCGCTTCGTTCGGCGGCGTGTCCGGCGCCATGTTCGGTGCGTTCCAGGGCTTCGTGTCGCCCGAATCGTTCAGCCTGATGGAGTCGGTCATGATCGTCGCCATGGTGGTGCTGGGCGGCATCGGCCACATCCCCGGCGTGATCCTGGGTGCCGTGCTGCTGTCCGCTCTTCCCGAGGTGCTGCGCTACGTGGCCGGCCCGCTGCAGGCCATGACCGACGGCCGCCTCGACTCCGCCATCCTGCGCCAGTTGCTGATCGCATTGGCCATGATCATCATCATGCTGCTGCGTCCCCGCGGCCTGTGGCCCGCGCCCGACCACGGCAAGAGCCTGACGCAAAAGACCTGAACAGCACTGAAAGTTAGAAATGGCAGAGAAATCCAACGATGTGGTGCTGAAGGTCGCCGGCATTTCCAAGCGCTTCGGCGGCTTGCAAGCCCTGTCCGATGTCGGCATCACCATTGAACGCGGTCAGGTCTATGGCCTGATCGGCCCCAACGGCGCGGGCAAGACCACGTTCTTCAACGTGATCACTGGCCTGTACACCCCCGACAGCGGCAGCTTCGAGCTGGCAGGCAAGCCCTACCAGCCCACGGCCGTGCATGAAGTGGCGAAGGCGGGCATTGCCCGCACGTTCCAGAACATCCGCCTCTTCGCTGAAATGACGGCGCTCGAGAACGTGATGGTGGGGCGCCACATCCGCACCAAGTCGGGGCTGCTGGGCGCCGTGTTGCGCACCAAGGCCTTCAAGGCGGAAGAAGCCGCGATCGCACGCCGTGCACAGGAACTGCTCGACTACGTGGGCATCGGCAAATTCGCCGACTACAAGGCCCGCACCCTGAGCTACGGCGACCAACGCCGCCTGGAGATCGCCCGCGCCCTGGCGACCGATCCCCAATTGATCGCGCTCGACGAGCCTGCGGCCGGCATGAATGCCACCGAGAAGGTGCAGTTGCGCGAGCTGATCGACCGCATCCGCAACGACAACCGCACCATCTTGCTCATCGAGCATGACGTCAAGCTGGTGATGGGTCTGTGCGACCGCGTTACCGTGCTCGACTATGGCAAGCAGATCGCCGAAGGCACGCCTGCCACCGTGCAGAAGAATGAAAAAGTGATTGAGGCCTACCTGGGCACCGGAGGACATTGAGAATGGCCGAAAAATCCAACAACGTGTTGCTCAAGGTCTCTGGCCTGAAGGTGGCATACGGCGGTATCCAGGCCGTGAAGGGTGTGGACTTCGAGGTGCGCGAGGGAGAACTGGTGTCGCTGATCGGCTCCAACGGCGCCGGCAAGACGACCACCATGAAAGCCATCACCGGCACGCTGCCGTTCGCCGATGGCGACATCGAGTATCTGGGCAAGAGCATCCGTGGCAAGGGCGCCTGGGACCTGGTGAAGCAGGGCCTGGTGATGGTGCCGGAAGGCCGCGGCGTGTTCGCTCGCATGACCATCACCGAAAACCTGCAGATGGGCGCCTACATCCGCAACGACAAGGCGGGAATCGCGGCCGACATCGAGAAGATGTTCACCATCTTCCCGCGTTTGCGCGAACGCAAGGACCAGTTGGCCGGCACCATGTCCGGCGGCGAGCAGCAGATGCTGGCGATGGGCCGCGCGCTCATGAGCCAGCCCAAGGTGCTGCTGCTGGACGAGCCTTCCATGGGCCTGTCGCCCATCATGGTCGACAAGATCTTCGAGGTGGTGCGTGACGTGTACGCCCTGGGCGTGACCATCGTCCTGGTGGAGCAGAACGCCAGCCGCGCCTTGGCACTTGCCGACCGAGGCTACGTGATGGAGTCGGGCCTCATCACCATGACGGGCCCGGGCCAGCAACTGCTGAACGATCCGCGCGTGCGCGCTGCCTATCTGGGCGAGTGAACTGAAACCGATGCAGCACCGATTCGTCGGTGCAACGAAAAAAGGGCCTTGCAAGGCCCTTTTTCTTTGTGCGCGGTAATCGCTCAGTAGCGGTACTGAACGCCCACCGTGGTCATGTCCACGTCCGACTTGCCGTCGGCAAAGTTCATGCGATGGCGTTCCCATTCGACCACTGCGGCCCATTGAGGATTGAAGGCCCAGCGCACGCCTGCGCCGTACGACAGACCGAAGCCGTTGTCGTCGCCCGTGGTGACGCCGAAGCCTGGATTGCCAGACGTCTTGGTGCGGCCGTAGGTGGTCCCGACCTTGCCGAACACATCGAATTGCTCGCTCAATGGCAAGCGGCCGACCAGGCTGAGGTTCAGGCCCTGCGCCTTGGTTTCGCCGCCCACGCGGGTGGCATTGCCGAAGTTCAGATAGCCGAACTCGATGCCGAAATTCTGGTTGAAATAGCCGCCGGTGTAGATCTTCCAGGCGGTGTCGTTGTCATCGAACGAGAAGCCTCCCGTGCCGCTGCGCAGGTCGTACTTGGACTGGCCGCCGCTCAGGCCGACGTAGCCTTGTTGCGTGCTGGGAATGAACGAGTCGCGGTTGGACGATGCGCGATTGGCCGTTTGCGCCTGGGCGGCAACGGCGCCGAACGCCAGCGCGAGAACGCACGGAAGAACGCGAAGCGTGGTTTTCATGGGTAAATCCTTTGGCATGAAAGCATGGAAGAAGAAGGACGATGCGTCTGAACAGGTGCAGATCAGGATCACGGGATGCCGATTCAATGTAAGACGCACCTTTTGGGTGCCTTGTGGGCTGGAATGCGAGATGCCTGTAGGAGTCGCCTGACGCAGGGGCGGCATGCCGGCCACGCCCTGGCGCCGGACTGTGCAGGCCGCGCGGTTAAACTCCCGCCTTTCGCAAAGTGTCATCGTCCTGTCACATCCGTGGCATTCCCGCGGCGATGGGTGTGTTTGTTCAGGAGCCCGCATGTTTTTTGGAAAGCTGTTGCCCCGAGAGGGCAATTTTTTCGAGATGTTCAATCAGCATGCTGACCGCATCGTCGAGGCCGCCCGCGCGTTTTCTCAGCTGGTCGCCAATTACAACGATCCGCACCTGCGCGACAAATACAACCAGGACGTGGACAACGCGGAGCGCGCTGCCGACCGCGTGACCCACGAGGTCAACCGCTCGCTGCACAAGACCTTCATCACGCCCATCGACCGCGAGCAGATCCATTCGCTCATCAACACGATGGACGACGTGGCCGATCTGATCCAGGACTCGGCAGAAACCATGGCGCTGTACGACGTGCGCCACATGACCGAGGAAATCACCCGCCTGACCGATATCAGCCTCAAGTGCTGCGAACGGGTCCGCGATGCGGTCAAGCTGCTGGAAAAGATTGCCGACCCGGCTGTGGCCGAGGCCGCGCTCAAGACCTGCGAAGAAATCGACCGGCTGGAAGGCGATGCCGACCGCGTCATGCGCAGCGCCATGAGCAAGCTGTTCCGCGAAGAGCCCGATGTGCGCGAGGTGCTCAAGCTCAAGGCCATCTATGAGCTGCTGGAGACCATCACCGACAAGTGCGAGGACGTGGCCAACCACATCGAGGGCATCATCCTCGAGAACTCCTGATCCTGGCCACAAGAAGAAACACACGCTCTAACGCATGGAAACCGTCCAAACCGCCCTGTGGGTCGTGATGCTCCTGGTGGCGCTGGCCATCCTGTTCGACTTCATGAACGGGTTTCACGATGCCGCCAACTCCATCGCCACCGTGGTCTCCACCGGGGTGCTCAAGCCGACGCAGGCCGTTCTCTTCGCTGCGTTCTTCAACGTCATCGCCATCTTCATCTTCCACTTGAGCGTGGCGGCCACCATCGGCAAGGGCATCGTGCAGCCCGGGGTGGTGGACACGCATGTGATCTTCGGAGCCCTGGTGGGCGCGATCACCTGGAACGTCATCACCTGGTACTACGGGATTCCCAGCAGCTCATCGCATGCGCTGATCGGCGGCATCGTGGGCGCGGTCATCGCCAAGGCGGGGGCGGGGGCGTTGCTCTCGGCTGGCATTCTGAAAACGGTGGCCTTCATCTTCGTCTCGCCGCTGCTCGGGTTTCTGCTGGGCTCGCTGATGATGGTGGCGGTCGCATGGATCTTTCGCCGTTCGCGGCCGAGCAAGGTGGACAAGTGGTTCCGCCGCCTGCAACTCATATCGGCTGGCGCCTATAGCCTTGGGCATGGCGGCAACGATGCGCAAAAGACCATCGGGATCATCTGGCTGCTGTTGATCGCCACCGGCTATGCGTCCGCATCCGACACCTCGCCGCCCACCTGGACCATCGTGGCGTGCTATCTGGCCATTGGGCTGGGCACCATGTTCGGCGGCTGGCGAATCGTCAAGACCATGGGGCAGAAGATCACCAAGCTCAAGCCCGTCGGCGGCTTCTGTGCGGAAACGGGCGGGGCGATGACGCTGTTCATCGCCACGGCGCTGGGCATTCCGGTCTCCACCACCCACACCATCACCGGCGCCATCGTCGGCGTGGGTTCCACCCAGCGGGCCAGTGCGGTGCGCTGGGGCGTTGCGGGCAACATCGTTTGGGCATGGATCTTGACCATTCCCGCCAGCGCGTTCGTGGCCGCTATCGCGTACTGGGTCAGCCTGCAGCTCTACTGATCGACTGCGGGGTAGGTTGATGGGGGAGGTTTGCTATATTTTTTATAGCTTTCACCACAATATTCTCTAGGGCATAAGGCACTTTTGATGCCGAATCCCACTACTGGGAAATCTTGCGGGCTTCCTCGATCTGGTATTCGAAATAGCGCTGAAAGCTGAAGGCCAGGCTCGCCATCAGTACGGCGGTGCCCACGAGCAGCGACAGCGCCATGGCAAAGATCGTGAACCAGTGCGTTCTCCCGGGGGGGGCCTCTGGTGATGCGGCTGGATTGAAGCGGGCATTCCATTTCTCCGGCGTCATCAGCCCGTACAGAATCGCTCGCAGGGCACAGCCCGCAATGGTGAAACCCAGCAGCGGGATGAGCAGCCAGCTTGCATGGTCGTCCTGTCCCAGTTCCTGCACGCGCTGAATGCCGTAGATTCCCAGCGCCGTGGGAATGGGCAGCAGCCAGCCCGCCATGTCCGACAGGCCATGCAGATAGAAGCGGTGCAATCCCAGAGGTCCGCCCACAAAAGCCAGCCAGGCGGCGACGGTTTTGTTCTTCATTGCCGTCCGATCATTCCGGCGAAGTGGTGTCGCCTGCACCCAACGCCTTTTCCATGAGCACGATGTCGCGCCACGCGCCGAATTTCCAGCCCACCGAGCGCATCACGCCGACTTCGGTGAAGCCGGCGGCACGGTGCACTCCGATGGAGCCGGCGTTGGCCGAATCGCCGATCACCGCGAGCAACTTGCGGACACCCGCCGCTTCCGCCTGCAACGCCAGCGCATCGAGGAGCTTGCGGCCCACGCCCAGGCCCCGGGCCGTGTCCGCCACGTAAATGGAGTCCTCTGCCGAGAAGCGATAGGCTGGCCGGGGCTTGAACCAGTTGGCATAGGCGAACCCGAGAATCTGGCTATCCTTTTCCGCCACGATGTAGGGAAGCCTGCGGGACAGCACGTCGGCGCGGCGGCCAGCCATGTCGGATTCGGTCGGTGGATCCACCTCGAAAGTGCCTGTGCCGTGCAGAACGTGGTGTTGGTAAATGGCGGTGATGGCAGCGATATCTTCGCTGCGGCTGTCGCGGATGGTAGGCATGCGGGGTGAAGTGGCTATAATCGCGGGCTTTGCAGCGTGTCGCTGGCCGGGTGGCCATGTCGCGTGTCTCAAACGCAGCAAAAAACCATGCAGCTTTACGCTGCGACCACCCGAAGGATTCATTATGGTCGTTATTCGACTCTCCCGCGGCGGCTCCAAAGGTCGTCCGTTCTTCAACATCGTCGTGGCCGACAAGCGCGTGCGCCGCGATGGCCGATTCATCGAGCGCCTGGGTTTTTACAACCCCACGGCCAAGGAAAGCGAAGAAGGCCTGCGCATTGCGCAAGACCGTCTGACCTACTGGCAAAGCGTGGGCGCACAATCGTCGCCCACCGTGGACCGTCTGATCAAGCAGGCTGCCAAGAAGGCTGCCTGATCCGCGTCCTCCGGACAGAAGGCGGGTTCCGTTGGTTTTGCTGACGGACCCCGCCTTTTTTCTTTTTTGAAATCCTGTTGCACACCATGCCTAACCTGCCCGTTCTTGAACCCGCCGAATTGCCGCCCGACTCGGTGGAGATCGGCCGCATTGCCGATGCATGGGGCGTAAAGGGCTGGTTCAAGGTGATGGCATACAGCGCCGACCCCGAGGCGTTGTTCTCTTCCAAGCGCTGGTATCTGCAGCCCAGCGAAAAAGGCGCAAAGAGCTTTTTCGAGGGCACCGTGGCGCTCGCGATCCGGCAGGCGCGCCCGCACTCCGACACGGTCGTGGCCTGGGCGCAAGGCGTGGACGATCGGGATGCCGCCGAGGCGTTGCGCGGCGCGCGCATCTTCGTGCCTCGCTCGAGCTTCCCCACGGCTGCCGAGGACGAGTATTACTGGGTCGACCTGATCGGTCTGGCCGTCGTCAATCGGGAGGGCATCCCCCTTGGCCACGTGCGCGAACTGCTGTCCACGGGGCCGCAGACCACCCTGGTGCTGGCCTATCAGCACGAGGGCAAGGAGCAGGAGCGCATGATTCCATTTGTCTCTGCGTTCATCGACAAGGTGGAACTGTCCGAGCGCCGCATCACCGTCGATTGGCAGCCTGATTACTGAAATTGATCGAGAACTTGCGCCGCTCACCTGTCTGCGGCGCAGCCCATCGCCATGCGTTTCGACGTCATCACTCTCTTTCCTGAGTTGTTCGCCCCGTTTCTCGCCAGCGGGGTGACCCGGCGTGCCTATGCGTCGGGCCAGGTCGAGGTGCGACTGTGGAATCCGCGCGACTATGCCGAAGGCAATTACCGTCGGGTGGACGATCGGCCCTTCGGTGGCGGACCTGGCATGGTGATGATGGCCGAGCCTCTGGCGCGATGCCTGGGGGCCATCCGTGCCGACCGGTCAGAAGATGCTGGGCATTTAGCGCCGCTGGTTTTGTTTTCGCCGATCGGGCAGGTTCTGAACCACGCCGGCGTGACGCGCTGGTCCGGTAGCGCGGGGGCGATCTTGCTGTGTGGCCGGTATGAGGGCATCGATCAGCGATTTATAGACGCGCATGTACAGATGCAACTCAGCCTGGGTGATTTCGTGCTGTCCGGCGGCGAGATACCCGCCATGGCCTTGCTGGATGCGGTAGCCCGGCTGCAGCCTGGCGTGTTGAACGACGAAGGCAGCCACCAATTCGACAGCTTCAACGATGCCCTCGACGGGCTGCTCGATTGCCCGCATTACACCCGCCCCGAAGAATGGAATGAACGCCGGGTTCCCGCTCCATTGCTGTCGGGGCACCATGTCCAGATCGAGCGCTGGCGCAGGGATAAGCGCCTGGCCATCACCGCCCAGCACCGCCCGGAACTCATCGAGGCAGCCCGCGTGCAGGGGGTGTTGGACAAGGCCGACGAATCTGCTTTGGTCAAAAACGGCAACTTGCTATAATTGTGGGCTTTTCGATCCTCTGGCCGGCCGCTTTCGCCCTTCGTTGCGATAGCACCTACGTCAATCCCGACGCTTGCCAATATTGGCGCGGACATGATCGTTGGATGCAAACATGAATCTGATCCAGACTCTCGAGCAGGAAGAAATCGCCCGCTTGAACAAGACCATTCCCGAATTCTCCCCTGGCGACACGGTCATCGTGAGCGTGAATGTGGTGGAAGGTACCCGCAAGCGCGTGCAGGCTTACGAAGGCGTTGTGATTGCCAAGCGCAATCGCGGCCTGAACAGCGGCTTCACCGTGCGCAAGATCTCCAGCGGCGAAGGCGTGGAGCGTACGTTCCAGACCTACAGCCCACTGATCGCCAACATCGAAGTCAAGCGCCGCGGCGACGTGCGCCGTGCCAAGCTGTACTACCTGCGTGAGCGCAGCGGCAAGTCGGCACGTATCAAGGAAAAGCTGCCTTCGCGTGTCAAGCCAGCAGCGGCACCTGCAGCAGCAGCAGCGACCGCCGCATAAGGCAGTTCGCGATCTGCCTCCAAGCCGCTACAGCGCATGCCGTAGCGGCTTTTTCTTTGGTGGCCCGATTGCTGGGCCCGCATCCATGACGCAGCCTCCCTTACCGTCTTCTGCGATGCCATCGGTGATCGCACCTCTGTCCTCCCTGCCGCAGTTCGATCCGCGCCAAGTGCCGGTGCTGGGAGTGGACTCCCATCTACCGCCAGTTCCCGCGACCGCGCAGACGGCCAAGGCGCTGCGTCTTCGATTCACTTCGCCACCATCGTGGACGCCCGAAGTCGTTTACGAACGTGCCTTCACCGAACGGCCACTGCGGCATGCAGCCGTGCTGATACCGATCGTGATGCGCGAACGCCCCACGGTTTTGCTGACGGAGCGCACGACGCACCTGTCCACGCACTCAGGACAGGTCGCTTTCCCTGGCGGAAGTGCCGATCCGGAGGATGCGAATCCCGCAGCCACCGCTTTGCGGGAAGCTTGGGAAGAGGTGGGGCTGGAGGCGCAATACGTGGAAGTCTTGGGCGAGTTGGCGACTTACCGGACAGGTACGGGGTTCAGCATCACGCCCGTCGTCGCGCTGGTGCAGCCTGGGTGCACCTTCCACCCCAATGCCTACGAAGTGGCGGATCTCTTCGAGGTGCCTCTGGACTACCTCCTCGATCCTGCGCACCACCGGCGCCACGCGTTCGAGTGGGAGGGCGTGACCCGTGAATGGTTTTCCATGCCGTATGAAGACGAGGCCGGCAAGACCCATTTCATCTGGGGAGCGACGGCAGGCATGCTGCGCAATTTCTACCGGTTCATGCTGGCCTGATCTGCGATTATTTTCCGCATGAATGGCCGGCCGCATGCTGAACCGGGCCGCTATCATTGCCCACCATGAGTTTCTTTGCCATCCTGTTCGCGTTGCTCATCGAGCAGGCGCGCCCTCTGGCGCGCAGCAACCCCATTCACGCGGGTGTCCGCGCGTGGGCATTGTCGATCAGCCGAAATTTCGATGCGGGCAAATCCCATCACGGATGGGTGGCATGGGCGCTCGCAGTGCTGGCTCCTTCACTGGCCGTGCTGGCGGTTCACTGGCTGTTGTTCTATGGGATCGGCTGGCCTGCGGTCGTGGTTTGGAGCGTTGCGGTGCTGTACGTCACGCTCGGGTTTCGCCAGTTCAGCCACCATTTCACCAACATCCGCGATGCTCTGGAAGAGCGCGACGAGGACAGTGCGCGGGCGCGGCTCGCCGCCTGGCAGCAGGTCGACGTTGGCCAACTGCCGCGCAGTGAAATCGTGCGGCACGTCATCGAGTATTCCGTCATCGCCGCGCACCGCCATGTCTTCGGTGTGCTGGCTTGCTTTTCGGTGCTGGCGGCGTTGGGCATGGGCCCAACGGGCGCGGTCTTGTACCGGCTGGCCGAGTTCGTCTCTCGGTATTGGAAGGCCGGCAGTGCGCACCCTGCCAGCGCTTCGCTGCAACGCGCCTCCGCCCAATCCTGGACCGTGATCGACTGGCTGCCCGCCCGTCTGACGGCGCTCAGCTTCGCCGTGGTGGGCAGCTTTGAAGAGGCCATCGATGGCTGGCGTTTCCATGCCCAGCGCTTTCCGAATGACAACGACGGCGTAGTGCTCGCCGCGACGTCCGGCGCCATCAATGTGCGGTTGGGCGGAGAAGCACTGCGCGCAAAAGTGGATCCGCTGTCGCCTGCTGGCTTCGATGCAGACATCGAAGCTGCGAGCAGCGACGTCACGCCCGGCCGTGAGCCGGAAGTCGGCCACCTTCGCAGTGTGGTCGGCTTGGTTTGGCGCTCGGTGGTGGTGTGGATGCTGCTGCTGGCCCTTCTTACTCTGGCGCGTCTGCTGGGTTGATCGCGTCGGTTCACCGTCGGGTGGTCCGGGCTATTTCCGTTGCTGCACAGGCCCGGCACGCTGCCCGTTAGTCCAATGGCCTGCAGGCAGGCTCTGAGAGAACTTTCCATGACCCGATCCGAATCCCTGTCCCAAGAGCCACTCACCCAGGAGATGGCTGCCACAGCATCGCGATTTTGGTCGGCCGTCTTGGCAGAGCAGTCCGAATTGCAGGCGCTGGACTCGGTGCCGTTCATGGAGCGACTCAATGTCTTGCTGGAGCCCTGCGTGCCCGGTGTGACTGTAGAGGTGGCAGGGGCCGGCAAGGACGGCTCGGTCGAAGGGGCGCGGCTCGTTTTTACCGCCCATGGCAGTGCCGAGCGGTTTGCGGATGTGCAGGCGTTGACCACCCAGGCGCCGCCACAATTGCCATGGCGCGTGGAGGCATTTCGCCAGAGGATGTCCGGCGGCTTCGGGATGCGCATGGACGGGTTCGATCTGGCCACCCATGAATTGCTGGTACGCGTCGGCCAGCTCGATGGGCGCATTGCGTTGGCGCTCTCGTTTTCCAAGCCGGTGCCCATGGATCTGCAGGACCATGCGCGTCACATGGCGTTCATCCTGCTCGACCACATGCTTGGCGAATACGATTTCTCCGTCAAGGTCGGCGTGGTGGAGTTCGAGGCCGACGGGGTCAGCGATGACGCGGGCTTCGAAGATTGGCAACCTGCATCGCTGGATGACAGCGTGGCGCGCATTGATGTCTTTTGGCGGGAAAACCTGGGCCGCTCGGCGATCTACCCGGCAGAGCCAGTACGCTGGGCTGCGCTGGAAGGCCGTGACGCCAACGGCGATCCCATCATGGCTCAGGTCAACCTGAGCGCCAATGCGCTGGTATCCCGTGCAGACTTCGGGTGGCGGGTGCAGGCAAGTCTTCCTGCAGATGACAAATCCGCGCTGCAGCAGGCGCAGGATTTCGAAGATGCCTGGATCGGCGCCGCGACGATGTACCAGCAAGGTATTTGCAGCCACATTGTTCTGCGGGGTGGCGCCCGCACCGTGCACTGCTATGTCACCAATGCCGACCATGCCCTGGAGGCCGCGCGCCGCGTAGCACAGGCTTTCCCCGGGATGGAGGCGCCAGTTCTGGAAGCCCGGCATGAACCCGCATGGGGCGATTACCTGACGTGGTACGTGGAATGCCGTGAATGATCTGGCGCGTGCTGCTGAACGCGCGTCACCAGTGCCTGTGCTCGCTCAGTTCGGCAAACAGGTTGCTATAAATTTGATAGCGATTGGCGCTGATGGAACCTGCGCCAGAGCGCGATTCGCCTTGCAGCCCGTCCACCTGCGCCATCACGGCGCAGCCAGGCTCGTGCAGATGGGTGCAGTTGTAGAACTTGCAGTCCTGGGCGAATAAACCAATGTCGGGCATGTAGCGCGGCAGATCGGCCGGGCCGATATGGTGCAAGCCAAATTCCTGAAAGCCTGGCGAGTCGATCAGTGCGGTGTGCCGCTCTTCGTCGACCCAGTACCAGGTCGTCGTGGTCGTGGTGTGCTTGCCGGAGTTGAGCGCTTGCGAAATCTCGCCCGTGAGCGCGGTCGCGCCTGGGACCAGAAGGTTGATCAGCGTGCTCTTTCCCGCGCCCGAGGGACCCAAAACCAGAGTGGTTTTACCAGCCAGGCGCTCCATCAGCGCTGTCTTGTCCACTTCGCCCGATTCGGACAGCGACAGCGGCATCACGCCATAGTGATGTCCGTCCGCTTTGCTGCCGCCCATGTGGCGATAGGGCATCAGGCGTTCCCATGCCCGCGCAAAGGGCTCGATCAGATCGCTTTTGTTCAACGCAATGATGGGCGTGATTTGCTCGGCTTCCGCTGCGATGAGTGCGCGAGCGAGCTGGCTTTCCGAAAACACCGGCTCGGCAGCGATCAGGATCAGCACTTGGTCGAGATTGGCGGCAAAGGATTTGGTCCGTATTTCGTCCTGCCGGTAAAACAGGTTCCGCCGTTCCTTGACCTTCTCGATGGTGCCCTCATCGCCCTGGCCGGGCGGCGCTGCCTGCCAAAGAACATGATCTCCCACCACGGCCTGGCTTTTCTTGCCTCGGGGGTGGCAGATGCGGCGCTGGCCGTCGGGAGACTCGACCAGGCAGTGCCGGCCATGGCTGGCGACCACCAAACCGTCGAACAAGGCGCTGCGCTCAGCCATGGCGGGCTCGGGAAGCGATCATGCGGCCAGCAAGGCGTCGAAGTGCGATGCACACTCGAGGTCAGTCGCCGAGATGCCATTCACATCGTGCGTGTTCAAGCGAACGACGCAGCGGTTGTAGTGCACAGACAGGTCGGGGTGATGGTCCTGGGCATTCGCAATGAAAGCCACAGCGTTCACGAACGAGATCGTCTCGTAGTAGTTGGAGAAGCGGTAAGTCTTTTCGACGGCCACGTCGGCGCCATCGCCAGTCAATTTCCAGCCTTCCAGATCAGCCAGTTTCGCGACGATTTCAGTGGCCGTCAGTGCACGTCGTGTTTGCGTGGACCAGTCTTTTTTGGGAAGCATTGAAGTCATGGTGTTGGAACTGGGTTGGGCATGCGTGCCAGCCGTTCGGTGGCGGGCGGATGCGAGTAGTAGAACCTCACGTACACCGGGTCGGGCGTGAGGGTGGAGGCATTGTCTTCATACAGCTTGAGCAGGGCGGAGGCGAGGTCGCTGCCGTTGGTTTGCCCCACTGCGTAGGCATCTGCCTCGAACTCATGGCGACGCGACAGTTGTGCGAACAACGGGGAGATGAAAAACGTAAACACCGGCACTGCGAGAAGGAAGAGCAGCAGTGCCAATGCATCGTTGGGAGCAGAGCCTGCGATGCCTTCAAGCGACAGATTGGGCAGCACGCCCAGGCCTGTATAGAACCAGCCTTGTGTGGAAAGCCAGCCCAGCAGCGCAAAGCCTGCCAGGCTCAGCGCGAAGAGGCTCACGATGCGCTTGACGATATGGCGGTGCTTGAAATGGCCCAGTTCATGGGCCAGCACAGCTTCGACCTCGCCAGGAGACAGTTGCCGCAGCAAGGTGTCGTAGAAAACCACCCGTTTGGCCGCACCGAAGCCCGTGAAATAGGCGTTGGCATGCCCACTGCGGCGGCTGCCATCCATCACGAAAAGCCCTTTGGCGGCGAAGCCGCAGCGCTGCATGAGGGCCGTGACGCGGGCCTTGAGGGACTCGTCTTCGAGCGGTTGAAATTTGTTGAATAGCGGCGCGATAAAAACCGGGTACACCACCATGAGCAACAGGTTGAAGCCCATCCACGCTCCCCAAGCCCAGAGCCACCACAGCGGGCCAGCGGCGCCCATCAGCCATAGGATCATCGCCGCGATCGGCAGGCCAATGAGCGCACCCATGAGCGTGGATTTGGCGAGATCTGCAAGCCATAGGCGGGGAGTCATCTTGTTGAAACCAAACCGCTGCTCGATCACAAAGGTTTGGTAGAGCGCGGCAGGCAGATCGATCAATCCGCTGATGGCCGCAAACACGGCCAGTAGCGCGAGTTGCTGGAGCATTCCTCCGCCCAGGGCGGTCAACAGTCGCTGGTTCAATGCATCCAGGCCACCCAGCAAAGTCCATCCCAGCAGCACGGCAGCACCCAGCGCCATTTCCAGCAAACCGAAACGTGCTTTGGTGATGGTGTAGTCAGCGGCTTTCTGGTGCGCGGCGAGCGAAATGCGGTGCGCAAAAGCGGCGGGCACCGCATCGCGATGCCGTGCCACATGGCGAATCTGGCGCGATGCCAGCCAGAACCGCAGTGCGAGCCCGACCACCAAGAATGCTGCGAAGAGCAGCGTGAGCAGAGTCGAGGGCGTCAGCAGCGAGGGTGGGGCAGGAATGGGCATGTGCGGCGAGTTTAGGCCATCAGCGACAATGCCGGCCATGTCCGATATCGCCAACCCCACTGTGCCTGTGCTGCCCAAATCCGACCAGAATCTTGTCTGGCTTGACTGTGAAATGACCGGACTGAATCCGGAAACCGACCGGCTCCTGGAAATTGCTGTCGTGGTGACAGGGCCAGGCCTTTCTCCAAGGGTCGAAGGCCCGGTGTTTGCGCTGCATCAGTCGGATGCCTTGCTGAACGGTATGGATGCCTGGAACAAAGGAACGCATGGCCGCAGCGGCTTGATCGAGAAGGTCCGCGCATCGACCGTGACCGAGGCCGAGGCCGAGCAGGAAATCATCCAGTTCCTCTCGCGATACGTGCCCAAGGGCACCGCGCCGATGTGTGGCAACAGCATCGGGCAGGACCGCCGCTTTCTCGTGAAATACATGCCGAAGCTGGAAGCGTTTTTCCACTACCGAAATCTGGATGTCAGCACTCTGAAGGAACTGGCGAAGCGCTGGAAGCCTGAGGCATACACCACCTTTAAAAAAGCGCAGCGGCACACCGCACTGGCCGACGTGCATGAATCCATCGACGAATTGGCCCATTACCGCACCCATCTGCTGGCGCTTTGATTCTTAGCGCTGGAATCAACGGAATGCATTGCGGGAAAACCCCAGCCATGCAATAATCGCTGGCTGCGCGGAAATCTCGCGCAGTTTGTGCATCTCCCTTCACACACTGGGTCTGCGGCCTGCTGAATGCTTCAGTTTGGATCCCGCGCTAATGCCCACCTGCCCAGCAACATGCTGGTGCTGGTTTCGTTTGATGGTTGATGTTTTTTAACCATTGACGAAGCCACCGCGTGCTACGCCCGCGGACGTTTTCGTGTGAGAAAAATATGACCGACACTTTTCAAGTGCAGGGCGAATTCGCGCCTGCTGAATCTTCCATGGCCGTTGAAACGCTGGAATCCGCAGCGATCGAGACTGGCGAATCCATTCAAACCGCTGAATCCGGCGAAGCCGTTCTGGTTGCCGAAGACGCAGCGCCGGCCCTGCCCAACGGCTTCGTTCGCCTGGGTCTGGCACCCGAGCTGGTGCAGGCCGTGGCCGATCTGGGCTATACCCAGCCTACCAGCGTTCAAGAGCGTGCCATTCCTCTGGCCATGGGCTCGGGCGATGAGTCCAGCCAGTTCATTGATTTGATGGTTTCCAGCCAGACCGGCAGCGGCAAGACCGCCGCGTTCCTGCTGCCTGTGCTGCACACGCTGATCCGCCAACAGGCAGAAGCCGAAGCCGCAGCCCGCGACGAGTACGACCTTGCCGCTGCTGAAGCGGTGGCCCGCGGCGAACCGGCTCCCAAGCGCAATAAGCGCAAAGACCCTACCAATCCTCGCAACTTCAAGGCTGCAGCACCCGGCGCTCTGATCGTGTGCCCCACCCGCGAACTGGCCCAGCAAGTGGCTCACGACGCCATCGAACTGGTGAAGCATTGCCGTGGCCTGCGTGTCGCCAATGTGGTGGGTGGCATTCCTTACCAGCTCCAGATCGCCAAGCTGCAGAACGCCAACCTCGTGGTGGCCACGCCAGGCCGACTGCTTGACCTGCAGCGTTCGATGCAGATCAAGCTCGATCAAGTGCAGTTCCTGGTGGTGGACGAAGCCGATCGCATGCTCGACCTCGGTTTCTCCGATGACCTGGCCGAGTTGAACCAACTGACCGCACAGCGCCAGCAGACCATGATGTTCAGTGCCACATTCGCACCGCGCATTCAGCAACTGGCCATGCGTGTCATGCACGATAACGGCGCTTCGGTGAAGAAGATCCAGATCGACTCGCCACAAGAAAAGCATGCCAACATCAAGCAGGTGCTGTTCTGGGCGGACAACGCCCAGCACAAGCGCAAGCTGCTGGATCACTGGCTGCGTGACACCACGATCAACCAGGCGATCGTTTTTGCCAGCACGCAAGTGGAATGCGACGGCCTCGCCAACGATCTGCAGCAAGAAGGCTTTTCTGCCGTCGCGTTGCACGGTGCTCTGAGCCAGGGCCTGCGCAATCGCCGTCTGATGGCGCTGCGCAGCGGCCAGGTGCAGGTGTTGGTGGCCACTGATGTGGCTGCCCGCGGCATCGATGTGCCCACTATCACCCACGTCTTCAACTACGGCCTGCCGATGAAGGCTGAGGATTACACCCACCGCATTGGTCGTACCGGCCGTGCAGGTCGTGATGGCCTGGCGGTGACGTTCGCCGAGTTCCGCGATCGCCGCAAGATTTTCGACATCGAAGGCTACAGCAAGCAGCAGTTCAAGTCGGAAGTGGTTCCTGGCCTGGAGCCGCAACAACGTGCATCGCAGGCGCGGCCTGAATTCGGTGGCCGTGGCCGCCAGGGTGGCTACGAGAACCGTGGTGATGGGTTCTCGCGCGATCGCAAGCCAGCAGGCGCAGGCCGTGGTGGTTTCGGTGGCGGTTTCGCCGGCAACGACCGCAGCGGCTTCGGTGGACGCGGTGCTCCCGCTCCCCGCGCTGCTGGTGGCGGTTACCAAGGTGCCGGCGGCCATGGAGCTCCGCGTGATGAGCAGCGTGGCTTTGGCAGCAATGGCCCCCGTCGTGACGGCGACAGCTATGGCCGCAAGCCAGGCTTTGGCGAACCTGCCCGTGGCAATGGCTTCGGTGGCGGTCGCAACGAAGGCGGTGGCGCTCCCCGTGGCGACTTTGCACCCCGTGGCGACTTTGCACCTCGCAAGCCTGCATTCGCCAAGCCCGGCGCTGGCGGTGGCAAGCCGTTCGTGCCCCACGATGCACGCAAGCGCCCAGCACGTCCTGCACGCTGATCTGATCGCCCGCTGCGGCTGACATGAAAGCCAACCCTTGCGGGTTGGCTTTTTTTGTTGGCGGGCCCGCAGTATGGAAAAAGGACTGGCGGCGCGTGCCTGACAATCACCGGCTCGGATTGGAGGTTTCACATGCCGTCTTCTTTGTCCTCGGGTGCCGATTTCGAGCATATGTTCGACATCGCTCCCGTCTCGCTCTGGCTGGAGGACTACAGCGCACTCAAGCAATTGTTTGACCAATGGCGCGGCGAGGGTGTGCAGGACATCACAGAGCATGTTCGGCAGAACCCGTCGTGCCTGCGGCAGTACGGCGAGTCTCTGAAGATACTCAAAGTGAACCAGCGCACGCTGAACCTCTTCGCTGCGCCGGACCAGGCCACGCTGGAGGCTTCGCTCGGTCAGGTGTTCCGCGACGATATGCACGAGCAGGCATTGCCTGAAATGCAGCAACTGTGGTCCGGCGCCACGGAGTTTTCCAACCAGGCGGTGAACTACGCGCTCAATGGCCGGCGGCTCGACGTGCAACTGCGGGGGCGCATCCTTCCCGGGCATGAGCATGATTGGAGCCGTGTTCTCGTGTCTTTGGAAGACAACACCGAACAGCTCCAAGCCCGTCATGCGCTGCAAGAGAGCGAGCTTTATGCACGCGGCCTCTTCGAAAATTCACCGGTGTCGCTCTGGGTCGAGGACTTCAGCGCTGTCAAGCGGCTGCTGGACGAGGTGAGGTCTCAGGGCATTCGCGATTTCAAGACCTTCCTGAAAGTCCATCCTGAATTCGTGGTGCGGTGCATGCATGAGATCCGGGTGATCGATGTCAATCGGGAAACCCTGTCGATGTTCGGGGCCGACTCCAAGGAAATGCTGCTGCACCACATCGGCAAGGTGTTCCGCGGCGAAATGCAGGAGTCCTTTGCGGAGCAGCTGCTGGACCTTTGGGACGGAAGGCTCTTGCAGCAGCGCGAAGTGGTGAACTACTCCCTTTCCGGTGAGGCGGTGAATATTCACATGCAGTTCGCCATCCTGGCTGAGCATGCCCACGACTGGGGCGTGGTCCTGCTGTCGCTTGTGGACATCACCGCGCGCAAGAAAGCCGAGGCTTATCTGGAATATCTGGGCAAGCACGATGTGCTCACCCAGCTTCGCAACCGAGCGTTTTATGTCGAGGAGTTGAACCGGCTCACGCGTAAAGGCCCGTGGCCCGTTGCCGTTCTGGTGATCGACATGAATGGGCTGAAGGCCATCAATGACGATGAAGGCCACGCGGCCGGCGACGCCATGTTGCGCCGTGTCGGCGAAGTGTTGGCCAAAGCCGTCGATGCACCCGCTTGTGCGGCACGCATCGGTGGCGACGAGTTCACGGTACTGATGCCTGCCACCGATGAGCGTGGGGCCCATTCGCTCATGGAGCGCATCAACTCACTGCTGGACCTGAACAATCAGTTCTACCCTGGCAGGCCGCTCAGCCTGTCCATGGGGGTTTCCAGTGCTGCCTCAGGGGATCAGTTGGAGGCAGCGGTGAACCGGGCGGACCAGGCCATGTATGCCGAAAAGATGCGCTACTACCAGGCGCGTGATACGGACTGCCGTCGCGGCGATTGAGCGAACTGCCGCGCAATGTGGCCAGCGCTCAGCCTGTGGTGGCGGTGCGGCCGACATCCGGCCAACGGTGGTGGAGATAGACCCAAGCCACAAGGCCCACGCACATCATTCCCAACGAGGCGCCCGCAAGCCACAGCGTCGAATGCATGACCAGGGGGGCGATCACGCCTGCCACGAGCCCGTTGGCCGTCGATCCCACGAAGGCCTGCAGTGAAGACGCCATGCCCCTTCGTTCAGGATGCAGGTCGAGCACCAGCAGCGTGACCACCGGCACCATCAGTGCCCAGCCGAAGGCAAACACGGCAATCGGTATCAGTGCCCACGACACATGCGCGGTGAAGAGCCCGTTGGCCAGCAGGTTCACGATGGACATCGAAAACATGATCAAAAAACCGTGGCGGATCTGCTGCTTCGGAGCGATGCGCCCCGCCAGCCGCCCGCTGAGCCACGCGCCACCCATGATTCCGGAGATGGTGAGGATGAAGAACCAGAAGAAATGGGTCGGCGCGAGCCCCAGGTGATCCCCTAGAAAAGCCGGTGCAGCCAATACGTACAGGAACATGCCGTTGAAAGGCACGCCGCTGGCCAGGGCCAGAAGCAGAAAGCGGGGACTTGAACCCAATTCCCAGTAGCCGCGCAACAGATGGCGCGCATTGAAGGGCTGGCGCTGGTCGGCATGCAGGGTTTCCGGCAGCAGGCGGTAGTTGGCGAGCCACAGCGCGCCGCCGATGCCCGTCAAGAACCAGAACACGCTGTGCCACCCGGCGTGCACGAACAACCACCCTCCGATGATGGGCGCGATGGCTGGCGCCACGCCGAAGTAGATGGTGACCTGGCTCATCACCTGTTGTGCCTGGGCCGGTGGGAACATGTCGCGGATGACAGCGCGAGACACCACGATGCCAGCGCCTGCGGAAAGCCCCTGTAACGCCCGAAAGACCACCAGTTGCCCAATGCTCTCTGAAAGCGCGCAACCCGCGGATGCCAGCGTGAAGATGGCAATGCCCCACAGCACCACAGGCCTGCGGCCGAAACTGTCCGACAGTGCGCCGTGGAACAGCGTCATGAAGGCGAACCCGAACAGGTAAGCCGACAGCGTTTGCTGCATTTCCACCGGCGACGCGCCCAATGCTGCCGCGATGCCCGAGAACGCGGGGATGTAGGTGTCGATGGAAAAGGGCCCCAGCATGCCCAGCAGCGCCAGCAGGACGGCGAGGGCCCAGCGCGGTGCGCGCCAGATGTTGTGGGCTTCAGGATTCATGGAGTTTTCGTGGGATGGGCGGACGGACCGGCTGCGCTGCACTGTTCTGGAGCGGGAAAACGCATCTGCCGCCGTCAGGCACGTGCGCGCGATTATGGGCCAGCTCCCGCTGAAAAGGCGAGGTGCCGCCACTGTCGTGTCCGGTTGGGGACGCGCAGGCTGATCCCGGATAATCCGCCCAGAGGATTGCAGAGCACGACGCACAGCAGTTCTCCATGGTGAGAAGGTGCCCGCAGGCTGTAATGTCTGGGGGTTCAACGGGAAGCAGGTGCGTGCATGCGTCGCTGGCGCTGCCACAAATCCTGCGCTGCCCCCGCAACGGTCAGCGGACTAGATGTGAAGTTTCAATAGGTTGTATCCGGTGTTCATCCGGATTGGGTTTGAGAGACTGGAAGTCGCCAAACACCCAATCCGCTCAGGACACCCAACCAGATGAACAGCCATAAGCATGCCCGAC
>NZ_BQXQ01000023.1 GCF_030159055.1 Acidovorax sp. SUPP3334
TTTACCCGGCCACAACTCAAAACCAACCTTTCTTGTCAGCCTCTCCAAGCAACTCTCGCCGCCCTTCGACCCTGCCAAGCCCGCTAGTATAGCCCACAAAACTCATCCTCGTAGGAGGATGACCACAAAAATTGTCCATCGTCCCCTTAGGCCCCGCGGAAAGGCATTCGTTGAGGCTGGATAATTGAACTATGGCACTTATCACTTTACTTGACGCCCAACTAGCCTTCGGCCACGTTGCGCTACTAGATCATGCTGCATTCTCGTTAGAGGCCGGCGAACGTGTTGGACTGATAGGACGCAACGGCGCAGGGAAGTCATCGCTACTGAAGATCCTGGGTGGCCTCGCGAGACCAGATGACGGAAACATGCAGCTTCAACAAGGTCTTCGCGTAGCGTTTGTAGCCCAAGAGCCAACTCTTGAAATGAGTGCTTCAGTGTTCGCCGCAGTTTCAGAAGGACTCCAAGAAGCCGCGCGATTGAGAGAGCGGTATCTTTCTGGTGAGCCGGGTATGGATCTGGATGCGCTGCAATCGCAGATTGAGATGTACGACGCATGGAACTGGGAGCAGAGGGTTGAAGAGACCCTTCAGCGTCTTCGACTGGACTCCAATTCTTTAGTAAGTACGCTATCTGGGGGCACTAAGAAAAGGGTCGCGCTGGCTCAGGCTTTAGTTGCCAAGCCAGACGTGCTGCTACTTGACGAGCCGACAAACCATCTTGATCTGGATTCAATTCAGTGGCTCGAAGATCTGTTGCTCGATTTCAAGGGCAGTGTTATCACTATCACACACGATCGCTCATTTCTAGACAAAGTAGCCACTCGCATCGTCGAACTTGATCGAGGACACCTTCGTTCGTACTCAGGAAATTTCGCACGATACGCTATTCAAAAGAGTGAGCAACTTGCTCAAGAGGCATTTATCTCAGCAAAAGCTGACAAGCTACTTGCTCAAGAAGAGGTGTGGATTCGAAAAGGGGTGGAAGCCCGCAGAACCCGTAGTCAGAGTCGTATTGGGCGCCTTGAAGTCTTACGTGCTGATCGTAATGCTCGAAGGGAAATATTGGGCAGCGTCAAAATGGACCTCGCATCAGGCGCACAAAACGGCTACCAAGGAAAGATCGTTGCTGAACTGTCAGGCGTCAAAAAGGCTTTTGGCGATAAAGCTATTGTCAAAGGGTTTTCTGGAACCATTCTGCGCGGTGACAAGGTCGGATTGATCGGCCCTAACGGTGCTGGAAAGACTACTCTCCTTAAACTCATCCTGGGGGACTTAGCGCCTGATGAGGGATCTGTCAGAAGAGGTGGAAATTTACAGGTCGCATACTTCGATCAGATGCGTCACTCCATTGATCTCGACGCCACCCTTGAGGACTTCATCAGCCCAGGTAGCGAATGGATCGAAATCGGTAGTCAGCGCAAACACGTCAAAAGCTATTTGGGTGACTTTCTCTTCTCTCCAGCACGCGCCCATTCTCCAGTACGCTCGCTCTCGGGAGGAGAGCGCAATCGACTGCTGTTAGCACGCCTTTTTGCGCGCCCTGCCAACGTGCTAGTGCTTGACGAGCCCACCAACGACCTCGATATCGATACTTTAGACCTGCTCGAAGAATTGCTTCAGGGGTACGACGGCACAGTTTTTTTGGTAAGCCACGACCGGACGTTCTTAGACAATGTTGTGACTAGCACCATTGCGTACGAGGGAGATGGACATTGGAGAGAATACGAAGGAGGCGTGCAAGATTGGCTCACTCAATCGCGTCGCAGCCGAGCAATCAATGCCGGGGTCCCAGCCGCGATGAAAGCGCCTACTGAACCAAACGGAGCGGAACCATTGAGCAAGCCTGAGCAATCAGCGAAGAAAAAGCTGAGCTACAAGGAACAACGAGAGTTGGAGCAACTTCCATTGCAAATCGCTGCGCTTGAAGCAGAACAACAAACTATCCAAGCGGAACTTGCAGATAGCTCTATATATACAAGCGACAGTTCTCGAGCTGCATCACTGCATGCTCGCGAAAGTGAGATCGAAAACCAGTTGATGGCCTCCCTAGAGCGCTGGACTGTCTTGGGTGCTTGATAGTGCCGGAGGGGAAGATGCTCAGATCCGATGGTGCAATCGGTCTGTCGCTCCCCGCAGCCGTGTGATCAATGCTGGGGCAATTTGCGTTAAAGGCAATACCTCATCCGCTGCGCCATGTGCAATAGCTTCACGGGGCATGCCAAAAACAATGCAACTGGCCTCATCCTGTACATAGTTATAGCTACCAGCGTTCTTCATTTCACGCATGGCTGCAGCTCCATCATTCCCCATGCCCGTCAGCATGATGCCGAAAACATTGCGCCCTGCCACCGCAGCAGCAGACTTGAACAAAACCTCTACAGATGGTTTATGCCGATTGACAGGAGGTCCGTCGTCGACAACGGCGACATAGTTCGCTCCGCTGCGGGCAATGTGAAATTGTTTTCCGCCAGGCGCGATGTAGGCATGACCCGGCAAAATACGTTCGCCGCTGGATGCTTCCTTTACAGTGATCTGGCACAGGCCATTGAGCCTTGCTGCAAAACTCGTAGTAAAGCCAGGGGGCATGTGTTGAGTGATCACAATCGCAGGGGAATCCGCAGGCATTTGCACCAATACCTCTCGGATAGCTTCGGTGCCCCCAGTGGATGCGCCAATACAAATCAACTTCTCTGTGGACAGTCGGCCCAGCAACGTCGTTGCATGAAGAGGAGCATGTGAGCCGTCCTGTGCCGCGATGTGTGGAGAGTGAGCACGGGCCGAATCCTGGACAGGAGCCCGCCTTACCTGCGCAACAGCAGCCACACGAATCTTCTCGACGATCTGCGCGGCCAGTTCATTCAATCCGCTGGATAAACCCACCCTGGGCTTTGCGACAAAGTCCACCGCCCCAAGTTCGAGCGCCTTCATCGTCACTTCGGCGCCCCGCTCCGTCAACGTGGAAATCATGACGACAGGCATTGGGCGCAGCCTCATGAGACGGCCCAGAAAATCAATGCCGTCCATGCGCGGCATCTCAACGTCCAACGTAATGACATCAGGGTTCATTTCCCGAATCATTTCTCGTGCAATCAGGGGGTCATTGGCTGTTCCGATGCACTCCATATCGCGTTGACGATTGATGATCTCAGCCAAGAGGCTACGCACCAGCGCCGAATCATCCACCACGATCACTCGGATCTTCCTGCTCATTCCCTCATGTCCTTGTTCATTTATCAAAAGAGGTCAACTGATCCACCCGCCGTGGCCTTCGCTACCGTCGCGGCATTGCCCCGGACTTCCTGCTCCACCAGCGTCTCAGGATGCGCATGCGCTAGGCGCTTGACCATGGCTTTACCCGTAACGGGAAAGAAGACGACTTTGCGCGGATAAATGTCGAGGACATCCTCCGAGACAATTGGTATGCGTTCTGTTTGCAGATAGTTCAGCACGAAGCTGGTGTTGCGCTCTCCAACATTCATCGTCGTGAAGTTATGCATCACTTGGGCGCCACCAAAAATTTTGGCCTGCATGCTCTCTCGCCGAGCGCCCAACTTCAGCATTTCATTGATCAGCAATTCCATCGCATAGGAGCCGTAGCGACCAGACACATCGGAGGAATCTCCGTCCGGAAGCATGAAATGGTTCATGCCGCCGATTCTGCTACGGCTGTCCCACAGACAAGCTGCGATGCACGAACCAAGAACGGTCATGATGACCAGATTTTCATCCGATACAAAATACTCCCCTGGAAGTACCTTGACTGCGTTGTGCTGAAAATGATGATCAAAAAAGAAAAATGAAGCCTCTCCCGGGCGCCGGGACTGTGACTTGAGTTCTACCAGACTGGACTGTTTTGCTACGGCAGCAGGCGTTCCAGTATAGATATCAGCACTCAGCGGAGCGATCCGAGGTGCACGCCTACGCTCAACAGCCCCCCCAAGGACAGATGGCGGGATGCCGGAGGAAGAAGGAACGCCAGGTCGGGTATTGGTCATGGAAGCTTCTTACAAATGACTGTCCGGTCAGCGGCGCTCGTACACGGTCTTGCCGCGCAGAGTAAAAAGATCACGCGACTCACTGAAGTTTTCGGCATGCCCCACAAATAGCATGCCCCCAGGCTTCAGCACTCGATGGATACGTTCCAGCACTTTGCGCTGAGTGGGCGCGTCGAAGTAAATCATGACATTGCGGCAAAACACGGCATCGAAGGGTTCCCGAAAAGGCCAATCGTCGCGGATCAGATTCACGCTCAAAAAGTCTATGCTGCGGCGCAGTTCTGGCTTGGCGCGCGCAAAGCCAGCATTGGATGCTTTTCCACGCAAGAAAAATCGCTGCAGGCGCTCAGCGCTCAAACCCTTCACACTATCGAGCCGATAGACGCCTTCTGCCGCTGTAGCCAGTACACGTGAGTCGATATCACTGGCCGTCAGCTTGAATGAGCTAGGGCTGCTCAACGACTCCATCGCTGTCATCACGATGGAATACGGTTCTTCTCCTGTTGAAGCAGCATTACACCAAACACTCCATGGGCCAGCCGGCCGAGTACGCAGGAGATTGGCAAAAATCTCGAAGTGGTGCTGTTCTCTGAAAAAAGCGGTGAGATTGGTCGTGAGGGCATTCACGAACTCTTGCCATTCGGGACCGTCGTGGGTTTCCAGCCAACTGAGATATTCATGAAAGCTCGTGTGCCCTGTATCGCGCAAACGACGAGACAAGCGGCTGTAGACCATGGCATGTTTACCGTCGTGCAAGCTGATACCTGCCCTCTGATAGATCAACGCCTGAACACGGGAGAAATCTGCGTTCGTCCAAACAAATTCTCGTCCCTGCGCTAGAGGCCCCGAAGTTGCGGTAGTGCTTGGGGATTCCACCACGCCTCGCGCAGAAGAAGAATGACTGGAGGTCTGGCGCATGTTGCTTTTCACTTCACAAGTTCGGTGGTTCACATGCCAGTTTTTTACGCAACAGGCTATTCAAGCCTTCTCAGGTTGCGGAATTACAGCCTGTCGAATTCAGTCGTGGGGCGACACCAACCCCATATCCATACTGGCCATCAACTTTTCAATATCCAACAGGATCAGCATGCGCTCACCTACCGAGCCAAGACCAAGGATGCAGTTGCTGTCGATCGTGCTTTCAACATCAGGAGCCACACGAATCTGGTCGGACGCCAACTCCATCACATCACTCACAGAGTCCACCACGATTCCAACGACCCGATTACGCAAGTTCAGAATGATGACGACCGTGAAACTGTTGTATTCCGCCTTGGAACAACTGAATTTCAGTCGCATATCGACGATGGGAACAATGGTTCCGCGGAGATTCGTCACGCCCTTGATGAAATCTGGGGCGTTGGCGATTCGCGTCGGAGGTTCATAACCGCGAATCTCCTGCACTTTCAGGATATCGATTCCATATTCCTCCTGATCGAGCCGGAAGGTTAAATACTCCCGCGCGCCAGAGACAGTCGCTTCATTGGTTTTTTCCATCACTCCAGCCATGTGGGCTCTCCTTAAATCAATGGGTCGCGGGCTTAGTGACGAGCGCGTCGCACCAAGGCACCTGTATCCAGGATCAGCGCCACAGTGCCATCGCCAAGAATGGTAGCGCCCGACACATTGGGAACTTTGCGATAGTTGGTCTCCAGATTCTTGACCACTACTTGGTGCTGACCAAGTAATTCATCGACCAACAGAGCGACTCGACTACCGTCCGCTTCGACCACCACCATGATGTTGCTGGACTTGTTCTGATCCAGGCGAGGAACTTGGAAGGTTTTCTCTAGCGCAATGACCGGCATGTATTCATCCCGAACCTTGACGAGCTGGGAACCTTGCGCAACGGTATTGACGTCGTCTGGATTGACTTGGAAGGATTCGACGACTGAAGAAAGAGGAAGAATGTAGACCTCTTCGCCCACACCAACCGACATGCCGTCCATGATGGCAAGCGTCAGAGGCAGTCGCACGGAAACCCGCATTCCATACCCCTCAGCGGAGTCGACCTCTACGGACCCGTTGAGCGCGGCGATATTCCGTTTCACCACATCCATCCCGACACCCCGCCCCGACACGTCGGTGACTTCGTCGGCGGTAGAGAAACCGGGCGCAAAGATCAGCCCCCAAACATCTGCGTCACTCATCTGGTCAGACACATCCAAACCACGTTCCCTGGCCTTGCGCAGGATCTTTTCGCGAGATAAGCCTCGTCCGTCATCGCGCACCTCGATCACGATCGACCCACCTTGGTGGGACGCCGAAAGCGTAATCGTTCCGTGCTCGGACTTGCCCGCAGCAAGGCGATCCGCCGGCATTTCAATGCCATGGTCACAACTGTTGCGAACCAAGTGCGTCAGAGGGTCGGTGATTTTCTCGACCAGACTCTTGTCCAATTCAGTGGCCTCGCCCAGCGTGACCATTTCTACCTTCTTGCCCAACTTGTTAGCCAAATCCCTGAGCATCCGTGGGAAGCGGCTGAACACGATCGACATGGGAATCATGCGGATCGACATCACCGATTCCTGCAGATCACGGGTGTTGCGATCGAGATCGGCCAGCCCTGCTAACAGTTGCTGATACGCCCCTGCATCGAGACCACGGCTGTTTTGTGCAAGCATGGCCTGGGTGATTACCAATTCGCCGACCAGATTGATCAATTGATCCACCTTGTTCACGGCCACGCGAATGGTGGTGGATTCCATCTGAGCCTGACTGACGGCTTTTGGCTCTGCAGCACGAGTCGCATTGGCAGGCTTGGCAGATGGCACATCCACCACATTTCCAACAGGCACTGCGGCTGGCTCGCCAGGCATTCCTGGAGAGCCATTGAAAAATCCGTAAGGCGCTTCAGCGGCAGCCTCTGAGCCTACTTCCTGCAGCAAAGCGGCCTCAGGATCGGACTCTGCCATCGCCTCTGCGCCCTCTCCATCGATCCTGACTTGGTCTTTGGACACGTGAAAGGCAAACAGATCCAACAGATCGTCGTTGGTCGAAGTCGTTTGCACGGCAAACCGCCGAAAGCCCGGTTCAGCGGAGGGAACATCGCGGATCGAACCAAGCCCTGGAATATCGCGGAACAGTTCCTTGATGGCATCGGCCTGCTCCAAGCGTTCCAGCGGACCAATACGGATTTCCAGCGACCGCGCACTTCCCGGTGCGGTTGCGGAAGTAGGAATCGAAGGCGGAGTTGCAACAGGAGCTGGCGCAACCACAGGCGCGGGTGCAGGGGGTGGTGGAGGCGCGGTGACTGCCACGGATTCGGCTGGAACCTTGCCCGCAGCCAATTCGCTGATGCGGTGGACCAGTTCTGAAGTAGATACGGCCTCTCCCTGCCCTCCAGCCTGATGGCGAGCCAGCAAACTGCGCGACGCGTCGGCAGATTCCAAAAGCACATCCACCATCTGTGGAATAGGCTGAAGTTCATGCCGGCGCAAGCGATCCAGCAATGACTCCATCTGATGGGTCAACTCCGCTACATCGGAGAATCCGAACGTTGCAGCGCCCCCCTTGATAGAGTGAGCGCAACGGAATATTCCGTTCAACTCTTCATCATTGGCCGCGCTGAGATCCAGATCCAGAAGCATGTGCTCCATTTGATCCAAATTTTCGCCCGCCTCCTCGAAAAAGATCTGATAGAACTGACTGAGATCGAAGTCCGCGCCGCCGCCCGCGCCTTCTTGGTAGGTATCCGCCATGTAGGGGCTCCAGTACTTGAGTTATCTGCGCGCGATTGCGTCAACGAATCACTTTTTGAATGACTTCAATCAGGCGGTTCGGGTCGAAAGGTTTGACCAGCCAGCCGGTAGCGCCAGCAGAGCGCCCAGCCTGCTTCATCTGATCGCTCGACTCCGTGGTGAGAATCAGGATCGGAATGGTCTTGAACCGGGGGTGTTCACGCAGCTTGCGAGTCAAGCCGATTCCATCGAGCCTCGGCATGTTCTGATCAGCCAGCACCAGATGGATGTCATGGGTCTCGGCTTTCTCGAGCGCATCCTGCCCATCTACCGCCTCCACTACATGATATCCCGCCCCAGTCAGGGTGAAGGACACCATCTTTCGCATGGACGGTGAATCATCAACGGCGAGAATCGATTGCATGTAGGGCTCCACTCACTTGAATATATAAGGTAACCGGTTACGGGGCGCTTGCTCAGAACAGGTCAATAGATCCTGCGTCCATTTCGCTCTGCGTGACAGGATTGGGACGGTCGGGTGCCATCTCGGCAAAGGGCGCAGCTTCTTCGCCCTCTTCAGTGCCCATGGCTTCGGAGGCCAACCGGAAGGCGCAGCCCTGGAGCACCTTGGTGGTGTGCCAGATCAATTGGGAAGCCATGTCCTGAAATTGCAATTCGGTCACCGCGCTGCGCAAAGCGGTTCGCAACGCAGCCAGTTCAGCGGAATCGCCGACGACATCATCGGTCAGTGCGCCATTCGCTTCGCCGAAACGCGCCAGCAGATTGTCGGTCGCGTGGCTGAGCAGCCCTTCCAGGCGGTGCAGATCATGCATGACAACCAACAAGGAATCCTGCAATTCCGCGGCCACCATGACTGGCACCTGAACCCCTGGGCCGCCAGGGCTAGTTAGCGTAGATTGCATCGTTTCTCCAAAGCTGCAAGCGGCTGCAAGGCACACCAAATCCAATCCAAGACCTGGCGACGAAGTCACCAGCAACACGTCCATGCAAACCATTCTCACGGCTTTCGTCGGTGACCGCCGCACGGGACAAACACCCTTGTTTGTTCCAATATGTATCCTATGATAGCGTTCCCTATGACATCAGGAGTAACGGATCGACCCTTGCGCATCCTGCATCTAGAAGATTCTGTAGCGGATCATGAGTTGGCCTGTATTACGTTGCGCCGCGCCAACGTGGTGTATGAAATTCACCACGTAGACACACTGGATACGTTCATACGGCAGCTGGATACCGCGCCTTTCGATTTGATCCTGGCGGACTACCGCTTGCCAGGTTTCACCGCTCTTGACGCCTGGAGCGTTGTTGCGGAACGAGAGCGCCCCCCCCCTTTTGTTCTGCTGTCCGGCGCCATCGGAGAAGCCGCGGCTGTGGATGCCATGCGGCTGGGCATCGCGGACTACCTTCTGAAGGACGACATGGCGAGGTTGCCCCATGTCATTGATCGCGCCATCGAAGTCCATGAAGCCAGGCGAGCCCGTGAGCAGGCAATCACTGAATTGGCCGCGTCCGAGCGACGACTGGCTGAACTCACGGAACATCTGCAGAGCTCGATTGAACAGGAACGCGCTGCGATTGCCCGTGAGATCCATGACGACATCGGCGGCGCATTGAGTGCCGTCCGCTTCGACGTCGGTTGGATCAGCCGGCATGCGAAAGATGACGGTACCCAGGCCCACGCTGCAGCGGCCACCGAGATGCTGCAGCATGCCATCGAAGCCAGCCAAAGAATCATGATGAATCTGCGGCCTCCGATCCTGGACCAAGGCTTGGTGGCCGCAGTGCAGTGGTTGGCGGAAAGTTTCGAGCGACGAACGGGAATTCCTACCCGGGTGCACACCAACAAAGACACCATCCATGTGGACGCAGCCATTCAACTCGTGGCTTACCGCACAGCGCAAGAAGCGCTGACCAATGTCTTCAAATACGCCGATGCACGGCAGGTGGGTGTAGATTTGTCGGATAGCGAGGGCGTGCTGACGCTGGAAGTGACGGACGATGGCCGAGGAATGGAGCCCGCGATGCGGGAAAAACCGAAATCCTTCGGGCTTAAAGGCCTGCAAGAGCGAGCACGCACCGTGGGAGGGTGGCTCGATATCAGCAGCCATTCGGGTCGCGGAACGGCCGTCATACTGTCCGTGCCGCTGACACCCCAGAATATTCCAGAGGAGGAGGCGCCATGATGATCCAGGTCGTACTTTGCGATGACCATGCAGTCCTGCGGCGGGGCATTCGCGACACGCTGTCCGAGGCACCGGACATCCAGGTCACGGGTGAAGCCGGGGGGTATTCTGAACTGAGGGATGTCTTGCGAACCGCCCCTTGCGACGTGCTGCTGCTGGACTTGAACATGCCGGGCCGCAGTGGCCTGGAGGTGCTTGCCAGCCTCCGGGAGACGGACTCCACCGTCAAGGTTCTCGTTGTCTCGATGTATCCCGAGGACCAGTACGCCCTGCGCTGCCTGCGTGCCGGCGCCCAAGGTTACGCCAACAAGGCGGGAGATCCTGTGGAACTGATCGAAGCAGTTCGCACCGTGATGAAAGGGCGCAAATACCTGACTCCCGAGGTGGCGCAGATGCTTGCCGACAGCTTGGCGCAACCCAGCCCCGAGTTACCGCACGAAGCCCTTTCGGAAAGGGAGTTGCAAACGTTGGTGAAAATCGCTTCGGGTAGGCGCCTGTCCGATATTGCGGAAGAACTCATGCTCAGCCCCAAGACAGTCAGTGTGTACCGCTCCCGCGTGCTGGAAAAACTCAAGCTCTCGAACAATGCAGAGTTGACGGTGTATGCCATCCGCAATCAGCTCGTCTGAATTGCACCGCCCCTTCCCTACCGCTGCGAAGCAAAGAGGTCGATGGATTGCTGCATCAATGCCATGACGGGTTGCTCCAGCATGGGCAATGTTGCCGCAATCCCTAACAGGCCGACGGTCAGGGTGACCGGAAAACCCACGGCATAGATATTCATCTGGGGCGCAACGCGCGAAATGATGCCCATCGCCATGTTCACAAACAGTAAAAGGGCGATCATGGGCAAAGCAATCCACAAGGCACTCGAGAAAAGCGACGCCCCCAGATCGTGCAAACGCAACTGGCCCAGCGCCTGCATGAAATGGCCATTCACAGGAAAGCTGTCGAAACTTTTCACCACGGCCATCAACACCATCAGGTGCCCATTGATGACCACGAACAACAGCATGGCCATATGCCCGAAAAAGCGGGCAACGGCACTCACCTGCGTATTGCTGGAAGGATCGAAGAAAGACGCAAAGTTCAGCCCCATCTGAAGACCGATCACTTCGCCGGCAAGCTCGACGGCCGTGAACACCAGCCGCACCGCAAACCCGATGGCCGCACCCACCGCCAGTTGCTGCGCCACCGCCCCCAGCGCCTCGCGGCCATTGACGTTGATGACCGGCTGATCGGGCAACGCTGCCTGCGCGCACACCGAAATCAGGAATGCCAGCCCGATCTTGGCGCGCATCGGTATCACACGCATCGAAAAAACGGGCACCACCATGAACATGGCCAGGATGCGCAAGAAAGGCCACAAGATCGGTGACAGCCATGCCACCAGTTGCGCCTCTGAAAACGTGATCACGACACGACCGAAGGAATGGATTCGATCGTTCTGCGAATGAAATCCACCAGCGAGGTGATCATCCATGGGCCGGCGATGGCAAACACCACCATGGCCGCGATCAACTTGGGCACGAAAGCCAGGGTCGCCTCATTGATCTGGGTGACGGCCTGAAAAATGCTGACCAGCAGCCCCACCACCATCACCGCCCCCAATACCGGCATCGAAATCATGAGCAGCAGGGTCAGGGCATCGCGCCCCATTGTCAGAACCATCTGCGAGGTCATGCGCACTCCTCAGGTTGCAAAACTGGCGGCCAGAGAACCGATCAGCAGATTCCAGCCATCGGCCAGCACGAACAGCATCAGCTTGAAGGGCAGGGCGACCAACACGGGGGACAACATCATCATGCCCAGCGACATCAGAATGCTGGACACCACCATGTCGATGACCAAAAAGGGAATGAAGATCATGAACCCGATCTGGAATGCGGATTTGAGTTCGCTGGTCACGAAGGCAGGCACCAGCACCCGCAGAGGCGCGGTCTCTGCCGTGGCTCCCGGCTGCAGTTTGGCCAAGCGTGCGAACAGGGCGAAGTCGGACTGCCGTGTCTGCTTCAGCATGAACCCGCGCATGGGCGCCTCCGCTTTTTCCAGGGCCTGCTCGAACGTGATGGTGTTGGCGGTATAGGGAACATAGGCGTCCTGGTATACGCGGTCGAAGGTTGGCCCCATGACGAAGAAGGTGAGAAAGAGCGACAGTCCCACGATCACCTGGTTCGGCGGCGCCGACTGGGTTCCAATGGCTTGGCGCAGCAGTGACAGCACGATCACGATGCGAGTGAACCCCGTCATCATGAGCAGCACAGCCGGCAGAAACGACAGCGCCGTAAAAAACAAAAGCGTCTGGATGGGCACCGAGTAGCTGGCGCCCGCGTTGCCCGTGCCGACAAGCACGGGCAAAGAGCCGGCCGCAGCCTGCGCAAATGCCGCCGGAGCAGCCGTCGTCGCGATGGCCGCTGCCGCCCAGGGGCTCCAGGCGCGCAGGCGATCAGACATTATTGGGTGCCTCTTGCTCCCGCAAGCGGACTGCGGCGACCTCCTGCGCGAAGGAAGCGGTGGGCACTGCACCAGGGCTGACCCTCGCGGATGCGGGATCGATCACGTGAAGGCATCGAATCTGCTGGGCCGTGACGCCCAAGACCAGCCAGGTCCGCTGGTGCTCCGGTCCCACTTCCACGGTGATCACGCGCTGCTGAGGACCGATGCCGACCGTCGATACCACCTTGGAAGCCGCTGCAGGCGTCGCTCCGAGACCTACGCCATGGCGCTGTTGCATACGCCGAATCCACCAAGGCAGCGTCGCAATGGCCGCGACGAACAGGACGACGATGACCAGCGTCTGCGTCATGTTGCCGCCCGCGCTATCCACGGCTGACCCTTCGCAAGCGTTCCGATGGCGTGACGACGTCGGTGAGGCGGATACCGAACTTGTCGTTCACCACCACCACCTCGCCCTGAGCGATCAGGTAGCCGTTGACCAGCACGTCCATGGGTTCGCCCGCCAGTGCATCCAGTTCGACCACCGAGCCCTGCGCCAGCTGAAGGATGTATTTGATCGGCACCTTGGTGCGGCCCAACTCCACGGACAGCTGAACCGGAATGTCCAGCACCATGTTGATGTCATTGACCGGAGAGTCCGAACCGGCCGAAAAAGGCCGTATCGGGTCGCCGGCCAAGGGCCCGCCCTGATCCGCAGTGCCTGGCTCATCCGTGCGCTTTTGCTCCTCCAGCGCTTCGGCCCAGCCTGCGAACGGATCGTCAGCGCCTGCATCCTTGTTGTCGTTGTCGCCTTCAGTTGACATTCTTTTCTCCCAACCAGCTCATGTCGGAATTGCGCAGGCATTCCTCGATGCGGATGGCGTATTTCGCGTTGTGTGTGCCGTATTGGCACTCGAAGATCGGTACGCCTCCGATGGAGGCGAGGATGCGTGGCTCCCGGTCGAGTTCGATGAAATCGCCGGGCTTCATGGCCAACAACTGCTCCACCGTGGCATCGGCCTTGGCCAACTCGGCCACCAGCGTCACCTCGGCAGCCTGGATTTCGCGGGTCAGCACGCGGACCCAGCGGCGATCCACCTCGATGGAGTCGCCCTGTGTTGACGAATACAGCACATCGCGAATGGGCTCCAGCGTCGCATAGGGCATGCAGATGTGGATTGCGCCAGACAGATCGCCGATTTCAAGCTGGAACGCCGTGGACACCACGATTTCGCTGGGCGTGGCGATATTGGCGAACTGGGGCTGCATCTCCGAGCGTTGGTATTCCAGGTCGAGGGGATAGATGCCGTGCCAAGCCTTTTTGTATTCGGCACAAATCACATCGACCAAGCGGTTGATGACGCGTTGCTCGGTCGGGGAAAAATCCCGACCTTCAATGCGCGTCTGGAATTTGCCTACGCCACCGTACAACGTGTCGATGATGCCGAACACCAAAGAGGGCTCGCACACGATAAGACCGCTGCCACGAAGGGGCCGAATGGCAACGATATTGAAGTTCGTCGGCACCGCCAGTTCACGCAGAAATGCGCTGTAGCGCTGCACAGACACCGTACCCACCGAGATTTCCGGACTTCTGCGAATGAAATTGAACAGGCCGATGCGGAAGTTGCGTGCAAACCGCTCGTTGACGATTTCCATCGTCGGCATGCGGCCGCGCACGATGCGCTCTTGGCTGGAAATGTCGTAATTGCGAACCGCGCCGGTCTCGGCGACTTCCTCGACCGACTTCTGGCTCTCGCCTGTGACACCCTCCAAAAGGGCATCAACCTCTTCCTGCGACAGAAATGAATCACTCATGGCAGTCTCCCGTCGCCGTCACTGGATGATGAAGCTGGAGAAAAGGACTTGCCGCACGGGATTCGTGTCGGCAGCCGGCTTGGCGCGTGGCGCATCTTCTTCGTCCTCGGCCTCTTGGCTGGCCGGGCGCTTATGAGGCTTTGGCACCGTGAACCCCAGGGGTTTAGAGACTTCACGCCGGATGTCGGCCGCCAGCTTTTCTTTGCCCTCGCGGCCGAGCAACTCCTCGGAGGTGCGCTGTGACACCAGCATCAGCACCGCACTTCGAATGCTGGGCAGATACAGCTTGACCTGCTCCGCCGTTTTCGCGTCGGCCAGTTCCAGCGTGATGCCGATCTGCGCGAACCGCTCGCCACCCGTATCCGCCAGATTGACGACCATGTTGTCGATCGGCAAGAAAGTGGGGGCCACCTTCGGCGCAGCCGGGGCATGGGGCTTGGCTTCAGCCCCTTCTTCGTCGTCGGCAGCGTGCCGGCTGCTCATGACGAACCAGGCAGCCGCCCCGCCAGCAATGACCAGCAAGGCAACGACCACACCGATGATGAGCATCTTCTTGCTCTTGGCCTTGGGCGGCGCTGCGGCGGCAGGATTGGCAGACACGTTGGGGTTCCTTGCGCAACAAATTCAGGAAATGGCGGCACAGCGAAGGCCGCCCAGGCGGCGCACTTCGCTCTATGGCCCCATTATTGGGCGCCCTGGCTTTCGATAATAGCCAGAATAAAAGCCCAAAACCATGGCTTTCAGCCACGTAGGGCAGGCGCTACCTATGAACCGGCGCCAGAACCATTGTCACGATGTTGTAACGCGTGCCGCTCTACCCGCCGAGAACGCCCATAGCCTGCCGATTCAGGCGAAAACGTCCAGCGCTCGGGTGGAGGCTGCCGTACTTTTCAAGGCCACGCTGCTTCCATTGACGCCTGAGGCCGCCTGGACCTGCGCATGGCGGGCAGGACCGTCGCGATCCGGCGCCGATCGGCGGCCGTCGCCCGCTGAACCACTGGCCCCATCGCTACCCGATTGGCCGACCGTCACGCCCGACAACTCAAGCCCTTCGCCACGCAGCAGATCACGCAACTGAGCCGCACTGGAGTCCAGCCATTCACGCGTATGGGCCTGGTCGCTGCGGAATGTGACATGTGCCTCATTGCCGGACAGCGAAACCATGACCTCTACCGGCTGACCATCGCGGTCGATGGTGAGTTCAGCGCTCTGCGTGTTCTGATGCACCCAGTACGCCACCTGTTCTGCGATCTGATCCTCGGCCCCCACTTGCGAAGGATCGGCCAACACGCCGCTGCCGTCGGTAGCGATCGGTGCATCGCCCATCGAAAAGCCCATACCGCCCTCCGCTCCTGATGCACCGCCGTATGACTGCTGATTGCCGGATGCCTGCTCGCCGCCCCGTTCCGAGCGAAACGCCACGGCCTCTGCCAAAGCCCCTGCGACCGGAGGAGGAGACAAGGCATCGCTCGTTCCGCGAGCAAAGGCCGCAGCACCTGCAGCACCGCCTCCATCCCGCCGATCGGATGCGATGGCAGCAACGGCTGACGCCAACACGCCGGGCACTTCCGCAGCCGACGTCTTTTTGTCCTCCTTGCCCAGTGCATTGCGCAAGGCTGACGCCCCAATAGCACCACCGGCGGCATCCGGACCAGCGGCCGAGCCGGCAACGGCTGCCGAGAATTTTGCCTGCAGCCCTTTATAAGGGACTGCTCCGGGCGTGGTGGGGGCAGGCGCATCGGCGAGATCTGAAGCGCGGTCCATCCATGCCGTCTGCCCCACCAGGCTACCGGAATCCATCAAGCTGCTGATCGCCGTGTTCCACGGGGTGCCGGCACTGACTGAAGAAGTCGCAGACAGCGACTGCCCGACACCCACCTGGGAAACCATGCCCTGAGCGGAGAGAGCGGCTTGCCCCTGGACAGGCAACTGCCCGGGCAAGGCACCCTGCAATGCAGCAAGCGTGGCGGCGTCGGCTGGCAGGGCAGCGACATCGGCTGTCATGGACAAGGGAGGCAGACCAGCGCCGGCATCGCTAGCGAGGGTTCCGGGGACGCCATCCGTGATTTGCGTTGCATCCATGGCGGCCAGCAGCAGGGAAAATCCGCCCTGCCCTGCCGCCTGCTGCGAACCGTCCTGCGCTGCGGCTCCCGTTTTTCCTGCAGCGCGGGCACCGCGCGTTTCGTGCGCAGCGTGCGAACTGTTGATGCGTGTTGGTTCCATGTTCACCACTCCTGCGGCCCCTGATGGCCTTGGGTTGCGTTTTCCTTGCCGAACTGCAGCGCTGCGCGCTCGTCGGTTTGCTTCTGATCGCGGCGCGCCTGGAGCCTGTCCATCTCGATCCGCCGCTTTTCGACCACTTTCTTCAATGCCGCCAGCCGCAACTCGGCTTCCAGCACGGCCCGGGTGGCGTGCTCGACGCGCCCGGCCTGATCGCCCACCACCCCGGTCTGCAGGCCGATGGCGTGCGCGAGCCGGTCCATGAACTGATAGTGGTGGTACATGACCTCGGGCTTCACCGTGGTGTCGGCCTGCGCACCCCAACGCCCCTGCGTTTCCAGGGAATAGCCTTCCAGTTGCTGGAGCTGCGCCTGCGATGCCTGGCGCGCCCGCTGCACGTCCTGAAGCACCTGCCGCGCTTCGTCACGCTTGCGCTCGGCCATCTCGACCGCCACCAGGAAGGCATTCAAGGAAGACATGAAAGGATTACCCCCCGGCCCATCAATGGTTGACCACCGAGGCCATGAACCCCAGGCTTTCACCCATAGGGGCCGCTTCGAACATGTTCTGCTGCAGGAAGTCGGCCATGGCCGGCTGCAGACGGATCGCCTCGTCCAGCGCAGGGTCGGAGCCGCTCATATAGGCACCGACCTGGATCAGGTCACGGCTTTTCTGGTAACGCGAATACACCGCGCGAAACCGCCGCGCCAACTCGAAATGCTCGCGTGAAACCACGTTGTGCATCACACGCGAGGCGGATTGCTCGATGTCGATGGCCGGGAAATGGCCCGTTTCCGCCAAAGCGCGGGACAGCACGATGTGTCCGTCCAGAATGGCGCGCGCAGCGTCGGCGATCGGGTCCTGCTGGTCGTCGCCTTCGGACAGCACGGTGTAGAAGGCAGTGATCGAGCCGACTCCGTGCAATCCATTGCCGCTGCGCTCCACCAGGGCCGGCAGTTTGGCAAAGCAGCTGGGTGGGTAGCCCTTCGTGGCAGGGGGCTCCCCGATGGCCAGCGCGATTTCTCGCTGCGCCATGGCGTAGCGGGTCAACGAATCCATGAGCAGCAGCACGTGCTTGCCTTTGTCGCGAAAGTGCTCTGCGATGGCCGTGGCGTAAGCCGCACCCTGCATGCGCAAAAGCGGTGGCGCATCGGCCGGCGCAGCCACCACCACGGCGCGGCCCCGGTCCTCTTCGCCAAGGATGTCTTCCACGAATTCCTTGACCTCGCGGCCACGCTCGCCGATCAGCCCGACGACGATCACATCGGCCTGCGTATAGCGCGCCATCATGCCCAGCAACACGCTCTTGCCGACGCCAGAACCAGCGAACAGCCCCAGGCGCTGGCCGCGCCCGACAGTGAGCAGCGCATTGATGGCGCGCACGCCCGTGTCCAGGGTTTCCCGGACGGGATCGCGGTCCATGGCATTGATCTGACGCCGGTCCATGGGCTCGGAGGTCACATTGAGTACGGCACCGCCATGGTCCAGGGGCACGCCCTGCGAATCCACCACCCGCCCGAGCAGCCCGTCGCCCATGGGCAAACGCAGAACGCCGGCCGTCGGCGATGGCCGGCGGCTTTCGCCCAATCGGGGCTGCGGCACGTAAGCAGCCGCAGGAACGACGCTCGCCCCGCTCGACAGTCCATGGATATCGCCGGCCGGCATCAGGAAAGCGCGATCGGCCGAGAAACCGACCACTTCCGCGAGGACGGGCTCATGCCCGGGCATCTTCACCATGCACTGCGAGCCGACCGGCACGCGAATGCCTGCAGCCTCCAACACCAGCCCGGTCAACCGGGTGAGCGTTCCACGGGTCTCCAGCGGCGCGCCCTGCGCCACTCGGGCCCGTGCGTCCGCCATGAACTGGCTCCAGGCGCTGTCTGCGGGAAGCCGCGAGCCGGCATCGCCGTCGTCGTTCATGCTTGCTTGCGTGCCCATTTCCATGTCCATGTCCATGTCCACGGGCATGTCAACGGGGGATGAAGACTCAGCCATGGTCTTTTTCCTTGCCCGCATCCCAAGGCGACGCCAGGCCCAGCGATGCAATGGCCCGCTCCCAACGGCGGCCCAGCGAACCGTCGATCACCGTGCCGGCCGACTCGACGAAGCAGTCGCCTTCGTTCACCGCCGCGTCGGGGATCCACTGCACCTTGGCACCGGCATGCGCTTCGCTCAAAGGCTGTTCCAAAACGCTGAAATCCGCTGGATTCATGCGCACCGTGGCCGGGCGGCCTTCGGTTACCAGCATGCCCAGGGCTTCACGCACCACCGGCAGCAGGGTGAGGGGCTGGCCCGCCAACTCCTGCCGGATGACCTGGCGGGCGATGTCGCACGCCAGCTGAAGGACTTCCTGCGCCACGTGTTGCTGCATGCCGGCCAGGCTGGCATCGGCCGCCTGCACGGCCTGCTCCAGCCGCTGAGCCACTTCGCGGCCTTGCCCTGCGATGTAGTCATCCATGCGCTGCTGCCACTCGAGCCCCGCCTTTTCCTCGCCATGGGCCTGCCCCTGCGCGAATCCTTCAGCGCGCGCAGCCTCCAAAGCCGCCAGATGGGTCGGCTCGTCGAAAACCACCGGCAGCGGCTCCGGATCGGGCTCTGCGACCGGGGGCAGCAGGTCGGAGCCGTCCACGGCGCCGAACTGCCACTGCGTCACGTCCCCGACCTCTTCGCTCGGGATGAAGCGGCTGTAACTGCGGGGGTTATACGAATGCGTCATCACCGCCGCCTCCGATCACGATCTGCCCTTCGTCGGACAGGCGTCGTACCGTCTTGAGAATTTCCTTCTGCTGGGCTTCCACTTCGGAAAGCCGCATCGGGCCGCGCGACTCCAGGTCCTCGCGCATGGATTCGGCAGCGCGGGACGACATATTGGCCAGAAACTTCTCGCGCAGTTCGGGCACCGCGCCCTTGAGCGCCACGATGAGGGTTTCGGACGCCACTTCCTTGAGCACCGTCTGGATCGCACGATCGTCGAGCTTGAGCACGTCGTCGAAGACGAACATCTTGTCCATGATCTTCTGGGCCAGGTCAGGGTCGTACCCGCGAATCGACTCCAGCACCACGCTGTCCATGTTGGAGCCCAGCAGGTTGATGATTTCGGCCGCTGCCTTGACGCCCCCCAGCGAACTCTTGCGGATCTTGTCGCCGCCGGCGAGCACTTTGAAGAGCACCTCGTTGAGATCCTTGAGTGCCGTGGGCTGAATGCCTTCCAGGGTGGCCACGCGCAGCAGCACTTCGCTGCGCTGGCGATCGGTGAGTTGCATCAGCACAGCGGCGGCCTGTTCGGAATCCAGGTGCACCAGGATGGCAGCGACGATCTGCGGGTGCTCGTTGCGCAGCAATTCGGCCACCGACAGCGGGTCCATCCACTTCAGGCTTTCGATGCCCGACACATCGCCGCCCTGCAAGATGCGGTCGATCAGCAGTGCGGCCTTGTCGTCGCCCAGCGCACGGCGCAGCACCGAGCGCACATAGTTGCTGGTGTCGGACACCAGCAGGCTTTGCGCGGCGGCATCGCCGGAGAAGCGGTTGATGACCGAATCCACTTTCTCGCGCGAGACGGAGCGCATGCGGGCGATGGTTTCGCCCAGTTTCTGCACTTCCTTCGGCGACAAATGCTTGAAGACCTCGGCGGCTTCCTCTTCGCCGAGAGACATCAGCAAAATCGCGGCATCGTTCAGGCCTTGGTCATCCATGGAGAGCTCGTGGTTTCATGCGTCGGTCGGAAATCATCGCATGCGCCGCGTCACGATTCGCCGTTAACCCACGTCTTGAGAATGTTCGCCACCGCCATCGGGTTTTCCTTGGCCAGCACACGGGCTTCTTCAAGCCGCAGCTGCTCAGGCGTCTGAACCGCGTCCTCGGGCTTGGTCGGTGCGGCCAGCGCGGGGCGCTGCGGCTCTTCGGCCTCGATGGCATCCAGCTGGCCACCCTGCGCGGCCACCGGAATGGCGCGTGGCTTGCCCATGCCCTTGATGGCGGGGCGCACCAGTCCGAGCAGCACCATGGCAGCGAACAGAGACATGCCCACCGGCCAGCCCAGGCTCTTGGCCAGCTCGATCATTTCAGGCTGCTTCCACAGCGGCAGGTCCACCGTGGGGGTGACGTCCACCAGGAACGGCGTGTTCATCAGGTTGACCGAGTCGCCCCGGTCCTTGTTGAAGCCAATGGTTTCGCGCACCAGTGCCGTCATCTGCTCCAGTTGCTCGGCCGACAGCGCCTTGTTGGTCGGCGCCTTGCCGGCGGCCTCCGCCACGGCTTGGTAATTGACGACCACCGCCGCGCTCACCCGCTTCAGGGCTCCGCTGCCGCCGCGCGTCACGCGGACCGTCTTGTCCACTTCGTAATTGGTGATGGACTCGCGTTTGGTGCCCGTTCCCTGGGCGCCCTGCTGGCCATTCGCAGCAGTGGGGGCCGGGTTGGCGCCATTGATGGGGGCAGTCGAAGGCTGGGGCGGCTGGTTGCTCGTCGCACCCGGCACGCCGCTGGGCGGCTGATTGCCCTGGGCGCCGCCGCTTTCCACGACCTGCTGGCTGCGCACTGCGCTGGCGTCGGGCGTCTGGTTGGGGCGGTGCTGCTCGGACGTGGATTCGGTCTGGCTGAAATCGACCTCGGCCGTCACCTGGGCCTTGACGTTGTTCTTGCCCACCACCGGCTCGAGGATGTCCAGAATGCGGCGGGTGTATTGCTGCTCGATCTGCTGCACGTAGCTCAGCTGCTGAGCATCGACGCCCGAGCCGGCCGCCGTGTCGGACGATTGCGACAGCAGCTTGCCCGTGTCGTCCAGCACGCTCACGGCCGAGGGAGAGAGCTCAGGCACGCTGGACGCCACCAGGTGCACGATGCCGGCCAGTTGCGTGCGATCCAGGAAGCGGCCAGGAAACAGGCTCAGCAGCACCGAAGCCGAAGGCTTTTGCTGTTCCCGGAAAAACCCGTTCTGATTGGGCAATGCCAGATGCACGCGTGCGCTTTGCACGGACGACAAGGCCTGAATGGAACGGGTGAGTTCGCCTTCCAGGCCGCGCTGGAAATTCAGCCGCTCCTGGAACTGGGTGACGCCGAACCGGTTCGTCTCCATCAATTCGAATCCCGTCACGGAGCCTTTGGGCAAACCTTGCGTTGCCAGACGCAGCCGCACGTCATGCACGCGGTCGGCAGGAATCAGGATGGCGCCGCCGCCCTCGGCGTACTTGTAGGGAACGTTCATCGTCGAGAGCTGGGCAACGATGGCGCCGCCATCCTTGTCGCTCAAGTTGGCGAACAGCACCCGGTAGTCCGGCTGGCGGCTGAATACGGCCGCAGCGATCACCGCGGCGATGAGCAGCACCATGCCGGCACCCAGCCGCATCCGCTGGCCCCGTTCGAGCGCGGAAAACCGCTGCATCCACGAAGGGTTGGCGGGAGTGATGACAGGGATTTCAGCAACTGCGGACATGGTGCTTTCCAAAAGAACCGACCCGGCAGAGGGTTGGCGTGGGGCGATTATTGGACGAGCCCGCCGCCCGCATCGCCGAGATAAAGCCGTCGTTTCACCATCTATTCGCCAGGATGAACCGGCGCGGCGCCCCTAGGATTGCACCATCCCGCCATACCTTCGGACACAGCCATGGACCTCCGCATATCAAGCTCTACCACGCCACTTGCAGGCGCTGGCCTGGCGCGCCGTGCCACGGCGCCGCAAGACTCGCAGGAAGTCGGCTTCTCCTCCGCGCTCAAGGGCGCACTGCAGTCGGTCAGCGCGTCGCAGAACAAGGCGGCAGACTTGCAAAAGGAAGTGCAGATGGAAAACCCGGCCGTGAGCCTGGAGGAAACCATGGTGGCGATCCAGAAGGCCCAGATCGGCTTTCAGGCCACGCTGCATGTGCGCAACCGCATGGTCCAGGCCTACACCGACATCATGAACATGCAGGTGTGACGCCCGATCCCGAGGCACGCTGAAAGCGCAACCCTACCATTGCTATTATTTTTATAGCGCTATGCCGTGGATTTTATTGCGCTAGAGGCCAATTTGGCTGATATGACTTTCAGCTTGGCCTATTGATCCCGCCTCCACAGCCAGCCTTGCGCTGGTGCGGCATCGGCGGGATTTTTCATCTTCGCCTGACCCGACTGGACCAGCACCACGGCTGCTCCATAAAACAACACTGCGCAGGTTCCGGCTGGAGACCGTGCCGACGGCGGCCGGCACCCCGCGCGGGAAGCGACCATCGCAATCGCATGGCCAAACCCGGAGGCACGGCCATGCGACCCTGTCAGTGCATCATCTGCGGCTGCCGCTCCAGCAGATGCTCGAACTGCGACAGCCAGGGTTCCGCCAGGCAGCGGATCTGGGCATCGTTGCTCAGAATGCGCTGCATGATCCGCGTCTTTTCCCGACGGTGTTCAGGCAGCAGGTCGTGCTCCTGGGCCTTGAAGCGCAGTTGCTCGATCAGCACGGCACAGGCGCCTTCATAGCGCACCACCCCGTCCCAATCCTTGAGCTTGGCAGCCTCCAGCATCTTGGCGCTGCTGTCTTCGATGGCTTTGTAGTAATCGATGAGCATTTCAGACATTCTTAGTTTCCTCCGCCCTGGCCGGCCGTACGGCCACCAGAACCGATCTCGCCCCAACCCTGCGCCACCGGCGTGATCAGGTTGACGACTTCTTCCACCAGCGTCACGTCGTTGCGCAAGTTGGCCATGGTGAGCCGCCCAACGCAGTAGTCGTAAAGCGCCCGCAGATTGGCGGCCAATTCCCCGCCTTGCATGGGATTGAGACCACCTTTCAAGCCCTCCTCGATGATTCGCACGGCTTTTCCTAACTGCCGGCCTTTTTCTTCCACATCACCACGGTGCATGGAACCACGGGCAGCGTTGAGTGACTGAACCAGACCATCGAACAGCATTTGAATCAATTGATGAGGCGATGCGCCATCCACACTGGATTGCACACCGACCTGCCGATAGACCGAGGCGGCGCGGGAACTGACTGGCGTGTACATCGAGAACTCCTTCATGCTACTTACAGTCAATATCGGCAAATCAGGAAGGAACTCAAGGACATTCGTTAAGAGTTTTGGCGTGTCGGCAAGGCTGTTTGCGGGGTGTTATCCAGCGCTCCGCCCAGCCGCCCCATGGCAGCAGGCCTGGGCTACCGAGTTACTTGTTCCACTGCGCAACCTGTTGCGTGATGTAGCTGTTGAGGGCCGAGAGGCTGCCCATCTGGGTGTCCAGCGCGGTGTACTGCGCCCGCATTCGCTTTTCAAGTACCGCAGCGCGGTTGTTCACCCGGTCTTGGTCGGAGCTATTGCGCTTGACCTCCAGGTCCAGGGCATCGGACTTGTTGTTGATGAGGCCGTCCAGCGACAGCAAGCCGGAAGTGAACGACTTCATACGGACCGCAGCACCGGTGCCCGTACCACCGCTGGCAGGATCGGAGGCAAACAGTTGCTTGAGCGTGTCGGGCGCTTTCAACGCGTTGTCTAGCTTGGTGTTGTCTACCGTCAGCTTGCCACCGCGCTGTATTTCCAGGCCAATATCGGACAACGTCTGCAGGGCAGCGGTGCCGCCTGCAGCAGCGCCGATAGCGGCGCGAAGCGAATTTTGCAATCCGACTGCGGTGCTGTCGCCCTGCAGCACGCCCTTGGTTTTGGTCTCGCTGTCGTACTTGGTGGAGGAACCCAGCAGGTCATTGACAGCGTTGTAGGCATCCACGAAGTCCTGGACGTTCTTCTTCATCGTGGCGGTATCGGCTTTCAACCCCATTTCTACGTCGGTGGTGGTGATTTGCGACACCGTCAACGTCACGCCGGGTATGGCCTCGGTGAACGTGTTGTTCTTGGAGGTCACGCTGATCCCATTGATCTTGGCTTGCGTGTTCTGGGCGTACTGAATGGTATTGGCCGCCAAGCCGACGCCCGGAGAATTTTGCGGATCGAAAGCCAGCTTCGACAAGCCCGGCGCCGCCGGGTCTTCCGCGACCTGCACCCGAAAGCCCGAATCTTCACCCGTGGTCTTGGAACGCAGCAAGAGCCGCTCACCCGAGGCGTCGCGCAACACGGTGGCGGTGACACCGGTATCGCCCTCGTTGATCTTTGCAGCGATGTTGGTGATCGTGTCGGTCGCGCTGACCGAAACATTGATCGGCTTGCCAGACCCTACGCCGAAGGCCGGCGGATTCGCCGTGGAATCCCAGGTGCCGAGCTGGATGGTCATGGTGCCAGCGCCAACGACGGAATCCTTGGATACCGCTGTCGAAGCATTCGATTGCGCGCGGGCCAGTTGTTGCACGCTGACACCGAAGGACGAAGCACTGGCGATGCCCGACACGGTGGCCGTGACGGCAGCGCTGTTGGATGAGCTGACCGCCAAACCATTCCAGGCGCTGTCTCGGGTCAGCTTGGCCGCAGCGTCCGACAATGTCGAAAGCAGCGATTTCACCTGGGAAAACGTGGAAATTTTGGTCTGAATGGTGTCCGCTTTGGCCTGCAATTGGACAAGGGGCTGCTTTTCCAGCGCTACCGTCTTGGTGACGATCGTCTCCACATCGAGCCCGCTGCCAATGCCTATCGAGGTAATACCCATTTTCGGTCTCCCAGGCAGCCGGGGCCGCCATAACAATCAATACACGATTGTGGCGAAAATCGCTTCGATCTAAAAGCAGGAAAAGCGGCGACAGGAGTGGCCCTGTCGCCGCTTAAAAGGGCCCGGACCGCTCCGATCCCCCTTATAAGCCACCGATCCGATCAACCACGCAGCAGGGACAGAACACCCTGGGGCAGCTGATTGGCCTGCGCCACCATCGCGGTACCAGCCTGTTGCAGGATCTGAGTGCGCGAGAGGTTGGCCGTTTCCTTGGCGAAGTCTGCGTCCACGATACGGCCACGCGATGCCGACAGATTTTCAGCCTGGATGTCGATGTTGCCGACCGAATTTTCGAACCGGCTTTGCAGGGCGCCGAGGTCGGCACGGGCCGAGTTCACCTGATCGATCGCGCTGTCGATCTTCTTCAGGGCGACCCACGCATCCTTCTGTGTTCCCACGGTAACCGTATCGATACCCTTCTTGTCGGTCCCGGTGGCGGCCGCGAGCGTGGGGGCTGCAAAACCCGTGTTCGCCACAGAAAAGCCCGTTGTGCCGCCGAAGGTAATGGTTTCTGGCACTGGAGGCGTCGCACTGTTCAGCTTGGAAGACGCGAACTCCAGATCGTACGTGCCGTCGTCTTTCTTGGTAAGGAAAGCGGTCACACCGGTATCGGCGGACTTGTTATTGATCGCAGACACCACTTGACCCAGGCGTTCCACACCAGAACCAGCGGCCTTGATTTCGCCCAGATCGATGGCAGACGCGGAGCCCACCTGGATCGTCAGGCCGCCTGCAGCGATCTTGGTGCTGAAGCCCGTCACCGTTGTGTCGGAAGCGTTCAGGGCCGTTACGCTGCCGGTGGAATAGTCGATATTCGACAGGCCGGTCGCCGAAGAATTCGTCAATGCGCCCACCGTGATGTTTTCACCAGAGTTGGCACCCACCTGGAACAGTGCACCCGCGAAGCTGCCGTCCAGGATCTTCTGGCCGTTGAAGCTGGTTTGCTTGGCAACGCGGTCGATTTCATTCGTGAGTTGCTTCACTTCAGACTGCAAGGCGTCGCGGTCTTTCGTGCTGTTGGTGGCATTGCTGGCCTGCACCGACAGTTCGCGCATCCGCTGCAGCATGTCGCCGACCTTGCCCAAAGCGCCTTCCGCCGTCTGGGCCAGCGAGATGCCGTCGTTGGCATTGCGGGCCGCCACGGCCAGACCCTTGATCTGGGTGTTCATGCGCTCGGCGATCGAGGATCCGGCTGCATCGTCCTTGGCGCTGGTGATGCGCAAGCCCGAGGACAGGCGAGCCATCGAGGTGGTGAGAGAGTTCTGCGACATCCCCAGATTGCGCTGAGCAGTCAGGGAAGCGACATTGGTGTTGATGGTAGAGGCCATTGAAATGCTCCTTGGTAACTTAAATTCCGGCTAGACCGCCGATCACAACGCTGACCCCCATGGCCAGCTGCCAAGACCGGGGCGGCAGTCACGTGAACCCATCCATCGCTTGCCGGTCAACAAATTCGCTTGAACCTGTTGGTTAGGTTATCGGGCAGCCCCTGCAGAACTTGAGCCTCCACGTGCAAAAAAATGCGCCCTCCCTCTGAGCGGAGTCTTCGCCGTAGCCATACAAGGGCGGAGATGGCCGGTTTTCTGCCCTTTTTTCCCAACGCCGGGAAATGGCCATCTAGAGAGAATTCTCCTAACGCTAGGGTTGCCCGCTGACGGAGAGGTGTCCTTGGCCACGGCAGCTGTGCCTTGTCCCTTTTGCGAAGGAGTTCCGTAATGGCCTCAACGATCAACACCAACATCGCCTCCCTCAACGCCCAGCGCAACCTGGGCATGTCGGCTGCATCCTTGACGACCACCATGCAGCGGCTGTCTTCCGGCCTGCGCGTCAACAGCGCCAAGGACGATGCTGCCGGCCTGGCCATCGCCGAGCGCATGAACACCCAGGTCAAGGGATTGGCCGTGGCATCCCGCAATGCCAACGACGGTATTTCGCTGGCCCAGACGGCAGAAGGCGCCCTCGGCAAGGTCGGCGACATGCTGCAGCGGATGCGCGAATTGGCCGTCCAGGCCAGCAATGCCACCAACAGCAAAGCCGACCGGGCTGCACTGCAGTCCGAAGTCAAGCAACTCACCGACGAAATCGACCGCGTCTCCAAGCAAACCAGCTTCAACGGCCAGAAGATTCTGGACGGCAGCTTTGCTGGCGCCTTGTTTCAGGTCGGCGCCAACTCCGGCGACAACGTCACGCTGGGCGCTTTGGCAGACACCCGCGCTTCGGGCCTGTCCAGCATCATGTACTCGAGCACCAGCACGGCGATCGCCATCGATGCATCGGATGCATCGATTTCCGCTTTCGGCAGCGCCATCCCCGCCGGTGGCCTGACGATTCAAATCGGTACGGCATCCGCGATCGACCTGGGAAGCATCAAAGCGGCCGGCTCCGGCATCGAGCGCCTTGGCCAAGTGATTTCGGCGATCAACAACAAAACCGCAGACACGGGCGTCACCGCATTCCTGACCAAAAACGACGATGGCAGCTACGGACTGGAGTTTGCCTCCTCGAAACTGACGAATGCCGTCCCCCCCGTGCCAGAGACCGTTGCGTTCGGCGGAACCACCGGGTTCACCGTGGCCGATACGGGTTTTACCCCTCCCACATTGGCCAACGCTACAGGCACCGGGCAAAAAGGCATCGACAGCGTCAACGTCGGAACGCAGAGCGAGGCCTGGGTCGCCCTCAAAAAGATCGACAGCGCGATCGACCAGGTCAATTCGGCCCGTGCAGACCTGGGCGCCTTGCAAAGCCGTTTCGAAAACGCCATTGCCAACATCGACATCCAGGGTGAAAACATGGCGGCAGCCCGTGGCCGCATCGTGGATGCCGACTTTGCCAAGGAAACGGCCAACCTGTCTCGCACGCAGATCCTGCAGCAAGCTGGGACCGCGATGGTGGCCCAGGCCAATCAGCTGCCCCAGCAGGTACTGAAGCTTCTGCAGGGCTGATCGGAGTCGCTGAAATTCGCGGCTACACTGCCGCGCAGCCCTTTCAAACCTTGCCCGGCGGCATCCGCCGCCCGGGCTCTTTCTTTGCCCTGGAGCCGCTATGTCCACCCCCACCATCGAGCAATTCATCGAAAACTTCCTGGTCGCGGTCGACTTCCAGGACCCCGTGGAGGTCACGCCAGAAACGCCGCTTCTCAGCCTTCCGGAGTGGGACTCGCTTGCCGCTCTCGGCGTGATCGTGATGTTCGACGTGGATTACGGCAAAACAATCGTAGGGGACGATCTGAAGAACTGCGCCACAATCACCGATCTGTACAAACTCTTGGGTTAGCACCATGGGGCTGTCCACGTTAAGCAATGTTCGGTTCGCAGGCATGGCCAGCTGCGTTCCCAAGCGCATCCTGCACAACATCGATGATGCAGCCCCAAAAATTCGTTCGGAGCGAGAGCGCCTGGTGCGCAACATCGGCATCCAGCAGCGCCGCATCTGCCAGGAATGGCAAACTTTTTCGGACCTCGCCTTCGACGCGACTGGCGTACTGCTCGATTCTCTGAACTGGCAGCGCGAAGAAATCGACGCATTGATCGTCGTGACTCAATCGCCTGACTATCTGATCCCGGCCACTGCCATCATCCTGCAAGATCGCCTGAAGCTTTCGCAGGCGACCATCGCATTCGATGTGAACCTGGGCTGTTCCGGCTATCCGTTCGGCCTGCATATCCTGGGAAGCATGATTGCCTCCGGCGCGGTCAAGAAAGGGCTGGTGCTGGTGGGTGATCGCTGCGCCACCTTGAACGACCCCTTGTTTTCCGACGCCGGCACGGCAACCGCCCTTGAGTTCGACCCAAGTGCACCACCAATGCACTTTGATCTCAACAGCGACGGCAGTGGCTATAAGGCCATCATGTTGCCGGTGGGTGGCCATCGCGAGCCCTTCGGTCCCCAGCACAGCATTCCGAAGCGTGACGATGATGGCACGCTGCATTGGCCTGCAGAATTGATTCTCGACGGCCCCGCAGTGCTGAGTTTTTCGACGCAGCAGGTGCCGCCTTCCGTACGACGTGCGATGGAATACGCGAAGGTCACCTCGGAAGATGTCGACTTCTTCATCTTCCACCAAGCCAACCGGATGATCAACGAAACCATCCGCAAGAAGCTGGCACTTCCGGCTGAGAAGGTGCCCTCCACCTTGGCGGATTTTGGCAACACCAGCGGCGCGTCGCTGCCGGTGACCATGACGGCCCGCATTGCTGAGACGTTGGCTTATGGCAGCCACAAGCTCTTGCTGGGCGGCTTTGGAATCGGCCTGTCCTGGGGGACATGCATTCTTGACATCGAAAACGCGGTATTTCCACCGCTTTTGATCTCGTGATTAACGCGCCCACGGCCTATTTCAGTCTGCATGGCCGCCGGATTCTGGTGACGGGGGCTTCTTCCGGAATTGGTGCAGCGGTGGCCAAGCTCTGCTCAGAACTCGGCGCTGAGTTGTGCCTGAGCGGGCGGGATACTGAACGACTGGAGATGACTCACGCCGGTTTGGCAGGCTCGGGGCACACCGTGGTCGCGGGCGACATTACCGACCTGGCCACTCTCGATGCGCTGGTGCAGTCGGCCCCGCATTTCGATGGTCTGGTCTCGTGCGCCGGCGTAGCCACACTGGTACCGATGCGCATGGCCAGTGAAAAATATCTGCAGCAAATGCTGGCGGTCAACTATCTGGCGCCGATCGGGCTCGCCCAGCGTTTGCTGCACAAGCGCAAATTGCGCGAAGGAGCTTCGTTGGTTTTCATCAGCGCCCTGTCGGCTCGGGCTGCGCCACAGGCCGCTGGTGCTTACGCGGCCTCAAAGGCAGCGCTTGAAGCGGCATCCCGTACTTTGGGGCTTGAGCACGCGAAGCAACGCATCCGCGCCAACTGCATTGCCCCCGGTTACGTCGATACCCCCATGCTCCATCGCCTGGGAAGCACCACCGACATGAGCGAAAAAATTGCGCTAACCCCCCTCGGCACAGTGACCCCAGATGATGTAGCCCCCGCCGCGGCTTGGCTGCTCTCTCCTGCCAGCCGCTGGATCACGCGAACCACATTGACCCTTGATGGTGGCATCTCCCTGCCGATCCGGCTATGAATACTGTCGTCACCCTTGACGCTGCACTCTCTGCAGCCAAGCGCATCTTCGGCTTGGAAGGGAAAACAGTGCTGGTGACTGGCGCCTCCAAAGGCATTGGTCAGGAAGTCGCCAAGCAGTGCGCGGCCGCCGGCGCCCAAATGGTAATTGCCGGGCGAGATGCTGAGCGCCTTGAAGAAACGCTTGCCAGCTTGGAAGGCACTGGTCACCGGGCATTGGTTGCCGATCTCACGGATGTGGCTGCTCGCAAGCAGTTTGCCGCGGACTGTGGCCTGCTTGATGGCGTCGTCCATAGCGCCGGCATCCGCGGCCTTGCCCCCATGAAAATGGTGAGCGATGCTTTTTTAACCCAGGTCATGGAGACGAATTACGTCGCACCGATGATGCTGACGCGGCACCTGCTGGCCAAAGGACAGATTCGTGCCGGAGGGTCACTGGTATTTCTCTCTTCCATTGCCGCGCTGACAGGCACCGTCGGCGTCGGCCCTTATGCGGGCTCCAAGGCTGCGCTGGTGGGTACGCTGCGCCCATTGGCGTTGGAGCTGGCCAAACGGGGAATTCGGGCCAATGCTCTTTGCCCAGGCTTGGTTGAAACCACGCTGATCACCGAGGACAAAGATTGGTTCGAGGAAAGTCGCAAACGCTACCCGCTGGGAATCGGTCTGCCTGCCGATGTGGCTCAAGCTTGCTTGTATTTCCTGAGTGGAGCCAGCACCAAGGTCACTGGTGCCGTTTTCAGCATGGATGGGGGTGTGGAGTTTGTATGACCACGGAAAAAAAAACCGTCCCCAACCGGGTACTGATCGTTGGCGCAGGCGGCTTTGCCCGTGCAACCGCCAGCTTGGCGCGCTCCGACCTGGCCTTCGGCACGGCTTGGGACGTAAAAGGGTTTCTAGATAATCGAACGGGCCTTCACAATCCTAGTGACCTGCCTATCGTTGGCGACCCTCTGACGTACCAAGTGCAAGAGGGAGACATCTTCGTTTGCGCATTGGGCGGCCCGGCCGCCAAACGGCAGTACAGCGCCAACCTGCGAAAGCAGGGCGCCAATTTCATCATTCTGCGGCCCGACCTGACAACGGGTGAACGGGTACAGCTTTCACCAGGTGGACTTTTCGAGCGCAAGGTATCGTTAGGCCCCGACGTTCAGGTCGGTGAACTCGTTACTATTTTGTCCACCACCATCGTTGGTTACGACGTGACGATCGGCGACTACTGCCAGATTGCCAGCTTCGTCTTCATCGGCGGTGGTGCACGGATCGGAAACGATGTCGTGATCCATCCCCATGCCACCATCCTTCCAGGCATCACCATCGGTGATGGGGCCATCGTCGGTGCAGGCAGCGTCGTCATCCGCGATGTTGCGCCAGGGACTACCGTGATGGGCAATCCGGCCAAACCGTTTTCCTTTCGTTAGCGCCATGCTGTCGCGGCTCTCTCCAGCGCACTACCTGGATCAGGATATCTTCGCGCGCGAGCAGACCCACGTCTTTCGCAAGCTCTGGCTGTTCGCAGCCTTCCGCACGGCGCTGGCAGAACCCGACGCATTCGCCACCCGCGAACTGGGAGGCCTGCCGGTGCTGCTGCAGAACTGCGGTGGCGAGATCCGGGCCTTCGAAAACCTATGCCCGCATCGCCAGATGCCCTTGCAAAAGGACGCATTCGGCCAAGCGCGCATGGCCTGCCCCTACCACGGATGGGTCTTTGATCCCGAGGGCAAGGTTAAGACGATTCCGCATGAACAGCGCCTTTACGCCTATTCCCCAGCAGAGCGTAAAGACCTCTGCTTGAAGCGATACGCTGTGCGGGAAGTCGGCAACCTGGTTTTTGTGAACCTTGATTCCGAACCGCTCCCCTTTGACGAGCAGTTCAACCCTGAATTACAGCGGGCACTGGCGGACATCACCAGCCACTTCGGTGCGCAGGCAGTGCATGCCGATCTGCCGGCACGCTACAACTGGAAGCTCAACTATGAGAACGTGCTCGATTACAACCACGTTCCGTATATTCATCCAAAGACCTTTCAGCCGCTGTTGCGAGAAGGCATTTCTGATACCCGCCAGGACGTGAGCCCAGCCAGTGATCCCCTGGCGTCAGGCGGCGCCCATCCATCGACCAGCAGCTTGGCAGCACAAAGTTTTTGGACTCGATCGCCCATTCGCATCGATTCGTGGCCCTGGCATGGCGCAGTGCGACGCTATGGCGACGGTGACTTCTACTACAACTTTTTCCTGTACCCGAACGTCAACTTCATTTCGCTTGGAGGTTTGACCTTCTTGCTGCAGCAGTTCCACCCCTTGGCCCCTGATAGCACAGAGGTCCGTTTTACCTTGTGCGCAGCCAAGGAAACACGCCGGCTACCCGCCCTGCCTGCAATCCTGTGGGGCCATCTCAAAAGCGAAGTGGCGGTATTGCATGAGGATCTGGGTCATCTTGAGGCGCTGCAATCGCATCTGCATGCCGGCGCACCGCGTGCGAAGCATGGTATTTACGAAGCCAGGCTGACAGCGGTGGCTGATACCTATTTGCGGCTGATGGAAGGCAACGCTTCATGAACTTCGGCGAAAGTTTCTGCCTGATCGGCGTGGGCGACGTGCTCCAGACGATTGCCAGCGACCCAGCAGGTTATGGACTGCCGCAGGGCTGGCAATTGCGCGCGGCCAGCAGCGTGGCGGCGCTGTCAGCTTCGGCGAGCGAATTGCTCGAGGGGTTGGATCCTGCAGCCACGACGCTCTTTGTGGCGGTGGACCACAATGCACTTAACCACGCCCGGCTTGAACTCTATGGAGCAGCACGTCTGCGCGGATTGCGCATGGCCACATTGGTACATGCAAGGGCCATCGTTGCACCGGACGCCCGAGTGGCTGACAACGTTTGGATTGGTGCAGGTACGCTGATCGGCAGAGCGGCGAGTATCTCCAGCGACGTGCTGATTCATCCTGGTACACGCATCGATGCCGGTGCCAAGATCGGGATGCACAGTTGGATAGGGCCGGGCGCATCAGTTGGGACAGACACCGAGATCGGAGCGCACAGCGTGATCGGAGCAGACCAGCGTTTGCGAGCGGGTCTGCACATCGGCCGCCACTGCGTGATAGATGGGACGGATACGCCATCCGAACACTTGGCGTCTGGCAGTTTCATTGCCCCGCACTTTGCGCGCCCGGCACGGATGATTGGTGCCGGGTACAGTTTCGAAAAAAGGCGCTAACAGCATGCGCTCGACCATTCCTGCAGAAGCCTATATCGACGAAACCTGGTTCGCACGGGAGCAGCAATTGCTCATGCGCCCGCTTTGGCAATTCGTGGCGCCGCGCATGCTGCTTGCAAAACACAATGCCTTCGTTACCCGAAACATCTGCGGCATTGAGGTTGTAGTGCAGAATTTCCAGGGGGAATTGAAGGCGTTCGAAAACATATGCCTTCACCGGCAAAACCCGTTGCAGCAGCAGCCCCAGGGTATCCGGCCTCTCGTGTGCAGCTACCACGGCTGGGGTTACGACTCGGAGGGGCGGGTGGAAAACATTCCTTTTCAAGACACAGCATATCGGCTGCCGTCTCAAGAACGGGAATGTCTGAAGCTGCGGCGCTTTCCATTGGAGTGCATTGGCAACTTAGTGTTTGTGAACGTTGCTCCCAACTCCCTGAAACTGGATGAGCAGTTTTCAATGGAGGCGTTGTCATCTCTGCGTTCAGCTTCAGAGCATTTTGATAGCGAAGTGTTAATCGCCATCCTTCCCACAAAACTGAACTGGAAGCTAGCTTACGAAAATCTTCGCGATAGCCTCCATCCACGTTACCTGCATCAGCAGAGCGTATATCAGCAAGTGAAATTCCAGGTACAAATGGATGAGGAAGCAGTGAAATCTGCCAAGCACTATCACGCTAACGGCAGCGCAGAGCATGAAATGCATCTCGTCCATCTCCGCGAATTCAGCAATGGGGGACTTAACGAACCGCTTGTTCAGATGCCGCGCTACGCCTGGCATGACAATGTTGAGCGCTACGGCTCAGACGACTGGTATCTCAACTGGCTAGTCTTCCCGAATCTGCACATTGCCTCTGGATCAGGTGGCTATTCCTTCATCATTGAGCATCATCAGCCGGTTTCTGCAGCACGCACCGACTTGATTATTTATTACATTACTGCCAGAAAGACGCGCCGCTATCCAACCTCTGCAGCAGTCCTGCTTGCCCATTTGGAAGGTGCAGAAAAGGTGCTACGAGAAGATATATCGGTCATGGAGAGGGTTCAGGCAGCTCTTAAACCCGGTGCCCCAAGAGCCACCCTGGGCGATTTCGAGTTCGGAAATATGGCCGTAGAACGCTGGTACATGGATGTGATGGAGGGACGGCATGCCTTCTAAGTTTGTGATCGGTAGCGCGGCATTGCTAAAAGCGGCGTTGGCCAGTTGGTCAGAGATCGCACCAAACGAGACTTTGTATCCCATCGATGTGGGACAAGACCGAGACTATCGGTTTGACTTGACCGTCATTTCGAATGCTTCTCCGAGCGACGCCACGGCTTTCGTAATTTGGGGATCCCAATTTTTGAATTTCCGCCGTCTTGAATTAATGGGAGAACTCAAAAGCCGCGGTTTTCGCATGCCCCCTCTAATTTGCCGAGGCGCATTGATTGCACCTACATCAACCATTGGGGAAAACTGCGTCATCGGCGCAGGGACGATAATTGGTGCAGGCTGCCGAGTGGGTTTCAATAGCGTGATCGGTGCAGGTTGTGTCTTAGGAGCAGAGGCTCAGATCGCTTCTTCCACTTGGATTGGAGACGGTGTAATGATTGGTATGCAATCGCGTGTCGGAGCTAACGCCACATTGGGGGCTGGCGTGATCCTAAGCGATGGTGTTTCGATTGGAAAACAGTCGATTCTTGATTTACCCGGCAGACATTCAGAGTCCTTACCGGAAAAAACTTTTATTCTCTCCACGTTCCCATCCGCTGTTTCAATTACGGACAGTGGCCGCCCCTGACTACTTTCTTAGAAAGTCCGCCATGCATCAAGCGCTCTCGGAATCGCTCAGGCAGCAATTACTCGCCGTTGCCGCATCGGCAGAAGAACCCGCCATTGCTGACTTGGAGACACGGCCGATTTTCATCTTGTCACCTCTTTCGCTTCTTGGTTCTATCCATGGTTCTCAAATCGCAAAGGCTACCACCGGCTTGGTAGCAGTCGTTGACGACATATCCAGCGAAGCATTCATTCACGGCGTTTCACGCTGGAGCAGCATGGACTTTCTGCGGTACGCACCGCAGTACGCCAATGCGGTAGCTATCGACTTTTCAGAAAGCCCCGCTGACAGATCCCAAATGGCAGAGCTATGTCGACGTGCAGGCATTCAACGGGAGGACTGCGTGGTTGCACAAGCCCAGTTGGGTATGGTTTCCGTCTATGAGACAGTAACCGATTATCGCAAGAAGACTTTAGATCGTCTCGATGATTTTTTGCGCTTGGCCGAACGGTTTGCTGATCATCATAGTCGTGCCACGTTATATGCCAATCTTCTTTTTCGCCTGACTTACGATCGCTCCCATATGCTTGAGACTTGGGCGAATCCTATTGAAGAGTATTTTTCCAGTTACGCAACGCCTTCCACCTTTCGGCTTGGCAGCAAGGAGCATTACTGCGATTGCGGTGCTTTTCAAGGTCCAATTGTGTCGAAGTTTTTAGGGGCAACTGGTTATCGCTACGCCACTATTACGGCATATGAGCCTGACAGAGCGAATTTCGAAGCCCTCGAACGCATCTCAGTGTTGCCGCTCACTAATTTCCGCCCTGTGAATAAAGCAGTCTCCAGTCGAAAACAAATGCTGCGTTTTATGGAAACGGGTACCGTTTCGAGTTATATCTCAGCAACCGGCACAGCCACGGTTCAAACAGTTAAGTTAGACGAGGAACTTGAAAAGCTTACTTTCTTAAAAATGGACGTTGAAGGTTTTGAATCCAAAACGCTCCAAGGGGCCGCGCGACTATTGACGACCCAGCGTCCGAGGATTGCAGCTTGCGTATATCATTATGCGCATGATCTCTTAGACGTAGTCAATCAAATCGATAAAAGTGTGGAAGATTATAATTTACGACTGCGCCAACACAACGGCAGCTACTACTACGATTTAGTTCTTTACGCATCTCCGGTAGACGGCGTTGAAGCGCCCGCGTGGGCTGCATGACTATAATTAATGACGAACTTGTCAGGCGGCTAAATCTTGGCACTGCCAATGCTCAAGACTTATTAATAAGAGCGCTTGATCAATATCGAAAGAATCCTCTTTTTTGCATTCCGGACCAAGCTTTGGAAATTTTTGCAAGAAATGGCAAGAGCACCCGCTTCATGCTTTTGGGCACCAAGGACTTTGCCGCAGTGTTCATCTCCATCATTGCAGGCAGAGGTCAGGTGTTGCATGTGGTGGACGACTTTCAGGTAGCCAGCGGTAAGCCATTTCATGGAGTCTCGCTCACCACAAGCTCACGCTTCGTGGAAATGGCAAGGCAAGACGAAGACATAATTGCCATTAATTGCTGCCGCTTCGATTACTCAAGGCGTTTCTTCGAGAATCTGTGCCGGCAGCACGATATCGCTGTGCTGAATCATGAGCAAGCAGTTCGGATGATCGGTCTGAACGACGTGGTGGATCATCGGCTCACCGATTGGGCACCAGTGATTTCAGAGCGTTTCGAAGCATTCCAAGCACTGCAGCATAGGTTCGCCGATTCATACTCCTCAGAAACACTCGCCGGCATCTTGACCTTCCATCTCACATGCAATCCTGAGTACCACTTGAATATTTCTCGTCCGTACTCGAGCCTTTATTTCAGGTCAGGACTTTTTAGCCTGACGGAGAGAGAAAAGCTGGTCGATTGTGGCGCCTCGATTGGCGAATCAACTACCGCCTTGATTGGCGTCACAGGAGGCCGCTTCTCACATTCCTGGATGATTGAGCCCGACAGGTACAACGTTGAAACTCTTCAAAAACTGAAACGTGCGCATGCAGGAAGTGCCACTGAAGGCAAGTTATCCCTGCATCCAGTCGCGTTGGGATCAACGGAATCGGAAGCACCTTTTCACCACCAGGGAGGACATAGTGGTTCTATTGCCATGCATGACCTAAGTGCTTCTTTGGAAAAGGTACTTATCCGCCCAATCGATAACATCATCGATGACGTCCCCACCTTCATCAAAATGGATATAGAAGGATTTGAGCTTTCTGCGTTGCAGGGCGGCGTCAGAGCGATCCAGGCAGGCAGGCCTAAGTTAGCGATCTCGGCATATCACAGGGCAACCGATCTTCTGGAGATTCCGGCATACATCGACGGAATTGCGCCCGGCTATCGGTTGGGCTTGCGCCATCACACGGAAGACCGCTGGGATAGCTGCCTTTACTTTTATTGAGCCCAGATATCGTTTTTTGCGCTCATCACTTTCAGGAGAACCATGGCCATCGTCCGAGGAGGACTATCCCGCATCCTCATGAAATATGCCGATCTCGACCTAGTGTCCCGTCCCGCTGATAAGTGAGCAAAGTCGATGCAGCTTTTCGAGCATCGAATCCGCGGTGGCGGTCCACCTGAAGGGTTGGCAGTTGGCGTTGTAGGCGGTGACGAAGTGGTCGATGCGTTGGACGAGTTGCTTGACGCTGGTGAATGATCCCCGGCGAATGGCCTTGTCCGTGAGTAGCGTGCGACGCTGGACTTGGAGATGCCCGTCTCGGCGGCCACCGTACGCACGCTCCAGTGCGTGGAGCCATCGGCCGGCTTGGTGTGCAGCGTCGTATTGATCAGCCTTGCCACGCGCTCGTCGTCGATGGTGTGCGGCTTGCCGGGGCGAACGTCGTCGTACAGCCCAGGGATGCGTCGCTCGATGAACCGAGCGCGCCACTTGCCGACCGTGGCATTGGTCAGCTTCAGTCTCTCAGCAATGGCGTTGTTGGGCTCACCATCGGCACTGCTCAGAACGATGCGAGCCCGATTGCTCAGCGCAGCAGGCAGCGAGCGGCTGCGGGCAAAGGATTGAAGCTGCGATCGCTCCTCGTCAGAGAGCGCCAACTCGACCTTCGGTCTGCCCATTCTCATCGCGGTATCTCCGGTTCCAACATACCTCAATGGCATGCACGATTAATGCCAGAAAATAACGGGACGGGACACTAGATATCATTGCGCTGGAGCCTCTTTTTGCTTCAGGTCATTGGCGGGCGAGCGGGGCGCCGCGCCTTCCGGCGCCGCTGGGGCGAACGCGACACGCTGCACCCGAAAACCCTGCTTTTCCATCAGGGCCGGCAGTCCCTGCGGGCCGACCATGTGCAGCGCGCCCACGGCGGCGAACACGGTGTGTCCGGCGGCGTGCTCCGCCGCGATGCCGCGCGCCATGCCGGGGTTGCGGGCGTCCACCATCTGCCGGTATTCGGCCTGCTCGGCGTCGCTGGCCAGGCACTCGCACCATTGCGGATAGGTCTGCAGCACATTCAGGCGCCCATTGGCCCAGGCCCGGGTGAGGGTGGTGATGGAGCGCTGCGCCTGCCCGCCTTCGAGCTGATCGAGCGCGGCGCCCACGGCGGCTGCGGTGCGGGCCGGGTCGTCGGAGGTCAGCAGCCGGATCTGCTGCTCGGGGGTTTCCAGCGCCACGACGGGCTTGCCCCCGGCCTTGGCCATGCCGGCGATGACGGCGTCGATGCCATAGGCCAGGTCCACGCCCGAACGGCGTGCCGACTGCCCCACGAGCGTCACGGCCTGCAGTTCGGGCCGCAGGTGCGCGACCGCCGGGGCCAGGCAGGCGGCATCCACCTGCGCGGCGAGGCGGGCGGCCAAGGCCGGCGGCAGTGCCGGTGCGCCAGGCGGCGCCACCATGGCCGCCTGCAGGGCCTGCATGACTTTCGGGTCGAGAAGATCGAGCTCCAGCGCCACGCGGTCGGCAGCCATCACGGCCTCGCGCACCGTGGGGCCGGGGAACATCCAGCCGCGCTCGGCGGCATGCACGGTGCCGTAGAGCCAGCTGGTGCGCCCGCCTTTTTCGATGCGCCACAGCAGGCCGCGGTCGCGCGCATTGCGCATCGCCTGAGGCAGCTCGGCAGGATCGAACGGTGCCGCTTGCGGCGGGCAGGCACGGGTGGCCGAGGCTTCAGGCGCTGAAGCGGAAGGCGCAGGCGGCGCGGCAGGAATCTGCGCCAATTCCTGCGCCGCCACTGCCAGCGGCCATGCAAGCCATGCCGCCAGCGCGAGCCGGACCAGCCCCGCGCGGGTCGTCATTGCGGCGCCGCGATGTTCTGGTCGATGGCGCCGAACAGGCTCTGGCCGGCCTTGTTCTTCATCTCGATGCGAATGGTGTCGCCGAACTTCATGAACTCGGTGGAGGGCTTGCCGTCCTGGATGGTTTCGATGCAGCGCTTTTCGGCGATGCAGCTATAGCCCTTGGGCCAATCGGTGCGGCCGTTTTGCTCCACGCCGCGGTTGCTGACCGTGCCGCTGCCGATGATGGAGCCCGCGCGCACATTGCGCGTCTTGGCCACGTGGGCGATGAGCTGGCCGAAGTGGAAGGTCATCTCGGGGCCGGCATCGCACATGCCGACCTTGCGGCCGTTCCAGGTCGATTGCAGCGTGAGGTGCAGGCGGCCCTGGTCCCAGGCGTCGCCCAGTTCGTCGAGCGTGATGGCGACCGGGCTGAACGCCGTGGCGGGCTTGGACTGAAAGAACCCGAATCCCTTGGCCAGCTCGGCCGGGATGAGGTTGCGCAGCGAGACATCGTTGGCCAGCATGACCAGGCGGATGCCGTCCAGCGCCTGCTCGGGCGTGGTGCCCATCTTCACGTCACCAGTAACGACGGCGATCTCGGCCTCGAAATCGATGCCCATGGCTTCGCTGGGCACGACCACGTCGTCGCGCGGGCCGATGAAGTCGTCGCTGCCGCCCTGGTACATGAGCGGGTCGGTGTAGAAACTGTCGGGCACCTCGGAGTTGCGCGCTTTTCGCACCAGTTCGACGTGGTTGATGTAGGCGGAGCCGTCCGCCCACTGGTAGGCGCGTGGCAGCGGGGCCATGCACTGGGCAGGATCGAACGGAAAAGCGTGGGGGGCGCGGCCGGCGTTCAACTGGTCGTACAGGTCCTGCAACTGGGGCGAGAGGAAGCCCCAGTCGTCCAGCACCTGCTGCAGGCGGCTCGCGATGCCGGTCGCATAATGGGCCGTGCCCAGGTCGCGGGAGACGACGACCAGTTGGCCGTCGCGGGAACCATCTTTATAGGTGGCGAGTTTCATGGGACACAGACCTTGTCTTCGATGCACCCGCAGCAAAAAGCCCGGGACAAATTACGAATGGTTAAATTGATTTAACTAAACAAAACTCTGGAAATTCTAGTGCAGATGGACAAGGAACGGGCAGGCATACAGTCGGTGGAAGTCGGCTTCGCCCTGCTGGAGGGGCTGACCCGCTCGCGCGGGCCGCTGATGCTCAAGGACCTCGCGGCCACGGCCGGCATGAGCGCCGCCAAGGCGCACCGCTACCTCGTGAGCTTCCAGCGCCTGGGACTGGTGGCGCAAGACCCGGGCACCGCGCGCTACGACCTGGGGCCGGCCGCCCTCAAGCTGGGCCTGGCCTCGCTCGCGCGGCTCGATGCGATGCGCCTGGCGCGCGAACGCATGCCCGCGCTCATGGACACCATCGGCCACACCCTGGCCCTGGCCGTGTGGGGCAACCGGGGCCCGACCATCGTGCACTGGGAAGAATCGCCCCAGGCCGTGACCGCCAACCTGCGCCTGGGTGACGTGATGCCGCTGCTGGCCTCCGCCACGGGACGCTGCTTTTGCGCCCATTTGCCGCGAGAAGCCACGGCCGCGCTGCTGAAGGAAGAGCTGGCGCACGCCGCCAAGCTAGGCCGCACCGATCTGCCCGCCAATGCGGCGGCGGTCGATGCCCTGCTGCACGAAGTGCGCGAGCGCGGCTCGGCCCGCGTGGTGGACACGCTGCTGCCGGGCATCGTCGCGTTCTGCGCCCCGGTGTTCGACGCCGACGGCCACCTGGCCCTGGGCATCACCACGCTGGGCTCGATCGCCACCTTCGATCCCGCCTGGGGCGGCGCCATCGACGCGCCGCTGCGCGCGGCCGCGCAGGCGCTGTCGAGCGACCTGGGCCACGGCTGCGCATGAAAGATCCTGCACTGCGCACGCGCCGGCCCCGCACAGCGGGACTGCCGGCCTGCCTGCCTCAGCCCGGCCTTGCTGCCTGGGACTGATGAAAACGCCATGCCGCGCCGCGTTCTCGCCCTGCTGACGCTCATCGTGCTCGCCGTGCACGCCTGGGTGCTGCAAGGCCTGCCCCTGGGCGGGGGCCAGGAGCGCGGTGCGCCGGTGCGCATGGCGTTCCACACCCGCACGCTCCCGCCGACGCCGACGCCGGCGCCCGCACCCGAAACCCCGGCAGAAGCCACAGCAGCCCCGGCACCGCCTGCAGCACCCGCCAAGCCTCGCCCCCGGCCTGCCCCCCCGCGCAAGCCGGCCGCGCCGAAGGCCCCTGCGCCGCAGCCATCGCCCGAACCGCCGCAAGCAGCCGAGGCCCCGAAGGCCGCCACCGAAGCGACAGCCGCCGACACGCCGCCGACCACGCCCACCACCGTGGCATCGGCCAACATGCCAGTGCCGGAGGGCGCGGACACCGAAGCGCCTGAAAGCACCGCCGCGGCCGCTGCGCCGCTGGCGACAGCCTCTTCTTCCGTCTCTTCTGCCGCTTCCGCTCCCCAGCCAGCGCCTGCGGCCCCGCTCGCCGTAGCCGCCTCGGCGCCGGCCGACCCCGCACAGGACAGCAGCGCCGGCGTGGACATTCGCCCGCCGGGTGCCGGCAGCAACACCGCCAGCACCACGCCGCCGCCCGCCCGCCTGCCCGATCCGGTGCGCCTGGAGTTCGAGGTGAATGGCCAGGCCAAGAAGTTCAACTACCGCGCCAGCGCCGAACTGCTGTGGCGCCACGATGGCTCGCGCTACGAAGCCCGGCAGGAGATCAAGGCCTTCCTGATCGGCGCGCGCTCGCAGACCAGCACCGGCCAGGTGACCGCCAGCGGCCTGCAGCCGGAACGCTTCGGCGACAAGGCCCGCAGCGAACAGGCGGCGCACTTCAACTTCGGGCAGGGGCGCGTCACCTTCAGCGCGAACACGCCCCAGGCGGCCATCGGCGCCGGCGCGCAAGACCGGCTCAGCGTGTTCATCCAATTGGGTGCCCTGCTCGCCGCAGCGCCGGAGCGCTACCCCGACGGCACCCAGATCACCCTGACCACGGTGGGCGCGCGCTATGCCGACCGCTGGACCTTCACCGTGGAAGGCACCGAAATGCTGGACCTGCCGCGCGGCGCCACCCCGGCGCTCAAGCTGCAGCGCCTGCCGCGCAAGGAATACGACCAGAAGGCCGAGCTGTGGCTCGCGCCCTCCCTGGGCTTTCTGCCCGCGCGCATCCGCATCACCCAGTCCAACGGCGACTTCGCCGATCTGCGCCTGAGCGCCCACTCGCCGCCCTGAGCGCCGTGCCGCCTGCCGGTTGGTCACCAACCGGCAGGCGGCGCAGGGCGCGAAAGCCTGTGCGGTTTCGCCCACACGTGCGTGGGACAGGGCGGTCACTTCGCACGCCGGGCCGCCGGAGGCGGGGTTTCATGAAATACTGTTCCCATGCATCTGGCGGGTTTTCACCGACCATCCGATGCGCCAGGGCTTGAACTTCCCGACCTGGGTGGCCATCTGACAGAAACGAACCGACAGAGGAACACCATGCACATGCTCTATGACTCCGAAACCTTCGTTGTGGTCCACATGCAGCCGGATGCCGGCCCAAACGGCGCCCCCAAAGGTTGGCCCACCCCGCCCCAGCTCTCGCGCCACGGCTTCGAAATCGTGGACAAGCGCTCCGGCAAGGAGGTGTACCTGGACGGCTCCTGGGCCGAAATGTTCCAGCAGCAGATCCTGGCCTGGCAGCGTGACACCCCCACGCAAGAAGAAGTGGAAGACACGCTCGATGGCTATGTGGGCTTGGCGCAGAACCCGGTGGTGGTGCACTGACGCGAAACGAAGCGCGGGGCCGGGCGCCTGGATGATCGATCAACCATCGCCGCCATCAGCCTTTCAGCCCATCTGGTTCACTCGGATTCATCCACGCCGCCAGCCCCATGCGCCTGCAGCCATCCGGCGCCTGCCGCCGTCAGCCGGTAGCGCTGGCTCCTGCTGGTCGGCTTGTCCGGCATGGTCATTTCCACCAAGCCCGTCGCCAGAGCGGGCAACAGGTAGGCCTTGCGAAAATGCTCTGCGTGTTTCAGGCCCACGGCGTCCATCAAAGACGCACGGGGCATCTCCCCTTGTAAAACCTCGAGCACGCGAACGACTTCCGCGGTGACCTCCGCGGTGTCTTCCGCGGTGTCTTCCGCGGTGACTTCCGCGGTGATCGGTCGGGCCAGCGGATGTGCCGGCAATCGCACCACGAACGACAGCCGCTCGTCGTCGGTCTCGAATACCGGTTCCGGCGACCCGTTCGCACGCATCGCCTTGAGAATTTTCGGGATACCCGTGGCGCGGCCTTCCGTGAGCCGAAGCTCCTTGAGGAACTCACCGATGCGCCGGTTGCGGTAGCGTCGGCTGACGGCACGGCCTGAGCGCAAATCCTCCAGGCGTACCGACCGATCCGGCCCTGGATAACTCAGCACCACCAGTTCGTCCGGACCAATGCGAACCTCCACAGGATCGTGGCTCTCGTAAGTGCGGTGGTACACCGCATTCACCAACGCCTCCTCCACCGCAGCAAACGGGAAATTCCAGGCCCGGGTGGCCTCGGCACGTCCGGGATGCTTGGTCACCGTTTCATGCAGGTAGTTGCGCTGCAGGTAATCGAGCGCCTCGCGGACCATGCGCGACAACGGACCCTTGAAAGACTTCTCGACGATGACATCCCCTCCAGCGCCTTGGGGAAACGCCACCACATCCACCTGTGCACCAGGGAAGAAATGCGTGGGCTCGTCGTTGAAGAACAACAGACCCACGTTCTTGGGCCAGGGCGATTCGGCAGGTCCGCCCACCACATTCATCTGCCGCCCGAGCGCTTCGACCGACAGGTCGGCTGCATCGGCGGCCAATACACTGCCTACTTCTTGCAGGAATGCCTGCATCAACGGCCTGGACAGCGAAGCCACCGTGGTTGCCTGATGAAACCGGTCGTCCCAAGGCACCTTGGCCGTCAGGCTCAGCAGTTCCTGCTCCGCCTCGCCTTTGGCCTGCACGGTACTGCTGTAGCGGCGGATGTAGGAGTGCCAAACCTTGTGCCTGGCCGTGACGGCTTCGGGCACTTTGTACGGCCGGTTCTGTCCGCCTGGCGCCCACAGCACCACCAGATTGCGGCCTTGCACGACCTCCAGGCTCAGCATGGGAAAGTACGGCGGCTGCATCAACTGGCATGCAGCCAGCAACTCCCGCTGTATCTTGTCGAGTTGATTCGCCGCAAGCCCCTTGGGTGGAAAGATGGGCTGGCCGTTGGCATCGCAGTCCTGCCCGATCACCACATAGCCACCGCCCAGGTTTTCAAAATCGTTGGCAAAGGCGCACAGCGTGCGAAGGATGGCGTCGGGATTCCAGCCTTCCTTGTATTCGATGCGTTCGCCCTCCACGGTCCGCTGGTGCAGCAGATCGAGCAGGTTGATGGGCAGCTTGGATTGCGTGGGCTGGAGCATGGTGCGGGCAATCTAGCATGGGCGCCCCGAGGGCTGGCGGCCTTCACCCGGCCGATGCATCCCTCGGATAAACCCACCGGTACATCGGCGCCACCAGCAGCAGCACGGCGATCAGCCGGCACACCTGGAAGGCCGTCACCACCGGCACGCCCAGTTGCAGCACCTTGGCGGTGATCGACATCTCGGCGATGCCGCCGGGGGCGGACGACAGCACCATCGTCACCCAGTGCAGGCCGGTGGCCCGCGACAACCCCACCGCGAACAGCGCGCACACGGCGAGCAGCACCAGCGTGCCCATGGCCACCGAACCGAGCCAGCGCGGCGCGGTGTGCAAGAAGCCGGGGCGAAACCGCACCCCCAGGCTGACCCCGATCACCAGCTGCGCGGCGTTGAGCAGCACCTGCGGCACGGCCGACAGCGTGATGCCGGCCATGGCCAGCCCCATCGAGACCAGCAGCGCGCCCATGAACCAGGGGTTGGCGCGGCCCAGCCGGTCCATCGCCAGCGCGCCCAGGCCGGTGAGCGCGGCGAACAGCGCCAGGCCCTGCGCGTCCACCGCGCGCACGGCGGGCGGCAGCAGGTCCAGGCCGTGCAGGCCGCTGAACTGCAGCGCGAACGGAATGATCACCGTCACGATCACCAGCCGCAGGCTGTGGCTGGCGGCCACGAGGTCGGTGCGGGCGTGTTCGCGCTCGGCCAGCAGGGTCATCTCCGAGGCCGCACCGATGGCGCCGGAGAAATAGCTGGTCGCGCGCAGCACCGGCGCCGGCACGTCCGGCAGATGCGGCGCATGCACGCGGTACAGCCAGCCGCCGAACAGCGCCCACACCACACCCAGGGCGATCGCCCACCACAGCCCCGTCACCAGCGCGGTGACCTGCGGCGTGAAATACAGGCCCAGTGCCGCGCCCAGGGTCCACTGCCCGGCATTGCGCAGCCGCCGCGAACTGTCGGTGGGCGCGCCCGCGATGGACAGCAGCGCGGTGGCGACCAGCGGGCCGATCATCCAGGGCAGCGGCGTGCGAAGGGCCAGGCACACCACCGCGGCAGCGAGGGCCAGGGCCAGGGTGAGAAGGATGCGGGCGGGGGGGAAAGAGAGCATCGACGGGCGCGGAGCGGCGAAAATCCAGGGGAGGGGAAAGTATCGCCCGCACAGCACCAGCCCTCTTCCCGCCCCAGGATTGCAATGAAAAAGGCTGTGCGCCCTAGTATTTATTGCCCTTAATGCTATTTAATTAATAGCAAACCATTACGCCGGGGTCAGGAGGGCCGGGCTTCGGGGCGAAGCGGCTCGCCGGGGCCTCCAACCCCTGACCCGGCCAATGCGCCCAGTGCCCCTGCCAGCGAGGCGTGCGTGAACACATACCCCTCGGCCAGCGCCTGCCGGGGCACCGCATGCTGCCCGCACAGCAGCAGCTCGGACATCTCGCCCAGCGCCGCGCGCACGGGCCACGCCGGCATCCGCAGCCAGACGGGCCGGCCGAACGAAGCCGCCATCGTCCGCACGAACTGCGCCTGCGAGGGCACGTCCGGCGCCACGGCATTCACCGGGCCGCTGATGCCGGGGTGGGCCAGCGCATGGCAGACCAGGCCCACCGCGTCGTCCCGGTGAATCCACGGCACGCGCTGGCGCCCGCTGCCGAGCACGGCGCCGAACCCCATGCGTGCCGCCCAGGCCAGCGGCGGGTAGGCCCCGCCCTGCGGCCCCAGCACCACGCCCATGCGCAGGCAGACCACCCGCACACCCAAGGCGTGCGCCTCGCCCGCTGCGCGCTCCACCTGGGCGCACAGGTCCGACTGAAAGCGCCCGGGTTGCGGCGCGGCCTGCTCGTCCAACGGGGTGTCCGCCAGGGGCACGCCGTAGAAGCCCACGGCCGACGCGCCGACCAGCACGGCGGGCCGGCGGTCCAGCCGCTGCATCAAGCCCATCAACTGCCGGGCCGTGCCGATGCGGCTGGCGACCAGTTCACGGCGCCGCGCGCGGCTCCAGGGCAGGCCCAGGATCGGGCTGCCGGCCAGGTGGACGACGGCGTCGATGCGCGTCTCGGCCGGGATGTCCTCCAGCCGGTCCAGCGCCCACACCTGGGGGCCGAAGGTCGCACGGGCCTGCAGCGGATCGCGCGTCCAGACGATCACGCGCCGCCCTTCGCCTCGCAGCCGGCGCACCAGCGCCGTGCCGATGAAGCCGGTGGCGCCCGTCACCAGCACCGCAGGCCCGTGGGCGGCAACGGGCAGGGGTTCAGCGGATTGCACGTCGGCCCGAAGCCGCACGACGGCGAGCGCATTGCGCAGGCTCCAGATCAGCACCACGGCGGCCGCCACCGTGAACAGCCAGGACCATGCCCCGTGCCCCACCCGCACCACCCCGGTCGGCAGGGCCGCGTGCGCCGCGAACAGGGGCGCGATCACGCCGACCAGCACGCCGTAGCTCACGGCGAGCAGCGTGTGCAGCACGCGCTCGACGGGCGGCAGGCGGCGGCTGCGGTCTTCCTCCAGAAAGTCGGCCGCGGTGATCACGATCTCCACCGCCAGCAGGGCCGTCGGCAGCAGCACCCACCAGCCCTGCCACTGCACCCAGGCGAATCCCAGAAAGAGAAAGCCGTAGATGGCCTCGCGCGCCGCGTGCAGCAGCAGCTCGTGGCGGGCCGAGGTGCGACTGGGCAGGCGGGCGGACCACTCGTGGTGCCAGAGGTTGTCGAACGCCCCCATCAGGGCCTGCACCGTCAGAACGATGAAAACGATGTCCATGAAAGTCACTCCTCGGGATCGGTGAACACACCGGTTTGAAAAAACGTGCAGCCCCACAGCGGGTGCGCCATGTCGAGCGTGAAACGGAAGGCGCCCGGCCCTTCGTCGCGGTGCTCGACCCGGCACCGGCCCGGCGTGAGCCAGCCGGGGATGGGCAGGCAGAACGCGCCCAGCGCCAGGAAGTAGCAGCGGCTGTAGAACACCAGCGCGCCGTCTTCGACCACCACGTCGAGCGCCATGGAGAGCCCGCCGCGCGTGCGCTCTTGCAGGCCGCCGTCGGGGCCGCGCAGCTTGGTCGAGCACACGACGGCCGCGCCGCGCCGCCCGGGCAGGCGCAGGTGGCGCTCCCACACCACGCCGCCGCGCGCGTCGCAAGACACCCGCACTTCGGCGGGAACGCCGGTCTCTTCGGCATCCAGCAGCGGACCGCCCAGCAGGCGCGAAGCCCAGGCGAAGCACCAGCCGATGCGCGACCGCCGCACGTCCAGCGCGCCGCCGTAGCACGCGGGTGCATGGCCTGCCGCGAAGCGGCGGCGAATGGCCGGCGACAGCCGTTGCCATTGCGCCGCGCCCAGCAGTGCGGCCAGATCAAGGGGCGCCGGCACCTCGGCAGGGGCACGGTCATCGGCATCGGCATCGCGGGGCAGAAGGAGGGGTGTGGCGGTCTTCATGCCTTCTGTATTGCAGGGCACGTGCCAGCGAACAGACCGTTGATTTCAAACGGTTTTTTATTCCACCTGTCAACACGGTAGACAGTTGCGGCGGGCGCACTGTGCACCCGGTTTACAGTGCCGCATGGCCATTCACATCGCGCTCGCCCTGGCATTCGTTCAGACCCTGGCCCTGTCCGCCGTGCTGTGGCTGTGGGCGCAGCACGTGGCGGGCGCCAAGCTGCTGATCGTGTTCCTGCTGGGCGTGGGGCTGTGGATCGTGGGCAACGAACTGCCCAACTGGGCCGGCATCGGCACCGCGCCCTTCGCCATGGCGCTGCTGGCCACGGTGCCGATCACGTCCGCGGCGTTCCTGCACTTTTGCGCCATCTTCACGGGCCAGCGGCTGCCGCCGTGGGCCCTGCGGCTGGCCTATGGCGCGGCGTGTTGCGCGACCGCGCTGTCGTGGTGGGTGCCGCCGGGCGGGTTCGAGCACTTTCCGCCCTTCACCGGCGTGCAATGGGTGGTGGTGCCCAATGCGGCCGGGTGGACGACCAGCCTGGTCTGGGCCACCTGTGCGGGCGCCGGCCTGCTGGTGCTGGCCAAGGCGTTCTGGCAGACGCGCGTGGCCACCGAGCGCCGGCAGATCGCGGCGGTGGCGCTCTCGTGCGGCTGGGGGTTGATGTGCATCTCGGGCTACGCGTTCGCGGCCCTGCGCATTCCGCAGTACCCGTGGCAGGTGCTGGCCTTTCCCGCCTACCCCCTGATCCTGGTCTACGGCATCTTGCGCTACCGGGTCTTCATGGCCAACGCCTGGGCGCGGCGGGCCCTGGCCTGGGCGATCGTGCTGTTCCTGGGTCTGCTGGCCGTGCCGCTGACCTTGCTGCTGCCGGTCGAATCGCGCTGGCTCACCTCCGCCGTGGTGGCCGCTGCCTGCCTGGCCTGGAGCGGGCCGGTGCGCCGGCTGGCCGAGCGCCTGGTCTATCCCGGTGGCACCCCCACGGCGCAGGACCTGGGCACCTGGCGCGGCGCCCTCGCCGCCGCCCAGTCCATGGACGAACTCTCGTCCATCGCCGCTGCGCTGCTGTCCGAGCGCATGGGCGTGGCCGTGCGGGTGGTCGCCGGCGCCGCGCTCGCCGCCGACCCGAACACCCCCACGGTGCATTGCCGCAAGGACGGCGACCACTGGCAGGCCCATCTGCACGGCTTCGAGCAGGCGCCACCGGGGCAGCGGCACCTGGCGGAGCTGTTCGGCACCGTGCTCGCGCAGGCGGCCGGCCAGGTCGAAAACGCCGCGGCCGCAGAGCAGCGCGAGCGCGAGCGGCAGCTGCAGGCCCGCCTGGCCGAACTGGGCTCGCTCGCGGCCACGGTGGCGCACGACCTGCGCAACCCGCTGAACGTGATCGCCATGGCCACGGCCTTTTCGCCGGCCGAGGTCCGCCAGGACGTGCAGGAGCAGATCGCGCGCATCTCTCGCCTGGCGGAAGACCTGCTGGACTACGCCAAGCCCTGGCAGATCGAGCCGCGCGCCATCGACCTGTCGGAGCATGTGCGCCAGGCCGTCCGGCACAGCCCCGGCGTGGAACTGGGGCCGGGGCTGGAAGGGCCCTGCCCCGTGCATGCCGACCCCGCGCGGCTGCGCCAAGTGCTGGCCAACCTCATCACCAACGCCCAGGCGGCGGCGGGCCCAAGGCGCGTGCAGGTGGATGCCGAGCAGGCCGAGGACGGCCTGCGCCTGCACGTGTGCGACGACGGCCCGGGCATTCCCGCCGAGCTGCGCGAGCGGCTGTTCCAACCGTTCGCCTCGCGCAGCCCGGGCGGCACCGGGCTGGGCCTGGCCATCGTCGCCCGCATCATGGCGGCGCACGGCGGCACGGCCGCACTGACCGAGCGCCCGCCCTGGCGCACCTGCTTCACCCTGACCTTTCCTCCCCACCGACCATGACCGCTTCTCCCTCCCTGGGCCACATCCTGCTGGTGGACGACGAGCCCGCATACCAACGGCTGGCCAGCACCTTCCTGCGCGAGCTGGGCCACCGCGTCACCGTGGCCGGCAGCGGCGAAGAGGCGGCCTGGGCCTTCGGGCAGGACCGCGCGCACGTGGTGCTGCTCGATCTGGCCATGCCGCCCAGCATGGACCCCGAAGCGGGGCTGGAGCTGATCGGGCAGTTCGCGGGCTCGGTCGTGGTGGTGCTGAGCGGCCATGGAGACCGCGAACTCGCGCTGCGCGCCGCCGAGAAGGGCGCGTGGGACTTTCTCACCAAGCCCATCGATCCGGACATGCTGCGCTTCGTCGTCTCGCGCGCCATGCACAAGTCCCGCCTGGACGAAGAACTGCGGGAGCTGCGCGCGCGCGAGGGCAGCGAAGACCTGGGCATCGTCGGCCAGTCGGTGGCCGCGCAGCAGCTGCGTGCGATGGTGCGGCGCGTGGCCGGCACCTCGGTGAGCGTGATGGTGCTCGGCCCCACCGGCACGGGCAAGGAACTGGTGGCCCGCGCCCTGCACCAGTGCAGCGCGCGCCGTCAGGGCCCGTTCGCGATCATCCACTGCGGCGCACTGTCCAGCGAGCTGCTGGAGAGCGAGCTGTTCGGCCACCTGAAAGGCAGCTTCACCGGCGCCCACCGCGACCAGCCGGGCCTGGTGGAAACCGCGCACGGCGGCACGCTGTTCCTGGACGAAGTGGGCGAGATGCCGCCCGCCATGCAGGTCAAGCTGCTGCGCTTTCTGCAGGAAGGCACCTTCCTGCCCGTGGGCGGGCGCGAGATGAAGAAGGCCGACGTGCGCGTGGTGTCGGCCACGCACCGCGACCTGGAGGGGATGATCCAGGACGGCAGTTTTCGCGAAGACCTCTACTACCGGCTCAAGGGCGTGGTGATGCGCATCCCGCCGCTTTCCGAGCGCGGCACGGACGTGCCGCTGCTGGCCGCGCACTTCCTGCGCCGCGTCGCGCCGCAGGCCCTGTTCGCGCCCGACGCGCAGGCCTGGCTCGCCACGCAAACCTGGCCGGGCAACGTGCGCCAGTTGCGGGCCCTGGTGGAGTCGGCCGGCGCGCTGATCGCCCCGGGCAACCCGCGCATCGACGTCGATCTTCTGCGGTTCGCCAGCGGCGACCTGTCGCACTTGCCGGACGCGGGTCCGCCCGATGCGGCCCCTGCAGCACCGGCCGGCGCGCTGGACGCGGCCATCTTCGAGCTGGAAACGCGCATGGTCCGCGAGGCCATGGAAGCCACCCAGGGCAACCAGTCGGAAACCGCGCGCCGCCTGGGCATCTCCCGCGCGGGGCTGATCAAGAAGCTCAGCCGGCTGGGCCTGCGGTAGCGCGCCGCCGCCCCTTGGAACACCCGGCCCGTCGGCCCTTCACCCGCAGGTGCCCAGGTGGCCGCACTGCGTGCAGTAGTCGCAGCCATCCTTGCGGATCACGGCGTGCGCGCCGCACTCGGGGCATTTCTTGCCGGCCATGGCCGGGGGCATGCCCATGGGCGCCTCGGGCTCGTCCAGCGGCAATACCTGCTGCACCGGGTCGGGCTCGCGGCTGGCCAGAATGTTCTGGATGGCGTAGGCCATGGCGGCCACCTCGGAGTCGTGCCACAGCGGCACGCGCGTGCCGTCCTCGCGCTGGCGCGTGCCCAGTCGCACGGGGCCGCGGTCCCACGCCACCTTGCGCATGTCGCTCAACGCGCGCTCCAGAAAGCCGCCGCGCGCGGCCAGCGAGAGCATGCGCATGCTGGAGGTGATCCACTGCTGCGATTCGCCGCTCTGCCCCACGGGCATGAAGAACTCGATGGCGCGGTCCACCGTGCCGGTGCCGCTGGCATTGGGCACCGGCAAAAACGACACCACCAGGTAGAGCGTCTTGTGCCCCTCCTGCGTCCAGTACTCCACCTTCTCGGCCACGGCCGACAAGGCGCCCTTGGGCCGGCTTTCGATCACGGTGCGCATCGGGTCGATGGGCGTGGGCGCAGCGTCCGGCGCGGCAGCCGGGGCCGATGACGATGCCTGCGCCTGAGGCACCTCGGGCGCATGCGTTTCCAGCACGGCGCCCAGAATCGTGTTAGGCCGGTAGGTGGCCAGCCCCTTGAGGCGCGCACGCCAGGCGGCGAGGTACAGGCCCTTGAAGTCTTCGTACGGGTAGTCGGCCGGCACGTTCACCGTCTTGGAAATCGCCGTATCGACGAAGGGCTGCACCGCTTCCATCATGGCGATGTGGTCCTCCGCGGGCATGGACAGCGCGCTGACGAAGTACTCGGGCAGCGCGTTCACGTCGCCACCCAGCTCACGGTACAGCCGCCAGGCGTGGTCTTCCACGGCGTATTCGCTCATGCGGCCGTCGCCCTCGCGCTTTCGGCGCTTGTAGGTCCAGGAGAACGGCGGCTCGATGCCGTTGGAGGCGTTGTCGGCAAACGCCAGGCTCACCGTGCCCGTCGGCGCGATCGACAGCAGATGGCTGTTGCGAATGCCGTGCTCGCGGATCTGCGCCTGCAGGCCCTGCGGCAGCCGGCTGGCGAAGGTGCCGGGCGCCAGGTAGCCGGTGGCGTCGAACTTCGGGAACGCCCCTTTCTCGCGCGCCAGCGCCACCGACGCGGCATAGGCCGCATCGCGCAGGCGCTCGGCGATCTGCGCGGCCATGGCGCGGCCCGCGTCGCGGTCGTACCGCAGGCACAGCATGGCCAGCGTGTTGCCCATGCTGGTGAAGCCCACGCCGATGCGCCGCTTGGCGGCCGATTCGGCCCGCTGCGCTTCGAGCGGCCAGAAGGTCACGTCCAGCACGTTGTCGAGCGCGCGCACCTGCGTCGTCACGCTCTGCTCGAACGCCTCGAAATCGAAGGCCGGCGCGCCCGCCAGCCCGAATGGATTGCGCACGAAGCGCGTGAGGATGATGGGGCCCAGGTCGCAGCAGCCGTAGGGCGGCAGCGGCTGCTCGCCGCATTGCCCCGTGACCAATCCATTGAAGATGACGGTATTGCAATCTGCCTGGGTGGTGTCGAACACGGCCTCTTCACCAGCAGGCGCGATCTGAGCGACTCGGCTGGTAAACCGCTGCGTCTTGCGCAACACCTTGTCGACCACCCATTCGCGGTACCGGGCTGTTTTGTAGTCCAGCAAGAACCCGATTTCCCGCATGAACTGCTCACGGGACTCGCCGTCGATGATCAGTTCGTACTGCTGCTTGCAGGCGTACTCACCCTGTCCGCCCTTGCCATCCGGCATGGCTTTGGTTTGGGCTTCCCTACGCAATCGCAAGCGGCTGAAAACACCAAAATTGGCCAGCAGCACCTGCACGTCTTTGAGCAGTGGCGAATGGCTGGAACTCAAGCGAACAGAGCAGCTTTCCCTGGCGCTAGAAACATTGACCGTGCCGTCTGTTTGAAAAAGCGCACGCAGATAGGCTTTGACACAAGCCTCGCTGCCTTGCCAGATCACCTCGGGAACTCTTAATTTGGTAGCGCGCGTAAAGCCGCACGCCGCCAGGGCGCGTGCCAGCAGCACGGAGCGGATGAATACGTAGTTGCGCTGAGCCACTGCCACCGGTGCGCACAGATAGCGCCTGGGCGTCTGTGCCAAGCCAGCAATCATGTGATTGACCGTGTTCGCTACCTGCTCTGCGAGTTCGCGCTCCTGGTTCCATAAATTGACGCAAACGACTTCCTGCCCCCTCCCCCGATGAGTGAAATGCCCATCACCCGTGATCAGTCCAAGCAGGACCCCCAATTCATGGCTGCCTTGCTGGCCGAACTGGCCTTTTCCAGACTGCACGAGCAACTGGTCACCCACCTTGAGTTCCGACAGTTTGACCTTGCCGCCCGACGTGTAGAAATCGTGCCACGCAGTGGCTTTGATCTCATAGCCATCGTCGGTAGTCACCTTGAATACCTCTGCTCGGCGAGCCGTCATGAACGCCGCCTTGGAAGGACGGACCTCAACTCCTCGCGCTTCGTGCCCAAGCGCCCGCCGATCCACAGTGGCCTCCAGCGGCACTCCGCTTTCGTAAAGATCACCGATCCGCACCAATCCATGTTGCGTGGCCAGCCGGGTGTCGGCTGTCACGCACGGGTTTGTGGCGGCGATGTCTTCGCAATAGTGCAGGTTGTTGTCGCGGTTGATCGCATCGAGGAACAGGATGCCCGGCTCGGCGAAGTCGTAGGCCGACCGCATGATCGTGTCCCACAGGCCGCGGGCCTGCACCGTGCGATAGACCCACTGGCCGTCGGTGCGCTGCACCGCGCCCTGCGCCAGCAGCGCGGTGCCGGGGCGGGCCGAGTGCACCAGGTCCCACGGGCGGCCATCGACCACGGCCTGCACGAAGGCGTCGGGCACGCCGACCGATACGTTGAAGTTGTTCCAACGCCCCGGCGTGCGCTTGGCGGTGATGAATTCGAGCACGTCGGGGTGGTCGATGCGCAGCACGCCCATCTGGGCGCCGCGCCGCGCGCCCGCGCTCTCCACCGTGGAGCACGACTGGTCGAACACGTTGATGTAGCTGCACGGCCCCGAGGCCAGCGATGCCGTGCCCTTGACCTGCGCGCCCTTGGGCCGGATGCGCGAGAAGTCGTAGCCCACGCCGCCGCCGCGCCGCATGGTCTCGGCGGCCTCGCGCAGGGCCTCGTAGATACCGGGATAGCCACCGTCGTCCACGCCCTGGATGCAGTCGCCCACCGGCTGCACGAAGCAGTTGATGAGCGTGGCCTGGATGTGGGTGCCGGCGGCGCTCATGATGCGGCCCGCGCCGATCGCCCCGGCGCGCAGGTTGGCGAGAAAGCGCGCCTCGTGCGCAGCGCGGTCGGCTTCGGGCTCCACCGAGGCGAGGGCGCGGGCCACGCGGCGGTAGAGGTCTTCCACGTCCGTCTCGCCGGGCTTGAGGTACTTTTCGCGCAGCACGTCGAGGCTGATGGGCTGCACGGGGGTGGCGTCGGACGCCTGGGGGGTGAAGGGGTCGCGTTGCATGTCGCTGGCGCTTTCCAAAAACACTGCCAAACCGCTGTTTTACTCCTGTGCGCGGCCCGGCGGGTTGCCCGATGTCAACGCGAATGGCGAGGGTTTGCCCCGGAGGCTGCAGGGCCCCGGAAGGCACGGCGATCACGGCCGATGTTGCGTTTTGTTTCCCGGATCGAAACGCTGCGATTCCCCGGCAGGGGGTTATTCCACCCGGCCCGAGGCCCCATATAGTCCAAGAGACGCGCTCCGTGCGTGCGCGACCGTCCCACCGCACTTTCCAAGGAAACCCCATGTCCCCCACCGCCGAACTGGCCGCCGAACTCGAAACCATCACTTCCCGCACCGATGCCGCCCCGCTGATCGAACGCCTGCAATGGCGCTATGCCGCCAAGAAGATGGACCCCGCGCGCGCCGTCCCGGCCGAGAAGGTCGAGCGCATTCTCGAAGCGGCGCGGCTGGCGCCCACCTCCAGCGGGCTGCAGCCGTTCGAGATCGTCATGGTGACGAACCCCGAAGTGCGCCAGCGCATCCAGGCCATCGCCTGGAACCAGGCCCAGATCACGGACGGCTCGCACCTGCTGGTGTTCGCCGCGTGGGACGACTACACGGCCGAGCGCATCAACGCCATGTTCGACTACACCAACGCGGTGCGCGGCTTCAAAAACGAAGGCTGGGAGAACTACCGCAACATGCTGCTGAACACCTATCCGCAGCGCGGCGCCGAGGTCAACTTCCAGCATGCGGCCCGCCAGGCCTACATCGCACTGTCCGCCGCGCTGATGGCCGCGGCGTACGAAGCGGTGGACAGCACGCCGATGGAAGGGTTCGACCCCGACGCGCTCGACGGCATTCTGGACCTGCGCGCCCGCGGACTGCGCAGCGTGGCGATCCTGCCGCTGGGCTACCGCCAGGCCGAGCAGGACTGGCTGGCCCCGCTGGCCAAGGTGCGCCGCCCGCGCGAGCAGTTCGTGACCGAGGTGTGACGCCAGCGGGCCGGCGGGCGCCACCGAACGAAAGAACGCGCGACGCCTCGCGGCCGCGCTGGGCTTCTTCGGCGCGGCCGCCTTCTCGCAGGCCACGCGCGCCAAAAGCCAAGCGTTCCGGGTTTCGCATTCGCCTGGGCCGCCATGGTTTCGGATGCATCCAGCGTTTCCACGCCAGCGGGTTGCAGGATCGCTCCGTTTAAGGGAGTGAAAAGAAAATGCTGTCATCGGACGTGGGGCGAAGCAAGCCCCTCCAACCGGGCCGTGCGGAGCAAGTGCCGCAAGCCCCGCAAAACCCATCGGGCACCCATCCGTCCTCTCAATGGGAAACCAACGAGGGATTGCCGGCGCTCCACAGGGCTGCAGCGGGCTCTCCTGCCGGCAAAACCGCACAGCTTTCCGCCACGCCTTCGCGCCCACCGCCGCGACCGCAACCGCAGCCGCGTGGCACCCCGGCAATGCAGGAGCCGCGTCGTTCCTCCGCGCCACGCGTGACCGACGCGTCCGTTCGCCACGCCGAAGGGGTGGCAGGCCCGCTCTCGCCGCCGCATGCCGACCGCAGGGCCGCGGACGCCAGCGGAGCGGCGCCGACGCAGGCCCGGCCGCTGGGCCAATTCACGGATGGCCTGCACGCGGAACTGATCGCCGCCGGGAAGGCGGCCTACTGCCATCGGGATGACAACGCGTTCGTGCTGACCCTGGCCCCGACCAGCGAAGACCGGCAAAAGAAGCTCATCCGGATGACCATCGACTCGGCCGAGAAGTTCGCCATCATCACGTCGTTCAACATCAATCCGGCCAAGGACCACGACCCCGAAAAGATCTCCGGGACGACGTTCGCGATCCTGGAATCGCTCGCCAAGAAGCAGCACGACAAGGATTTCTCGTTCGTCCTTTTCTACAACGACAACAAGCTGCAGACCAACGCGGTCATCTCCGCGGTCGTGGGCCAGAACGTCACGACCAACATGAGCCTGCGCTCGAGCAGCCGAACGCATGCCACCACCACGTGGCCCGCGGTCGTCAAGGCCTACAACCGGCAGCAGACCGATGCGCGCCTGAAGATCACCCGGCCACAGTGCAACCTCTACTTCGTGGCCGCCAAGGCCAAGGGCGTGGCCGGATCGCACCACAACAAGTTCTGCATCAATGACAGGGGGGTCGCCGCCACCCTCGGGGCGAGCCTGGCCAACAAAACCAAGGACAGCTGGATGGACGGCGGATGCGTCACGCTGAGCCGGCCCCTGGCAGCACGGCAGCGGGACTACTTCCTCGACGAACTGATCGGCAGCCACACCGTGCGCGGCGGGCGGCTAAAGGCCAATGGCGACGGCGAACTGGTCATGGAAAAGATGGAAGACCTGTCTCGCATCCAGGCCCTGAGAACGATCGACATCGAATCGCCACTCGATCAGGCCGGACCGCAGAAGGACCAGGCCATCGAGCGCCTGCGCGACTCCCTGGCGCAAGCAGGGGTGGACTTCGAAGGCGCAGCGCACAAGGTGCTCTGGGTGCAGAACACGTCGAGCGGCTACAAGAACATGTTCTCCACGCGGGGCCAAATCGAAGGCAAGCCCATCGGACAGGTCATGTCCCGGTTCTTTTCCGGGGCCCGGCCGGGGGAGACGATCAACATCGTGAACAAGACCATCGGCAGCGAAGGCATAGCGCTCATCACCGGTGCGCTCGCCAGGGGCTGCAACGTCAATGTGCTGATCAACGAGGACAACCGGGCAGCGCTGGAACGGGCGGCCCGCAAGCTCTTCGCCCACCCGGCCTCCGCCCCCGTGGGCACCCTCAACCTGCGGCATTTCGCGCCGGGCGACACCCTGGCAGCCGCGCAGAACTTCAACACGGCGGAACAGCCCGTGGGCCATGCCAAGAACTACGTCCTGGAGCGGCAGGACGGCTCCAGCATCGTCATGACGGGCTCCTACAACCTGGACGGCCAATCCCACTACCGCTCCAACGAGAACCTCATGCTGTTCGAAACCCGCGGCCATGCGGTGAAAAACGCACTGTTCGACGACCTCTACAACGGGTGCATCAGCCCCATCAGCACGTTTTCAGCCAAGGACAAGCGTCGCGGTTGACGGCCGCACGGTCCACCGATGCAGCCGCAAGAAATGGGCAGGGCATGGCTTTAGCATGCGCACATGCACCACCCCCTACTCCTCCCATCGCGCCCGCCTGCCAGTCCGTCAGGACACCGATTCAGGGGCGCGGGATGGCCCGCAGGCACCCGCCTCGCGGCCACCGCACTGCTGGCCCTGGTCGTCGGCTGTGCGCAGGCGCCTCGGGCGCCTGCCGCCCCCACCCCCTGGCTCGCGCAGGTCCAGGCCCTGCTTCCCGCCGATGTGCTGCTGATCGGCGAGCAGCACGACGCCCCCGAACACCAGGCGCTGGAACGCGAGGCCGTGCAGTGGCTGGCGGCACGCGGGCAGTTGGCGGCGCTGGTGATGGAGATGGCCGACAGCGGCCGGGCCACCGACGGCCTGCCGCGCGATGCCACCGAGGCCCAGGTGCAGCAGGCGCTGGGCTGGAACGCTGCGGCCTGGCCGTGGGCGCAGTACGGGCCGGTGGCCCTGGCGGCCGTGCGGGCCGGCGTGCCCGTGCGCGGCGGCAACCTGCCGCGCACCGAAATGCGCGAGGCGATGCGGGACGAGCGATGGGACCGCCACCTCGATCCCGCCGCGCTGCAGCGCCAGTACACCGCCCTGCGCGAGGGGCACTGCGGCCTGCTGCCCGAGGCGCAGATCCCCGGCATGGCCCGCATCCAGATCGCCCGCGACGCACGCATGGCGGCCGTGGCCGCGGCAGCGCGGCGGCCTGGGCAGGTGGTGGTGCTGGTGGCCGGCGGCGGCCATGTGCTGCGCAGCGTGGGCGTTCCGACGCACTGGTTTCCCGGCCTGGTCGCCAAGGTGGCGCTGGCGCAGGCCGAAGGCGCCCCGACGGCCCTGCCGGGCGAAACCGATGCCGTGCATGCCACCCCCGCCCTGCCGCCCCGCGACCATTGCGCCGAACTGCGTGGAGCGCAGGGCGCCACCCAGTGAGTTAAAGAATCGGCATCAAAATGGCCTCCAGCACAATAATCCCTAGGGGGTGTAGCTATTATTTTTATAGCATTCAGATACCCCCCCTTTTGAGAGCGCGAAAGCTGTCGAACGGCACGGGCGTGTTGCCCACCTTGCACACGTCAGGCGTCGTGCAGATGGCCCGCCACACGGCCTCCGCGCAGGCGATATGCTTCCTAGCCATTCGCCACCTCGGCAGGGGAATGGCCGCGATGCATGTGAATCCGCTGCTCTGCGCCGCGCTGCGCCGGCCCGGCAGGAATGGCCGCCAGCATCACCTTGCGCAGCCCCCACTCCTTGGGCACGGCACGCCGCCACACCAACTGCACGCACTGCGCATCGAGGTCGATGGTCACGGTGTCCAGGCGCATTGAAACGGTTTGGGCTCATCGCCTTTCAGCCAGCCAGGTGCGATCATGTCGGGCTGCGCGGGATTGCTACAAAATAAATAGCAATATGCCCTAGTGAATCATGCGCTGGAGGTCGATGGAGCCAACAAGGATGCCCCGACCCACTCTCCCGTTCGGACCAGGCTCAGGGTCTTCAGCGTCTTGCCCGGCCCGTCGAACACGCATTGCACGGCCCAGGCCTGTCCGTCGAAACCCGGCACCCGAAAGCACGCCATACCCGGCAAGGCCAGCACGGCCTCGTCGTCTTTATCAGCCAGCAAGGCCACCACGTCGCCAGCCGTGGCGATGGCGGCATCCAGCCCCTGCGGCCATGGGCCCTGCCAGGGTTGGCCCGGCCGGGACAGCGGCGTGTGGAAGGTCAGCGCGTGCAGGCCCCAGAGCTGCTCTTTCTCGGGCAGCGACGGGTCCATGCACTGCAGCATCAAGTCGAGTCCCTGGCTCTCCACACCCACGGGATACGGGTCGGTGCCATGGCCCTGGCGCAGGTCCAAGACCGGCGGATCGAGCGACCGCAGCACCCGGTTCAACAGGTGCTGGCGGTTGTATCGCCCGATGCTGCGCAGCAGCAAGTCGGGCAGGGGGTGGAATCGGGACGGCATCGATGCCCTTTCTTCTTTCGTATATCCAGCGCTACCAGCGCTCCACCGCGCTCACTTCGCCCTGGCCGCATCCACCAGGTCCTTCGGGTAGTAGGGGTTGTCGCGCAGCTTCTCGTCATCGATGCCCAGCACGATGGCTGTCAGCGCCACGTCGAAGCACCAGTAGCCGAAGTAGGCACCATCCGCGCCGTTCAAGCTGTCGGACCAGTAGATCGGCTTGATCTTCTTTTTCCAGACCTTGGAGAAGGCGAGCAACTTGGCGGGTCGCTCCGCAGGATCGCAGCGCCAGACCTCCAGCAGCGGGTCATAGACCTTGGGGAATTTGCAGGCTTCGGCGACGGGGCGCTGCGCATCACCCAGCGCACGCGCTGCTTCGTCGATCAGTGCGTCCTCGCCGGGGTGGCCAATGGCGTTGATGAGGCGCTTCATTTCTTCGGGCTTGAAATGCAGGGCTTTGGCAAAAGCCATCATTGTCAGCGCGTCGTAGACAGTGTCCAGCGTGACCCGCTGATACATAGATTTCTGGCCACTCCTTTCAGATGGAATCGCCTTGACAATTCGCGCTTTGATTTCATTGGCTTCAACCCACGTCCAAATAGTGGGGCGAATTTCTTCGAGCGTGTCGCCACGCCCATACTGAAGAATGCAGTTCTGCAGCGAGAACATGCACAGATCAGATGCCACTCCCGGCCGGCCCTCAACACGATGAAAAGTTTCAGCGATAGGCATATTTTTCTCTATCGACCGATTATTCAAACCAATGCAATTCGAATAATAATTGAAATCTTTTTCAATATCTCTCATTTAATAACCCTTAGTTCAAAATCCCGAAACTTTTCCAGCCTTGCCTCGGATCACATTGCCATCGGCGTCGATCTTCGACACTTTGACAGTGCCATCTTCAGCAGTGCGAACAAGCCACTTTTCGACCTTACCATCGTTCATAGCCTCCATAATCTTCCTTGCATCCTCACCGCCGACTTTTTCTGTCAACCGCTTCTTCACCCAATCATCGTCCATCTGATTAGTACCATCAGCCAGACCCTTATCCAACTTAGCAGAGCCGTACTTATATTCTGCAACAACATAATCCGGCGGCGGATTAGGATTCTTGTACACCCCATCAATGCCGTTCTTCCCAACCTCGTAGACGCCATCCGTTTTCCCGACGGGCTCCAACTGCTTGTCGACTAACGTTTCGTGCCCGTTCTTTTCGCCGATCGCAGCCTTCTCGTTGCTGGTCAGTTGCTTGATCTTGACGCCATTGTCCTTGGCCGCGTCTCCTGCTTTCGCTGCGTCAGCAGCCTCTGCCGCCTTGGCCGCTTCCGCTGCCTTCGCTGCCTCAGCGGCTTTCGCGGCCTCTGCAACCTTGGCTGCATCCGAAGCCTTCGCGGCCGCGTTCGCTGCTTCCGCCGCCTTGGCACCTTGGGCGGCCTTTGCAACGTCGCCAATCGCAAAGACGATGCCTCCAATCTCCAGGCCCGCACGGGTCACGGACTCGACGTAGTCGCCCTTACTCCACGGGTCGGTCACCGGCTTGAGGACTTCGTTCACGGCAGCCGCTGCGCCTTCCTTGACCGACGCCAGGCACACGTTGCCCAGCGCGATGTTCTCCCCCAGGATCGCCGCGTCCAGGTTGCTGTGAATCGCACCCGCGAGGTTGACCTTCTTGCCCACGGTGTAGGCAAGCTCTCCCAGTCCCAAGCCGATGTCCTTGACGAACCCGATGACGCCACGCGCGGCCTGGGCTCCGTAGTTGCCCGCCTTGGACAAGCCGCCCTCGTTCTTCATGTTGATCGAGGCAATGCCACCGTCCGCCATCTTGTTCAGGTCTCCGAACCGGACGTACTCGTCCAGTTGATCCGGATTCATGAAACTCAGCGCCTCTTTGTACTGCTGCAGCTTCTTGAGCCTGTCGGAGGTCTTGGGCGGGTCATTGCAGGGCAGCTTGCCGTTCTTGACGGTCCCGGCCGGTTCGCCTTGCTCCGTGACGAGCTTGCCCACTGTGTTCGGGCCGCCCGGTCCGACATTCATCTGCACCACGGTGTCGTGCCGCGCGCAGACCAGGCCGTTTACCTTCACGCTCGTGTTGTCGCCGATCAGCCGGACATGCCCAGGCTGCTGGGAGGTCTGCGACACCACGCCCTTGCCGGCATTCGCGTCGGTACCGCGGACCCAGTCCGTGAGCCGATATACAGGCTTTCCGCGCGCATAGACATTGGGCGACGTCAGCAACTGGTTCGACAGATCGCGAAAGCTGTCGAACGGCACGGGCGTGTTGCCCACCTTGCACACGTCAGGCGTCGTGCAGATGGCCCGCCACACGGCCTCCGCGCAGGCGATATGCTTCCTAGCCATTCGCCACCTCGGCAGGGGAATGGCCGCGATGCATGTGAATCCGCTGCTCTGCGCCACGCTGCGCCGGCCCGGCAGGAATGGCCGCCAGCATCACCTTGCGCAGCCCCCACTCCTTGGGCACGGCACGCCGCCACACCAGTTGCACGCACTGCGCATCGAGGTCGATGGTCACGGTGTCCAGCCGCAGCGACACGGCTTGGGTCAGCCCGCCCTGGTCCGTGAGCAGCGCCAGGAGATCGATGCCCGGCAACCGGGTCTCGATACGGCCAGTGGCATCGCAGCCGATCAACGTGATGGGCTCATCGCCTTTCAGCCAGCCAGGTGCGATCAGGTCGGGCTGCGCGGATTGGTAAAACGCGAAATCGAAGTCCGGCGGCAGGAACGGCAGGTGCTCCGCGCGCCATGCGCCGTCGTAGGTGCCGGCATGGCGGGCGCGCTGCGGGTTCCAGCGGGGTACGGGGCCGAAGCAGACCGGATCGTGGCGCTCTTGAATGCTGCGCACTGGCTTGCGCACGTCTTCGATCTGCGGGGCCAGGTAGAACTGGGCGCGGTCCAGTTTCGCATCGCCCAGGTAGCCACGGCCCACGGGATTGGGCCCGTAGGTATCGAAGGCTTGGTCGTCGTGGATGTCGTCGGTGGCCGGCCCGCGGTAGCCGGCCCGGCGCACCACGCCGCCATACGCCATGCCAGCGTGCAGGGGCACGGCGGTCGTGGGTTCGGGCTTCGTCAGGTGCCAGCCGCGCAGCGGCGTCCAGTGCCAGGCGCGCAGGCCGTTGACCAGCGCGGTCTTGGTGAGCGGACCGACGCGCACGCCGATGGGCCAGTGCGTCGCAGGTCTGCCATCCAATGGGCGCGCGTGGCCGAGTACATGGATGTCGGTGCGCTGCTTGCCGACGACGAGATGGGTTTCCTCCAGAAAGGGCGTGCTCTCGGGTGCGCCGACGTAGCGGTCGATGCATTGGATGGGCATTTGCTCATCCATGACCAGCACGGGCTGGCCGTGCGCGAGGGTGAAGCTGCCCGCGACGATGGCGACATCGAAGAAGCGACCTTTGGTGGTCACTTTCTCGATGACCATGTGCGGGAAAGGGCTGTGGTTTTCGACGTCCATACCGAGCTGATGGATTGACTTCAGTTCAGATGGATGTCTTCACCACTGATCACCACGTTGTCGCCCTCGGCGGTGATCTGGATCAGTTTGCCGTTGAGGTTGACGGTGCCGTCGTCCTTCATTTCCAGCACAGATTTGCCGACCTTCAACGTGATGCTGCTTTCGTCCATGACGAGGCTGGAACTCTTTTTTGCACCACCGCCACCGCCGGACGGTGCGGTGATGTTCATGGGCGCAGCGCCGGGTGCGCTGCCACCGCTACCGCCCACGGTGAGCGCATATTTCTTGCCTGCCGTGTGGGTGTGCTCCATGCCGATGGAGTCGCTGCGATTCATGCCCACGTTGGTCATCATCGTGAAGCCCACATTGAGGTTGTAGGCGACCCCGACGTTGGCCATCTTGAAGACACCCGTGGTCTGGATGCAGCCGACACCGATGGTCTCGGTCTTCAGGATGCCCACCGTGGTGGTCCAGTTCTTCGCGATGGCGTCGGTTTCGTTGCGCCCGACCGTCTTGCTCCTGTTCCTTCCGATGCGGATGTCTTCGTTGATTCCTACGGTCTCATCGCGGTTGTCGCCGATGTCGATCTTTTCGTTGTGATCCACGCGCTCGCTGCGGTTGGAATGGATGGTGATGGTCTCGTCGCCATCGACTTCCTCGGTGCGCCAGCCATGCACGGTGATCTTTTCGTTGCGGTCCACGGTCTCTGTCCGGTCCCGGTGGATGACGTTGGTCTCGTCCCGGTCGATGGTCTTGCGCCGGTCTCGCCCTACCCACTTATCCTCATCGTTCTCGACTTCGACGAGCTGGTCTTTCTGCGCATGCAGCCACAGCTGCTCGGCCCCGGCCTTGTCCTCGAAGCGGATGGCGTTGGCATCGCCTGCCCCATCTTTCATGCCAGCGCCGAAGGCCCCGCCCTTGCTCGACTTGGTCTTGATGCCCGACTGCGTGGCGTTGCCCGGCAAGGCCCACGGCGGCATGTTGTCGGCGTTGTAAACGCAGCCGGTGATGATCGGGTAGTCCGGATCACCGTTCAAAAAATCCACGATGACCTCGTGGCCGATGCGCGGGATGAACATGGCCCCGAAGCCCGAGCCGGCCCAGCTGCTGGATACCCGCACCCAGCAACTGGAGTTCTCGTTCATGGCACCGATGCGGTCCCAGTGGAACTGCACCTTGACGCGGCCGTATTGGTCGGGCCAGATTTCCTCGCCGGGCGGGCCGACGACCACGGCGGTCTGCGGGCCGGTGGTCTTGGGCTTGGGCGTGGTGCGCGCGGGCGTGTAGGGCAAGCTGGTGGGCTGGGCCTGCAGGGTGAACTTCTGGAACGAGCCTTCTTCCTGCGGCGTGCCCTTGGCGCCGGGGGCGGCGGCGCTGACCTGGGGGTTTTCCTTGAAGTGGTATTCGAGGCCGGTGAGCAGGTATTGCTGGTTCTGATCTTCCCGCGGGTAGTTCTCCAGCGTGAAGGTGTAGCCGGGGGCCAGCGCCCGGTGGCGCGACTGGCCCTTGACGGTGCTGTGGCCGGTGAGGCTTTCCTGCAGCCGCACCCGCGCGTAGGCTTCGCCGTCGCCGAACTGGGTGTAGCCGCCGGGCCATTCGTAGATCTCGTGGGCGTCGTGCGCGTGGCCCGGTGGGGTCTGGCGCATGTTGGACAGGTCGGCGCGCGGTTTCTGGAAGTCGTAGTCGTCGTTGTAGCGCCGCCCGGAGTGGATGCTCTGGTGCAGTTCCCAGGCGTGGATGTTTTCCTTGTCGGCAACCGCTGCTTTCTCGGGCGGGTAGAACGGGATGACCGCCGCGCCCGGCAGCGGGCTGTGCGAGGCGACGATGTCGTCGGCCAGCGTCAGGGTGTGCTGGCCCGCGCCGTGCTGGTGGTAGTAGTAGATGCCTTCATGCTCCATCAGGCGCGAGACGAAGGCGCAGTCGCTCTCGCCGTACTGCACGCAGTAGTCCCAGCTGCGGTAGGCCCGGGTGAGGCGCTTTTGCAAGGGGTGGCCGTATTTGCCGAGCACCTCTTCGATGATGTCGGGCACGGTCTTGTTCTGAAAGATCCGAAAGTCGCTCTTGCGCGTGGCCAGCCACAGCCAGGGCTGTAGGCGCAGCCGGTAGGAGTAGGAGCGGTGGTCCTCGCCCTGCATGCCGAAGCGGGTGACGATGCCATCCAGGTAGCGCCGGCCGCCGCCCTCGGTCTCCACCACCACGGTGGCGTGCTTGCCCAGCAGCGCCTTGGGGTCGATGCTCTTGCTCTCGCTCAGCAGGTCCAGGTCGAGGCAGAAGAGTTGGCTGATGGCTTCCTTGCCCTGCAACTGCCGGAACCGCAGCTGCTCTCCCAGGGGCGTTTGGATCGTGACGCGGCGGGTCATGTTTGGCAGGCCCGCGTACCGGGCCGTTACGTTGAAATGGCCGCGATCATATATCCGCCCTGCGGAAAGTCTTTGAAAAACCCCAAGATTTGGACGATAAAAAACCTGGGCTTGTTTTGTGACTTTTCCGCAATTCTTCGCACCTTGCTGCACTCAAGGAGCACTTGGGCGTGGCAAAAAAGCGGGCTGACCGACGCCCGCCGGTTACCGCAGCTACTTTCAATCCAGCAGCTTCAGCAGCGCATGCGCCGCCGGCTCGGACGATGCGGGGTTCTGCCCCGTCACCAGCAAGCCATCGGTCAGCACGAAGGGCGCCTTCGGTGATCTCCAGCTCCAGCAGGGTGGGCGGGTAGCCCGATGCGGACAGGGCGGAGGCCGCGCAGCCGGCCAGATCGGTCAGGTGGAACTGGCGCGGCGACACGTTCACGGCCAGGGTGAGGTCGGGCAGCCCGGCCTCGCGCCATGCCTGGCCCTGGCGGCAGGCCTCGTGCATGACCCACTCGCCCAGCGGGCCGATCACGCCGGAATGCTCGGCCACCGGGATGAAGCGTGCGGGGGAGATCAGGCCCTCCTACGGGTCCATCCAGCGCACGAGCGCCTCGGCGCCGATCACCCGGCCCGAGGCGATGTCCACCTGGGGCTGGTAGTGCAGCTGCAGGTGGCCCAGCGCCAGCGCGGCGCGCGTCATGGTTTCGCTGAAAAAGCACCACGCGCCCCGTCCGCGCTCCTTGGCGCCATAGACGGCCGCGTGGGCGCCTTGCAGCAGCGCCTGCGCGCTGTCGCCATGGCGCGGAAACAGGCTGATGCCGACGCTCGCGCCGGCCACCACCTCGAAGCCCCCGGGCGAGCGCCAGGGCTCGGCCACGGCGGCGATCAGGGAGCGGGCGATGGCGGCGGCCTCGTCTTCGCCGTGGGCGTGGCGCACGAGCACGCCGATCTCGTCGCCCGCCAGGCGGCCGGCCAGGTCGCCGGGGCGCAGGGCCGACTCCAGCCGGTGCGCGATGTGCCGCAGCACCTCGTCGCCGGTCGCATGGCCGTAGCTGTCGTTCACGTGCTTGAAACGGTCCAGGTTCAGCAGCAGCACGGCCATGGGCTCGCCGGTTTCGCGGGCCTGGGCGCTGGCGCTCTTCGGCGCCGCGGGCCATCCGCGCCCAGGCGCGGCCCTGGCGGTCACGCGCAGCGGCATCGGCCGTGCGCAGCCGGCGCAGCCCGGCGGCCGCCAGCGCGGCGGACCCGAATACGAAGGCGATGTCCTTGACGCCACCGTACAGCCGTGCGACGCCCGCTTGACCGCCCGCCAGCCACCCCAGCAGCGCATCGCCGCCCGCCCGCCAGCCAGCCAGGCCACGCCCGCCGCGATGTACCCGGCCCATGCCCAGCCGGGCACCCGCTTCGGGGCGGGCCCCTCCTCTTCTTCCATGAAAGTCCTTATCGTGCTTGGCCCTGTGCTTGGCCCTGTGCTTGGCCCTGTGCTTGGCCCTGTGCTTGCCACGGTGGCGCGGCGCCTGCCGCCCGCGTTCCATGGGGCCGTATTTTCGCGCCCGGCAGGGCACCCGCCGGGCAAAAAGGCCCGGTGCTGCGACAATCGCCCCGCTATGAATCAAGCCTATATCCTTACCCTGTCCTGTCCCGACAAGCTCGGGCTGGTGCATGCAGTGTCCGGTTTCCTGCTGGAGCATGGCGGCAACATCGAAGAGGCCGCCCAATACAACGACCACGCCACGGGGCTGTTCTTCATGCGCGTGCAGTTCGCCTGCGGGGCGCACGACCATGCGGCGCTCAAGACGCAGCTGGCAGCCTTCGCCGGCCCGCACGGCATGCTTTGGCAGTTGCACCCCGTCTCCGAGCCGATGAAGACCGTGATCATGGTCAGCCGCGAGGGCCATTGCCTGAACGACCTGCTGTTTCGCTGGAAGTCGGGCCTGCTGCCGGTGCACATCGCCGCCATCATCAGCAACCACCGCGACTTCTACCAACTGGCGGCCAGCTACAACGTGCCGTTCCACCACATCCCCGTGACGGCCGCCACCAAGGCGCAGGCCGAGGCGCGGCAGTTCGAGATCATCGAATCCGAAGGCGCCGAACTGGTGGTGCTGGCGCGCTACATGCAGGTGCTGTCGGACGACCTGTGCCGCAAGCTGCAGGGCCGGGCCATCAACATCCACCACAGCTTCCTGCCCAGCTTCAAGGGCGCCAAGCCCTACTACCAGGCGCACGACCGTGGCGTGAAGCTGATCGGCGCCACCGCCCACTACGTGACGGCCGACCTGGACGAGGGCCCCATCATCGAACAGGACGTGGCCCGCGCCGACCACAGCAAGACGGTGGAAGACCTGACCACCATGGGCCGCGACACCGAAAGCCAGGTGCTCGCCCGCGCCGTGAAGTGGCACACCGAGCACCGCGTGCTGCTCAACGGCCACAAGACCGTCATCTTCCGCTGAAGCCCGCCCCATGAGCGCCCCTCGGCCGCCCGACGCCCCGCGCAGCAACGCGCGCGCGGCCGATGCCGGCGCCGCCGGCTGGGACGGACCGGCCGCGAGCCGCCGCATCCCGCCCATCCAGTGCCTGCTGACCTTCGAGGCCCTGGCCCGCCTGCGCAGCGTGACGCAAACCGCCGACGAGCTGTGCGTGACGCCCAGCGCCGTCAGCCACCGCGTGCGCCAGCTGGAGCAGACGCTGGGCGTGCGGCTGTTCGGCCGCGCCGATTTCTCGCTCACGACCGAAGGCAGCGCCTACCTGGCGCATGTGCGCGAGGGCCTGAGCGCGCTGCAGCGCTTTCCGGGCGCGACCGCGGCGCCGGGCAAGCGGCGGCTCAAGCTGGCCGTCACGCCCACCTTCGCGCGCGCCATCCTGATCCCGCGCCTGCGCCAGTTCACCGAGGCCTACCCCGAGATCGATCTGGCGCTGCAGGTGTCCATTCCGCTCCTGGACGTGGTGGCAGAAGATGCCGACCTGGTGGTGCGCTTCGGCCCCGGCCACTACGCCGACCTGGAGCACGTGGAGCTGGCGCGCGACCGGGTCACCCCGCTGGCCTCGCCGGTTTTCGTGCGGGAACACGGCCCCTTCGAGCGCCCGGAAGACCTCGAAAGCGTGCCGCTGCTGCGCAGCCCGCTGGAGCCCTGGCGCACCTGGTTCGGCGCCAGCGGCCTCGACTGGGCCGAGCCCACCGAGGGCTCGCAGTTCAACGACATCGGCCTGATGTGCGACGCCGCCGCGGCCGGCATGGGCGTGGCGCTGGTGCGCCTCAAACTCGGCGCGCCCTGGCTGGAAAACGGCACGCTGGTGCGGCTGTACCCCGGCGAGGCGCCCAGCCCCCACGCGCATTACCTGTGCTGGCGCACCGGCACCATGGACCGCTGGGAATGCGCCGCCTTCACGGACTGGCTGCGCCGCACCATGGGCTGAACGGCCCGGGACCTGCCCGATCTTTTCCTGACCCGTCCCCGGAGTCTTTACGGCCACGCGCCAGCGGGGCGCTGCGGAAAGCCCGGAAAAGCCGCAAAAAACCGCGCTTTGCAGAAATCACGCTTGCGCGGCGGGCCGAGCCCCGTCAAGATTCCCCGAAAGCCCTTCGTTGGCAGAGGTTGATTTCAAAGGGGAGGCGTGGGCGGCCCAGAGCACGGACATTACGCGCCTTGCCGGTTGTCTTGCGGGCGCGGCATTCAAGCCGGCCGCAGCAATGGCCGATAACGCATTGCCCCGCCCACCAAGACCCCGCCGCCATGAACGCCTCCATCTCCCCCTTGCCGACTCCGAATTCGAGCGCGCGCACCCAGGGCCTGCTGGCCGCGCTGGAGCGGGTGCAATGCACCATCGAATTCGACCTGGACGGGCGGATCCAGCACGCCAACCCGCTGTTCCTGGGGCGCATGGGCTACACGCTGGAGGAGGTCGTCGGGCAGCACCACAGCCTGTTTTGCTCGCCAGAAGTGGTGCGGTCGGCCGAATACGCGCGGCTGTGGGAACGGCTGGGCCGCGGCGAAGTCGATGCCGGCCGCTACCGCCGCGTGGGCAAGGGCGGTGCGGACGTGTGGATCCAGGCGTCCTACAACCCGGTGCTCGACTCCTCGGGCAAGCCGTACAAGGTGGTCAAGTTCGCCACCGACATCACCGCCGAAACGCGCCAGGCCGCGGAAACCAAGGGCAAGCTCGATGCCATCGGCCTGTCGCAGGCCGTGATCGAATTCAGCGTGGACGGCAGCATCCTGACCGCCAACCCGAATTTCCTGCGCACCATGGGCTACACGCTGGATGAAATCCGCAGTAGGCACCACAGCATGTTCTGCGACCCCGCCTTCGTCAAAACACAGGTCTATCGCGATTTCTGGGCCGACCTGGGCGAGGGCAAGTTCCAGAGCGGCCGCTACCGGCGCATCGGCAAGCACGAAGCGGGCATCTGGATCCAGGCCACCTACAACCCGATCTTCGACCCGGACGGCCGCGTGTACAAGGTGGTGAAGTTCGCCGTCAACGTGACCGAGCAGGTCGAGCGCGAAGAGGCCGTGGCGCAGAAGGTGAAGGACATCGGGGCCGTGCTGCATGCCATCTCGGTGTCGATCGAGCAGGTGGCGCGCAGCTCCGAGCGGTCGGCAGCGCTCGCCACCCAGACCCAGCGCGAGGCCGGCGAAGGCAACCAGTTGCTGGCCCGTTCGCGCGAAGCCATCGCCGCCATCGAGCAGTCGTCCACCGACATCCGCGACATCGTGGTCCCCTTGCCTCCCGTGGAGCTGAGCCTGCCCGGCGGCGGCCTCACGGCGGCGATCAGCGAGCTGCGCGGCCGCAAGCTGCCGCTGGTGGCCGTTGCCGGCCAGCCAGTACGCGCGGGAGCGCCCCTGCCGCCCTGGGTGGCCGTGCTGGAGCGGCAGGGCCTGTGGATCGGGCTGATGGCAGACACCTGCCGGCAACTGGCCGACCTGGCGGAGTCCGACCTGGCTCTCACCCCGGGCGAACCGTTCCTGAAGGGCATGACCTCGGTGCCGGGCGTGGGCACGCTGCGGGTGCTGGACATCGACAGACTCTTCGACGCCGTGCCCGAGGCCGCCATGAGCCGGGCGGCGCCTGGCGGGGCCGATGCAACGGCCGGCCAGGCCACCGATGCCGGCCCGCAAGCGGGCGATGGCGACCACGATGGCCCGGCCGTCGATTCCAATGGCCCGGTCATCGACTCGCACTTTCTGGTCTTCGAGGCCGGCGCGCTGTACGCCACGCCCGTGGACAGCGTGGTCGGCGTGGCCGAGCTGCCGCAGCCGACCATCGACGAGCTGGCGCTCGGCCGCCCGGCCGTGATGCCCTGGCGCGGCAAGACGCTCAAGGTGGTTTCGCTGCCATCGCTCGACGGCTCGACGATCCCCATGGTGCCGCGCATGGCCATCCTGCTGGAGCCCCTTCCTCCGGGCCACGCGACCGTGGCCATCGCGATTTCCCGGCTGTGCGACTGGCTACAGGCCCACCGGGCCGACCACCGCGAAATGCGGCTGGGCGCATTGGGCGAGTTCCGCATGATCACGCACGAGCACGAGGGCAACAGCGCCAGCATGGTCGTCGTGGACCTGGGCGAAATGGCCTACCTGCTCGGTTGAACCGGGCGCTGCTGCATCCCACACACCTCCAGGACCCCTACCCAATGATTCCAGCCAGGCTCCCTGACAACGAAACGCAGCGGCTGCGCGCGCTGCAAGACCTGATGCTGCTCGACACGGCCCCGGAGGAACGCTTCGACCGGTTCGTGCGCTTCGCGGCCGAGCAGCTGGACGCGCCCATCGCGCTGATGAGCCTCATCGATGACGATCGGCAGTGGTTCAAGTCGCGCGTGGGTCTGGCCCTGCCGCAGACGGGCCGCGACGTTTCCTTCTGCGCGCACGCCATCCTGCAGCCGGAGCTGTTCGTGATGGAGGACGCCAACCTGGATGCGCGCTTTGCGGGCAACCCGCTGGTGACGCAGGCGCCGCACATCCGGTTCTATGCCGGCGCCCCCTTGAGCGCACCGACCGGCGAGCGGCTTGGCACACTGTGCATCATCGACACCAAGCCCCGCCGCCTGAACCCGACCGAGAGGGCCGTGCTGCGGACGCTGGGCCAGTTGGCCAATGAGACCATTGCCGGCAAAACAGAAACCGACGCATGACCCGCCTGCCCCCCCTGCCCGTCCTTTTGCTGGTGGAGCCCCAGTTCGTACTGCGCCGCACGATCGTTTCGGTCGCGCGGGATCTCGGCCTGGTGGAATTCCACGAGGCCACCAGCGTGACGCGCGACCTGCCCGTGCTGGCCGCCCGGCCGTTCTTCGGCCTGGTGCTCGATTGCGACGATGTCTCGGCATCGACCGACCTGCTCTCGCGCCTGCGCAGCGGCGCCTTCGCCTGCCCGGCCGACATGCCGGTGCTGGCGCTGTCGTCACAGGACGATCCAGAGCGCGACGCATGGCGCGAGGCCATCGGCGTGCAGGACACGCTGCGCAAGCCGTTCAAGATCGGCGCACTGCTCGAATCGGTGCAGGCGATGGCAAAGCGCAAGCGATGACCGGGCCGCACCGCACGGCGGGCCGCCGCCCATCCGTGAACCATTCCACCGACGCCGCGGGAGAAAGCAGGCCGTGCAAGCGCTGATACCGACGATCCCGCATTCCGATTCCACCTTCGGCCACGACGCCGCCCTGGACCCCGAAGGGCGCCACCAACGAGAGCAGCAGCGCCTGTTCGCCCTGCGGGCCAGCGGCCTGATGGACACGCCGCCCAGCGACGGTTTCGACCGCATCACCCGGCTGGCGAGCGCGCTGTTCGACACCCCCATTGCCCTGGTCACCCTGCTGGAGGCCGACCGCCAGTGGCACAAGTCGCGCATCGGCCTGTCTGCCTGCGAGCTGCCCCGTTCGGTGGCGTTTTGCCACTACACCATCGAGTGCGCCGACCTGCTGGTCGTGAACGACACGCGGCTGGACGACCGCTTCGCCGACAACCCGCTGGTGACCGGCGAGGTCGGCGTGCGCTTTTATGCCGGCGCGCCCCTGGTGCTGCCCGATGGCCATGCGCTCGGCGCACTGTGCATCCTGGACCAGCGGCCGCGCACGCTGGATGCCACCCAGCGCCAGCAGTTGAAAGACCTGGCCGCCCTGGTGATGAACGAGATCGCGCTGCTGCGCACGGCCGGGCGCATCAACGAGATCACTGGCCTGCACAACCGGGCCCAGCTCGTGCACGACCTGATGGACCGTTGCCTGCAAACGCCCGGCCAATCCCGCACGCTGGTGCTGCTGGACGTGATCCGCGACCGCGACCTGCAGCAGGCCGTGCGCGCCATCGGCATCCCGCCGCTGGAGGCCGGCCTGCGCGACGTGGCGCGGCACCTGGCCGATGCCCTGGGGCCGGGTGCGCAGCTCTACCATGCGTCGGAGACCCGCTTCGCCTACCTGCTGCCCGAGGACAGCCCGGCGGCGCAGGAGCAGGCCGTGCTGTCCGTGCAGCGCCGCCTGCAGGAAGCCTTTCGCAGCGGCCGCGTGGTGCTGGAGCTGCACCTGGTGGCGGGGCTGGCGCGGTTCACGCTCGATGCGGAATCGGCCAACGACGTGCTGCGCCGCGCGACCTCGGCCCTGCACCAGGCCGACGAACTGCACCGCCCGTTCGTCTGGTACGCCCCCGAATCCGACACCGCCCACCGCCGCGCCTTCGCGCTGCTGCGCGGGCTGCCGCAGGGTTTGGCCGAAGGCGATTTCCGGCTCGTGTACCAGCCGCAGTTCGAAGTGCGACAGAAGCGTTTTTCGGGCGTCGAGGCGCTGATCCGCTGGCGCCATCCGCGCCACGGCAACGTCTCGCCCGCCGAGTTCATTGCCCAGGTGGAGCAGACCGCACTGATCCACCTGCTCACCGAATGGGTGCTGCACACGGCCCTGGCCCAGTTGGCGGACTGGAACCGGCAGGGCCTGCCGATGACGATGGCGGTCAACGTCTCGGCCCGCAACCTGGAGCACCCGGATTTCGTCACCATCCTGCGCAACGCGCTGGCGCTGCACGGCGTGGCCGCACGGCAGCTGCACATCGAATGCACCGAGAGCGTGGCCCTGACCGGGCGTGCCACGCAAGGGGTGCTCGAGGAAATCCGGGCCATGGGGCTCAAGGTGTCGCTGGACGATTTCGGCATCGGCTACTGCAACCTGTCGTGCCTGCGCGGGCTGCCGGCGGAAATGCTCAAGCTCGACCAGTCGCTGGTCAAACCGATCGCCGACGACATGCAGGCATGGACGCTGCTGCGCACCATCATCGCGCTCGGGCAGCGCCTGGGCTACCAACTGGTGGCCGAGGGCGTGGAGAGCCGCGAGATTCTGGACATGGTGGCCGAGGCGGGCTGCGACCTCGCCCAGGGCTACTTCCTGGCCTACCCCATGGAGGCGGAGGCCGTGGCGCCCTTCTTCGCCGCCCAGGCGACGGCAGGCTGGCATGAAAAGCTTTTCATGGCCGACGGGAAAGAACTTCACGCGGCCGGGGCCGCCGAAGGCACTGTTTTCGGCAGCAGGATGGCGTAGAGTGCCCTCAGCGCGGCCCGCCCCGGCCGCGACCGTGCCGCACACCATGACGCCTGCCACCGCCCTCGACCCGCATCCGACGCCCCAGGCCATCAAGGCCCGCCTGATCCCCGCGCTGCAGGCCGTGCTGCCCGCGCACGCGCTGCTCTGGCATGCCGAAGACACCACGCCCTACGAATGCGACGGGCTCACCGCCTACCGCCAGCGCCCGCTGGCCGTGGCGCTGCCCGAAACCTATGCGCAGGTACAGGCCGTGCTGCGCGCCTGCCACGCGCTGGCGGTGCCGGTGGTGGCCCGCGGGGCCGGCACGGGCCTGTCGGGCGGGGCCATGCCGCATGCGCTGGGCGTGACGCTGTCGCTGGCCAAGTTCAACCGCATCCTGCGCATGGACCCGGTGTCGCGCACGGCGGTCGTGCAGTGCGGGGTGCGCAACCTGGCCATCAGCGAGGCGGCGGCACCCCACGGCCTGTACTACGCGCCCGACCCGAGCAGCCAGATCGCCTGCACCATCGGCGGCAACATCGCCGAGAACTCGGGCGGCGTGCACTGCCTGAAGTACGGCCTCACGGTGCACAACGTGCTGCGCATCGAGGGCTTCACGATGGAGGGCGAGCCCGTCACCTTCGGCAGCGAGGCGCTGGACGCCCCCGGCTACGACCTGCTGGCCGCCGTGATCGGCAGCGAAGGCATGCTGGCCGTGGCCACCGAGGTGACGGTGCGCCTCATCCCCAAGCCGCAACTGGCGCGCTGCATCATGGCCAGCTTCGACGATGTGCGCCGCGCGGGCGACGCGGTGGCGGCGATCATCGCGGCGGGCATCATTCCCGCAGGCCTGGAAATGATGGACAAGCCCATGACCGCCGCCGTGGAAGATTTCGTCTGCGCCGGCTACGACCTCACCGCCGAAGCCATCTTGCTGTGCGAGTCGGACGGCACGCCCGAAGAAGTGCAGGAGGAGATCGGCCGCATGAGCGAGGTGCTGCGCGCCGCGGGCGCCACGGCGCTCACCGTGAGCCAGGACGAGGCCGAACGCCTGCGCTTTTGGAGCGGCCGCAAGAACGCCTTTCCGGCCAGCGGACGCATCAGCCCCGACTACATGTGCATGGATTCGACCATTCCGCGCAAGCGCCTGGCCGACATCCTGCTCGCCATCCAGGCGATGGAAAAGAAATACGCCCTGCGCTGCGCCAACGTGTTCCATGCGGGCGACGGCAACCTGCACCCCCTGATCCTGTTCGATGCCAACGACCCCGACCAGCTGCACCGCTGCGAACTCTTCGGCGCCGACATTCTGGAAACCAGCGTGGCCATGGGCGGCACGGTGACGGGCGAGCACGGCGTGGGGGTCGAGAAGCTCAATTCGATGTGCACGCAGTTCACCACCGAAGAGAACGCGCAGATGTTCGCGCTCAAGGCCGCATTCGATCCGGCCGGGCTGCTCAACCCGGGCAAGGTGATTCCCACCCTCAACCGCTGCGCCGAGTACGGAAAGATGCTGGTGCGCGGCGGCCAGATCGCCCACCCCGACCTGCCGCGCTTCTAGGGCGGCGGCTTCACCGGGCCGCCCCCGGCAGGCTGGGGTGCGCCGCCTGCCGCAGCGGGCCGCCTTACAGCGTCAGCACCACGAACAGGCAGGCCACCCATGCGGCCAGCGGCCCCAGGTTCTGGCCCAGTTGCCGTGCGCGACGGTACAGGTACACGGGCGCGAGCCACACCCAGCCGCGAAAGCCGGCCGTGTCGTGTCCGGCGCGCCACAGCCAGCGCTCGTCCACGAAGGCGATCAGCACGTTGAACGCCACGGTCAGAAAGAAGAAGGCGCCCGACTGCACCGCGCGCTGCGACAGGTAAGGGTCGCGGTACACCAGGTAGGCGACGAAGCCCTCCAGGGACACGCCCATGACCGGCGCGAAGGCCAGCAGCCAGGCCAGGGTGTTGTTCGCGCCGCCGTCGTCGGCATCTGCCTCTGAATCTGCGGGTGCATCGGCCGCGAATGCGCCGGCCGCGCCCAGAGCCTCGCCAACAGCCTCGCCCAGGTGCGGCCGGAACTCCGACTGCTCCACCGGCACCCAGCACGGAAGGCCGGGCCGCCAGATGCGCTGGCCCGGCGGCAGGCGCTGCGTGCCGATCAGCCGCACGATCTCCTCGTCCGGCACGGGGCCAAGGCACTTGCCCGGGGTTTCGTAGTACCAGCAGGCACCCTCGTCCAGGGGAATGTCCCGTTCGGTTGCATTCATCGCAAGGCCTCCGGGCGGCGCATCGCTGTGGAAAGGGCATCGGGCCGCTGCGCGCCAGGGTGCAGGCGGTTTTGCGCGGCGGGCGGGGCTGCATGCAGCGCCTCGAACGCGGGGCCTGGCAGAGCGGGAACGTCGGCGTCGGCGCCGGGGCCGGACCCGGTCAGCGGCAGCACGGTCGGAGGCGGGGGCGAGGCAGCGGCCGCTGCCAGCTTGCGCTGCAACACGCCTGCGGCCGGCAGCGAGCGGTAGCCGCGCCAGGCGCGCTCCAGCAGGCGCTGGTAGCCGGGCGACAGCGCCGGGCCGTCGTGCGCCGCCTCGGCGAACACGAAGCCGGCCGGCACCGGTTCGCGCGCGGTGTGGCTGGCGTATTCGGTGTCCACCCACGAACCGATCCAGACCGGGGCAGCCGCCTGCATGCGCCACTCGGTCACCTCGCGCACGCGGCGGAAATCCACCGAGCGCTGGTGCAGCAGGTACACCACCTCGGCCCCGCCCGGCTCGCGCGACCGCCCCGGCACCAGGGCCGCCAGCGCCTCGCGGGTGAGCCGCGCATAGTGCGCCGTCGCCTGCCGGTGCTCGCACGCGTATTGGACGACCCGGCGCCCCTGCGCGTCTTGAAACGACCGCCACTGCACGGCGGCGCAGGCCTGGCGCTGGTCCAGCGCCGCCCCCACCGCCCCGCCCGGCACGTCGGGGCGCTCCAGTCGCTTGACCTGCCGCACGGCCCCATCCCCGCAACCCGCCATCAGTCCGGCCACAGCGCAGCCGATCGCCATCCATCCCTGGTGCATTCACGCCTCCCTGCCGAGCTTCGCAGCGGCAGCCCGCAAGGGGCAGCGCTCGAATTCGGAAAGTTGATTTTTAATTAATTGCTAGTCGTGACTTTATCTGAAAATCAACACTTCGTCATCCCCGCTGCCTACGGTGCCGCCATGAATGATCCCAAGCAGCTATTTGCCGAGAAATTACGAGAAGCCATGACGGCCGCGGGCTATGCGCCCAAGCCGTCCGTTCTGGAGCGAGAGTTCAATACCCGGCATTGGGGCAAGCCCATGACGCTGCATGGCGTGCGCCGGTGGCTGCTCGGCGAAACCATGCCCGACGCGCGCAAGCTCATCGTGCTGGCCGAGTGGCTGCGCATGCCGGTGCAGGAACTGGCCTTCGGCGTGTCCGATTCCGGCGAAGTGCGCGAAGAGGCCGCCCGCTGGCACGTCGCACTGGGCTACGAAGACCGCGAACTGTTCGACACCTACCTGAAGCTGCCCATCTCGAAGCGGCGGCTCGCGCGCGACGTCATCCTGGCCATCGCGAAGGCCCATGCACCGGCCCCGGTGCCCTCCCGCGAAGAGCCGCCAGACGGCCCGGCAGGCTGACAGCGCCGCCCCTTTTTCACCCGCAATCACTGGCTTTACGTAACTCAAGTACAGAGTCAATCCAGGGCCAGTGGGCATCCCTAGGGTGCCGCCCCATGCACGATCCCAAGCAACTTTTTGCAGAAAAATTACGCCAAGCCATGGTGGCGGCTGGCTACGCACCCAAGCCCTCGGTTCTGGAGCGGGAGTTCAACACCCGCCACTGGGGCAAGCCCATGACTTTGCACGGTGTTCGCCGCTGGCTGCTCGGCGAAACCATGCCGGACGCGCGCAAACTGATCACCCTCGCCGAATGGCTGCGCATGCCGGTGCAGGAGCTGGCCTTCGGCACGCCGGAAACCACGTCCAAAGCTCGCGAAGAAGCCGCCCGCTGGCATGTGGGCCTCGGTTACGAGGACCGCGAGCTGTTCGAAACCTATTTGCGGCTGCCGGTGCCGCAGCGCCGCCTGGCGCGCGAGGTGATTTTGGCCGTCGCCAAGGCGCAGGCCGTGGACCAGACGCCGCGCAAGCGCTGAAAATATCGCCTGCGCGACGGGCATCAGTCGGCCATGAGGGTGCTCAGGCACTGCGCCGGATCGTCCGCTTGCGACAGCACGAACTCGTCGAGCCGCCGGACTGCACGGCCGGTTGATACGCCGGTTTTTTCACCCGCAATCACCGGCTCTACGTAACTAAAGTACAGAGTCAATCCAGGGCTGGCAGGCATCCATAGCGTGCCGCCCATGCACGATCCCAAGCAACTTTTTGCAGAGAAATTACGCCAAGCCATGGTGGCGGCGGGCTATGCACCCAAGCCCTCGGTTTTGGAACGGGAGTTCAACACCCGCCACTGGGGCAAGCCCATGACCTTGCACGGTGTGCGCCGCTGGCTGCTCGGAGAAACCATGCCCGATGCGCGCAAGCTCATCACACTCGCCGAATGGCTGCGCATGCCGGTGCAGGAGCTGGCCTTCGGCAAGCCGGACAGCACGCCCCAGGCGCGTGAAGAGGCCGCGCGCTGGCATGTGGGCCTCGGGTACGAGGACCGCGAACTGTTCGAAACCTATCTGCGCCTGCCGGTGCCGCAGCGCCGCCTGGCGCGCGAGGTGATCCTGGCCATCGCCAAGGCGCAGGCCGTGGACCAGACGCCGCGCAAGCGCTGAGCCGCCGCCGGGCGTTGCGGGCCTTGAGGGCCCTGCCGACCCGGGGCGCAGGGGGCGTCAGTCGGCGACCAGCGTGCGCAGCCCCTGCGCCAGATCGTCCGCGTGCGACAGCACGAACAGCAGCAGCCCGATGAAGCCGCCCACCACGGTGCCGTTGATGCGGATGTACTGCAGGTCGCTGCCGATGTGCAGCTCCACCAGGCGCGCCAGTTCCTTGGCGTCCCAGCGGTCCACGGTGTTGCGGATGTGCTCGGCCACGAACTGCGACAGGTCGGGCGCCCACTGCGCCGCCCACAGCTCCAGCCGCACGTTCAGCCGCAGCCGCAGCGCCGGGTCGCCCGCGAGCGACAGCCCCAGCCACTCGCCCATGGCGGCCACCTTGCGCGAAACCTCCGACTCCTCATCGGCCAGGTCGCGCTGCAGGCGTTCGCGCAGGCTGGTCCACAGCGTCTGCACGTAGCGCCCCAGCGTGGCGTCGTTTTGCAGGTAGTCGCGGATCGCCATGCCGCGCTCGGCCCACTCGGGGTCGGATTGCAGGCGCTCCACCAGCCGCTGCACCGCGCCGTCCAGCGTGCCGCGCAACTGGTGCGTGGGGTTGCCGGCCACCTCGGCCAGCAGGTTCTCGATGGCCTGCGCGATGGCGCCCGCGCCCTTGTCGCTCAACCAGTCGGTGGGCAGCACCTTCTCCTTGAGCGGGTGTTCGCGCTTGATCCACTGCACGATGGTTTCGGCGATGAAGGTGCGCGTCTGCGGCTCGCGCACCATGGCGGCCAGCCGGTTGAGCAGGTCGTCGAGCAGTGCCTGGTGGCGGCCGTTGTGGGTCAGCGCCTCCAGCGCCATGGCCATGGTGCGCGACAGGTCGATCTGCCCGATGAGCGTGCGCGCGGCGTCGTTCATGAAGCGCTGGATGCGCTCGTCCTCCACCGTGTCGAGCGCCGACAGCGCCAGGCGCGACATCTGCCGCGCCAGCAGTTGCGCGTTGCCCGGCGAGGTGAGCCACTGGCCCAGCAGGTGCGCCGGGTCGTGGCGGCGGATCATGGTGACGAGCGAGGGCGCGTCCAGGAACTCGTCGCGCACGAACGAGGCCAGGTTGCCGCCGATGCGCACCTTGTTGCGCGCGATGATGTCCGTGTGCCGCTGCACGAACGGCAGCGGGATGCGCCGAAACAGCGCCGATACGGCGAACCAGTCGGCCAGCGCGCCCACCATGGCGGCTTCGGCCATGGCGCGCACGCATTCCACGGCCAGGCTGCGGGGCACCGCATACGTTGCGGCGAACACGGCGGCCACCGCCAGCAAGAGGCCGGTGGCCAGCCACTTGGCCCGGGTGAGCGCGCGGGCCTGGTCTTCGTGGGTGCTATCCATCGCCCGAGGATAGCCCGAGACGCCTGTCGGACGGGGCCGCTAGCGTGGCGCCACGCGGTCCAGCGCCGCCTCCAGGTGCCCCACCGTGCGGTCCACGTTGTGCCATTTCTCCAGGCCGAACAGGCCGATGCGGAAGGTCTGGAAGTCCGGGCCCTCGCCGCATTGCAGCGGCACGCCGGCGGCGGTCTGCAGGCCGGCCTCGATGAACTCTCTTGCCGTTCTGGATGCCGGGGTCGGTCGTGTAGCTCACCACCACGCCGGGGGCCTGGTAGCCCTCGGCCGCCACGCTCGGAAAGCCCCGCGACTGCAGCAGCGCGCGCACCCGGGCGCCCAGTGCGATCTGCTCCGCGCGCACCTTCTCGAAGCCGTAGTCGCGCGTTTCCAGCATCACGTCGCGCAATTGCACCAGCGCATCGGTGGGCAGGGGCGTGTGGTAGGCGTGCTGGCCTTTTTCGTAGCCCTCGGCGATCTGCATCCACTTCTTGAGGTCGCACGCGAAGCTGCTGCTCGTGGTGCCGTCGATGGCCTGGCGCACCCGCTCGCTGAGCATCACCATGGCGCAGCACGGCGAGCCGCTCCAGCCCGTTTGCGGCGCCGAGATCAACACGTCCACGCCCGTGGCCTCCATGTCCACCCACACGGCGCCGGAGGCCACGCAGTCGAGCACGAAGAGCGCCCCCACGGCATGCGCGGCCTCGCTCAGGGTGCGCAGGTAGTCGTCGGGCAGCAGGATGCCGCTGGCGGTTTCCACATGCGGCGCGAACACCACCTTCGGCGATTCGGTGCGGATGGCCGCGGCCACTTCGTGGGCCGGGCACGGCGCCCAGGGGGCCTGGCACACCACGGCGCCGCCACCCAGCCCGCCTGCGTCGAAGATCTGGCTCCAGCGGTAGCTGAACCAGCCGTTGCGCACGATGAGCACCTTCTCGCGGTTGGCGAACTGGCGCGCCACCGCCTCCATGCCGAAGGTGCCGCTGCCGGGCACGAGCACCGCCGTGCGGGCGTGGTAGAGGCTCTTGAGCGTGGCCAGAATGTCCTGCATCACGCCGGTGAAGCGCCGGGACATGTGGTTGAGCGCGCGGTCGGTATAGACCACAGAGAATTCGAGCAGTCCGTCGGGATCGATATCGGGCAGAAGGCCGGGCATGGGTTCTCCGTGTGGGATGCGCCAGTGCGCCGCACAGGCCGCGCGCGGCCGGCAAAGGGAACGAAAAAATCGAGCGGCCCAGCTTACACGGGCACTTTCCGCAGCCCGGCCGCCCGGATCACCCGTGCGGTGGACGCAGCGCGCCCAACGCCGCTAGGATGCCGGACCAACCCTTTTCTCTGCCTTCACCGCACCCACCAGGAGCCCCGATGCCCGACTTTCGCAGCGACACCGTCACCCAGCCCACGCCGGCCATGCGCGACGCCATGTTCCAGGCCCCCCTTGGCGACGACGTGTTCGGCGACGACCCCACCGTGAACGCACTGCAGGACCACGCGGCGCAGCTGCTCGGCTTCGAAGCCGCCCTGTTCGCCTGCTCCGGCACGCAGACCAACCTGATCGCGCTCATGGGCCACTGCCAGCGCGGCGACGAGGCCATCGTCGGCCAGAGCTGGCACACCTACCGCTGGGAAGCCGGCGGCATGGCGGTGCTGGGCTCCATCCAGCCGCAGCCCGTGGAAACCCAGCATGACGGCACGCTGCGCGTGGCGGACATCGCCGCCGCCATCAAGCCCGACGACCCGCATTTCGCCCGCACCCGCCTCGTGGTGCTGGAAAACACCACCGGCGGCCAGCCGCTGCCCGACGGCTACATCGCCGAAGTGGCCGATCTCGCCCGCTCCCGTGGCCTGGCGATGCACCTGGACGGCGCACGCATGTTCAACGCAGCCACGGACAGCGCCGAGAAAAACGGCACCGACGTGTACGACGAAGCCCGCGCGATCTGCTCGCACTTCGACTCGGTTTCGCTGTGCCTGAGCAAGGGCCTGGGCGCGCCCGTGGGCTCGCTGCTGCTGGGCTCGCGCGACTTCATCGGCCGGGCGCGGCGAACGCGCAAGATCCTGGGCGGCGGCATGCGCCAGGCCGGCGTCCTGGCCGCGGCCGGGCTGCACGCGCTGCAGCACCACGTGCGCCGCCTGGCGCACGACCATGCCCTGGCCCGCCAACTGGCCGAGGGACTGGCCGAAGCGGGCCGCAGCCACCCCGTGCTCCAGGGCCGCCTGACGGTGGCCTCGGCCCATACCAACATCCTGTTCACCGACGTGGAGGCGGACGTCGCGCCAGCCTTCACCGCCTGGCTGGCCCAGCACGGCGTGCGCGTGACCAGCGGCCTTTACGGCCGCAGCGCGCGCCTGCGCTGGGTGACGCACCTGGACGCGGGGCCCAACGAGGTGGCGCAGACGCTGGAATGCGTGCGCCGGTTCGACGGGCATGCCAACGGCGTCGGGCGCTGAGCCGCCGCGAAGAGCGAAAAGCCCGAAACCAAAAGCCCGAGGCCGAGGGGCCGGGCGGGCCAGGTCGCGCCCCGGCAGGCGCGTGGGTTGAAACCAAGCGATGAACGGGGGCTCGATGCCTGCCAGCCCGTCACCCCATGGCGGGGTGTGGATTGAAACAAACAACGGCGACATTTCCGATTGGGATGTGTCGAAGGTCGCGCCCCGCATGCGGGGCGCGTGGGTTTCTCCCGAAGGGGCTGCCTGGTGGTCGCCGCCGCTCGCGCATTGGCGGATCGCGATACTGCCATTGCGATGCCGGCGAAGCACAACCAGAACGCTATTATTTTTATAGCACTCCAACCAATGGATACTACGGCGGAGGGCGTTTTTGAGGGATTGCTAAAGAAGTCTTGCGTGCCTGCTGCAAAAGAGAGATGCTTCGGAACATGACACTGCAATGCACACACTGCCAAAGCCAAGAGGTTCGCAAATTCGGCATCAGCCGCCATGGT